>NZ_DASXNL010000125.1:0-4669 GCF_036495085.1 Phenylobacterium sp. | reverse complement strand
ACGCATCGGCCGCGTGGATCGATCGCCGCGGACAAAGTGACGATGATTGGTTGTTTCCAAGTCGGTCTCGACGCGGAGGCCACATCGGCACTCGTCAATATGCCCGGCTTGTCCATCAATGGATCGCACTGATCGATCTTGAGCCCCGGGGCCTACGGCGCCCACAGCTTGCGGCGCACGAAGGTCGCGCCGGTCTACAAGAAGACCGGCAACCTGAGGGCCTGTCAGCTCTTGCTGGGACACCGAAAGCTGGACAGCACAGTGCGCTATCTGGGAATCGAGATCGACGACGCGCTGGCTCTATCGAACAGATTGAAATCTGACGGCGAGCCGGCTCGTTCGAAGTCGACGATACAAGCTGGCAGTCCGGCGGCGTCGGTGTGATCCCGGCGCCGCCAAGCAGACCTCCAAAGACCGCGCGGGGTGGGGAGCAGGCATTGGAGTGGGCTCCCGCGCGCTCTTACGAGGCCGGCCGCCTGCAGCGGACGGCTTGCCAACCGTCGGCGATGGCGCCCTGATCAGGGTGGGACGCAAGCGAACCTGCGGGGGATATCACCATGAAGAACATCCTGGCCGCCGCTCTGGCGGCCCTTGTGTGCACGGGGGCCCAGGCAGCGCCTCAGCCCACGCCGCCGCCCAGCGACCAGGCGCGAATCCGCCAGATCCTCGAGCACTGGCGCGTCGCCTTCGAGAAGAAGGACGTGGCCGCGGTGATGTCGATCTACAGCCACGACGTGATCGCGTACGACATCGTGCCGCCGCTGCAGTACGTGGGCTACGAGGCCTACCGCCGGGACTACCAGGACTTCTTCGCCCAGTACACCGGGCCGCTCCGCGTCGAGATGCGCAGCGTGCACGTGGCCACCGGCGACACGGTCGCCGTCGCCTTCATGCTTGAACGCGTCACCGGCACGCTGAAATCCGGTGAGCCATCGGACATCTGGCTGCGCGCCACCCAGACCTACCGCAAGGCCGACGGGCGATGGCTGGCCGTCCACGACCACATTAGCGTCCCTGCCGACCTCGCCGCCGGCAAGGCCGCCCTGGACCTGAAGCCCTAGGATCTGGGCGAATGGGCCGGGCGGACCTTGCTCTGCTGGGAGATGAACCAGCGGGAGGCCGAGGTCTGGCGGCAGACCCGGCGGGCCGGGCCTAAGCCGATGCCTCGATAGATGCGGGCCTAGACTCCAGGATGCCCCAGCGGGCCGCTTACCCCACCTGGCGGCCAGGGATATCCCGCGATGGGTCTGGGCCGCCCTAGGGCTTCCCAGGGACTCGGGGAGGATGGCGCCTAGCGAAACCTTCCGATCGTCGCAGAAGGGGTGGGAAGTTGACGTTGCCCGGCCGGAACCAAACCGCGAAAGCCCAATGGATCCCGGGCGCCGGCTGCCACAACATTGCCGCTGGCGCGATCGACAAGAACGACGGCCGGTCAGGAGTTAACGACAGAGAGGTGCATTAAGGCGGGATGAGTAGCCCGTGGGAGCGTAGCAAAGCGGCGATCTTCGCCCGTCTCCTGGTGACTTTTGCCTGGGCGGCGCTGGCGGCGGCTGGGTCTGGCCCGGCGTCCGCCCAAAGCCAGGGCCCTCCACCCTCCGCGGTTGCACGCCCCGATGCCGTTATGGATGCGCGGCTCGACAACGCCGAATCCCGTTTGAACGGCATACGGCTCGTAGTTCGAAACAGGTCGGCTGATGACGCTGCCTTGCAGGCTCAGGAAGCGGCGCTCGAGCCCGTCCAGGCGGACCTGGCGGACGCCTTGTCGACACTCTCACCGCTCTTACAAAACGTCCGTGCGCGGCTGGCCGAACTAGGACCGGCGCCGGCCGCAGGCCAGCCGCTGGAGGCTCCGGACGTCGCCGAGGCCCGTGCCCGCCTCCTCAAGTTCCAGAAGGTCCTCGATGACGAGTCGAAGCGGGCGCGCCTTCTGGCCGTGGAGGCAAGCCAGCTCAGCGACTCCTTGGCCCAGCGGCTCAGGCGGAACTTCTCGGCGCGGCTGTGGACGCACACCCGGTCGGTGTTCGACCCCATGCTCTGGGGCGATTTCGCCGCCGCTCTGCCTGACGATCTTCAACGCGCCAGCGATGCCATCGCGGCCCAAGCCAAGCAGGCAGCGCCCGCGCCGGCGCGTGGAATCGCCGAGGTCTGGTCCACCGTGCTGGCGACGCTCGGCCTATTTCTGCTGGTTCCGGCTCGGATCCTCCTCGGCCGTCTGGGACGGCGCTGGTCGATTACCCACGTCCCCGGTTCGGGCCTCCGCAAGTCCGCCCTCGCGCTGTGGCTGACGCTTGTCGGCGGTCTGACGCCACCTTTGGCGGGCCTCCTGTTGTATGCGGCCCTGTCGGGCGTCGTTCGGCTGACACCCACGATGGAGGGCCTCGTGCGGGCCCTTATCGTCGCGTTGTTGTACGCCGCCACGATCGACGCCCTCGGCCGGAGCACACTGTCGCCGGCCCGGCCGAGCTGGCGCTTGGCGCCGGTTTCGGACGCATTCGCCAATCGGCTGGCGATGTTTCCAGCGATTATCGGCGCGGCCGTTGGCCTGGTGAGCTTCTTGTCGCGCGCCAGCGAACTGCTCGACGCCAGCCCGCCGGCCAGCGAAGCGAGCCGCTGCTTGGGAGTGGTGGTCCAGGTCCTCGCAGTCGGCGCCGCCCTGGCCTGGGCGCGCAGGACCCCGCCCGGGCAGGAAGATCCTGATGAGACCCGGTCGCGTCTGTTGTGGATCCTGGCCGCGGTCGCCGCCTGGCTGGCGCTTGGCGCCGCCCTGATCTCCGTGACGGCGGGCTATGTCGCGTTCGCCGGCTTCATCATGCGCGAGCTGATCTGGATCGCCACGGTGCTGGCGAGCCTGTTCCTGCTGATGCGGTTCGTCGATGATTTTTGCGAAGCGCTGTTCACGCCGCGCCACGCCCTCAGCCGCCTGATCGCGGCGGCCACCGGCCTGTCCGACCACGCGCTGGAACAGATCGGCGTTCTCCTGTCAGGCGTACTGCGGCTTGGCCTGATGGCGTTCGGGTGGATGGCGATCGTGGCCCCATTCGGGGCCAGCGCGCGGGAGATCCTCGCCCGCGCGGCATCCACTCAGATGGTGTTCAAGTTCGGCCAGATCTCGATCTCGCCGGGCCTGATCTTCGGCGGCGCGGTCCTCTTCGCCGCCGGACTGGTGATAACCCGGATCGTCCGCGGCTGGCTGGAGACGACCTACCTGCCCAAGACCCGCGTTGATGTGGGCCTGCGAACCTCGATCACCGCCGGCCTTACCTACCTCGGCGCGCTGATCGCAGTGCTCACGACCTGCGCCTATCTCGGCTTGAGCCTAGACAGAATCGCCCTGTTCGCCAGCGCGCTCTCGGTCGGCATCGGGTTCGGACTGCAGGCCGTGATCGGCAATTTCGTCTCAGGCCTGATCCTGCTGGCCGAGCGGCCGGTCAAGGTGGGCGATTGGATCGCTATTGGCGAGCAGGAAGGCGATGTGCGGCGCATTCACATCCGCGCCACCGAGATCGAGCTGGGCGACCGCTCAAAACTGATCGTCCCGAACTCCGACCTGGTCTCCAAGATCGTGCGAAACGTGACGAGCGGCGGTGCGCTCGGCCAGGTCAAGATCGTGCTGCGCGTGGCCAATGACGCCGACGCCGGCGAAGTGCGCAACCTGCTGCTGGAACAGCTCGCCGCGCACCCGGGGGTGCTGCGCGAGCCGCCGCCGGGCGTCTTCCTGACCAATGTACCCGACGGCGCCCTGGAGTTCACGGCCCTGGCCGGGGTGGCCTCGGCCCGCCAAGCCTTCGGCATCAAGAGCGATCTGCTGTTCGCAATGGTGGCGGCATTGAAAGCCTGCGGCGTGCGGCTGGCGACCGTGTCGACCTTGATCCAGTTGACCGCCCAAGGCGGCCAACCGGCGACCGTTCAAGAAGGGGGGACCTTGGCCCAAGAAGGAGCGCCGACGCAGCGTGCGGCGGCGCGTTATACGTCGATCGACACCACCGGTGACGGGAAGGCGGTTGCGGCGGCGAAGCGCCCGCGCCGAGAAAGGCGATCTTGAGCGGGCCGGCTCAGAAGCGGACGTTTCCTCCGACCGGGGCGCAAGCGCCCGCGAGCGCCAGGCCTCGATGCGGACGTTCAGATCGGCTGCGTGGGGTGAAGCCGGACGTAGGAGACCCCGGCCCTGTCGAAGGCCGGGTTCCTGGTGTCATGCGGCTCAGGCGCCCCGTAAGCCCGCGGCGAAGGCGCCCAGCGCGCGACGGCGGCGCAGGACCGCACCCAGCCCGCCGAAGCCCGCCAGCATCATCGCCCAGGTCGACGGTTCGGGAATCGGATCGTCCCTGATGAGGATGTTTCCGCCTGAAAACGCTGAGAAAAAATCGTTCCCGTCTACAAACCGATAGGTCACGAGTATCCCGCCTTTCCATGTTGCGGAATCGACCACTTTGTTCAAGTCGAAGGGGTCCGCATCGGCGACCCTGTAAGTTGATACCAGCGCGCACCGTTGCCTGACACCCAAGGTTTCCGTCGTCGTACCGTCAGGCAGGAAGCACGACGATAACGAGAACGGTTGCAGGACTTCCCTGCTGTTGTCTCCATTCGGATCGGTGGGGGTCGGGACCTGAGATATCGAAGAAAGCTCGATAACGCTTTGTATCGGAACCCCGGTATTCTCCAGTCTGAAGAG
>NZ_DASXNL010000124.1:0-4588 GCF_036495085.1 Phenylobacterium sp. | reverse complement strand
CTCGGCCTTGAGCTCATCCTCGGTGGCCGAGGCTTCCAGCTCCTCGAGCTGCAGCTCCATCTGATCGAGCACGCGGGCCGTGCGCTCGGAATGCGGGCCGAAGCGGTCGCGGTTTAGCTTGGCGATCTGCAGCTTCAGATGGGCGATCAGCGCTTGGTCGTCGGAGGTCCTGGCGTGGGCCTCGGCGAGCTCGGCGCGGGCGCTCAAGAGGGCCGCCCTCAGCGCGTCAACATCGTCCGGCAGAGCCTCGATGGCCGTGTCCATGACCCGGATGGAATCACAAATCCGGCGGCTTGTGGCGCCCCTAAATGCAGGGGGACTGAAGTTTTTTGCGGCCCTATCCGGCGCTCTGCGGACGCCAGGTCTGCTGCGGGTTACGCCAGTCGATGCCTTCCAGCAGGTAGCCCAACTGACCGGCGCTCAGCGCGATCGCGCCGCCCACGGTCTGCGGCCAGACGAACCGTCCGCGGTCCAGGCGCTTGGCGTAGAGCGACAGCCCAACGCCGTCGTGCCAGACGATCTTCAGCAGATCGCCGCGGCGGCCTCGGAAGACATACACATCCCCCACGTGCGGATCGCGCTTGAGGTGCTCCTGGATCAGCAAGGCCAGGCCCTGCATCCCCTTGCGCATGTCGGTGTGGCCGGTGGCCAGCCAGATGCGAACATTAGACGGGACCGGGATCACCTGAGCGCCCGCAGCGTCGCCGTCACCAGGCTCGCCGGCGCCGAGGCGGTGATGCCGACCCGTCCGCCGCCGGCCAGGTCGACGACAATCACCGCCGCCGAGCTCGCCCGCGCGCTCTGATCGCGCTCATCAGTGAGCGTCGCGGGCACGAACCCCGGGTCCGCCGGCGGCGCCATCGCCTGCCGGCGCCACTTGTAGATCAGGCTGGTCGCCACATCGAGGCGGCGCGAGACGTCCGACACCGTCGCCCCCGGCGCGAACGCCTCAGCCAGGATCGCCAGCTTGTCTTCCGGACGCCAGCGCCGGTAGCGCACCGGGCCCGTGATCACACTCATCTGGGCCATGCTGTGCAGCTACGAGCGCTCTCAAGGACGTCCTTACGAGCACAGCTTCAGGGCCGAACCCCCGATCCACAAGGCGGCCTCCACCGGAGGGCTACGTGGGAAGGGGCCCCGTGCGCGCGGCTTGGCCCCAGTGGAATGGCCGACAGGAGTGGAGCGACGCCTCACGAGTGGGCCGCTGGGGGATGACGAATGGCGCCCCATGACAGTCCACGCCAACGCCTGCAGAGGCTCGTCGCGCAGACGGCCTTCCGACGCTCCTGGTTACCGGGAGGACAATTTTAAGGATATCCGTGGGATGAACAAAGGAGGGTGGGGAAGTCCGCTGTCCCGCGGTGACCTCAACAAACAACGCCGGGTCCTAAATGGCCAAGAAGGTCCTCATCGTCGAGGATAACGAGCTGAACATGAAGCTCTTTCATGATCTTCTCGACGCCCAGGGCTACGAGACGCTGCAGACCCGTGAGGGCCTCCAGGCGTTGGCGTTGGCGCGGGAGCATCACCCCGACCTGATCCTCATGGATATCCAGCTGCCCGAGATTTCTGGTCTGGAGGTCACCAAGTGGCTGAAGGAGGACGACGAACTGGCGTCCATCCCAGTGGTGGCCGTGACGGCCTTCGCCATGAAGGGCGATGAAGAGCGGATCCGCGAGGGGGGCTGCGAGGCCTATATCTCCAAGCCGATTTCCGTCTCGCATTTCCTCGACACCATCAAGCGCCTGATGAGCTGACACCAGAATGTCGGCGCGCATCCTTGTCGTGGACGATGTCGAGGCCAACGTCCGCCTGCTGCAGGCCAAGCTCGAGGCGGAATACTACGAGGTTCTGACGGCATCGGACGGCCCGACTGCGCTGGCGATCGCTGCGGCCGAGAAGCCCGACATCGTCCTGCTGGATGTGATGATGCCGGGCATGGACGGGTTCGCCGCCTGCCGCCGGCTGAAGGAAGATCCTGAGACCCGTCACATTCCGGTGGTGCTGCTGACCGCCCTTGACGGCCGCGCCGACCGTGTCACCGGTCTGGAAGCCGGCGCCGATGATTTCCTGACCAAGCCGATAGACGACGTCATGCTGTTCGCCCGCGTGCGCAGCCTGACCCGCTTGAAGTCCGTGCTCGACGAACTGCGCGAGCGCGAGGCTTCGGGCCGCCGCATGGGCGTCATCGCCAACGTCGCTTCGCGCCTGGGCGGTGGGGGCGGCCGTATTCTGGTGGTCGATGATCATCAAAGACAGGCCCAACGGGTCTGCGCCGAGCTTTCGGTTGAGCATCGTCCCGTGGCCGAAACCGACCCGGAGATGGCCGTTCTCGCAGCCCGCGGCCCGGTCGACCTGATCATTGTCAATGCGGCCGCCAAAAGCTTCGACGGCCTGCGGTTCGCCGCCCAGATTCGATCGGATGAAGCCACGCGCAGCCTGCCGATTCTGGCCATCGTCGATTTCGACGAGCGGGCGCGGTTGGTGAAGGCGTTGGAGATCGGCGTCAACGACGTCCTGCCTCGCCCGGTGGACCCCCAGGAGATGGCCGCCCGGGTGAAGACCCAGATCCGCCGCAAGCGCTACACCGACTTCCTGCGCGACAACCTCGACCAGTCGCTCGAACTGGCGGTGACCGACCAACTCACTGGTCTGCACAACCGCCGCTACATGGAAGGCCAGCTCAATGCGCTTGTCCGCCGTGCGGTGGTGGGCGGGGGCGATCCGGTGGCGCTGCTGGTCATCGACATCGACCATTTCAAGAAGATCAACGACAGCTTCGGCCACGCGGTCGGCGACGAGGTGCTTCGCGAATTCGCGGTGCGGCTTGCCTCCAACGTCCGCGCCATCGACGTGCCGGTCCGTTTCGGCGGTGAGGAGTTCGTGGTGGTGATGCCGGAGACCGACCTCGAGCATGCCCAGCGCATCGCCGAACGCATCCGCCTCCACGTTGCGGGCTCGCCTTTCAGGGCGATGGGGGGCGAGGAACTGCTTACCGTCACCATTTCCATTGGCGTCGCTGCGAGCCTGCGTCTCGACGATACGCCGGTGAAGCTCGTCCGCCGCGCCGATGAGGCGATGTACGAAGCCAAGGCCCGGGGCCGTAACCGTGTGATCACGAAGGCAGCCTAGGCCGGCGGCCGCGGCCCTCGGCCGCGGTACAGGGCCATCCCGTCGCACGAGGCGGCGCTTATCAAAGCAGCACCGTTGTTCGGCGGAGAGTGCGGGGGGCAAAAGCTAGCCCCCAAACGGAAAACGCCCGGGCGAGGCCCGGGCGTTTTCGTTGTTAGTCCGCGATCTCCGAAGACTACTTGATCTTGCCTTCGCGGAATTCCACGTGCTTGCGCACGACCGGATCGTATTTCTTCATGACCAGCTTGTCGGTCTTGGTGCGGGCGTTCTTCTTGGTGACGTAGAAGAAGCCGGTATCCGCCGAGGAATTCAGGCGGATCTTTATGGAGGCGGGCTTCGCCATGGCGGGTCCTTAAGCGCGGGGCCGGACGGGCAAGCCGACGGCGGATGTTCGAAGAGCGGCGGAAAATACGAATCCGCAGCCCAAAGTCAATGGTCAGCCATCCCGGGGGTGGGTACTGGTTCGAATTTGTGGGGTGATCAAGGCGCGATAACCCCCGGACTGCGTGTAGCAGCAGACCCCGGGGCCGTTCATGCGGCGCAAAGCATCAAATCATCGAACTTTGCCGTGCGCGTACTCGCCGCACGGGCGATCAAGCTTGACCATAATGGCCGTTAAGGTTTCGCTGTTTTGGAGCGTGGCCGAATGTGAGGCAGCGCATGTGCGAGAGGGGGAATTACTGCGAAGCTGAGAAGTGCTCTCCCGGCCAGCGCTGCGCTGGCGTTATCGGCCATGTTCGGAGCTACGGGCGCTCTGGCCGGCACAAATATCGTTCAGGATCCCAGTTTTTAAGACGGGCCCGGCTTTTGGTCCGGTAGTGATATGGACCAGGGCGTCAATTTTGGTGGCCACACCGCCGCCGCGACAGGCTGCATAGGGTCGTCATGCGTGACCACTCCGGCGGCGTTCCTGAGCCAGGATCTAAACACGAACGCCGGACAGACCTACGACCTGCGCTTCGAAGTCTTTAATGATTTCGTCAGCGCGAGCAATCCAGATGCCCAGCAATTCAACATCTTCTGGAACGGCTCGTCCTTGGGCGTAACGGATTACGATGTATCCGGCCAGTGGACCTACTTCACTTACAACGGCCTACTCGCCACATCGAACATCACGACTTTGACCTTCGCGGGAAGAAATGATCCCGCCTTCATCGGTTTCGATGATTTCTCTGTTGTGCAATCAAGTTCCGGCGGGGTTCCTGAACCCACCACCTGGGCGATGATGCTTCTGGGCTTCGGCGGTCTCGGCGCGGTGCTGCGGTCTCGTCGTCGTTCCACGATCGTCGCAGCGTAGCCGCCGTCTCGGCCGAACTTTGCCGTGGCCGTCAAACGCTCACGGCCGCTCTCGAATTGGACGGGAGCCGACCTCGTCCGACGCGTCCGGACCCTGGCAGGGCGAGGACGGGGCGGGAGCCGGCTCCCCGCCCGTCGGATGCCAATTGCGGAGAGAAAC
>NZ_DASXNL010000123.1:0-16528 GCF_036495085.1 Phenylobacterium sp. | reverse complement strand
CCTTCGGAAAGCCCGAATTGCTAAGGGCTGGTCTCAACGCGTGCTCAGCGCCAAGGCCGCTATGACGCAGGCGCAGATCTCTCGCATCGAAAGCGGGACGGTCGATCTTCGGCTATCGACCCTTCTCGAACTTGCGCGGCTGCTCGACTTTGAGGTGACGCTCACGCCGCGGAACGCGCTGACCGCGGTCCAGGCGCTCGTTCGGGAAGCTGGCGTGACGGCCGAACTGCGCACCGTTCGCGGCGCGACGATCATCCTCAACCGGACGGTAAGGGCGCTTCAGGCCACCCGCGGGGAGAGCCCGGCCGTGCAGCGCCTGGCGGGCCTCACAGAAGAGATTTACCGGCTGACCCGGGCGATCCGCAATAGCGGGACCTCGGCGGAACTTTCCGCGATCGCGACCAACATCGAGGCCGAAGTGAAAGCTGGCTCAGACCCTTCCAGGCTTGATCGACACCTCGACCGGCTTGAGCGCCTTAGCAACAGCTTGGTCGCCCTCGAGCCGGACACTCAGCGCCCGGCCTACAGCCTCGAAGACGAGCCCTAGATCATGGCCGACAGCCTCGAAATCCGGCTCGGCGAACGTCGCGTGGGGGAACTCACGGACCTCGGAGGCGACCGGACCATCTTCACGTTCGATGAGGCCTATGCGGACGATCCTGCGCGTCCGACCTTGAGCCTCTCATTCAAATCTGATGCCGGGCTGCTATTACTGGATCAGCGGCCGAGCCAGACACGACTGTCGCCGTTTTTCT
This sequence comes from Phenylobacterium sp., assembly GCF_036495085.1. Taxonomy (GTDB): domain Bacteria; phylum Pseudomonadota; class Alphaproteobacteria; order Caulobacterales; family Caulobacteraceae; genus Phenylobacterium. The sequence continues at coordinate 15,773 of NZ_DASXNL010000123.1, read as the reverse complement.
CCAACCTGCTGCCCGAAGGCCCGCTGCGGGACTACCTCGCCGCACAGGCCGGTGTGAAAGCCACCCGGGAGTTCCATCTTCTCGCAGCGCTGGGAAGCGACCTGCCGGGCGCCGTAACTGCGCACACGGCCGATGGCGTCGACCTCACCGATGGCGGCGAGGAGCGGCGCGCCACAGCAAGAACCGAAGCGGCTGACAAGGTCCTGCGGTTCTCACTGGCGGGGGTCCAGTTGAAGTTCTCGGCCGTGGGGAAGACTGGCGGGGGGCTGACGATCCCCGCGCACGGCGCGGGCGGCGACTGGATCGTGAAGCTTCCCTCCACTCGCTACGAAGGCATCTCCCAGAACGAGTTCTCGATGATGACTCTCGCCGCCAAAATCGGCATCGAGGTCCCGGATATCCAACTCTTGCCCCTGGACCAGATCGCCAATCTGCCCGATGGGCTCGGCCGCCTGGACGGCGCGGCTTACGCCATTTCCCGGTTTGACCGACCCTACGGCAAAGAGCGCCTGCACATGGAGGATTTCGCCCAGGTATTCGCACTCTACCCGGCCGAGAAATACACACGTGCCTCCTACCGGAACATTGCCGAGGTCATTTGGCGCGAGACCGGCGAGGCCGGCGTCGTCGAATTCATTCGGCGCCTGGTGTTCAACGCCCTGATCGGTAACGCCGACATGCATGTGAAGAACTGGTCCCTGCTCTATCGCGATGGGATCAACGCAACCCTCGCGCCGGCCTACGACTTCGTGGCCACCACGGCCTACCTTCCGGATGAGAACGCGGCGATGAAAGTGGTCCGCACCAGGCGATGGGCGGACTTCAGCCGCGACGAACTCGCCAACCTGGCGGGAAAGGCGGGCCTTCCAGAAACCATCGTCCTGCGTACGGCAACCGATACCGTGGCTGCTTTTCGCGAGACCTGGAGCAAGGAAAAGGCTCACCTGCCGCTGCCAAGGAATGTGCCCGAGGCGATCGAGCAGCAGCTGAGCATCGTACCGCTGGCCGCACCGTCGATGGCGTTCCTAGCCGGCAAATCTCAATAGGGGCCTCGCGACCGGCGCGATGACGAGACTTGACCGCCGTTGCGTCATGAGCGGACCGTCAGGAACCAAAGCCCGCGGAGGATGCGATGTCTGACTTCAAGCTGCTGATCAACGGTCATCTGGTGGACGGCGACTCCGTCATGGACGTCATCAACCCGGCAACTGAAGAGCCAGTGGCCCAGTGCGCGCGGGCCTCGAAGGCGCAGCTCGATCAGGCGGTCGCCGCCGCCAAGGCCGCGTTCCCGGCTTGGGCCGCAACTCCGATCGACGAACGCCGCAAGGCGCTGATCACGATGGCCGACGTCATTCAAGCCAATATCGCTGATCTCGCCCGGCTGCTGACCCAGGAACAGGGCAAGCCGCTTGAGGCTGCGATGGGGGAAGTGTTCGGCGCCGCGGCCTTCTTCCGCTATTTCGCAAGCCTCGACCTGCCGGCCAAGGTTGTCCAGGACACCGCCGATGCGAAGGTGGAAATCCGCAGGAAGCCATTAGGGGTGATCGGGGCGATCGTGCCCTGGAATTTCCCGATGATCCTCATGGCTTTCAAGGTTCCTGCGGCTCTGCTGGCGGGCAACACGATCGTGCTGAAGCCGGCGGCCACGACGCCCTTGACCACACTGCGTTTCGCCGCGCTCGTGAAGGATCTGCTGCCGCCAGGCGTGCTGAACGTGATCGCCGACGCCAATGACCTGGGCGCCGAGATCACCAAGCATCCCGACATCCGAAAGATCAGCTTCACCGGCTCAACCGAAACGGGCAAGCGCGTGATGGCCGGCGCTGCAGACGCCCTGAAGCGCGTCACCCTGGAACTTGGCGGCAATGACGCAGCGATCGTGATGGGCGACGTGGACCCCGTGCTGACGGCCCCGAAGATCTTCGCCGCCGCCTTCCAGAACTCGGGCCAGGTCTGCATCGCCGCCAAGCGGGTCTACGTCCATGAGAGCATCTACGACGCCATGTGCGACGAGCTGGCCAAGCTGGCGGACGCCGCGGTGTTGGGCGACGGGCTGGAACAGGGCACCCAGTTCGGCCCGCTTCAGAACAAGGCCCAGTTCGACAAAGTGCTGGGCTACATCGAGGCCGGGCGCCGGGATGGCAAGGTGATCGCTGGCGGGGCCCGCCAAGGCGACAAGGGCTATTTCATCCGGCCCACCATCGTTCGCGACATCACCGACGGTTCCAAGCTTGTGGACGAGGAGCAGTTCGGCCCAGTGTTGCCGGTGATCAGATACTCCGACGCCTCCGACGCCGTGACGCGCGCCAACGCCTCCGACTACGGCTTGGGCGGGTCCATCTGGGCCAAGGACAGCGACAAGGCGTGGGATCTGGCGGCGGGCATGGAGTCAGGCACCGTCTGGATCAATAAGCATGCCGATCTGCAGCCGCACCTGCCGTTCGGTGGCGCCAAGTTCTCCGGGCTCGGCAGCGAGTTGGGGGAAGAAGGCCTGGTGGAGTTCACTCAGGTCCAGGTGCTGAACATGGCGCGGTAGCGGTCCGTCCGTTCCTCGCGTTCCGCCGCTTGCCGCGACCACGGCGCGGTTGCAGGGTCGGGCGACGATTGCTGGGAGCCTGGGTTTTGCGTAAGGGCCGGCAGGACCTGCTGAAGGGGCTGGCGCCGGCTGACGGAGCGCGTTGGCTGGGCGATGGCGGACCAGACCCTAACCATATCGAGCCGATGGGCGAGACCATGGACTTCGCGCCGCAGAACCTGTGGCTCCATGCGGCCGCCTGAGGTCACCTCGCTCAGCTGGCGCGATCCGCCGATGGGTGAGATCGCCCTGCCCGGCGGCGTGCTCCGGCTGACCCTGGGCATAGGATCGGGCCTTGGCTGCCGGCCGGGTGACACGAGCGGGCGCTTCTGGGGCATCGGCGATCGCGGCCCGAACCTGAAGATTTCCGAAGCGATTGACGACTACGGCCTGACGGCCCTTGAGCCCCTGCGCGGGCTGCGGGGCGCCAAGGTGCTTCCCGCACCACACATCGGGCCGACACTCGCAGAGTTGCAGGTGAGCGGCGATCGCGTCGAACTCCTGCGCAGCCTGCCGCTCCGGATGCCGAACGGCGAGGTGGTGTCCGGCCGGGTCCTGCCCGCAGGCCACCAGGCAGAAATGGAGCCCGCCTTCGATGTCGAGGGCGTAAGGCTCGCACCCGATCCCGCGGGCGCTGATACCGAATCCGTGGCTGTCCTGGCGGATGGCTCGTTCTGGGTGGGTGAGGAATACGGTCCGTCGCTGATCAAGGTCGACGTCGAGGGCGTCGTCCGTCGGCGCTGGACACCCGCCGGCGTCGCGGCTGCGGGCGGCGAGGCGCTTCTGCCCGCAAGGGCGGCCGAGCGGCGGATGAACCGGGGTTTCGAGGGCCTGGCGGTTTCGCCGGATGGCCGCTGGCTCTACGCCGCCTTCCAAAGCGCACTCGATCGTCGCGGCGTCGATCGGACCCACGCGGCCATCTGGAAACTGGACGCGCAGACGGGCGCGCTTGAGGCGGAGTTCGAATACCCGTTCGACCCCCCTTCCAGCTTCACGGCCGATGCCGCAGCGGGTGATGTGGGGATCGACGACCTGAAGATCTGCGAACTTGCGGCAGTGAGCAACAACCGGCTGCTGGTCCTGGAACGCATCTCCAAGAGCGCCCGGATTTATCGTGTCGAGCTCTCGGGCGGGACACAGCTCGCCAAGACGCTGATGTTTTCCACTGACGCGTCGAGTGGCATAGCACCCGATCTGGAGGGGATGGCGGTGATATCGGATCGTGAACTGATCCTCGCCACCGACAACGATTTCGGGATCTCGCGCGCCGAGACCCAGTTCTATCGGCTGCGCTTCTATGCGCCGCTGGGCGGCTAGCCAGGCCCTGCGCCAAGCCGGCTTAGGTAGCCGGCCTGGTGCGGGAACTGAGCCGAAGGCTTAGTAGGCCTGCAGTCCCGCTGACCGGAAGATCTCTACGGCGCCGGCCACCATGTCCTGCGACGGCGGCTCGGTTTTCGCCATTCTGTAATCCAGCCCAAGCTTCTCCCATTTGAACCGGCCCATCTGGTGGAAGGGCAGCACCTCGGCGCGCTCGACGACGCCCAGGGAGGCAGCGAACGCGGCGACCTTCTTCATTTCGTCTGGAACGTCGGTGAGGCCGGGAACCAGCACATAGCGCAGCCACATCGGACGCTTCAGCTCGGCCAGCCGCCTGCCGAACTCAAGGACCTTCATGTTGTCGGCTCCCGTCACGCGCTTGTGCTGTTCCGGCGTGAAGCCCTTCATGTCGAGGATGACGAGGTCGATGGTCGCCAACTCCTGGTCGGTGAGCCGATCGCCGTAGACGCCGTTGGTCTCGATCGCGGTGTGGGCGCCCATGCGCTTGGCCCCCTCGAATAGTCTGACGGCGAAGCGGTTCTGCATCAGCGGTTCACCGCCCGAGAGAGTGAAGCCGCCTCCCATCACCTTGAGCCCGTTCACGTACTTTCTGAGTTCCTCGATCGCGCGCTCGAGGGTCACGGGGATGCCGTTCGAAAGGATCCAGGTGTCGGGGTTGTGACAGAACTGGCAGCGGAACATGCACGACGTGGTCCAGGCGACCAGCCGGATCCCGGGACCATCGACCGCCGAGCCGGTCGTGAAGGAATGCAGGAATCCGATGTCGCCGGACTTCAGCGCCGCACGAACGTCGACCTCCGGCACCGCCTTACCGAGATCCACCCTCAGATCGAAAGGACTGGCCTCCAGCGGCGGCTCCCGCCCATCGGTAAGGTCCGACATCTCACGCTCCGTGGAACGTGCGGTTGACCACATCCATCTGCTGATCGCGGGTCAGCCGTATGAAATTGACCGCATAGCCGGAGACCCGGATCGTGAGGTTCGGATACTTCTCCGGATGGTCCATGGCGTCCAACAGCGTCTCGCGGTTCAGGACGTTGACGTTCATGTGGTAGCCGGTCGAACCGAAATAGGCGTCGAGGATGCCGGTCAGGTTTGTGATCCGGTCTTCGGGGTTGGAGCCGAGGCCGGTGGGCACCAGGGTTGTGGTCAGCGAGATCCCGTCGGCGGCGTCGCGGTAGGGGATCTTTGCGACCGAGGCGGCCGAGGCGTGGATGCCGTGGCTGTCGCGCCCGTGCATCGGGTTGGCCCCGGGGGCGAAGGGCTGGCCCAGCCTGCGCCCGTCGGGCGTGTTGCCCGTCGCCTTGCCGTAGACCACGTTCGACGTGATGGTCAGCACCGACTGGGTGTGCAGGGCTTTGCGGTAGGCGGGGTACTTGCGCAGCTTTGTCATGAAGGTCGAGACCAGCCAGGTCGCGAGGTGGTCGACCCGGTTGTCGTTGTTGCCGAAGGTCGGGAACTCGCCCTCGGTGACGTAGTCGACGATCAGTCCGGTTTCGTCGCGGACCACCTTCACCCTTGCGTACTTGATCGCCGAGAGGCTGTCGGAGACGACCGACATGCCGGCGATGCCGAACGCCATGGTGCGCAACGGCGCGTAGTCGTGCAGCGCCATCTCGATCCGCTCATAGGCGTACTTGTCGTGCATGTAGTGGATGACGTTCATGGCGCTGACGTAGACGCCCGCCAGCCAGTCCATCATCCGCTCGAACCGCTCCAGGACGTCGTCGAACTCCAGATAGTCGCCCTGCACCGGCTCGAACTTCGGCGCGACCTGCTTGCCGGAAACCTCGTCGCGGCCGCCGTTGATCGAATAGAGCAGGCACTTCGCCAGATTGGCGCGGGCGCCGAAGAACTGCATCTGCTTGCCCAAAAGCATGGGCGAGACGCAGCAGGCGATCGCACCGTCATCACCCCAGGTACGGCGCATGGTTTCGTCGCTCTCGAACTGGATCGAGCTCGTATCGATCGCGACCTTGGCCGCAAAGCGGCGGAAGGGTTCCGGAAGCCGCGGCGAGTACCAGATCGTAAGGTTAGGCTCCGGCGCCGGCCCCAGGTTGTAGAGCGTGTGCAGGTAGCGGAAGCTGGTCTTGGTCACCAACGGCCGGCCGTCGTCGCCGAGGCCGCCGATGGACTCGGTGACCCAGGTCGGGTCGCCTGCGAAGAGTTCGTCGTACTCGGGCGTGCGCAGGAAGCGTACAATCCGCAGCTTGATGACGAAGTCGTCGATGATCTCCTGCGCCTGTTCTTCGGTGAGGGTCCCCGCCGCCAGGTCGCGTTCAAAGTAGATGTCGAGGAAGGTCGAGGTGCGCCCGAGAGACATCGCCGCGCCGTTCTGCTCCTTCACACCTGCGAGGTAGCCGAAATAGAGCCACTGGACGGCTTCCTTGGCCGTGCTCGCTGGGCCAGAGATGTCGAAGCCGTATTTGGCCGCCATCTCCTTCAGCTCGCCCAGGGCGCGGATCTGTTCGGCCAGTTCCTCGCGGTCGCGGATGATCTCATCTGTCGACCAGGCGTCGTCGAGCGCGGCCTTCTCGAACTTCTTGCGCTCGATCAGCCGGTCGACGCCGTAGAGCGCGACGCGGCGATAGTCGCCGATGATCCGCCCGCGACCGTAGGCGTCGGGAAGCCCGGTCAGGATGTGTGAGCTGCGGCAGCGGCGAATGTCGGCGGTGTATGCGTCGAAGACGGCGTCGTTGTGGGTCTTTCGGTACTTGGTGAAGGTCTCGACGACCGCCGGGTCAGGCTTGTAGCCGTAGGTCTCCAGCGCCGTCAGGACGAGGCGGAAGCCGCCGTTGGGCATGATCGCACGCTTCAGCGGCGCGTCGGTCTGCAGGCCGACGATGACTTCGCTGTCCTTGTCGATGTAGCCCGCGTCATGGGCGGTTATGGAGGTGGGGATCTGCGAGATATCCAGCACGCTCGTCTTGCGTTCCTCGACGAAGAGCGCCTGCAGCTTGGCCCAGATCGCCTTGGTCCTTTCAGTCGGCCCGGCGAGAAAGGAGCCGTCCTCGTAGTAGGGCCTGATGTTTTCCTGGATGAAGTCGCGGACGTTGATCTCCTTGTCCCACAGGCCCGAGCGAAATCCCGACGGATGGGCCGGGCCGCCTCTGGTGACGGACGCGTCAATGGTTTCGCTGGCCATCTTGTCCTCCATGTCGAACGCGGCAGGCGCACCCGCCGGCATTGGTGGTTGGTCGATCAGGTCGCGTGCGCGACGACCGGTCGCTTCGCACTCCCGGTCTCACGCAGCAGCAGGGTCAGGACGATCGCCAGGCCGACGCCCCATACCAACGGCTGGAAAGCCGCCCGGTAGTCGGCGACGTCGCGCTCCCCGCCGGCGCTTGCCCGCATGAGCAAGCCGGCGAAGACGGGGCCGAGAAGCGCGGAAAATGAGAAGTTGATGAAGTTGACGACCCCGGTCGAGGTCCCGCTGTGTTCGGGCCGGTTGGCTTCCTTGATGACCGTGTAAGGGAGCATGGCCGCCCCCGATGCGATCCCGGCGACGAGCCCCAGGCTGAACGGAGGGAGGACACCGGGAGAGACGTAGAGGATCAGCACAAGACAGAGGAGCAGGACTACCGCGGCGCCCAGGATGACCGGCTTTCGCCGACCGATCCGGTCGGAGAGCATGCCGAGCAGCGGACAGCCTATGATCCAGCCGAAGGGCACGGCGGCCGAGCGCATGACGGCGAGCCCATAAGGCATGTCGTGGGCCTCCTGCAGGAAGCGCACGCCCCACACCATGTCGAAGATGGTGGTCGGGATGAACATCAGGCCACTGATCAATCCGCAAAGGATTGATTGCGGATTGCGAAACACCGTGGCGATCGCGACCGCCGCCGCCCTCGCCCAGCCTTCATGCGATCCGGCGGATCGGGCCTTCGCCTCTCGCCGGGGCATGAAGACCACCAGGAGGGCCGCGACAACCACACCTGCCACACCCATGAGGAGCCAGAACTGGCGCCAATGAAGGCCGGCGGAGATCGCGGGACCGACCAGGAACTGGCCCGCCGAGCCGCCGGCCATTCCGAACATCTGGGTTGCCCCGATTAGCGTCGCGGCGCGCGAGGCTGGAAAGTTGGTCGTGGCGATATAGGCCGCGCCGATCAGCGCGAAGACCCCGCCCGCGCCCTGGATGAACCGGCCGATGCTTGCGAGTGTGGGATCGCCCGAGGCGAAGAGAAAGGCGCCCACGGCCACCAGCGCCGCGCCAAGCGGCACGACGCGCCGCGGCCCGAGTTGGTCGAGGGCGACGCCCGCCACCAGGCTGAAGGGTGCGTAGCCGTAGTAGAAAAGGCCGACCAGCGAGGTGAGGCCGACGGCGGTGAGGCCAAAGGCGTCGGAAAGCTCCGGCATCATAACCGCCGGCGCCGAGCGCATCACGTACTGGTAGAAATAGTAGATCGAGGTGATCAGCCAGGCGATGGCGGTTGCCCGGAGCGCACCCTTACCGAGGCTGTCCGACTGCGGCATTATCCTAACTCAACCGAGGGTCACCGGGACCGCGAGGCCGCCTTCCGAAGTCTCCTTGGAGTTCGCGTTTGTCTCCTTTGGGGTCAGAGCCATGGCGAGCGCCACTGCAAGCTCGCTTGGCGTCATCAAGGCCCGTCGGTCGGATCCAGGCGGCGGCTGAGTAAGGTCAAGATGACGGAGCGCGGCCCCACGCTCGGGGATTTGCCGAATGTCCATCAGCGGTTCCTCTTCAGGCATCCGAACTGCGTCCCCCTGACACGGTAGCGCCTGACCCTTCTCCAGCCATCGGGTGCAACCCGCAGGTGGAGGGCGGATACGGCCGAGGCTGCGCGGGCTCCCTGATCCAGCGGCCTCAGTAGAGCTGCGGGACCACTCTGCGGCCCTTCAGTTCATCGTCATATTTTCCCTTGTCGGAGCGCTTGGGCATCTTGATCTGGGGCCTCTTCACCCGTTCGTAGGGGATCATCGAGAGGATGTGGGCGATGCCGTTCAGCCGGGCCTGCTTCTTGTCGTTCGAGGGCAGGATGAACCAGGGCGCGAACTTGCGGTCGGTCGCTTCCAGCATGGTGTCGCGGGCTCGCGAGTAGTCGTACCAGCGCCCGAAGGCCTCCAGGTCCATGGGGCTGAGCTTCCATTGCCGAAGCGGGTCCGTCATACGTGCTTCGAAGCGGCGATCCTGTTCCTCCATCCCCACCTCAAGCCAGGTCTTGATCAGGATAATCCCGGACTCGACCATCCATTTCTCGACGGCCGGACAGCCCTGGAGGAACTGATCGCGCTCTTCCTCGGTGCAGAACCCCATCACGTATTCCACCCCGGCGCGGTTGTACCAGCTGCGGTCGAAGATCACGATCTCGCCGCCCGCCGGGAAGTGCGGGATGTAGCGCTGGACGAACAGCTGGGTTTTCTCACGCTCGGTCGGCGCTGTGAGCGCCACCACGCGGAACGTCCGTGGACTGACCCTCTCGGTGATCGCCTTGATCAGCCCGCCCTTACCGGCCGCGTCGCGGCCCTCGAACACGAGGATCACGCGGGCGCCTGTCGCCTTCACCCAATCCTGGAGGTAGCACAGCTGGACCTGGAGTTCCCGCAGGTGCTCCTCGTAGGCCTTGGTCTTCATCTTGGACCTCCCTCTAGGGATACGACCGGCTCCCGGTATCGAGCGCGCCGCACTGTGCTCACCTTCTTCCCACCACGGCGGCCGTATGCCGCGCGATCATCAGTTCCTCATCGGTCGGGACGACCCAGGCGGCCACGCCCGAGGCCTCGCTGCTGATGCGTCCTTCACCGCGGGCGTTTCGGGCGTTGTCCAGCTCAAGACCGAGCCAGCGCGATCCGGCCCCGATCTCGGCCCGGACCGCGGCGGCGTGCTCTCCGATGCCGCCGGTGAAGATCAGGCCGTCCAGGCCGCCAAGGGCTGCGCTCAGCGAGCCGATCTCGCGGACGATCCGGTAGATGAAGAGGGCCACCGCCTCGGCTGCGGCTGGGTCGGATGAGGCCTGCAGGGTGCGCATGTCCGACGACAGGCCCGAGACGCCCAGGAGGCCCGAACGCTTGTAGATCAGGTCCTCCAGAGCGCGCGCATCCATGCCGTGGACGTCCATCAGGTAGATCAAGACGCCGGGGTCGATCGAGCCGCAGCGTGTGCCCATGACGAGCCCGTCCACGGCGGTGAACCCCATGGTGGTCGCAACGCTTTGGCCATCACGCACCGCGCAGAGGCTGGCGCCATTGCCGAGGTGAGCGACGATCAGCCGGCGATCTGCGAGGTCCGGCGCGACCTCGCGCAGACGCGTGGTGACGTACTCGTAGGAGAGGCCATGGAAGCCATATCGCCGGACCCCGGCGTCGGTGAACTCACGCGGCAGGGCGAAGACTTGGGCCAGCGGCGGCTGACCACGATGGAACGCGGTGTCGAAGCAGGCGACCTGGACGATGTCCGGAGCCGCCTCGGCGATCGCCTTGATCGGGGCCAGGTTGTGCGGCTGATGCAGCGGCGCAAGCGGCGCGAGTTCCATGAGCGCGGCGATGACCTCGGCATCGATGCGGATCGGGCTTGCGTATCTGACCCCGCCATGGACCACCCGGTGGCCGACCGCGGCAACCGCCCTGCCCTCGAGCAACTCTCGCGCCGTGCGGATGATCTCCTGCGTCGCGGCGCGATGGTCGAACCCCTCGGCGGGCCAGTTCCTTTCCACCGCCCGTCCGCCGTCGGGGCTTTCGACCGTCAGATGGGGTAAGAGCCCGATGCTCTCGACCTGGCCTCGAAACATGAGCGCCTGAGCCGCATCCGCCTCATAGAGCGCGAACTTGATGCTCGAGGAGCCGGCGTTGAGGACGGCGATGCAATCGCTCATCGCTTGAACCTCAGTGCAGCGCCGCAGCAGCGTCGGCGCGACGAGCGGCTGCGACCAGCTGCGCCACCGCGCACGACGCCAGGCGGGTGATCAGGACGTCCGCGCGACTGGTCAGGATGACCGGCACCCGTGCGCCAAGCACGATGCCGGCCGCGTCGGCCCCGCTCAGGAACGACATGCACTTGGCCAGCATGTTGCCCGCTTCGAGGTCGGGAACGACGAGCATGTTCGCCCGCCCCGCCACCGGCGAGACGATCTTCTTGATCGCAGCGGCCTGCGGGCTGATGGCGTTATCGAGCGCGAGCGGCCCATCCAGCACCCCCCCGGTGATCTGCCCCCGCTCGGCCATTTTGCAGAGAGCGGCGGCCTCGACCGTCGAGGGGACGCCTGGGTTGACGGTCTCCATGGCGCTCAGGATCGCAACCCGGACGTCGGAGACGCCGAGCGCATGGGCCAGGTCGATGCCGTTCTGCACGATGTCGATCTTGTCGCTGAGCGTAGGGGCGATATTGACCGCGGCGTCAGTGACGATAAGGGCGCTCTGGTAGGCGGGGACGTCCATGATGAAGCAATGGCTGACACGCCGCGCGGTGCGCAGGCCGGCCTCGCGTGACACCACCTCGCCCATCAGTTCGTCGGTGTGCAGGCTGCCCTTCATGAGCGCTTCGGCGCGACCGGCCCGGACCAGCCCCACTGCCTTGGCCGCGGAGTCGTGGCTGTGCGCCGCATCGACGACCTCGAACGGGCTGATGTCGAGCTTCCCTTGCGCAGCGACTTCGGCGATCCGGGAGGCCGGTCCGACGAGTATGGGAACGATGAGCTTTAGCCGGGCCGCTTCGACAGCGCTCTGCAAGGAGACCTCATCGCAGGGGTGGGCAATGGCCGTGGGTACAGGCGGGTAGCGCTGGGCGCGCTCCACCAGTCCCTCGAACTTTTCGTGGCGTCTTTCTCCAGCCTTCATCGCCGCTTCAGACATCTCCGTACCGCCTCTGCTGGCCGCTAGGGTTCCGCGTGGTCAGGGCCCGACACGACCGAGCCTCCCTCAGCCGGGCGAAGCGCGTGTTCATTCCAGTCCGGCCGCTGGTGCGCTCTGGGGGCCTGTAGCAGGAGTTTTCCAGCCGCCCCCCAGCGCCCTGTAGAGGCCCACGACGGCCAGCAACTCGTCGCGCTGGGTCTGGGCCAGCTCGTCCTCGGCCGGGAACAGTTGCTGCTGGGCCTCCAGGACCTCGAAGTAGCTTGCCCGGCCCGCGTCGTAGCGCGTGAGGGCCAGGTCGGAGGATCGCCGAAGCGCTGTCACCTGGTTCTCGAGAGCCGCGCGGCGGGCCACAAGGGTCTGCTGGGCGACCAGGGCGTCCGACGTTTCCTGGAACGCGATCACGATCGTCTTGCGGTACTGGACGACCGTTTCGTTCCAGAAGGCCTGCCGCTCGTGATAGATCGCCTGGAGCCGCCCGCCGGTGAAGATCGGTCCGGTGACGCTGAGCGCGAGGCGGCCGACGGTGAAGCCGTCGAAATCGTCGGAAATGCCCACACCAATTCCGCCCAAGAGCGCGCCGATCCCGATCCGCGGGAAGAAGTCGGCCATCGCCACGCCGACCTCGGCGTTGGCGCGGATCATGGTCTGCTCGGCGGCGCGGATATCGGGCCGACGCTGGAGCAGGTCGGTGGTTGAGCCTAGCGGCGTTTCCGGCGTGACCTGTTCGAGCAGGCCGCGGCCCCGCACGATCGTGCGGGGATAGCCGCCCAAGAGCACGCTGAGCGCATTTTCCTGCTGCCCGATCAGGCGACGCAGATCGTGGGTCCTGGCGATGCTGGCGTTATAGAGGCCCTCGGCCCTCTGGTATGGCAAATTGCTGTCGCGGCCGGCTTCGAAGCGGAGCTTGAAGAGGTCCCGCGTCCGCCCAAAGACACGCGAGCTCTCCTCGGCGATGACCAGCTCCCGGTCCAGTTCGAGCAACCGGAAATAGCCTGTGGCGATGTCGCTCACCAGCGTCAGCAAGACGCCGCTGCGGACCTCCTCCTGGGCGTAGAGATTGGCCTGGGCAGCCTCGGTCGAACGCCGGATCCGACCCCAGATGTCGAACTCCCACGAGGCGTTAAGCCCTGCGCCGAGGCTGTTGAAGGTGACGGTCCCGAGATTGCCCTCAGGAGCTGGAGCGAAGGTCGTCTCGCGCCCGGCGGCCGCGTCATAGCCTAGCTGGGGCTTTCCTTCCGACTGGGCCACGCCCACCAGCGCGCGCGCCTGTTCGATGCGGGCTGCGGCGACCTGCACGTCGTAGTTGTTGGCCAGGCCTTCGTTGATCAGCGCCTGCAGCGTCTTGTCCTCGAAGACGTTCCACCAGGGCAGATCGGCCAATGAACTGGCCTGCGAGGCCGTCACCTGCGAGCGGAACGCGCTCGGCACCGCGACTTCAGGCTTCTTGTAGTTCGGGCCTGCGGTCATGCAGCTGGCAAGTATGAGCGCGGCCGGCAGCGCGGCCAGGATGCCGATCTTCTGACGGTTTGTCGAAGGGGCTGCTTTCATGGCTTGACCCTTTCACTGCACGGCGGCGAGCATTTTTCTGAAGCGGTAGAGCGTGAAAATCGAGAACACGATGCCGATCGCCAGCATCTTCAGCATGTCGGGCCAGACCATCTCCAAGGTGGCGCCCCGGAACAGGACCGCCTGGGCGAAGCTGACAAAATGGGTGGAGGGCATGGCCTGCATCCCGTTCTGCAGCCAGACCGGCATGCTCTCTAGCGCGGTCTGGCCGCCCGAGCACAGGCTCATGACGATGAAGATCGGGAAGGCCAGCAGGCCGAACTGCGGCATCGAGCGGACGATCGTGGCGAGCATCACCCCAAGCGCGGTCACCGAGAACAGGTAGATGGCCATGCCGAACGCAAACAGCAGCATCGAGCCTTGCACCGGTGCGCCGATAGCAAGCCTCACGACCAGGTAGAGCGAGGCGATCGCGGTCACCAGGACGATGAGCCCGTTGGCCCAGATCTTGGCGAACATCAGCTCGTAAGGGCGCAGCGGCATGACCAGCAGGTGCTCGATGTTGCCGTGCTCCCGCTCCCGCAGCACCGCAGCGCCGGTCAGGAACATGGCGAGCAGGGTGATGTTGTTGATCACCTGGTTGATGGCGACGAACCAGCCCTGCTTCAGGTTGGGGTTGAACAGCGCGCGGGTCTCGATCTTGACCAGCGGTGCGTTCGCCGGGTTCGCCCGGCCGCTCCAGTATGGCTGGACGGCGTTGTTGATGATGCTCCCGATGTAGGAGGGCCCACGCCCGGCCTGGCTCATCGCCGTCGCATCCGTGATGATCGACAACTCAGGCGTTGCGTTCTTTTCGAGGTCGGCCTGGAAGCGCGGGGGGATGTTGACGACGAAGGTGTACTTGCCCGTGTCCATGGCACGGTTGATTTCGCTGAACGGTATGGACTGCGCCTTCAGGAAGAGCGGCGGCAGCATGCTTTCCTGGATGGTGCGCGCGACTTCCGAGTTGTCCTCGTCGACGATGGCGATCGAGGCGTTGGCGACCTCCATCACCGCACTCTTGGACGGCGTGTAGACGGAGAACGTGAAGCAATAGAGGATCAGGATCAGGAGAACAGGGTCTCGCGAGAGACTGATCATCTCCTTTATCCCAAGACGGTAAATATGGAGTAGAGGTTCCATCTTATTTTTCTTGCTTCTTCAGCAAGACCACAGACAGAGTGAAGTATACGATAAATATAACGAACATGCCGACGATATTCGGCCACAGCGTGTCGATCCCGAGAGCTTTGGTGAAGGTGCCTACGCTGATCGCCTGGAAGTAGGTGCTGGGGAAGATTTTCGCGGCGACCGACGCGGCCCCCGTCAGCGAGGAAACCGGCACGAACATTCCGGAGAACTGCACCACCGGCAGGATGCTGATGACCGCGGCGGCGAATATCGCGGCGGTCTGGGTCGCAGCGAAGACCGAGACCAGCAGTCCGAAGCCGGTGGCCGCGAGCGCGTAGATAACCCCGCCCAGAGCGAGCGTTGGCAGACTTCCCTTGATCGGCACATGGAAGAGGAAGACCGCCAGCGCGGTCAGGGTCACGAACTGGATGAGCCCCACGACCACGTAGGGCAGTTGCTTGCCCAGCAGGAATTCCGCCTTGCTGGCCGGCGCCGCATAGAAGTTGGCGATCGAGCCGAGCTCCTTTTCGCGCACCACGCTGAGCGCGGTCAGCATGCTGGGGATCAGCATCAGCAGCAGCATCATGTCGCCCGGCACCAGCGCGTAGACGCTCTCGAAGGACTGGTTGTAGAGGGCGCGCGGAACGATCTTCACCGCCTCCCCGGCCGGCGGAAGGCCCTTGGTCTCGCGAAGCGCGTTCTGGTACTGCGCGTGCGTGGTCTCGATGTAGCCGCGCGTGGTCTCGCCCCGGAACGGCTGGGCGGCGTCGATGTTGAAATTGACCGTCGGTTGGCGGCCGCGGGCCAGCTCCTTTTCGAATCCGGACGGGATTTCGGCCACGAAGCGCAGTTCGCCGGCCTTCAGCCGGTAGTCGCGCTCGTCGCGCGAATAGACGGGCTTCTGCTCGGCGTAATATTTCGAACCGCGGAAGCTGTCGGAATATTCCCGGCTGGCCTTCGTCCCATCGAAGTCGAGGATCGAATAGGCCAGGTGCTCGACATCCATCGAGATGCCGAACCCGAACAGGATCATCAGCAGGACCGGGCCGAAAAGCGAGAAGGCCAGGCGCACCCGGTCGTGGCGCAGCTCCGTCGCCTCGCGTCGAGCGAATGCCCAGACCCGGGAGAGACTGAAGCGCCCCTCGTCCTTATCGACATGCGGCGGCGGCACGGCCGAGGCCTGCGCGGGCGTTTCTGCAGGCGCCGCGGCTGTACCTGCCGCGGGCGTGGGGCCGCTATTGGCGGCGGCCTCCTCCAGGTAGCCGATGAAGGCCTCCTCGAGGCTCGCGGCCTTGCGTTCGGCCACCAGGTCAGCCGGGCGTCCCTGCGCCAGGACCTTGCCGCGATGCATCATCGACATGCGGTCGCAGCGCTC
>NZ_DASXNL010000122.1:0-9193 GCF_036495085.1 Phenylobacterium sp. | reverse complement strand
GCCGCAGCGAGCGGCTTAGTCCTCTGGCGTGGAGCGGCCCAAATTTGGCGCAGTCCAGATTCAGGGCAATTGAGCGGATGTCACAGGTGACCGGGAAGGGCTCGGTTCCGTCATTGGCGTCAATAAACGCTGAGCCCGGGTTATGGCCGAAGCGACCGCGGTGACAATCTGATCCTACTTCTTCAAGCGAACGCCAGGCCCCGCCGCGTCATCGGCCGCCTGAAACAGCACCCCAGCGTCCTCGAGAGCGCGTTGCACAGCCTCCACGTTGACGACGGAACTACGCTCCGGGCCGATCGCGCTCTCCATGCGACGAATAGTCGGGATCGAAACGCCAGACGCCTTGGCTAGCTGGGGCCCGCTCCAATCAACAAGCGCTCGCGCTGCTCGAATTTGTGCAGCGCATATTGATACGTTACGAATCATATGATAGGTTTCAGATCATGTGAACCGATTCATCTGATGGCGAACATACAGAGTTGTGCTCATGGGCTCACGTCGAAAGACGGGAGGCGCGGTCGTGCGTCTGCCAAAAATGTCGAGACGCAATATATTAGGCGGCGCGGGCGGAGCGCCACTGGTCGCGGGAGGGACGGGCGCCAAAGAGGTCGCCGCACCGAGCATTTCGATCTGTCGCAAGTGGCACGCCGTCGAAGGCGAACGCACCCGGTTGATGCTGCTGTGGGGCGACATTGAAGGGAGCCTGATTAAGGAGCACGATTGGTATCGTCTTTCCGCGGATGAACAGCGCGCTCTGCCCGCCGGCCGCCAACTCTCTGAGATCGATGCTCGCCTTGAGATGCTGTTTAAGGAAGGAGGAGCGCTCCTGGAGGCTCTTTCGTCTGGCCCGGCGCTGAGTGTCGAGGCGATCATCGCCAACCTCAGCGTGGCCGAGCGATTGATTTTCGATGAGGACCAACCGGTCGTTCACGGCCTGTTGCTGCGATCAATTCGCGACTTGGCGGCGCTGTGCCGCGCAAGATGATGCGAGGACTAGGTCGGCGCTCAGGTGTTGAACGAGCGGGCTTCTCCGTCCTGCTGCTCAGGCAGCTCTGAGAGAGCGCCGAAAAGATAGGACGATCCGATTGCAAAATGTCCAGATCCGGACTATATTCAGATCTGGACTTGAGATCATCCCATGCGTGCCAAGGCAAAAATGCCGCGATCGGACGTCGCTATGATGGCGCTTCCGCGGTTGGCTCCGAATAGGTTCGCCACGGCAAACCGCCGCCGTTTGAGCGGCCCGGGACTACGCACCTTCCTGGCCATCGCCGACCTCTGGGGCCTTTCCGAGGCCGAGCGTCTCATGGTCATGGGGCTACCCTCCCGCTCCACGTACTACGGCTGGGTGAAAGCAGTTCGCGAACACCGCGACATCACCCTGGACCTGGATGTTCTTACGCGGATCTCCGCCGTGCTCGGCATCCATCAGGCGCTGGGCGTCTTGCAGGGCAGTGAGAAGGCGGCGGGGGCGTGGCTTCACACGCCGCACAGCGGCGCCGTCTTCGGCGGACGGCCACCGTTGGACCTGGTCACCAGTGGAACGCAGGACGGACTCATGACCGTTCGGCGATTCCTCGATGCGGCGAGGGGAGGGCTCTACATGGAGCCAAATGAGCTGGACCGTGATTTCAAGCCCTATACCGATCAGGATATCGTCTTCGCGTGAGCGATGCCTTCGCGCCCGCGCCGCTTCCCAGCTTTCGACTGATCCCGTCCCAATTCCCGCCGATCGGGCTCTTCGACACCGTCGCGACAGCTGCGGACCTGGAAGCGGTGATGGAGTTGGCCGGCTGGACGAATGATCGCTTGGTGGCGCAGCGCATTGTTCGCCTGCCGCAAACGGAGTGGGTGTTTGGCCGCCCGAACGCCAGCGTCGTTATGGCGGCCTTCCTTCACGTTGCGCCGGGAGGAATGCGCTTCAACAGCGTAGACCTCGGCGCATGGTATGCGGCGGCGAGGCTGACGACGGCGGTCGTGGAAGTGGCTCACCACCTTCGGCGCGAAGCGGTCGCCACAGGCGCTGCTTCGATGCGGCGCACGTACCGAACCTACATGGCCAGGCTCGAGGGGGACTATCTCGATATTCGCGGCCAGCAGCGCGCACGCGCGGATGTCTATGACCCGAAAAGCTACGCTGCCTCTCAGATACTTGGCGAAGCGGTCCGAGCCGGGGGCGGGGCCGGGATCCTGTTCGACAGCGTGCGACACGTCGGCGGCGAAAACGTCGTAGCGCATCGACCACTCAACGTGCTCGATCTGACCCAGGCAGATCACTACGAGGTTCTGGTGTATGCCGCCGCCAGTCGTATCGAGGTTCAGAAGCTGGCTTCCTGAAGGCCTCTGCGGGGCGCGCCCGGCGGACCTCTTCCTACCACTCTTCCTGAGGCCAGCTCGCGGGGGAAGCGGGCCGTAATGGCGTGGGTGTCTTCGGGCATCAAAGCAGGATTGCGCCGCGGAGCGGCACGACGAGGAGGATTAGCCTGGCGGGGCGGAACATTGACCAGCGCGGCGGCCTGGGTGACTGTTTTCGGACGGGCGGCGCGATCAAGGCCTAGGCTCGAAGCGCAGTCCGACAGAGCACGTGGAGGAAGCGCCCATGTTCACCCTGCCGCACCACATTGAGTTCCTGTCCGATCGGTGGGTGGAGGAGGGCCGCAAGTTCCTGGTCGGCGAGGCCCCGAAGATCCGCGAGCGGCCGGCGCCTGCGGAGCGGCTGCGTGGGCGGCCTTTGTCGGTGAGCGGTCGCTTCACTCAGGCGCCGCCGCATATGAACCTGCCGCGCGACGTAGGCTGTTTTTCCGTTCACTTCGATGGCGAGGCGTTCGCCGTCACAACGAGCTTCGACCCCGCCGCCGATCTGGTGATCGAGGGCGACTACCAAGCGGCCCTGACCGGCGCCCAGATGGTCGGCATCGCTGCGCCTGGCGCGTTTCGCACACTGCGCCGCGAGATCGACCACCTCTACGGACCGGAGGCGCTGAAAGTGCGAGGCGCCATCGCCGATCCGATGGCGCTGGAGGTGTTGAGCGGGCTCTTCGACCACCTGGGACGCAAGACGGTCGAGAACCCCGACCTGGCTCACCGCGCGGCACGCCAGGGCTTGAGCGGCAAGATCCGCGAGATGGAGGCCCAGGGCTACACCATCGTCGAGAATGCGATCACGCCGGAGTTCGCCGACGAGGCGCGCGAGACGATCCTGCGCACGCTCTCGATGCACGGCCACCAGACTATGAACTGGATGCTTTATCACGGACGCGCGCTGGAGCGGCTGGCGCTCAACCCGTCGCTGATGACGCTCATCGACGCTTCACTGGGACGAGGCGCGGTGATCGCCTCGCTGAGCTGCATCCGCAGGGGCGCCGGGCCGGGATTCATCCCGATCCACACCGACTATTCCCACGTGCCCGAGCCATATCCCGCGTTCGCGATGACGGGTGTCGGCGTCTGGGCGTTCGAGGACTGGACCGAGGCCTCCGGGCCGACGGTGCTCGTGCCGGGCAGCCACCGGGCGCGCCGCCACCCGCGGTCATCGGACGATCCCGGCGCGGGCGTGCCGATCGTGATGCCCAAGGGTTCGGTGGTCTTTTTCACCGAGGGCGTTTGGCACTGGCAGGGCGACCGCACGGAAGCCGGCGAGCGGGTGACGCTGCACTCGCACTTCAACCGCGGCATCCTGCGCAGTCTCGAGGCCAGGCGCATCGACGAGCAGATGATCTACCGGAACCCGCCGCGGCTGGGGGAGATGCTGGGCGAGGACGACTGGTTCGAAAAGACGACCGCCGCCGGCCGCGACTACATGCGGTTCAACTACATGCGCCAGCTGCTCGCCTTTAATGAGGCCGGCAAGCAGGCGATCCTGGCCGAACCGCAGGCCGCGGCCCCGACGAAGTCGGCGAGGCGGGCGGTGCCCGCTTAGGCCAGCCAGCCTCGCCCCTGGGGTCTACCTGCCGCCGGCCGCCGGCGAGGCGGCCGGCGCAGCCGGCGGAGTCGTCGGCCCGTTGAACGCATCGGCAGCGGACGGCCGCCGCTGGAACATCTGGAACATGCCCTGCGCCGCCTTCAGCTCGGCCTTGTCGAGGGCCCCGTCGTGGTTGGTGTCGATGGCGTCGAAGCGCGCCAGCAACATCTTGCCGATCTGGCCACGGAGTTCGGACTTCTCCAGCTTGCCGTCGAGGTTCTGGTCCATCATCCCGATCATCCGCGTGTCACTGAAGCGGCCGTCCGAGTCGATCTGCTTCGCTGAGGTTTCGTCCATCCAGCGGAAACTGACCTGGGTGAACAGCATCTCCTGGAACGACTGCTCACCCCAGGTGACCTCGATGTTCGGGTCGGGATTGTGCGGATTGCGCTTGGAGTTGTCGTACCAATAGTGGGCGATCAGGCGTGAGCCGGCCGGCATCTTCACGGGCTCGGCGAAGGTGTAGGCGCGCTGCCAGTTGAAATCATAGCGCGGCATGGCGATCAGCAGCTTCTGCTTGCCGTCCGGATACTCGATCCACAGGTCACTGGAGGTCGCCCGGTAGTGAGCGTGAATGAAGGCGTCATAAAGCAGCGCTTCCTTCGGGAACTCGACGTAAGCCGTCTCCATGTGGTGCGCAGCGTTTGGCGGGATGTCGAGCGTCGGATTCGCGATCGCGACCTGCCGCATGATGTACTTCGGCGCGTGATCGGCGAAGTAGAGCCCGATCTGAGAGCGGTCGACCGTCTCTTTGCCGTAGGGCGTGTAGTGCATCTGGAAGCCCACGGCTCCGCCGGGCGGAAGATAGGTGCCGACGTCGCCGTCGAACACGTCGGCGTCGGAGCCCACCGCGTAGCGGCCGACGGAGACTTTCCACATCTGTTCCGACGAGCGCCCACTGGTCGGCGCGCTGGCCATCCAGCCGGTCAGAATGTGGTGCACCGCCTGGCGGTCGCCGGGCTTCACCGACGTCGCGCGGATCCAGTGGCCGACCGTCTCGGTGTTGACGGTCGCCGGGCGCTGATAGTCGACCACGCCGGAGGCCGGGACCTTGAACTCGGGGATGTTGAGGATCAGGTCCGGCTTGCCGAGCGGCCATTCGGCGGCCACGCGCTGGGACTTGGCGAGCGGATCGGCGCCTTCGCCGCGCGGCGCGCCGGTTTCGACCCAATGGACCAGCGTCTTGATCTCGTCGGGCGATAGGCGCTTGGAGTCCGAGAAGTGCCCGACGCGCGGATCGGCGTGATAGGGCGGCATCCGGTCGGTCCGGATGACCTCGCGGATCATCGGCGCAAATCCTTTGACGATCGCGTAGTTCGTCATGGCGAAGGGGCCGATGCCGCCTTGGCTGTGGCAAGCGACGCAGTGCTTGTCGAGGATCGGGGCGACGTCCTTCACATAGGTCAACTGCGCGGTTTGCGTCCGCGCCGGGAAGGCGATCAAGGCTCCGCTGCCGGCGGCGTGGGCGGCTGGGGGCGGCTTGCCGGCGAGGAGCGCGTCCAGCGCAGCCGGCATGCCGGCTGCGGCGCCGTGATAGACCACTTGCCAGGTCTTCGGGTTGATGATGATCGCCTCGGCCGAGCGGCTGACGCCCAATGTCTCGCCGACGATCTGTTTGTCGTCCATCAGGACCGGAAGTGAGTAGCCGGCCTTGGCGACCTCGGCCTGGATGGCCTCCATGCTGTCCTTCAGGCTGGAGTTCAGCATCATGAATTCGACGCCCTTGGCGCCATAATCGACGGCGAGCTTTTTGAGCTGGGGCGCAAGGGCGCGGACGATCGGGTCGCCGTTCTGCTGAGTGATGATCACCACCGCAGGCGCGTCGGCCAGGCGATAGAGTTCATGGCCCTGCAGCATCTGGTCGGCCAGCAGGAAGTTGTCGACACGGGCCGGCGACATGGCTTCGGTCGCCGAAGCGCCCTTGGCCTGTTGCATGACGCTCTGCGTCGACGGCGCGGTGGTGCAGCCATAGACCAGCAGCGCGCTCGCGACCGCACCAGAAACTCCAAGACGCGCAGAAATCATCGAGCAATCTCCCCAAACCGACCCTCGCCCCTGGAGCGGAGTCCGGGAGACCGTAGGAAACAAAGCTTTCGAACTGCATTCGACAACAGAAAATTCCCGCCATGCTCACGCGCCGGGCGAGAATGGCGCCGCTTGGAGTGAGCGCGGGCATCGGCGCCCGACTTAACGCCCCTTTCATGTCGGGGTGCGACCGTCGATGAAGAAGACGGCCGACGAGTTCGGAAGATCGCATCAATGAAGACGGCGGCCTCGCCAGAACTGATCGATGCAATGCTGGGGCGGCGCAAGCAGTTCTGGCTGCGGGTCGCGCTCGGTCTCGCGGTCGCCTGCATCATGGGGCCGTCCATCGGCTGGCCGGCGGTCGGCCTCTGGCTTGCTGTCTGGTGCCCGCTACAGGCCGTCGAGAGCCGCTGGACAAGGTCCGCGGAGGTGGCGATCAACCACGGGTCCGAGGTCCGAGCTGTGCCGGCCCTCGCGCTGGTCCTCATCGCCAACGCCGTCTTCAACACGCTCGGGATCGCGGCGATCTTCAGTGGGAACTTCTGGCTGCTGGTGTGCGGTATCTGGCTTACGGCGGGAAGCTTGTTGAATGCCGCCGCGTCGAGCGGCGCCTCGACCGGCTTGTTCCTTGCAGGCGCTGCACCCGCGCCGTTCGCAAGTTTGGCGGTCCTGGTCGTTGCGGGCCGATCGAGCGCAACACCTGCGCAGCTCGTCGCGCTCGCGCTTTCCTCAGTGCTTTTGCTGGTGGCGGTCTACGCAATTCGCGGCGTAGGCGCGCGATCGCTGCTCGCCGCCAAGGAGGCCAGTGCGTCCAAGGGTGAGTTCCTGGCCAACGTCAGCCACGAGATCAGGACCCCGCTCAACGGCGTCCTCGGCATGGCCCAGGTCATGGCGGCGGGAGAGCTGTCTGCTGAACAGCGCCAGCGGCTCGAGGTCATAGGCCGGTCCGGCCAGGCGCTACTGTCGCTGCTCAACGACGTCCTGGACCTCTCCAAGATCGAAGCCGGGAAGCTCGAGATCGAGGTGAGCAATTTCGACCTCGAACAACTTGCGCTCGACCTCGTCCGCACGTTCGAGGCGGGCGCGGCCGCGAAAACCGTAGCGGTGAGGGCGCAAGTCGACGTGTCGCTCGGGGGACTCTGGCAGGGCGATCAAGCGCGGATCCGCCAGATCCTCTCCAATCTGCTTTCCAACGCCTTGAAGTTCACGAACGAAGGCGAAGTCCTATTGATCGCGCGCCCGGTCCCGGGCGGCATCGAGGTGGTGGTCGCGGACACCGGCATCGGCATCCCCGCGGACCGACTGAATGAGATCTTCGACAAATATGTTCAGGCCTCTGCCGGCACCTCGCGTCAGTTCGGAGGCACCGGTTTGGGGCTATCTATCTGCCGTGAACTGGCGACGCGAATGGGCGGTCGGCTCGCGGCGGAGAGCACGGTGGGCGCGGGCAGCGCCTTTCGACTGTGGCTTCCGCTCGAGCGCTCGGAACACACCGCCCATGAGGCGGCGTATGACGAAACCGAAGGTCCGGACCTTGGGGGCCTGAGGGTTCTCGCCGCCGAGGATCATCCCACGAACCAGGCTGTTCTTCGCCTGTTGCTCGCTCAGTCAGGCGTTGAGGTGCACGTCGTTGGGGATGGGCAGGCCGCTCTGGAGGCCTGGCGGGAAGGCGACTGGGACCTGATCTTGATGGATGTGCAGATGCCCGTCCTGGACGGACCCGGCGCTGTCCGCGCCATCCGAGAGGAAGAGCGCAGGACGGCTCGTCCGTACACGCCCATCATTGCGCTCACGGCCAACGCCATGAAGCATCAGATCGCCCAATACCTCGCTTGCGGAATGGACGGGTTTGTCGCCAAGCCGCTGGAGTTGGGGCTGCTGCTCGAGGCGATCGCCGAGGTGACGGCGGGCAAGGCGTCAAGCCCTGCAGGGCGCGCGGCCGCGGCCACCCATCAGTCTTAGGCTGGCCCACGCGCGGCGTCAGCGCCGGGCGGGGCTTGTCTATCTGCCGCCGGCCGGCGATGCGCCCGCGGATGCAGGGGTTTTCTGCGGAGGCCGCTCGTCGTTCATCATCGCCTTCATCACCGGGGCCAACTCGGCCTTGTCCAGGCCGCCGTCGTGGTTGGTGTCGAGCTGGTCGAACTTGGCGAGGATCGACTTGCCGATCTCGCCGCGGAGTTCTGATTTTTGCAGCTTGCCGTCGAGGTTCTTGTCCATCGCCCCCAAGAGCATTGAGTCCTTGAAGCGGGCGTCGGAGTCGACCTGCTTCGTCGACGTCTCGTCCATCCAGCGGAAGTCCAACTGTGTGAACAACATCTCCTGGAAGGACTGCTCGCCCCAGGTCACCTCAATGTTGGGATTGGGATTGAAGGGATTGCGCTTGGAGTTGTCGTAGACGTAGTGCGCGATCAGTTTCGACCCCGCCGGGACCTTGATCGGTTCGGCGAATGTGTAGGCGCGCTGCCAGTTGAAATCGTAGCGCGGCAGGCTGAGGAGCAGCTTCATCTTGCCGTCCGGATACTGGATCCAGAGATCAGAGGAATAGGCGCGGTAGTGGGCGTGCACGAAGGCGTCGTAGAGCAGCGCGTCCTTGGGGAATTCGACGTAGGCCATTTCCTTGTGTCGCGGCGTGTTCGCCGGGATGTCGATCGTCGGGTCGCTCACCACGACCTGGCGCATGATGTATTTCGGCGGGTCCTTGCGGAAATAGACGCCGATCTGAGAGCTATCGACCGTCTCCTTGCCGTAGGGGGTATAGTGCACCTGGAAGCCCACGGCGCCGCCGGCAGGCAGATAGGTGCCGACGTCGCCATCGAAGACGTCGGCCTCCGAACCCACGGCGTAGCGGCCGACGGAGGTGCGCCATTGGCTTTCCGAGGACTTCCCGTCGGCCGGAGACTCCTTCATCCATCCGCTCAGCACGTGGTGCACGGCCTGACGGTCGCCGGGCTTCACGCTGGTTGCGCGGATCCATTTGCCTTCCGTCTCGGGATTGAGGGTGAACGGCCGCTGGTAGTCGACGACGCCTGAGGCCGGCACCTTGTATGACGGGATGGACAGCACCAGGTCCGGCTTTCCGAGCGGCCATTCCTGGGCGACGTGCTTGACGGCGCCCAGCGGGTCGGGCCCATCGCCGCGCGGCGCGCCCTGCTCGATCCAGTGGACCAGGGTCTTGATCTGCTCGGCGCTCAGGCGCTTGTCGTCGGA
>NZ_DASXNL010000121.1:0-2580 GCF_036495085.1 Phenylobacterium sp. | reverse complement strand
GCGCAGGACGAAAAGAAGATCTTCACGTCCCAGGAACTCGACCAGATCCTGGCGCCCATTGCGCTTTATCCCGATTCGCTCTTGTCACAGACCTTGATCGCAGCGAGCTATCCGCTGGAGATCGTCGAGGCGGCGCGCTGGCTGAAGGCCAACCCCAACGTCAAGGGCGACGCCGCGGTGGCGGCGGTGAAGGACCAGACCTGGGACGTCAGCGTGAAGTCGCTGGTCGCGTTCCCCGCGGTGCTGATGCCGCTCAACGACCATCTCGATTGGACCCAGAAGCTGGGCGACGCGATGATCTCCCAACAGCAGGATGTCGCCGATTCGATCCAGCGCCTGCGTGCCAAGGCGGATGCCGCCGGCAACCTCAAGAGTGGCCCGCAGCAGACCGTCACAAGCCAGGGTTCGGGAGACGACCGCACCATCGTGATCGCGCCCGCCAATCCCGATGTCATCTATGCACCATCCTACAATCCCTCCTGGGCCTATGGCGCCTGGTCCGCCCCCGCCTACCCGCCGGTCTACTATCCGCCGGCGCCGGCCTACGGTTATGGCACGTTGCTGGCCACCGGCCTGATGTGGGGAGTCGGCATCGCTGCTGCAGGGGCGATGTACAGCAACTGGAACTGGGCGCGCGGCGCGGGCTACGTGAACGTCAATGCCAACAGGGCGGTCAACATCGACAGGAATTTCGACCGCAGTCGCTACACCAACAGCAACCGCTGGCAGCATGATGCTGGACACCGCCGGGGCGTCGCCTACCGCGATCAGGCAACGCGCCAGCAGTTCGGCCAGAATCGCCCCGGCGCCGAGCAGCGCCAGCAGTTCCGTGGCCAGGTCGCCAACCGCCCGCAAGGCGGCGCCAACGTTGGACAAGGCCAGCGCCCCAACGTTGGCCAGGGCGGCCAACGAGCCAACATTGGCCAAGGCGGGCAGCGTGGGAATATTGGTCAGGGTGGCCAGCGGCCCAACGCGGGTCAGCGCGCCGGCGGCGGCAACCGGCCGTCGGCGCTGAACGGCGTGAATCGCGGCCAGCAGGTCAATCGCGACGCCGCACGCGGCCGCGCCCAGCAGAACCGCGCCCGATCCCATCCCGGTGGCGGCAGTCGTGGCGGCGGTGGCGCTCGGGCAGGTGGCGGTGGCGCTCGGGCAGGCGGTGGCGGCGCCCGCGGAGGAGGAGGACGGCGATGAACAGGCTCATCAAGCTCTGCAGCCTTACGCTGCTGCTGTTGGCGGGCTCGATCGGCGCAATCCAGGCCCAGGCCGACAAGCAGGCGCCGGCTGCCAGCCAAGCGCCAGCCGTCAATCCCGCGCCGGTCGACAAGGCGCAGGCTGACAAGGACGCCCAGGCCGAAAAGCAGGCGCAGGTGGAGAAGCAGGCCCGGGTCGACAAGCAGAAGCACTTCACGACAGCGGAGGAAGCGGCCAACGCGCTCACCGAAGCGATCCGCAAGGACAACAATGCCGAGGTCCAGGCGATCCTCGGCCTCGACTGGCGCGATCTCATTCCTGGCGATCCCACCCACGAGGACGACGTGCGCCAGCGCTACCTCGAGGCGTGGGACAAGAACCACAAGCTTGTGCCCGAGGGCGACGCCAAGATGCTCATCGAGGTCGGCACGACCGGCTGGCAGAGCCCCTTGCCACTGCTGAAGGACGCCAAGGGCTGGTACTACGACGTCGATGCGGGCATCAGCGAGATCACCGCCCGCGAGATCGGCCGCAATGAATACGCCGTCATCCAAACCCTGCTGGCGATCGTCGACGCCCAGCGCGAATATGTTTCGCTCGATCCCATGAAGTTCGGCGTTCCGACTTACGCACGCCGGCTTTTGAGTTCGCCCGGCAAGAAGGACGGGCTCCACTGGGAGACCAAGCCTGGCGAGCCACCGAGCCCGATGGGTGAGTTGGTCGCTAAGGCGCAGACCGGCGCCTCGCCGGCCGACGGCTATTATGGCTACCGCTTTCGCCTGCTTTACGGTCAGGGCCCCGACGCACCCGGCGGTGCCTACAGCTACCTGGTTAACGACCGCATGATGGGCGGCTTCGGCGTCATTGCCTGGCCGGTGACCTATGGCGAGACCGGGGTCAGCACCTTCATCGTGAGCCAGAGCGGCGACGTCTACGAGACGGATCTCGGGCCGGAGACGCCCACGGCGGCCGCGGCCATCACCTTGTTCAATCCCGACAAGACCTGGGAAAAGGCCGACATGACACCGCCGCCGCCGGAGCCTCGTTAGCGGCGGCAGAGATGGCGCGGATGACCTAGTGTCGAGACTGCGCCGGCTTCCAGTGGTGTATCCGCTGCTTTGCTTCCTCGATCTCCTCGGGCGTCAATTTCGCGGCAACCTCATCGAGCAGGAAGGCCGCAGTCGACTGCACTGTGCCGTTGTCATTCTCGACCGCAGCGATGCCGACCCAGTAGTAGGCCTCCGGGTAGTCAGGCGGAATGCCCTCTCCCATAAAATACATCAGGCCAAGGTTGTACTGAGCCCAATGGTGTTGATGGTCAGCGGCTTTTCGAAGCAACGCTAGAGCCCGAATTATATCCCGTTCTACTCCGTGGCCGTCGCGGTACAT
>NZ_DASXNL010000120.1:0-5927 GCF_036495085.1 Phenylobacterium sp. | reverse complement strand
CGCCATCAGCCGGCGCTGGTCTGACGTCTAGGAGCGGCCCTTGTTTCACGCCTTTCCAGGGTAATCCCTGATGCTTGGCTGCCCCGCGTCGCGCTAAGCAGGTCGAACACATGCTCTGACGTCATGACACGCCTTGCTCGGCTCGCAATCATTGCCGGCGCGATCCTCCTGGCGGCGACAACGACCGCACCGCAAGCGAGAGCGCAAAGCATCACCGAACGGCGTGAGGCGGCCGTCCTTCAGGCGCGAGCAGGCCATATGGACGCTGCCATCGCGGCGCTGCGAACGATGTTTAATGCGGGCGAGGACGACGGGCTGGTGGGGATGGATCTCACGGCCTTGCTGCAGCAGGCCGGCGACCCGGCCGGCGCCATACTGGCCTTCGAGAAGGCGGCTGTCGCCGAACCACCGGACTATGCCTTGCTGGCGGCGACCCGCGCCTACCGGGACCTGAAGCGATACGACGTGGCCGAGAACCTGGCGCGTCAGGGGGTGCGGCGCTTTCCGGATCAGACAGCTTGGCCGATGTTGCTCTCACTGGTGCTGACCGACGCCGGCCGCCCCAGGGAAGCGCTGGATGCCCTGGAGCAACCCGCCGCTCAGCGCGCGCCGCGGCTCGAGTGGCTGCTCGCTCAAGGTTACGCCTGGCGACGGGCCGGCGACCCATTTCGGGCCCTCTCCGCCTATGCCGACGCGTTGAGGCTCGCACCGGCCAACGACGAAGCGCGGACGGCGGCGGCCGCCCTGCTCGCGGCGCAGGGCGGCGCCTACGGCGCGGCGGCGCTCGCAAAAACCGACGCGCCCTACGCTGCCGACGAAGTCGCTGCGATGGTCAGGTGGGGCGAGGATCTGCAGGCCTCCGCTCCTGCGCGTCGCTACGAGGGTACGGATGCCGCCATCGCCCGCCTCGATCGTTTGATAGCTGACTTGCCGCCGCCACCCACCGACGATGCGCTGCGCCGTCGCCTGCGTCTCGATCGTCTCGTGGCCCTGAGGGACCGGCTCCGCATGCCTGAGGTCGTCAACGAGGCCGACGCCCTAAAGGGTGACGCGGCGCTGCCGCCACACGCCGAAGCGGCCTTTGCCGACGCGTTGCTCTACCTGCGCCGGCCGAAAGAGGCGCGCCGCGCCTACCGGGCGGTGCTTGCGGCCTCCCCAGACCTCTCCGGCGCCTTGCGGACGAGCGCGCTCTACGGCGTGTTCTACGCGTCGGTCGAACTCGAGGATTTCCGCACCGCCTACGCGACGATCGACGCTCTGGTGCGCGAGGCGCCCGTCTGGCGCAGCTTCCGCGACACGCCCGCGCGTAGCGACAACCCCGACCGCGCCTATGCCGAAGTGGCGGCGGCCAACGCACGCTATTACGGCAATCAGCTAGCTGAGGCGTGGGCGCGCATCACCAAGATCGCCGACGCGGCGCCGGCCAATGCGACAGCCAGGATGGCCCGGTATGACATCGTCCGCGCAAGGGGCTGGACGCGTCGAGCCGAGGTGGAGGGCGAGATCGCGGCCAGCCTGGCGCCGGATGCTCTCGCCTCGCGGATCGCGCGCGTCGAGATCGCTATGGCCGACTACCGGTACGCGGAGGCCAAGCGCATGGTTGCCGACCTTTTGGCGGCATACCCTGAGGACTTGCGCGTACAGGGACTCGCGCGCGATCTCGGCGGCGCGATGGGGTGGCTCCTCCAGCTCGAAGCCAAGCCAAGCGACTCCGAGGGCGGCGGCACGAACGCCTCAGGCCAAGCACTGCACCTGCAGGGCAGGCTGACAACGCCGCCCATCGCCGACCACTGGCGACTGTTCGCGCTCGGAGACTACGCCAGCGCCCACCCCCCGGAAGGCTTCGTCGAGCGCCCGCGGGCCGGCGCGGGCGCGGAGTGGCGGAGTCGCGACGTAGCCGCCAGCCTCTATGCGAATGACAACTGGGGAACCCTAACCAAGCCGGGCGGCGGCGCGACGTTTGACTGGACGCCGAGTGACCAGCTCCGCATCGCCTTCGCCGGCGAGTTCTATAGCTGGGAAACGCCACTGCGCGCCGTTCTGCACGGCATTACCGCCGACCAAGTCTCGATGCGGCTGACGTATCGCTGGGACGAGTCGCGAAATCTGTCGGCCAATTTCGGCTACACGCCCTTCACCGACGGCAACCAGCGCTACCAGAGCGGCGTCGCCTACACACAGAAGCTGATCAACCTTCCACACTTCGATCTCACCGCAACCGGGGACGCCTATGTCTCGAGCAACGACCGTCCGCAGGCGCCCTACTTCAATCCCGACCGCGACCTGACGGTGGATGGCGGACTGCTCGCCGAGCAGACCATCTGGCGCCGCTACGATAACAGCCTGACGCAGGCGCTCTCGGTGAACGTCGGCCTCTACGAGCAGGCGCACTTTCCTTCCGAACCGATCGCCACGGTGAGCTACGCGCATCGGTGGCGCTTCGACCCATGGATGGAAGTGGCCTACGGCGTCGAGTTGAGCCGCCGGGTCTATGACGGCGTGGTCGAGAACACGGCGGCGCTCACTCTGCGCCTCGCGCGGAGGTTCTAGCGATGCGATGGCTGCTCGGCATTATGCTCATGATGGTCGGCCTTGCGGGACCGGCTTGGGCGGGAGCGGACCACCAGCCTTTCGTGTCGATCGCCTTTCACGCTGTCGTCGATCAGCCGGCGGACCTGGAGACCGATGCGGTGACCACCCGCACGTTCGTCCAGTTCCTGGACTGGCTGAAAGCGCAGGGCTGGACGCCGGTGTCGCTGGACGACCTGTCGGATGCGGCGGCCGGCCGCCGCAAGTTGCCCGCCAAGGCGATCCTGCTGACCTTCGACGACGCGCGCGAAAGTCTCTATTCGCGCGTTTTCCCGTTGCTCAAGGCCTACCACTATCCGGCGGTCGCCGCGGTGGTCGGGGTCTGGATGGACGAGGCGCCGGGCACGGTCCCCAAAGGCGACGACGTGGCATCACCCCCGGACTCGATCACCTGGGCCCAGGCGCGCGAGATGCAGGCGTCGGGCCTCATCGAGTTCGCGTCGCACGGCTACGATCTCCACCACGCCGACCTGGCCAATCCGCACGGCGGCGAGACACCCGCCACCGTGACTTGGCGCTACGATCGGCGGAGTGGCCAGTACGAGGACGACGCCCACTACGCCGCCCGGATCCGCGCCGATCTCAAGCGCTCGATGGCGCTGCTGGAGGCGCACCTCGGCCGCCGACCGCGCGCGATCGCGTGGCCCTATGGGCGCTACACCGGCCTCGCTCTCGACATCGCCAGGGAGCTCGGTCTTGCGTTCTCGTTCGATCTGGAGCCCGAGCCGTCCGATGCAGCCGATCTCTCTGCGATCCACCGGTACTATCCGTCGGGCGACCCCGGCCTCGGCGACATCGTACGCAACCTGCGATTTGACGCGCCCGGGCCGCGAACGCTGCGCATCGCATGCCTGACGCTGGACGCCCTGGCCGCCTCCGCCGACGGCGCGGCGCAGGACGCGGCGCTCGGCCGCATGATCGAGGGGCTGCGCGCACTGGGTGTCAACACTGTGATCATCGACGCCAATGCGCGGCTCGCCTCTCCGAAGTCGCCACTCGGCGAAGTCTACTTCCCCACCTCGCTGAGGCCCTGGCGCGCCGACATCCTGGGCCGCGCCACCTGGCAGATCAGGACGCGGGCCGGCGCTGACGTCTTCTTACGCCTGCCACTTGCCCGTGCTGAGGCGGCCGTTGGCGAGGCGAACGTGCCTCGCCTCTTCGCGGACATGCTCCGCTACAGCCGTCCGGACGGCATCACGCTAGACCTGCCGACGCCGGCGGGAAGTGCAGTGGCTGC
Organism: Phenylobacterium sp.; assembly: GCF_036495085.1. Taxonomy (GTDB): domain Bacteria; phylum Pseudomonadota; class Alphaproteobacteria; order Caulobacterales; family Caulobacteraceae; genus Phenylobacterium. Next base: position 2,101 of record NZ_DASXNL010000120.1, on the reverse strand, counting down.
CGACCGGCCGGAGGAGATCCGAGACCGTCGCTCTGCGCTCAACGCCGGCCGGCTGGATAGTCGCACAGCGCTCGGTCTCGCCGCCTATCGCGCCGCAGCCGGCATCGATCCGCGACTACGCCTCATGTTGGAAGAGGTGCAACCGGGCGGACCACCCGACTGGGCCGACATCGCTCTGCTGCCGCCGAGCCGGGACGCCGAAGAGGTTGGAGCGCTGGCGAGCCGGTTGCGGGCCAATGGCTGGCTGCAGCCCAATGTAGCTGGCCGGGTGGCGTTTTCCTTGCCGGCGGACCCCGTTCAGCGACTGAATGCGCTGCGGGTTGCGCAACGCCAGGGGGCATCGGCGTTCGCCCTCTGCCCCGATGCGCCGGCGCTTCCGCCCGCTGCGACGCTGTCGGCGGTCTTCTCCGCCGTCACCTACCCCCACCGGCCCTAAGGCTAAGCCGGTGCATCCCGCCGTTGACTGGGTCCTGGCCGCCATGGGGGTGTTCGTCTTCGGCTATCCGTTCATCGGGGGGTGGTATTGGACGGCGGGCGGCCTTCTGTTTTACGCGGTCCACCAGTGGCGCATGGCGCCAGCGGACCAACCTCCGCCGCTGGACCATTGGCCGCCGATCTCGATCCTCGTGCCCTGCTACAACGAGGGCGAGAATGCGGAGGAAACCCTCGCGATAGCCGCCGCGGTTGACTACCCCGAGTTCGAGGTCATCGCCATCAACGACGGCAGCGGCGACAACACCGCCGAGGTGCTCGAGCGCCTCGCGGGGCGGATACCCAACCTCAGAGTCGTTCATCTCGCCACGAACCGGGGCAAGGCGACCGCGCTGAACACGGGCGCGCTGCTCGCCCGGCATGAGCTGCTGGTCTGCATCGACGGCGACGCGCTGCTGGACTCGCATGCGCTGCGTTGGATTGCGCGCGCCTTCCGCCACCCCGACGTCGGCGGCCTGGGCGGCAATCCACGCATTCGCAACCGCACGACGGTGCTGGGACGCATGCAGGTGGGCGAATACGCGTCGATCATCGGCCTCATCCGCCGGGCTCAGACCATGTACGGGCGCCTGTTCACGGTCAGCGGGGTGATCTGCGCATTCCGCAAGCGGGCGCTCGACGACGCCGGGTGGTGGTCGCCTCGCACCATCACCGAGGACATCGATGTCACCTGGCGTCTGCAGGTCGCAGGGTGGCGCGTGATCTACGAGCCCAACGCCGTCGTCTGGATCCTGACGCCGGAAACGCTACGCGGCCTCTGGCGCCAGCGCCTGCGCTGGGCCGAGGGCGGCTTCCAGATGCTGCAGGCGTTCTTCCGCCCGATGATCGCCGGGCGGGCTCCGTCCATGGCGCCGGCCTATCTCAACTACCTGGCGGGTGTTCTGTGGTCCTATTCAGCGCTGGTCACGATCGGAGTAGGCCTGTTGCGATCTTTGGGTCTGGGGCCTCCCGGATCGCCTCGAGTGCTCGTGCCGGAATGGTGGGGCCTGACGCTCATCCTCACCTACCTGCCCCAGGCCCTGATCAGCCATTTCCTCGACAGGCGCTACGAGCGCGGCATTTTGCGATCGGTGTTCTGGGTGATCTGGTATCCGCTGGCGTTCTGGGTGCTGAGCGCTCTGACAACGGTCGTCGCGGTGCCCCGTGTGCTCACGCAGCCGCGCAAGGAGCACACGACCTGGGTCAGCCCGGATCGGGGTCTGCGATGACCGGCGCCGAACGGCCGTGGCCGCCCCTCATCTCCGCCCAGCGCGTCCCGTGGGCTGTGAAATGGCGCGACGTGTTGCTGACCTTACTCGCCTGGGGCGGGCTCGCGGTGCTGCTCGACCACGAGTTCGCGCTGTTCCTGGGCGGCTTGAAGGGGGCGCTCGGGCTGGGTGCCCCCAAGGTGCGGCTGAGCTGGCTGACCTATCTTGAGCGGCTGATGCCCTTCCTGATCACCGCGGCCGCCCTCGGGGCGGCGCTCTTATTCTTCAGTCTGGCCACGCTGCGACGCCGGTCGCTGGCGCTGCTCATGCGCGAGCCCCCGCAGCTCGCAGCCGCCGTGCAGGCCCGTGCCGCCGGTCTGGACGAGGCCGCGCTGATTTTGGCCCGCAACCAGCGCATCGTC
>NZ_DASXNL010000119.1:0-8847 GCF_036495085.1 Phenylobacterium sp. | reverse complement strand
GAACACCTGGATTTCACAGCACTCCTACTCGGCCAGCGACTGGGTGGCGCTCTAACCACCAATCGGACATCGGATCAGGGGTCCCCAGAGCCCGAAGGGTCTGGGGGCCTTTTTCAGGGCCGCGCCGGGACTATGGGGCGCTCGGAGCTGCCGGCCTTGGAAGCGGTGCGTTCAGGACCCTCAGTCGATCCTCACATAGGAAGCCGGAGCCTCCGTAAGGGGGGCCGTCGCCGGGGGGGCATTAATGTCGACCTATGCAGGCGCTGTCTGTCCGCGCGACGACCTCTAGCATGATCGCCAAAATGCGCGAGCCACGAGGGCTGCAGCGGGTCCTTGGACGATGGGAAGAGCGCCGCTTGTCTACTTCAACTTCGCGGCCTGGGCCGGCAAAGGTTGCCGCGCCAACCGGCCAGAAATCCATGCCCTGACCGGGGCGTCAAACCAACGGTCAGCCGCCCAAGCGCCGAGTACGACCAACGGCAGGAAAGCGAACCCTATCCACGGGGTAAGAGCGTGGGGCGGCAACAGCTTCAGCACTCTTGCGACCCATTGCAGAACGGGAAAGTGCAGCGCGTAGAGAGCGTAGGAGACTGCCCCCATCATCGCAAAGGTGCTCCTGGCGCGAGGCGGAGGCTCAACGGATATTCCAGCCCAGACGAGCGCGGGGATCAGTAGGAAAACACAGAGCGGATCTGACCAGGCCTGCCATGCAAGTGGGGTTGCAAAGATGGGGATCAGTAGGGCCAACAAGAGATACGACACCGGACCCTCGCGGCGTGCGGCGAAGCCCCGAGCGCGCTGGAACAGGACCCCGAGCGAGAACCCGAAGGCCGCCCTTAGGCCGCCCGACGCAGCACCTTCCCAGTAGACGCCGCCGTCTGCCTTTCCGTGCAGAATGCTCCAAGTCGCGAGAGCAGCCGCTGATATCGCCGTCAGGCCGATAAGTCGGCGCGTCGTCAGTATGGGCCAAGCGATGACGTAGACGAAGTTCACCACCATTTCCCAGAAGAGGGACCAGGCTGGGCCGTTGAGCGGAAAGAGGGGCTGGACCTCGGCGGCAGTGAACCAGGAAGGCAACATCAGCAGATTGAGCGCAGCCGCCTTACCGGCGCCAACCAACGATATCTCCGCGTGATGGACGACAATTGTGGCCAGGAGGCCCCCAAGCCCAACCAGCGAGCCGAGAAAAAAGAGCGGATAAAGTCGGATGAGCCGGGTCGTGAAGAACTGCGAAACCGTCAGCCCGCGGGCGAACCTGGGTTCATAGGCGGTCGCGATGACGAACCCGCTCAAAACAAAAAACAGGTCAACCGCACGATAAGCCGACGGAAGTATATCGGCCGCAAAGACGACCGGGGCGCTGTGCAACACAAGCACAGCGACGGCCGCAAGACCGCGCATCCCGTTCAGTGTCTCGTACTGACGCGAAGCCAACTAACAGATGCCGCCGCTGAAGAACCCAACGTACCGGCGCTCGGGCGTCAGCTTCAAAACGGAGATCGACGCCGGCTTTTCACTCACATTGAAAGCGACGTCGGCATCGGTCGTCACGATCTTCGGCGTCAACCCGAGTCGGTCTGTTGCGGTCTTCAATGCAGCGTGCATGCTGATCTCTATGCCTCGCTTGCTGCGGCGCGCCAAGGAGGTCCCCTCGCCGAGCCGCAGGCGTCAGAGGCGCCGAGCGCGGTCTCGCATCGCACGGCATGACTCAGATGCATCGCCGACTCAGCGCGGCGTTACTTCCTTTATCGAGCGAGGGAAGCCCGCCGGCGAGACTGGACTAGCGAACTCTCACCCGCTGGGGAGCGACGTCGTCCTCCCTGAAGGTCTGCCTGGCGGCAAGGAACCAAAGATAGGTCGGCACCGCGTCCTCGATAAAGGCGTAGCGCTTGCCGAATCCGTCATCACGCTCATGGATGAGGATCTGCTGCGCGGCCAGTTCGGCCACGATGCTCTTGCAGCGCGCCGCCCTGGTGGGCGTGCCGGCCTTGGCGTCGAGCAGCGCCGAGTCGAATTCCCCGCTGCCGGCGAGGGAGGCTGACGCGATCAGGCTCAGGAGCTCGGTGCCGCTTTCATTCACCAGCCGTTTGACCTGTCCCATGGTGGTCTTGGAGATGCGCGTGGCGAGCTCGCCCAGGGCCTGTTCCAGGGCAGAGGCCACGTCCGCCGGCATGACGTCCAGCCGTTGGTCGTCGATCGCGTCGAGCGCTGCGTGGTGGCACAGGAGGCTCGCGATGTAGGGGGAGCCCACGGAAATGGCCACGACGTGGTCGCGGGCCGTGGGCGTGATGGTTATACCGGCGGTGCGTTCGCCATTGGTCACCAGTTCGCCGATCTCCTCGGCGCTCATCAGCGGAACCGGAATCGCCAGGATGTTTCGGCGCACGGATGGGATGTGCTCGACCAGTTCGGCAAGGTCCGCGGCGACGCCGGCGATCACCAGCTGCACCCGCACCGAGCGGTCGGAGAGGATCTTGATCAGTTCGGCGAGGTCACGGCGGAACTCGAGCGATTCCGCACGGTCGAACTCATCCAGTACGATCAGCACGCGCGTGCCGGTCAGCTTGGTGCAGAGGTCGCCGAACTGGCGGGGCAGAACCTTGCGGGTCGGCAGCAGGCTGGCCAGCGACGTGCCGGTCTCCGCCTCTTCGGTGGTCGGCGAGTAGTCGCTGTGGAACAGCAAGGGGATGTCGGCGGCGACAGCCCGGAAGGTCTCATCGAAGTTCGATGCGGCGCCGCAGGACGAATAGACGACGATGTAGCGCGCCTCGCGGGCGGCTGCAGTGAGCATGTGCAGAAGAGAGGTCTTGCCGATGCCGCGCTCGCCATAGATCACCAGGTGCAGCCGCTGGTCCTCGATCGAGCGAATGGCGGCCTTCAGGACATTGAGGCGGCCGGCGAACATCCGGCGATCGAACACCGGCTGGGAGGGCGTGTAGGCATTGCGAAGCTTCATCCGCGCGGCGCCGAAACGATCGTCGCGCCGGTGCGGCTGGTCGGCGGCGCTGGCGGAGAAGCGGGGCAAGTCCGAGGCCTGGCTCGGGTTCGCTGCCTGCTGGAACATGTCCGGCAGCGCGAGCCGCATCTTCTGAGCGGGTTCGGGAGGCGCAGGCCGTGCTTTCCGCTTGTTCGACGAGCGGAAGAGATTTGGCAATGCCACGTCGTATCTCCATTGTAGCCGCGGCGCGGCGGTACACCGTCAAGCTTACGCCATAGAAAGCTTACTGCTTCATGGCTGAGGCCGATAAATGGCGAACCAGATGATATACCGCGTCCCGTGACGAACGCGCCAAGCGACGTATTGGCTCGCCACTTTTACGCCGCCGATAAACTTTTTCGAAGAGTAGGGTCAAGGCAAGGTCGAGCGCCTAATCTACCCGATGGATTGGATTGCAGGTGGTGCGAACTCCAGATTTTAAAAGCGCACCAGAAACATGAACTTGCCAGTGTCATTGCTGATACCGCCCCTTGCATGGCGCTGGCGAAACTCTGAATCGGCGCGCTAAAGTCGGTCTTACCAGAAAGCGAGCTCTCCTCTTATGACGGCCGTGCGGTTTGCCAGCACTCCCAGGGTGAGTGTGATCGTGCCCCACTATCGCGACCTGAACGGCTTAGCCCTTTGCCTTTCAAAGCTGGAGCAGCAGAGCTATCCGCGCGACCGGTTCGAGGTGATCGTGGCGGACAACGCCTCGCCGGAGGGCCCCGCCGCAGTCAGCGAGGTGATCGCCGGGCGGGCGCATCTCGTTGTAGTCCAGCTGAAAGGCGCCGGCCCTGCCCGGAACGGCGGCGTCGGAGCGTCAACTGGCGAGGTGCTGGCCTTTATCGATTCCGATTGCGTTGCGGAGCCTTTCTGGATTGAGGAGGGCGTGAAGGCTCTTGAATCCTTCGACTTTGTCGGAGGCAGAGTAAGGGTGCTCGTGGCCGAACCGGACCGGGTCACGCCGGTGGAGGCGTTCGAGCGGGTTTTCGCCTTCGACTTCAAGACCTACATCGAACGCAAGGGGTTTACGGGAGCGGGCAATCTCTTCTGCCCCCGCGCGCTGTTCGACCAGGTGGGCGGCTTCAAGACCGGCCTTTCCGAGGATGTCGAATGGTCGCGTCGAGCACAGGCGGCTGGGTTCTCGCTCGGCTATGCCGCCCGCGCGATCGTCGGCCACCCGGCGCGTCGCTCCTGGTCCGACCTCGTCGCTAAATGGAAACGTATCAATGCCGAGACCTGGGGCCTTTCCGCAGGCGCCTCAGCCCGGCGATTGCGGTGGTTCGCCCGGACCCTGCTGCTCCCGGCGTCGGCCGTCGTCCACACCCTCAAGGTCGTCGCCAGTCCTGAACTGAGCTCGATCGGCCAGCGGCTGGGGGCTATCGGCGTGCTGTTCCGACTCCGCTTCTGGCGCTTCGGTGATTCCCTTCGCCTTCTTTTTTCAGCGACTTGAGCATGTCGCTCCACGTCGCCATCGCCATTGTGGGTTTCCGCAACCCCGATGACGTCCTCAGTTGCCTCGAGGCCCTGGCTGCGGCGCGCCATCGCGACTTCGAGGTCGTGATCTGTGAAAACGGCGGGGCCGCCGCTTTCGCGGCGCTTGAGGCGAGAGCGCCCACCGTCCTGCCTTCGGGCCAGCCTGTGCAACTCTTCGACGCAGGCGCCAACCTTGGTTACGCGGGTGGAGTGAACGCCTGCATGCGCCGGACGCCGGACGCCGACGCCTGGTGGGTCCTGAACCCCGACACCCGCCCCGATCCGGTTGCGCTCTCGGCCCTGGTCGAGCGTCTGTCCCATGGCGACTGTGAAGCCGTGGGCGGGGCCATCCAACTACCGAACGGCCTTGTGCAAGCGTATGGCGGCCGCTGGCAGCGCTGGTTGGCCCGCGCGGTGTCGTTGGGCCATGGCGACGATATCGCCGCCTCGGTCGATCCGAAAAAAGTCGAGAGCCGGCAGAACTTCCTGAACGGCGCTTCGATGCTGATAGGCCGCCGCTTCCTCGAAGCGACCGGCCCCATGCGCGAGGACTATTTCCTCTACTGCGAAGAAGTCGAGTGGTGCCTGCGCGGGCTCAAGCGCGGCATGCGCTTCGGCTTCGCGCCCCAGGGCGTGGTCGTCCACGAACAGGGCACGAGCACCGGCAACGCGCTAAACTTCCGCGGCCGCTCGCGGCTATCGGTCTATCTCGGCGAGCGTAACCGGCTCCTGCTTAGTCGCGACTGCTACCCCGCGCTCTTTCCGGTGACGATCCTGACGGCCTTGGGGATCCTGCTGGTGCGGTTCGGAAAACGGCGAGCCTGGCGGCAGTTGGCCTACGCGATCGAGGGTTGGGCCGCGGGTCTCGCCAATAGCCGCGGCGCGCCGCGATGGATCGCCGGCTAGCGCGGTCGAGAGGCCTACTCCCTTGGACGCCGACGCCCGGCGACGGGGCGGCGGGCCTTCTCCTGTGGCGCCGGGACGGCTGGAGCATGAGCGGCTTCGGCCGCCTGCGCTCGCCCGATCAGGGCGATCAGCATGCCCAGCACCATGAAAATGAACGGGTGGATTTCCGCTTGCGCGAAGACGCCGCGGATCACCAGGAACGCCGATAGGCAGGTCGCCAGCGGCACGAGCAGGCCGATTTCGCGATCGTCAGATGGTGTTCCACGCAGGATCATGGTCACCGCCGCTCCAATCACCAGGGCGAACATCGCCACGTAGAGCGCCAGGCCGATGATGCCGTAGTCCAGGGCCAGGGCGATCCAGTAGCTGTCGATGGCGATGAAGGCCCCGGCCCCGTAACCCATCGCGTCTCCAGATTCTCCTGCGCCGTAACCAAGGGGATTCTTCAGAAGGGCAGGTATCGCCATCCGAAACTGGTCGCTCCGAGCCTGGTTGCTGGCCGCCTGCGCGCCCCCGCCAAACACCAGCACGTGGATCTTGTGCACGAACATCGTCGCGGCGACGGCCGCCAGAAACACCGTCGGGTATGCGTAGACGATAGCCGCGGTCATGAGGTCGCCCATCCGCCGGCGCCAGCGCACGAGGCTCCAGAACAGCAGGTAGACAAGCAGGGAAACGAGGTAACCCACCACGCCCAGTCGGGCGTCCGTCATGCGGACGACGAAGTAGAGCGTCGGAATGAGCGCCAACCCAAGGATGCGAATGGCGATGTTGTAGCGGCCTACCGCCCAGTGCAGGGCGAAGGGCGTCATAAGCGCCACGAACTCCGCCAGCCCCAGCGCGGTGGAGAACGTCGTCTTGGCGCGATATTGCCCGGTCGCGCCGCGCGTTGCGCCGGCCAGCGCTCGCTCGGCCGAGGGGTCCTCCACGCGCAGGAAGCTGGGTACGTGCCCGTTCCAGAGAACCTGCTGCTGTTCCGATTCCATGAACGCCAGCACGATGGTGACGATCGCCAGCGCCAGCATGAGGAAGAGATACCGGTCCGACCTGCCGGGCTTCCTGAAGATGTAGAGGCTGACCAGGAATACCCCGGTCCAGTTCAATTGCTGGATGAAAACCTTGTTCAGAGAGTCGGCTATATGGTGTGAAAACGGCAACGATATGAAAGAGTTGGCCGCGAAGAGCAGGAAAAGCCGAAACGCCATGGGTGTGGCTTTGGACGTATCAAGGATGTCGCTTCGGAATGCAGGCGAGATCGACAGGCTGACCAGCAGGAAGAACGCCATCGGAAACCCGGCCAGCCGCGCCATGGTGATCCAGGGCAGGCCGGGCAGCGTCAGAGCAAGATAGTTGGGCCACAGGATCAAACCGATCAGCAGAGCCGAATAGGCGAGCTCCATAGAGCGTGTCGGTACGGCGTGGTGCTCGGGCAGCGCCCAGATCGCCAAGAGCCCCAGGATCGCGACCGGAACGGCTAGGGGGACGATCAGGTAGGGCGCCGTGAGGGCGAAAAAGAAGCCGTAGACGAGGCAGAACAGGCCGACCCCCAGGGGGGTCAGGATTACGGCCGCGATGCGCCAGCGGTTGTGCAGGTCGACGTAAGGCTCGAGCACGATCGGGCGCTTGCGCGCCCGCCAGTCGCGCCACAGGCCGGCTGCGGCCCGAGGGTCCGGAAGAAGAGGCCGCGCCGCCTGCCACCAGGCGGAGGGTTGCAGTCGGACCTTCCAAGTGCTCGGTTTCAACGGCTGTCCTTGACGTTCGTACGGTCCCGGCCGGGGTCCTTGATAGACGACTGAGGCCTTAACGGACGTTGATCAAATCGGCGAGGATGTGATTCGTCCCAAACTTGCACGCTCGACATGGCCGCTTTCCACCGTTTCTGCCAGCAACGCTCGCCCTGCGCGGCGAAGCCTCACCTCAGACAAGTGATGTCTTTTGCCGCCCAAGCCTGTAGTCTGGCCTGCGTCGGGGGAGGGGCACGAAAATTGCTTCCCGCCGGTGCGGGACATCGAAAAAACCTCGGGGCCATCCAAAATGAGAACACTGAGCGTGGCGTTCCTTGCGCTAGCCGTTTGCCTCCCTCTCGGCGCCTGTGGCGGGAGCGGCAAGGCGCCGACCGGTCAGGTCGCCGCGCGGGTTGGGGGTGAAGAGGTCACGGTGCAGGAGGTCCAGGCCGAGCTGGCAGGCTTCAACGCGCCCGACGCCAAGACCCGCAAACTCGCCGAGCAGAAGGCGCTGCAGAACATCGTCGCGCGCAAGCTGTTGGCCAAAGCGGCGACGGACGCCGGCGTCGCGAAATCCCCGGACTTCGCGGTGCAAAAGCAGCGGATGGAGGAGGGCCTGCTCGTCCAGGCCTGGCAGAACAACCTCGTCAAGGCGGTGCCTCAGCCCGCCCCGGAAGAAGTGCAGCAATTCATAACGGCTCATCCGGATTTCTACGCCAACCACAAGGTGTTCACGGTCGATCAGTTGCGGATCCCGCCGATCAGCGACCCGAAGATCCTCGAAGAACTCAGGCCGCTGAACTCGCTTGAGGAAATCGCCAAGGCGCTGGCCGCTCACAACATCCGCACGGTCGGCGGCAGGTCGACCATCGATTCCCTGAGCATCGAGCCGGCGCTTATGGACCAGATCGCCAAGATGCCGCCTGGCGAAGTGTTCGTGATCCCGGGGAACAACATGCTGGTCGCGAACAAGATCGCCGAGACGCAGGTCGTGCCGCTGCCCAATGACGTCGCGGTCAAGCATGCGACCCAATACATCAAGGCCCAGCGGGCCCAGGAAGCGGTTCGTCGGCAATTTGCGGGCGTGGTTTCCAATCCTAAGGCCAAGGTCGTTTACAACAAGGCTTACGCACCGCCGCCGGCTCCCGCAGCGGGCAAGCCTGCTCCAGCCGCGCCGGCGGCGCCCGCCGGCAAAACCGGCTGACTAAAGAACGGATAGGAACGCGTCTAAGCGTCACTTGGGGGTGATATGGCAGCCAACGACTGCATGACATTGGATTGTGCTGAAACCGATGCGGCGCTCCGTCGTCGGGAGACCGTCCGGCGCCAGCGACGGGGCTACGCCTTCGCCGGCGTTGCGACCCTCGTCCTGACCGCGGTCGCGCCGATGGCGGCAAGAGCCCAATCGATCGGCGGGCCGTTCACGCCCGGCGGCCACCCGCTCTCGGTTGGTCTCCAGTTTCAGACCCTCTTCGACAGCAACACCGCGCGGGGAAATGACCTGGCGGCTGCGATCCGGGGCCTGAAGCAAGAAGACGTAATCTATACGCCCAGCATCAACGTCAACTACTCCTCACCCAACTCGCGTGAGGGCGTCGCACTGAGAGCTTTCGCGGGCTACGATTTCTATCAGAACAACACGATCCTTTCGCGTGAACACATCGACCTGTCGGCGGCCGGCAACGCCACGTTCGGCCGATGCCAGGTTGGCGCCCAGGTGGCCTATGACCGCGGACAGAGCGGCCTGGAGGATCTCACACTCCT
>NZ_DASXNL010000118.1:0-25693 GCF_036495085.1 Phenylobacterium sp. | reverse complement strand
AGTTCGATCACGGCCGCACCTCGCCTGGTCGGAGCAAGGGCGAGGGGCCGGTGTCGGCGACCTTGCGCACCGTCACCGTGATCCGTTCCCGCTCACCGGGCGCGCGCTCGACGAGCAGGCGCGCGACCTGGGCGTCGTCGTGGAAGGCGTAGCCCTTGATCGAGTCGAGGATCGCCTTGGCCAGGTTGTCGAGATCGAGCCAGGGCGGATCACCGACATACTCCATGCGGATCTCGACCGCGAACTCGCCCCAGCTGGGCCGGGAACCGCGCCAGGCCTTCCGAAAGAACTCATAGATCAAGGGCTTATAGTACTTGGCCTGGGTGGTGAGGCCATCGACCACCACCTCCATGACGCCTTCCGACTCGCGCACGCGCACCTTGCCGTGCTGGGTCCAGGCGTCTTCCACGCCCAGCCCCGGCCCTAGATCCTTTCGACCTTCACCGCGGTGCCGTAGCACAGCACCTCCGTAATGCCGTCCATGATATCGTTGGCGTCGTAACGCATGGCCAGCACAGCGTCTGCTCCGGCGGCCTGGGCGTGTTCCACCATGAGTTGATAGGCCTCCTGACGGGCATGTTCGGCCAGTTCTGTATAGATCGACAGATTGCCTCCGAAGATCGACTGGATCGCGCCGCCTACGTTGCCGATAACGCTGCGCGAACGGACTGTGACGCCGCGAACCATGCCGACGTGGGCTGTGATCCGGTATCCGGCGAGTTCGTTGGTGGTGGCGACGAGCATGGTTCCTGAGGCTCCGAGCTTGGCCGCTCACCTATATCGTCCGGCCTGGAAGCGCGCCACGCCCGTTGCGCCCTCTTGTGTTGCCGTCCCCTTGTTGCGACTGGGCCGCTCGGCGGCTAGACCCCCGGAACACCGACCGCCGCCAGCCTGGGACGCCCCGATGACCGCCACCCGAACCGAAACCGACACTTTCGGCCCCATCGAGGTCCCCGCCGACCGCTATTGGGGCGCGCAGACCCAGCGGTCGCTGCAGAACTTCAAGATCGGGTGGGAGAAGCAACCCAAACCGATGATCAGGGCGCTGGGCGTGGTCAAGCGCGCCGCCGCGGAAGCGAACCTGGCGCTGGGCAAGCTGGACTCCAAGATCGCCGAGGCGATCGTCGCCGCCGCTCAGGAGGTCATCGACGGCAAGCTCGACGACCATTTCCCCCTGGTGGTCTGGCAAACCGGGTCCGGCACCCAGTCGAACATGAACGCCAACGAGGTGATCTCGAACCGGGCCATCGAGATGCTGGGTGGCAAGATGGGCTCCAAGACGCCGGTCCATCCCAACGACCATGTCAACATGAGCCAGTCTTCGAACGACACCTATCCGACGGCTATGCACATCGCCTGCGCCGAGGAAGTGGCCCGTAGCGTGATGCCGGCGCTGGAGCACCTGCACCAGGCGCTGACCTTCAAGAGCAAGGCGTTCGCCCACATCATCAAGATCGGACGCACCCACACGCAGGACGCCACGCCGCTGACGCTGGGCCAGGAGTTCGGCGGCTATGCGCACCAGACCGCCATGTCCGTCCGTCGCCTGAAGGAGACGCTCTACGGCCTCTATGAACTCGCCCAGGGCGGCACCGCGGTCGGCACCGGATTGAATGCGCCGGTAGGCTTCGCCGAGAAGGTCGCCGAGCGGATCGCGGCGATCACCCGTCTGCCCTTCGTCACCGCGCCGAACAAGTTCGAGGCTCTGGCGGCGCATGACGCCATGGTCTTCAGCCATGGGGCGCTCACCGCAGCGGCCGGCGCGCTGTTCAAGATCGCCAACGACATCAGGTTCCTGGGCAGCGGGCCGCGCTCGGGCCTGGGCGAACTTTCCCTCCCGGAGAACGAGCCCGGCTCCTCGATCATGCCCGGCAAGGTCAACCCCACCCAGGCCGAGGCGCTCACCATGGTATGCGCTCATGTGATGGGGAACCAGACTGCGATGGGCTTCGCCGGCAGCCAGGGTCACTTCGAACTGAACGTGTTCAACCCGGTGATGGCCTACAACTTCCTGCAATCCTGCCGGTTGCTGGCCGACGCATCGGTCTCGTTCACCGACAACATGGTCGTGGGCATCGAGGCCCGCGAGGACAACATCAAGGCCAACCTCGAGCGTTCGCTCATGCTGGTGACCGCGCTCGCCCCCACCATCGGCTACGACAACGCCGCCAAGATCGCCAAGACCGCCCACAAGAACGGTACGACGCTGCGCGAAGAGGCGGTCGGCGGTGGCTACGTGACCAACGAGGAATTCGACCGCGTCGTGCGCCCGGAGAACATGATCGGTCCGGGCTTGGGCGCGGACGCTTGAGGTCGCCTCGATCCGGCTCAACTTTGCGACGGACGGCTGAAGGGCGAGTCTCGCGACCAGTTGGTTGACGGGACTCGCCAACAGGCGCGTGAAGGGGCCATGGCCAGTGAAACCGTCTACATCGTGCAGTCTTACGTCGCCGGTCGCGGCAAATCGCTCAAAGCTGAGCAGCAGGTGGGCTGCAAAACCGCCGAGGAAGCACGGCGAAAGGCCGAGCGGCTGGGACCGTTGCGCGTGGGTGTGGTCGCCTTCTCCGCCACGGCCGACACGGAACTTGGGGACTACGACGAAAACCCCGTGATCCTGTTCAAGTCCGGCCAGCTGCCGCACCCGTTCAACGAGGCCTGAGGCCAGGCCGGCTCCTAGGCCCGCCGCACCACCGCAAAGTCGGCGAGGCTCTCCAGCGCCGGACGCCAGGGGCTGGCGCTGAACTCGGCGAGCGACGCCTTGGCGCTGGCAGCGTAGGTCGAGGCCAGGTCCAGCGTGGATTGCAGGGCGCCGGTCGCGCGCATCAGCTCTCTGGCGCGGTCAAAATCGGCGTCGGTCTGCTCGCGACGGTCAACGGTGCGGATCCAGAACTCGCGCTCGGAGGCGCCCGTGCGGGCCATGGTGAGCAGAAGCGGCAAGGTGGCCTTGCCCTCGCGGAAGTCGTCGCCCGGGTTCTTCCCGAGCGTCCCGCTCTCGCCGGAATAGTCGAGGGCGTCGTCGACCAGCTGGAAAGCCAGGCCCAGGTCCTGGCCGTACTTGCGCAGTGCGCGGCAGCGCTCGGGCTTGGCGCCGGCCGAAACCGCCCCGGCCTCGGCGGCGGCGGCGAACAGCTCGGCGGTCTTCGCCTTGATGATCTCGAGATAGACCTCCTGGGAGAGATCGAGGTCGTGGGCTCGGGTGAGCTGCAGCACCTCGCCTTCGGCGATCACCCGCGAGGCGCGGGCCAGGATCTCCAGCGCCGGCATGGAGCCCGCGCCGACCATCAACTCGAAAGCTCTGGCGAACAGGAAGTCCCCGACCAGCACGCTCGACGGCGCGCCCCAGATGAGGTGAGCGGCGACCCGGCCGCGGCGCAGCTCGGACGAATCGACCACGTCGTCGTGAAGGAGAGTCGCGGTATGGATGAACTCCACGGCCGCGGCGAGCCTCAGGCAGGCGTCGTCGCGGGCGCCTGCCAGGCGCGCGGCCGCCACCGTCAGGAGCGGGCGCAGCCGTTTCGCGGAGCCGGCTATCAGATGGTCGGCCAGCGCCGGAATCACCGGCACAGGGCTGTCCATGTGTCGCCGGATCAGGGCGTCGACGGCGGCCATGTCCATTTGCGCAAGCGCCAGCAGCGCGTCCAGCGAGGGCGGTTTTGGGGCGACGAGGGGGCGTGTGGCGACGTCCAAGCGGACCTCGGGCTCCTGGATTACAACGGCCGGGGGGAGGCGGCCGCCTTTGCGAGGGACAATGGTGACGCGATAGAGCACGGTCAAGCGCACCTACCTGCCAGATCAAGTTACATTGGTTCACCACACCATGATCGAGACGACCGAAGACCGCGTAATGGACGGCAGGGTGCGGCTGCGCCAACCGGTCCGCGGCTATCGCGCAGGTCTCGACGCAGCCCTGCTGGCGGCCTCCTGTGACGCCGCGCCTGGCGCGCGGGTGATCGAGGCCGGCTGCGGGGCCGGGGCGGCCCTGCTGGCGGCCGCGGCGCGACGTCCGCAGACAAGCTTTACCGGCGTGGAGCGTGACCCCATGGCGCTGGCCCTGGCGCGCGAGAACATCGCGCTCAACGGCGTGGAGGGCCGGGTCGACGTTCTTGAGGGCGACGTGGCCCTGCGATTCTCGAGCCTCGGCCTGGCGCACTTCGATGCGGCCCTGGCCAATCCCCCGTTCTTCGACGATCCCGACGCCCTGCGCGGTCCCGCGGCCGAGCGGCGCGGGGCCTGGATGGCGGACGACGGTCTCGAGGCCTGGACCGGCTTCCTGACCAAGGCCGTCCGCGAGGGCGGGACAATCACCGTGATCCACCGCGCCGACCGGTTGGCGGACCTCCTGGGCCTCCTGGCTCCGAAAGCGGGGTCTTTCCAGATCCTGCCTGTCCTGCCCTTCGCCGACCAACCGGCCAAGCGCGTACTGGTCCGGGCGATCAAGACCGGCAAGGCCCCCTTGCGCCTCTTGGCGCCCCTCGTGCTGCATGAGCGCGACGGGGGCAAACACACGCCGGCCGTCGAGGCCATTCTGCGCGGCCAGGCGGCGCTGGAGTGGGCCTAGGCTGGGAGGCCCAGACGGGCGCGAAAGTCCGGATGGACCAGGTCCTGCCACTCGGAGTGCTTTTTGATGAAGCCGGCCATGAACGGACAGATCGGCTTGACCTTGAGGCCATGCTGGCGGGCGTAACCAAGGGCGGTCCTGGCGAGCGCCGAGCCGACGCCGCGGCCCTCGAAGGCGGCTGGGACGACGGTGTGCGGCAGGACCAGGGCGTCACGCAACAGGCTGTACTCGGCGAAGGCTGTCTCACCGCCCAGAGTGACTTCAAAGCGATGGGTCGCCTCGTTCATCACCACGTCTATTGCTTCGGCCATAGGCTCCTCCCCTCTCGTCGACTGAGCCCGAACAACGGCCGCGGCCAAGCCATCAGGGATGACTGCGGCCCGCCCCGCCCAGCGAGCACGCTGCATCCTCTGCTTGACCGATCTGCGCTCGGAGACCAAGCTCTCTTCTTCGCACAGACGCTCATCCGACGAGGGAGGCCCTTGATGACACGGACTGCCATTGCCCTTCGTTGCGTCGCCGTGCGTGCTGCCTGAGCGCAGCATTCCTCCCTTAGGGACGGGATTTTCCGCGGTCGACGCCTGATCGGCTCATGACCTGCAAGGAAACCCTGAAAATGTTGAATACCTACGGCTGGAGCGATGCGCTCCAGCGCGACTTTACGCCGTTCGCGGACGTGGGCCTGGTTCCGGCCCGCGTGACCGTCCAGCAGCGCGGCTCCTATCGGCTAGTTACAGAGACCGGAGAGTTCGAGGGCCGCATCTCGGGTCGGCTGGCCCACGAGGCGTCGCTCTTTTCCGGCAGCGGCGGCGGCCATCCCGTCACCGGCGACTGGGTGGCGGCGGAACTCAAGGGCGGCGCGGCGATCATTGCTCACATCCTGCGACGCACCACGGCCTTCACTCGCATGGCGGCGGGGACGGCCAAGGACCGTCAGGTCGTGGCGGCCAATGTCGACACCGCGCTGCTGGCCGCCTCCCTGAACGCCGACCTCAATATGCGCCGGCTGGAGCGCTACCTTGCCACCGCCTATGACAGCGGGGCAGCGCCGGTGATCCTGCTCACCAAGGCGGACCTCTGCGACGATCCCGGGCCGCTGGTCGAGGCTGTGCAGGCGATCGCCGTGGGCGTGCCGGTGCTGCCTGTCTCGGCGGCGACCGGCCAAGGGCTGGACGCGCTCGCAGCGTTGCTCGCGCCCGGCAAGACGGCCGTGCTGCTGGGTTCGTCCGGCGTCGGCAAGTCCACCCTGGTCAACGCGCTGGCTGGCGCAGACCTGATGGCGACCGGCGAGATCCGCGAGGGCGACGCCCATGGGCGCCACACCACCTCGCACCGGCAGCTGATCCTCCTACCCTCGGGGGCGCTGATCCTCGACACACCGGGGATGCGCGAGCTGGCGCTGTGGGAGGCCGAAGCGGGCGTGGCGGCCGCCTTTGCCGACATCTCCACGGAGATCGAGCAACTGGCCGAGGATTGCCGGTTCCGCGACTGCGCTCATGGCCGCGAGCCCGGTTGCGCGGTCCAGGCGGCTCTGGCCGATGGAACCCTGGACGTCGACCGCTGGGGCAGTTTCCAAAAGCTGCAGCGCGAACTTGCGCATGCGGTCCGCAAGGAGGATCCGCTCGCCTCGGTGGCCGAGCGTAAGCGCTGGGCGGCGATCCACAAGGCGGGACGCGCCCGGATGAAGGCCAAACGCGAGTGGGGCGACTAGGTCCCGCTCGCCTGCGTCGCGGCTAATCGATCACCTTGCGATAAAGGTGCCAGGTGGCGTGACCGAGCAGGGGCACCACGAAGATCAGCCCGACCAACGCCGGCAGCGAGCCCAGCACCAGGAGGCCGGCGACGATCGCGCCCCAGAGCGCCATCGTGCCTGCGTTGGCCGCGACGGCGCGCAGGGAGGTCTTGATGGCCGTGACCAGACCGACATCGCGGTCAATCAGCAGCGGGAACGACACGACGCTCAGCGCAAAAGCCAGCACCGCGAACAGGAAGCCCACGCCGAACCCGGCTGCGATCATCGTCCAGCCGCCGCCCGTCGTGAACACGCTGCGCTCAAACCCTGCGATCGTCTGCGGAGCCGTCCCGCCGAGCGTGGCCAGGTAGATTTGCCAGGCCACCGCCAGCCAGACAAAGAACAAGCCGAGCAGGATTGCGCCCAACCCGAGGATCGAGCCGATCGCGGGCGAGCGAAACACACCCATCGCGTCGAACCAGGTGACAGGCATCCCCTGCTCGCGGCGGCGGCTCAGCTCATAGAGGCCGACGGCGGCGAAGGGGCCGATCAGCGCAAAACCAGAGGCGAGTGGAAAGACTTCCGGCAGAAGGTCGTAGCTAAAGGCCAGCCTTGCCAGCACGAGGCCGGCGAGCGGATAGATCAGGCCGATGAAGAGGACGTCGTCCCGGGTCGCGCCGACGTCGGCCGCGCCTTTGCGCAGCGCGTCCCAAAGGTCCGAGGCCCCGATCTTGTGGACGACCGGAACCGCCTGAGCGGCATGGCGGTCACGCCTTGGCAACACCGCATGGCTGATGTCGGAGGCTGCCCAGCCGAGCTTTTCGATGACGAATTCGAAGGGATTTTCGATGTGATTTTGGGACGCCATACCTGATCTCCCGGACCGACGGTCTGGAGGATGGCCTGGCGGCGACGGCTCTGGTTCCGTGGCTCGTGCAGACCACCACCCAGAAACAACACCGGTTCAGGCTAGCATGGAAGGCGCACGCCGTCGCAAGGCCTTCGCGACGGCGCGCCTGGGTGCGGCGAGGTGATGCGTCCGGCGAGTGAGCGCGTTAGTTCCGCGCGGTGTCGACCAGCTTGTTCTTGGTGATCCAGGGCATCATGGCGCGCAGGCGTTCGCCCACTTCCTCGATCTGATGCTCGGCGCCACGCCGGCGGGTGGCCTTGAAGCTGGGCGCCCCGGCAGCGTTCTCCTGCATGAAGTCGCGCACGAAGCGGCCGGACTGGATGTCTTCCAGTACGCGCTTCATCTCGGCCTTGGTCTCCGCAGTGACGATCCGCGGTCCGGTCACGTACTCCCCGTACTCGGCGGTGTTGGAGATCGAGTAGTTCATATTGGCGATGCCGCCTTCGTAGATCAGGTCGACGATCAGCTTCACTTCATGCAGGCATTCGAAGTAGGCCATTTCGGGGGCGTAGCCGGCCTCGACCAAGGTCTCAAAGCCCGCCCGGATCAGTTCGACCAGGCCACCGCAAAGCACGGCCTGCTCGCCGAACAGGTCGGTTTCACATTCCTCGCGGAAGTTGGTTTCGATGATGCCCGAGCGCCCACCGCCGATGGCCGAGGCGTAGGCCAGGCCGAAGTCCAGCGCGTTGCCCGTCGGGTTCTGGTGGATGGCGATGAGACAAGGCACCCCGCCGCCCTTCTGGTACTCGCCGCGCACCGTGTGGCCGGGTCCCTTCGGGGCGACCATGAGAACGTCGATGCCCGGAGCCGGCTCGATCAGATTGAAGTGCACGTTGAGCCCGTGGGCGAACAGCAGCGCCGCGCCGTCGCGGATGTTTGGGGCGATCTCAGACTTGTAGATATCGCGCTGCAGCTCATCGGGGGCCAGCACCATCAGCGCGTCGGCCCACTTTGCGGCGTCGGCGACGCTCATCACCTTCAGACCGTCGGCTTCGACCTTCTTGGCCGTGGCCGAGCCCGGCTTAAGGGCCACGGCGACGTTCTTCACGCCGGAATCCTTGAGGTTGAGCGCGTGCGCGCGGCCCTGGCTGCCATAGCCTACGATGGCGATCTTCTTGTCCAGGATGCGGGAAAGGTCGGCATCGCGGTCATAGTAGACACGCATGATTGTTCTCCTGGATGGTCAAGAAGCTGCGGTGCGGCGCAACGCAGGTGCAGCAAAGCGGGCGCTTTCCAGCGGTTTTTTGCGCGAACGTCAAGGGAAGCGGCGTCACAGCCTTAGCCGCGCCATGGCGATGGTGTCCACATACTGGCCGTCACGCCAGGCGTAGGCGCGCAGGACGCCCTCACGTTCGAAGCCGAAGCGTTCGTATAGGGCGATCGCGCGCACGTTATCGACGTAAACGTCGAGCTCCAGCCGCTTGATGTTCCACCAACGGTCGGCGACGTCGACCATCGCCTGCATCAGAGCTGTGCCGACACCGCGGCCCGCGTGGTCGTCGTGCACCGCCATCCCTATGCCGGCGGTGTGGGCGCGCCGGTGGCGCGTCTCGCGCACCATGCCGGCGGAGCCCACGACCTTTCCATCGAACACAGCGACCAGCATGAGTTCGTTGTCGCCCCGGCCTGCAAATCGCTTCTCCCGTGCGGCGACCGAGGTGAAGGGCGTCTGGAGGGTGCCCCAATAGGCCCGTGGCTGGTTGTTCAGCTCAGTGAGCTGCGGCACATCCCCGGGCTCGGCGGCGCGGACCAGGATGTCGGCCTTCTGGCTCATATCCGTTTCTCCTGTGGCGGGGACGGACAGGGACCAAGAAAAAGCCCCGTCCGGATCCCGGCGGGGCTGGTGTTACGATCGTCTGTGGGCTGGTACCTAGCGCACAACGTCCCACACCGGCCTGCCGGAGGCAGTCGGAGGAAGTACGAAAAAGAGGGCGATCGCGCGCATGCGACGCTCATAACCTGTTAGGCGAAGCTTGGCAAAGCCAGTCTCATGATCCCCGTCACCGACAGCATCGCGATCGAGGAGGACGAGCTCAGTGAGAAGTTCGTGCGCGCCTCGGGTCCGGGCGGCCAGCACGTGAACACCTCGAGCTCGGCGGTGGAGTTGCGGTTCGACGCGCGCAACTCCCCGTCGCTGCCCGAAGAGGTGAAGCACCGGCTGGTCAGGATCGCGGGCCAGCGCATGAACCAGGACGGCGTCATCGTGATCTTCGCCCAGAGCTATCGTTCGCAGGAGATGAACCGCCAGGACGCGCGTACGCGCCTGATCGATTTGATCGAACACGCGACGCATAGGCCGAAGCCGCGGAAGAAGACGCGCCCCACCTACGCCTCCAAACTGAAGCGGCTGGACGGCAAGTCCAAGCGCGCCGGCGTCAAGGCCATGCGCGGACGCCCGACGCGGGACGACTGACCGACTTAGGCGGAAACGTCCTCCACCGGGGCGGCGGGCCCGTTCTTCTTTATGCTCGCGATGGCGTTTTTCGCCGACTCTTTCGAGGCGTAACCCTCTGTCGAGAACATGATCTCGCTGTTGTATTTGAAGCGGACGCGGAACTCGCCCGCCTTGTCCTTGTAGATTTCGAACTTGTGGGCCATCGCGACCTCCGGGAGCAGGGCCTCGCCGAGGCTCCGCCAGGCCGAAACGGCGGTCAATCCGGGGTTCCACCCGATTTCGGCGGCCGATCCACCTGAGGCGCGAATTTCGCCCAGCGCCGCCCCGAACTTGGTTGGGGGAACGACGGCGGGTCTTGCGAACCGGCGTGACGAGCGCATGGCCGGCAGCCTGGTCGTCTGGTTGTGGCGCTCAGCGTGGGCCTGGCTGCGCTCCTCGTCTTCACCCTGTTCCCGCCACGAGAAGGCGCCGGCGGCGCCAAAATCGCGACGTCTGGCGCGATTTCGCCGCATTGGCCTATATGCTCGGGTTATGGCCGACCGATCTCGTCTCCTTCCCGCCGTCGCCCTGCTGGGCCTGCTCACCGCCTGTGCGCCGAGCCTTGGCCCGCCGCCTCCTGGTCATGTCGAGACCTTGCCGCAGGACGACAGCTTCCGCGCCAGCGATTTCGCCTGGTCGAAGGCGCCGGGCCACAACACCTTGGTCGGCGCCCTGGCCCTGAAGGGCGGGACAGTCCACTACACCTGCGCGGGCGCGACCGTCGTGCTGACGCCGGAAACACCCTGGTCGCGCAAGCGGATGATGGTGCTCTACAAATCCGACCAACGTTCTGCCCTGCCGACCGCCGACGTGCGCAGCCGCACGGCGCAGGCCCCGCCGGGCAATTCCGATCCTTTCGTCAAGCGCGCGACCTGCGACGCCAGCGACCACGTGAGCTTCACCGGCCTACCGGATGGCTCGTGGTACGTGGTGACGCTCGCAAAGCCTGCAGAGGGCCAGACGGGCGAAAGCCTGGCCGTGATGCGCCGCGTGACGACCCGTGGCGGCCGCGCCACAACCTTCGAATTCTGAGCCAACATCGGTCAGAACCCTAAAGACGGGTTTCGCGTTCTCCTGCGTCGGGACGACTGACGAAGGAAGTTCTTATGCGTAACCTGATTTTTGCCGGCCTGGCCGCGGCGGCGCTGCTGAGCGCCGCGGGCGCCAGTTCCGCCCAGCCGGTCGTAGTCGAACGCTACGGCCACTGGGACCCGGCCTGGGGCGTCGTTCCTCCTGCCCCGTCGCACCACTGGCGCCATTGGCGTGAGCACGAGGGCGCATGGTACGGCCACGTGCACTCCTGCATGACGCGCTACCATGGCTACGACGCGCATCGCGACATGTACCTTGAAGGCCACCGCTGGGTGGCCTGCGTCGACTAAGCCAGCAGTCCCGAGGTGAAGGCCCCGGCTTGCGCCGGGGCCCTTTTCGTCAGGGCGACTCGCTTCGTCAGTGGACCTTTGCCCGACCGATTGCGAGGCCGTCCTCGCCGGCGCTGACGTCGATGACCGCGCCGTCTTCCAGTTCGCCGGCCAGCAGCTTCCTGGCGATCGGATCGACCAGATCCTTCTGGATCACCCGCTTTAGAGGCCGCGCGCCGTAAACCGGGTCATAGCCGCGCTCCGCCAGCCAGTGGGTGGCTGAGGCGTCAAGCGCGATCGCCATCCGCCGATCGGCCAGCAGCTTTTCCACCCGCTGCAGCTGGATCCTGACGATATCGTCCATGGCGTGCCGCCCGAGCCGCTTGAAGAGGATGATCTCGTCGATGCGGTTCAGGAATTCCGGCCTGAAGTGACGACGAACGACGTCCATAACCGAGGCGCGGGCGACCTCAACGTCCTCACCCTCGTCCAAGGTCGCCAGGAATTCCGAGCCCATGTTCGAGGTCATCACGATCAGGGTGTTCCGGAAGTCGACCGTACGGCCCTGGCCATCGGTAAGGCGGCCATCATCCAGGACCTGCAACAACACGTTGAAGACATCCGGGTGGGCCTTCTCAACCTCGTCGAACAACAGCACCTGGTAGGGCCTGCGGCGCACGGCCTCTGTCAGCGCCCCGCCCTCATCGTAGCCGACGTAGCCGGGAGGCGCCCCGATCATCCGGGAGACCGAGTGCTTCTCCATGTATTCACTCATGTCGATGCGGGTCAGCGCGTGCTCGTCCGAGAACAGGAACTCGGCCAGCGCCTTGGTGAGCTCGGTCTTGCCGACACCGGTCGGGCCCAGGAACAGGAAGGAGCCGATCGGGCGGTTGGGGTCCTGCAGTCCGGCACGCGCGCGACGAACGGCGTCGGAGACAGCGGTAAGGGCCTCTTCCTGGCCGACCACGCGGGCGCGAAGCGCGTCTTCCATCTGGAGCAGCTTCTCGCGCTCGCCCTCCAGCATCTTTTCGACGGGCACGCCGGTCCAGCGCGAGACCACCGCGGCGATCTGCTCGGCATCGACCACTTCGGGTGAGACCGCGTCCTGCTCGGCCTTGGCTTCTTCCTCCGCCAGGCGTTTTTCCAACGGCGGGATCTCGCCATAGGCAATCTCGGAGGCGCGCTGCAGGTCGCCCTTGCGCTGGGCGGAGACCAGCTCGGCGCGCAAGCGGTCAAGGGCTTCACGGGCCTGGGCGGCGGAAGAGACTTTCGCTTTCTCCGTGCGCCAGCGCTCGGACATGTCGGCGGATTGCGCCTCAAGCTCCTCGAGTTCCTCTTCCAGCCTTTCCAGTCTGGCCTTCGAGGCCGCGTCGGTTTCCCTGGTCAGAGCCTCCCGCTCGATCTTCAGCTGAACGATGCGCCGGTCGATCTCGTCCAGTTCCTCGGGCTTTGAATCGACCGCCATGCGCACGCGACTGCCCGCTTCGTCCATCAGGTCGATGGCCTTGTCCGGCAAGAAGCGGTCGGAGATGTAACGGTGAGAGAGCGTTGCGGCGGCCACGATGGCTGAATCCGTGATGCGCACGCCGTGGTGCAGCTCGTACTTTTCCTTCAGGCCGCGCAAGATGGAGATGGTGTCCTCCACGCTGGGCTCATTCACGAAAACAGGCTGGAACCGGCGCGCCAGCGCGGCGTCCTTCTCGACATTCTTGCGGTATTCATCGAGCGTCGTAGCGCCCACGCAATGCAGCTCGCCGCGGGCCAGGGCAGGTTTCAGGAGATTGGAGGCGTCCATCGCCCCCTCGCTCTTCCCGGCGCCCACAAGCGTGTGCATCTCGTCGATGAACAGGATGATCGAACCCTCTGCGGCCGTGGTCTCGTTGAGCACCGCCTTCAGCCGCTCTTCGAACTCGCCGCGGTATTTCGCGCCCGCGATCAGCGAGCCCATGTCCAGCGAAAGCAGTCGCTTGTCCTTCAGGCTCTCGGGCACGTCGCCGTTGACGATGCGCAGCGCAAGGCCCTCGACTATGGCGGTCTTGCCGACGCCGGGCTCGCCGATCAGCACGGGGTTGTTCTTGGTGCGGCGCGACAAGACCTGGATGGTCCGACGGATTTCCTCATCACGGCCGATCACCGGATCGAGCTTTCCGTCACGAGCCGCCTGGGTGAGATCGCGGGCGTAGCGCTTGAGCGCGTCGTAGCCTTCTTCAGCCGAAGCTGAATCGGCGGTCTTGCCCTTGCGCACGGCCTTGGCGGCGTCTTCCAAAGACCGGGGCGATGCGCCGGCGTCCTTCAACACCTTGGCCGCGTCGCCGCCATCTTTGGCGATGGCGATCAGCAGACGCTCGGTCGTCACGAAGGCGTCGCCGGCCTCTTTCGCGCCGAGTTCGGCGTTGGCGAAAACCCGTGCGGTGTCGGGCTTCATGTAAAGCTGGCCGGAGCCGCCCTCGACCCTTGGCATCTTGGACAGCGCGGCATCGATCGCATGATCGGCCTCGTCGGGCCGCCCGCCGGCGCTCTGAATCAGCGCGCGCGACAGCCCGTCCTTTTCCTCGAGCAGCACTTTCAGGAGGTGCTCGGGCGCGAGCTGCTGATGGCCTCGGGCAAGCGCCAGGCTCTGCGCCGACTGGATCGCCTGCTTGGCGCGGTCGGAATAGACGTCGATGTTCATCAGGTCCCCTTGATCGGCGAAAACTGCCGGGACCGCCTCATCCAAGCACGGCCCCGCGACCCCGATGTAGTGTGGCAGGGGCGCCACACAACCCTAGTGGTAACGTCGGATGGCGGGGACCTTTGCGGCCCGTCTAACCTGAGAGAACACCTGAGCGGGGATCGCGCATTGTCGCGCCGACGGGAGCTTCGCCAATGTCCTCAATCCGCACGCTGATCCTGTCGAGCGTCGCGCTCGGAGCGCTCGCCTCGCAAACCCACGCGGCCGGCTTCTATCTGCAGGAGCAGGCCGCTCGCGGCACCGGGCGCGCCTATTCCGGCGAAGTCGCCGACCAAGGCCCCGCGTCCCTGTGGTGGAACCCCGCTGCGATCGCCCGTTCGCCGCGAGAGGTTCATCTCGGCGCCAGTGCGATCTTTGTTGATTCAGAAGTGAACAATTCCGGCTCGACGATCACCTTCCCGCCCGGCGTCAGGCTGCCGGTCAGCGGGGAACCCTTCGCCTTCAATCCCATCCAGGACGGCGTCGCTCCGAACCTTGGGGTGTCCACCCCGATCGGCGATCGCTTCGCTATCGGCCTGTCGGTGGCCGCCCCGTACAATTTCACCACCAAATACCGCCGCCAGTCCTGGGCGCGCTACGACGCCCTGACGTCCGGCCTGATGACAGCAGACATCCAGGTCACTGGCGCAATGAAGGTCAGCGACTGGCTGGACCTCGGCCTCGGCTTCGACGCCCAGTACACCGACGCCAAGCTGCAGACCGCTTCACCGAACCTTTCGCCTTTGCTGCCGGACGGGATCACCCAACTGAGCGGTAACGGCTGGAACTACGGCTGGACGGTCGGGGCGCAGGCCCATTTCGACCGGGTGACCTTGGGCGCGAGCTATCGTTCGGCGATGGACCACGACGTGGACGGTCGGGTCTTCGTCGGCGGCCTCCTGGGTCCCTTGGCGTCCGGCAATGTGGACACCTCCGGTTCGGCCACCTTCACCACCCCGTGGATCGCAACCTTCGGCGCGAGGTGGCGGGTCACAGACAAGCTGACCCTCGACGGCCAGGTGCAGCGTTTCGGCTGGAGCGAGTTCGGCGCCATCCAAGTTACGACGGCGGGCGGCCGCCAGACCCTCGCCCAGGACTACAAGGACACCACCTCCGGGGCGGTAGGGGCCGACTTCGCGGTGAACGACCGGCTGACGCTGCGAGCCGGCGTGCAGTATGACCCCACCCCGACGCCCGATGGAGAGCGGACAGCGCGCGTTCCAGATGGTGACCGCTGGCTCTATGGCCTGGGCGCAACCGGCCGGATCGGAGAGCGGATCCATCTCGACGCGGCCCTGGCGTACATCGACTTCGCCAAGAGCGACGTGCGCCATGACACGGTCTTCTACGCAGGGACGCCGGCCGCGACGCTCACGTCCCTGCGCGGCAGCGTACAGGGAACCGGATATGTCATGTCGCTGGGCTTGAGGACCGAGTTCTAGGTTACTGCCTAGCCCCACGCTGGGCCGCCGCCACCAATCGACCAGGTCAGTTGAGTTTGGCCTTCTTCGGCGGTTCGGGCGGCAAGGGCGCCACGGGGACGCCGTCCTCGAGCAGGTCACGGACTTCGGCTGGGCTCGCCTGGCCGTAGATGCCGCGGTCCTCGGAGCGGCCTTCGTGGATAGCGCGCGCCTCGGACGCGAAAGCATCGCCAACGTCGTCGAAGTTCTCTTCCACGTGGCGGCGGATGCGGCCCATCGCCTCCATCATCATGGTCCGGTTCTGAGCCTGGGCCTGGAGATCGCGCGAGGTGCGTTTCGTGCCGACGAGGGCGGGCGCCATTATAGCTTTGCGCACCGCCTTGGAGCCGCAGACCGGGCATTCGACCAAGCCACGCGCCTGTTGGTCGTCAAAGTCCGCGGACGCCCCAAACCAGCCTTCGAAGTCATGTTCCTGCTCGCAGAGGAGCGCGTAGCGGATCATGCGAGCGCCTTTGCGGCGAGGACCTGCGGCTCGGCGAACGGGCGGGCGTTGGCAAGTGCGGGAATCGCCGCGCGGGCCTTGGCGGAGGCCGCCAAGTCGAGGTCCGCCATCAGCACGCCGGGCTCGTCGTGATCGAGTTTCGCCAGCACCTCGCCCCAGGGTGCGACTGCGAGAGAGTGGCCATAGGTGCCGCGGCCGTCCTCGTGTCGGCCGCCCTGGGCGGGGGCGAGCACGAAGGAGCCTGTCTCGATCGCCCGGGCGCGCATGAGCACCTCCCAGTGCGCGGCGCCGGTGGGGCGGGTGAAGGCCGAGGGAATGGTCATGACCTCGGCGCCCGCCAGCGCAAGGGCGCGGTAGAGGGCTGGAAAGCGCAGGTCGTAGCAAATGGTCATGCCGAGATTGAGGTCGCCGGCCCGCGCGGTCACGGCCCGGTCGCCAGGCTCGTAAGTCTCCGACTCCCGCGAGCTCTCACCAGTCGGAAGGTCGACGTCGAACATGTGCAGCTTGTCGTAGGTGGCGGTGAGTTCGCCGGTGGGCGAGACGAGCGCCGAGCGGTTCGCCGCCTTG
The DNA here is from genome assembly GCF_036495085.1 of Phenylobacterium sp. GTDB lineage: Bacteria > Pseudomonadota > Alphaproteobacteria > Caulobacterales > Caulobacteraceae > Phenylobacterium. The sequence goes on along the minus strand of NZ_DASXNL010000118.1, from coordinate 9,498 downwards.
CCGTCCTTGCGCTTCACCAGCGCCGAGCCGATCAGGATCCAGACGCCGAGGTCTTTCGCCGCCTGGCGCAGACCGGTCACAACGAGGTCCTCATCGAGGGACTTGAGCATCGGCAGAAGGGCGGCGCGGTCCTTCTGCAGGACGTTGGTCCCTTCCGGGGTGGCGATGAATCGAGCGCCCTGCGCGGCCGCGTCGCGGACCATCGGCAAAACATGCCCCAGCGCGGCCACGTGGGTCGCCGGGGTGCGGGTCTGGATCAGGGCGACTTTCATGGCGCCACCTTATAACCGAGGCGCTGGAAAGCTTAAGCCGCCGCCTGCAGCAGCGGGTCGAGTTCCCCGGCGCGTTCGAGCGCCATCAAGTCGTCGCAACCGCCGATGTGCTGATCGCCGACAAAGATCTGCGGAAAGGTGGCCCGGCCACCGGCGCGCTGCACCATTTCCTGTCGCTTCTCGGGATCGAAGCCGGCTTCGATCTCAGTGAAGTCGATGCCTTTCTGCTCAAGCAGCGAGAGCGCCCGCACACAGTAGGAGCAGTAGGCTTTGGTGTAGATGGTGACGTGAGACATGACGCTCTATCGAAAGACCTGTCGCGAAAGGTTCATATGGTGAGTCCTGCCACCTCTGTAACCCAGGCCACCAGTGCGACATCCACCCGCACCACGCCCGCAGCCATCAGACCGAGCGCGGCCCGCCGGTAGACTCGCGCCGGCGGACTCGGTTTCAATAAAGACGGGAAGAGGCCATCTTCGGCGCACATGCTGCTCCCCCCCCGCCTCTTCGACCGCGCGCTACACAGGAAGCGCCTGGACCGCGCCGCCAAGGGCTTCGCCGCCGCCGATTTCCTCCAGCGCCGGGCCGCCCTCGACATCGTCGAGCGTCTGGAAGGGATCATGCGGGACTTTCCCCTCGCCGTCGACCTCTCGGCGCGACATGGCGCCCTGCGTGCAGCGCTCGCCGATAGCGCCGCCGCCGCACGCGTGGGCCTCCTGATCGAGACTGACCTCTCGCCTGCCATGCTGGCCACCCGCGGCGGGCCGCGAGTGGTGCTCGACGAGGAGCGGCTGCCATTCGCGCCCCAGAGCTTGGACCTTGTCGTCTCAACGCTGGGGCTGCACTGGACCAACGACGTGGTCGGCGCGCTCGTCCAAATCCGTCGCGCGCTGAAGCCCGACGGACTGTTCATGGGAGCCTTCCTCGGCGGCTCTACGCTTACCGAACTTCGCCAGGCGCTGACCGCCGCCGAGGACGAGATCCTTGGCGGGACCGGCTCGCGCATCTCGCCCTTCGCCGACAGCCGCGACGCGGCGGGGCTTCTGCAGCGGGCGGGCTTCGCCCTGCCGGTCGGGGATGTCGACCGGGTGAACGTGAGTTACGAACACCCCCTGAGGTTGCTGGCCGACCTGCGCCAGATGGGCGAGACCAACGTGTTGGCCGATCGCCACCCGCACGCCCTGACGCGCACCTTGCTGGCGCGTGCGAGCGAAATCTACGTCGAGCGGTTCGCGGGCGCCGATGGCCGGGTGCGGGCCACCTTCGAGATAGTCACCCTGACCGGCTGGTCGCCGCACGAAAGCCAGCAACAGCCGCTGGCGCCGGGCTCAGCCAAGATGCGGCTCGCCGACGCGCTCGGCGTCGTCGAGCACCGCCTGCCCAGGGACGACTAGCCTCCGGCAAGTCGCCGCCAAATCGCTCGCCACTGTCGTTGACGGCTCGCGAGTGAGCGTCCCGCGTAAGGTCTGTTCTCTTTAGCTGCGACGCGGGACGGCCGGCCGGCAACACCTCCACGGCCGTCCGACTGGCCTCAATAAAGCACCCGATACTCGGCGCCGTTGGAAAAACGGCAAACGCCGTTTCCGTGCGCGTCCAGGTCATCGTTCACGACCTCACAGTGAACGGTTGCGCCGCTTTGGCCCTTCATGTCGACGAAGCCGGGGCTCCCGCCCCCCTCTATTGCGCGGCCACGACCCGTGTAGGCTGACCCTGGCCTGTCGAGGCCGCGCGACTTGCCGTAAGCGCCAAATGAGCCGCCGACCTTTACTGTGAATTGTCCTCTCAGGACCTCGCCGTCGCGCATTTTAAGCCAGATGGCGCCGCTTCCGTTTTGGCCCTCCAGGTATGCATTAAGCGGTCCAATGTCTTGGGCTTCGCGGTTGTCGGGGGAGAGGGCGAAGATGCGGGCGGTCGTACCGGCGCCCAACAGAAGTGCGACAGGGGCGAAAAGCACCAATACGCCGATCCTAGCCGCACTCACTCTCATTGCGCGATCTCCGAGACGACGATTCGCTGCGCGACAGGCCTGTCGAGGCTGTATTCGACCTCAACCAGGATTAGGCCCGGCGAGGCTCCCGTGGGAATAAGGTCAATACCTGAGCGCCTCAGCACGAAGGCTGTGACCCCGGATCCTGTACCGGCCCCCGGCCCGAAAGCGGGCCTCCGAAACGTCAGGTGAAGGGGCGTGTAACCGTTCGGGCGTCCGTCGCGGACACCCGAGGTCTCAGAAGATGTAGATTGCGACAAAAAGGGGTGGCGGGCTCACAGGAGAGGCCGGGCCCGCCACCGGCCGTTGGCCAGAGGAAACTGGCCCGGGGTATGGGATCACCTGGCCACCCACCGACCCTAGAGGGCGTGACGCGGCGTCAGAGAACCTGTTATTCGAGATAGATAGCCAATGTCCGGAACCTTCCTGTTCACGGAATGGAGTGGCTCCGGCAGAAATGCCGGCGTGAGCCCAGCGCTTAGGTTCCGTGCCCGAGGTTGCCATGAAAAACCAGGAACGCTCCGGCCGCGATCAAGGCGAAGCCGATGCCCTGCACTGGCGTGATCTTCTGGCCCAGGTACACGAAAGAAAAGACCACAAACACGGAAAGGGTGATGACTTCTTGGATCGCCTTCAGTTCCGCCGCTGAGTAGACGGCGCTACCCCACCGATTAGCGGGGACCGCCAACCAATATTCGAAGAAGGCGATGCCCCAACTTACAAGGATTACGCCCCAAAGCGGGCGATCCTTGAATTTCAAATGTCCATACCAGGCGAACGTCATGAACACGTTCGAGCATATGAGCATGATGACTGGGAGCAGACGTGCGGCGATGACGGGCATCAAGGTAATTCCTAATTTCCGACCGAGATCGTCAACTGCCCCGAGGCGGAATTGGCCGAACGGGGAAAATCGGCGCCGTCACGCGTGGCGAGTCACGAACCGACCTTGGCGCATCCACGTCGAATAGAGATGTCGCCGGTTCCGTCAGATAGAAATTTAAGTCGCCGACGCTTGGGATCGGGCGGTGGCGGACTTGTCGGATGTCGCCGATGGGGGGATGCGCAGGTTTAGCTCCCGCCGCGATTTTGGCGTTCACCACGGAACGGTGCGCCCCTTACGACCGGGGTATTGGAGGCCCCGTCTTCCCTGCCGCGAGATCAGCACATCCACGGCCTTTGGAATGGTCTCCTCCAAGATTGTGCCGCTCGGTTGCGGCGTTATCGCTCTTGTGACGTCGATTTTTCTTGCGGTCGCGCGTCCCGTCCAGGCCGCCGACTTGTCGCCCTCACGTTGGCCGCAGGCGCAGCGGTCCGACCTCCAGGCCCGAGAACTCCCTTTCGTGCCCAAAGCCAAAGGGAGGCGCGAGGGACGGTGCTGATCGCCGGGACGGCTTCGCCCGTCGCGATTCACGCCGGCATGGAGGCTCTGCGGCAGGGCGGCCCGGCTTGCGACGCCGCCACGGTGGTCGATCTCACCCAGATCGCCAGGACCATGGGCGCGACTGTGTCCTACCCGGGCAAGGCCGTCGCTGCCAGGCGTGCCGCCGACCCGCCTGTGGCGAAGCTTGATAACGCTCCGGAAACTTAGGATCGCGCCTATTGGCCGAGGCGGTGTTCGCCGCGGGTTCGACGGATCCACGGCGGCGCTTGAGGGGGCTCCGAAAAAGGGGGTCGATATGAAGAACAACATCACAGGGCTCGGCGCCGCGGCAGCTTGCGCCACGGCCCTCGTGGCCTGCACGACGGCGCCCGCGCCACCGCTGGCCCATGCCCCGTCTCCGACGGCTCAGATGGCCGCGCCGCGCGATCGCGGACTGGTGGCCCAGGCCAGCGCCTTCGAGAGCTTCATGCGCCACGCCCGCGGCATCGACGCCCAGTTCGCCGGCCCCTCCGAGGTCTCCGAGGCCCTGCAGACGGGCGCGGCGCACGAACCGCACGAGCTTGAGTCCGGAATGATCGCCTATGCGGCGCTCGCCGCCCTGCAGGAGCCGCGCCTGGTGGCCGCGGTGCGCGCCAATCGAAATCCGGGCGACCTCGCGCGCCGGCTGAGCGCCGATCCGCAGGCTGCCTTGGCGTTGCCCGGCGCGGAGCAGGCCGAGGCGCGCGCCAGCGGCGCGCTCTTTGCGCAAGGCGCCGCGCTCGCCGGCGAAGGCGAGAAGGTCAAGCGCGCGGCCTATACGGTGCAGCACCAGGCCTGGTCCAAGGCCAAGGTCCCCGATGCGGCGGCCCGGCTGAGCCGGGTGAAGCACATTTCGGCTGAGGCCTACCGACCCAATCGCGAAGACCCGGAACGGCTGAGGCAGGCGCTGGCTGACGGCGAACGTCGCCCCGGCCCCCCAAGCCCGGTGGTGACCCGCGCCGTGGCGCTGGCGGCCCTGAGCGTGCTTGGCGAAGATGGCCAGGCGCGCAGCCTGATGAGCGAACCCCGCTCGGACTCCTGCATCAGGCTCGCCAAGCTCAACCTATTCCAGTGCCTGGCCACCGCCGGCCCGCACTATGAGGACATCTTCTGCCTGGGGCAGCACGCCATGATCGACCCCGGCCAATGCGTGGTCGACGCCACGCGAACAGCCACGCAGCGCCAGGCCGCGGCGACGAAGGCGAGCTACAAGCGCTGACTTGCCTTTCTCCAACCGGCGAAGGAACCGCTCGTCCGCCGCGGGGAGGCGTTGTCAGAGCAAATCCCTCAGCCACGCCACCAGCGGCGCGTCGGCAGGGGGCATTGGATAGTCTGTAAGCTTGGAGGGTTTCACCCACGCCAGGGCCTTGTGTTCGAGGGCCTTCATCTGGCCGGACCAGCGGCGGCAGAGATAAAGCGGCATCAGGAGGTGGAAGCCTTCGTACTCGTGGCTGGCGAAGACGAAGGGCGCCAGGCAGGCGTGGGTCACCTGGATGCCCAGTTCTTCCTCGAGCTCGCGCATCAGGCAGCCTTCCGGCGTCTCGCCGGGCTCCACCTTGCCGCCCGGGAATTCCCAAAGGCCCGCGAGTTGCTTGCCCTGCGGCCGCTGGCAGATCAGCACGCGGCCGTCGGCGTCGACCAGGGCCGCGGCGGCGACCAGCAGCATGGGTTTAGGGGCCGGTTTTTCGCTCATCCCGCTTCATTCCCGGCCTGAGTCATAAAGGCAACAGCTGCGCCGCAAAGCCGCACCCTGGGTTGACTTCATGTCTGAGAACAACGATGTGCAGCCCGCGTCACGAACTATGACGTGCTCAGTGCTCCAGCCGCGTGGGGTCTCGTTACGAGGCCCAGCCTGTCGAGCGCAGTAAGATCCATAGATCGCCCATCACGCGGGGCGCTTCCCCAAAGACCCGCGACCTCCGCGCCCTCGACAAGGAATCGATTGGGTGCGTTCGGCGCATATGTGAGACAGAGTTTGACTCAATTTACCGATTTCGGCCTCGCCGCCCCGCTGCTCAAGGCGCTGGCCCAGGAAGGCTACAGCCAGCCCACGCCGATCCAGGCCCAGGCCATCCCGGGCGTCATGGCCGGCCGCGACCTGCAGGGCATCGCCCAGACGGGCACCGGCAAGACCGCCGCCTTCGCGCTTCCCATCCTCCACCGCCTGGCCGCCGAAAAACGCCAGCCGGAGCGCAAGGGCGCCCGCGTCCTGGTGCTCTCCCCCACCCGCGAGCTCGCCAGCCAGATCGGCGAGAGCTTCAAGACCTACGGCCGGCACATGGGTGTCACGGTCGCCGTCATCTTCGGCGGCGTGAAGTACGGCGCCCAGCACAAGGCGATGGCCAACGGCGTCGACGTCCTGGTGGCGACACCCGGGCGCCTGCTCGACCACCTGCAGGAGAAGACCATCACGCTTCGGGGCGTGGAGATCTTCGTCCTCGACGAGGCCGACCAGATGCTCGACCTCGGGTTCGTACTGCCGATCCGCAAGATCGTGGCGCACATGCCCAAGGCCCGGCAGAACCTCTTCTTCTCCGCCACCATGCCGAGCGAGATCGGCAAACTGGCCAGCGAACTGCTCAACGATCCGCTGCGCGTCTCGGTGACCCCGCAGGCCACCACCGTCGATCGGGTGAACCAGCGCGTGCTGTTCGTGGAGCAATCCCGCAAGCGCGCGCTGCTAGCCGAGCTCTTCGACGACGCCGGCTTCAAGCGGGTCATCGTCTTTACGCGGACCAAGCGCGGCGCCGACCGAGTCGCCAAGGGCCTGGAGCAGGTAGGCGTCGAGGCGGCCTCCATCCACGGCGACAAGAGCCAGGGCCAACGCGAACGGGCGCTGGCTGACTTCAAGGCCGGCAAGGTCCGCGCCCTGGTCGCCACCGACATCGCCGCGCGCGGCATCGACATCGACGCGGTGAGCCACGTGGTGCAGTTCGAGCTGCCCAACGTGCCGGAAAGCTACGTCCACCGCATCGGCCGGACAGCGCGGGCCGGAGCCGACGGCTCGGCTGTGGCTTTCTGCGCCGACGATGAGCGGAATTTGCTGCGCGACATCCAGAAGGTGACGCGCCAGACGATCCCGTCCTTCGACCGCCGCAACGACAAGCAGTTGGGCGCCGCCACCGCAGCCCTGCCGGAGGTCGCCGGCAAGCCCGACCGCGCCGACACCCGCGGCCAGCCGCACCGCGGCAATCACCAGCCCAAGCGCAACCGCAACCACGGCGGCGGCAATGGCGGCGGCCACCGCCACGAGGGGGCTCCGGCCCGCTCCGGCGAAAAGCGCGGCGGCGAACCCAAGCCCGCCCAGCGTCCGGCCTTCAAGGGCCCGCAACGCGGCGGCGGCAATCAATCCTCCGGTCGCACCGGCGTCTGGTCTAACCGGTAGGCCGAACTGGCAAGGCAGAAGGCCCCGCACCAAGCGGGGCCTTTTTTCTGTGGCCTTCTTTTCTGTGGCCTTCGGCGCGGTCTGCAGCTCCAGCGACTTTCCCTTGCTCGCCGCTCCACCGCCTATTTCTCGCCGCCGCACTTGCCGCCCTTGGCGACCGGGACGTTGCGAAAGCTTGGATGAGGCGCGCTTTGGTCACCAACGCCGAGAACCCCAACGTCCGCTACAACTTCGCTTGCGCGCTTTGCGTGCTTGGCGACGAGGGCGGCTCTCACGGAATTCGAAGCTTTTGCCGCCACGCCCCAACGAACTCGTTGGCGCACGCGAAGACCGACCCCGACCTCTCCCTGCTTCATCGGACGCCCAGGTTTGCGGCACTGCTCACTGAGGCCGCGGACCGGCGGCCGCAGGCCAGACCAGCGACTGACCGACCTCAGCTCCGGCCGCACCGGCGTCCGGTCGAACATCGCGCAATTTCTCGAGGGGCCCGCCGTAAGGCGAGGCCCCTTCAGTTTGCCGGATTGTGCTTCTCGACGAAGGCGACGGCTGCGGTGAGCATGGCCTGGCGGGTGACTTCGCGGGAAAGCCAGTGGTCTTCACCAGGCATGGTGATGAACTCCACGGGTTTGCCGGCTGCCTTGAGGGCACGCTCCATCGCCTCGCTCTGTTCGATCGGCACGACGGTGTCGTCGGCGCCGTGGATCAAAAGGATCGGCGCATCGGCGTGAGCGGCGAGCCGCTGGGGCGAAATCTCCTTGAGATCCTGGCCCGCCGAAGCGCCCATCAGGGCGCGCCAGAAGCTGACCGCGCGTCCGTCCGACCCGTGGCGGTCGGAAACCCAGCCCTGGAACCGTGACAGGTCGCCCAGCCCAGCCACCGATACCGCACAGCGATAGCGGCCTTGCTCAATCGTCACGCCTGCCAGGGCCGCGTAGCCGCCGTAGCTGCCGCCGACGATGCAGGCGCGCTTGGGATCGACAAGGCCTTGCCGCGCAAGTGCATCGACCCCATCGGAGATGTCCGTCTGCATCTTGCGTCCGAACTGCCCGTAGGCGGCTTTGCGGAACGCCTCGCCACGTCCGAGCGTGCCGCGATAGTTCGGCTGGAACACCGCATAGCCGCGAGACGCGAAGGCCTGGGCCCACCAGTCGAACCGAGCCGTATCGCCCGGCGCCAACGGTCCGCCATGAGGCAGCACCACTAACGGCAGGTTCTTGGCCTCGCGCCCGGGAGGCAGGGTCAGGACGCCGTCCATCGCCAGGCCGTCGGCCGCCTTGTAGGAAATCATCTTCACCGGCCCCACATCGGCCGCCGGGATGTCGGGATTGACCCGCCCGATGGGCACGGCGGAACGCTTGGTGATGTCCACCAGCCAGTAGGTGCCGGCGTCGCCTGGACCGTCGGTCAGGAAGATCATCCGGTCGAGGCCGCGGCCGTACGAGACCAGTTCGCTGTTGGAGCCCGGCCACGCGCCACGCGCGGCATCCACTTTCTTCTGAAGGGCCGGGTCGAACAGCTTGATGGTTTCGCCGTTACTCGACGAGAGGCCGATCAGCAGGTGGGTGTCGCGGTCGTAGAGGCCCGTGGCTGTGTTGTCCCCTCGGATCAGGACTTCGCCGTCGCCGCCAGAGGCCATCGAGACCTCCTTCAGAGCCACATCGTCGTCGGAGCGTTCCCAGAGCAGCAACTTGTCCGCCGCGCGCCCGCGCCCCTCGAGGTTGGTGCGGAAATCGCCTTGGTCAGCGCCGCTGACCAGGATCGGGGCGCCGCCGGCCGCACCGGGGAACAGCTTGAAAGCCGCGCCACGAGGATCGACTACGCTTCGGACCAGAACCTCGCCGGAGGGCCCGAGAAGCCATTCGGTGAACCCCCCGGCTGGCTTCGCCACCAGGTCGGCCTTGCCTGTCTCGAGATCGATACGGACCAGACGCGGATAGATGGGGGTCGACGTGTAGGACGGGTCTACGACCAGCTTCGGCGTATAATCTTCCTGGGTGATGGCCCCGACATAGGCATAGCTCCGCTCTCCCACGTCGCGGACGCCGTACCAGCCAAAGAAAGAGCCGAGGTAGGTGTTCGACTCTCCCAGCAGCGGAAAGGCCTTGTGGGTTTTCAGGTCCAGCTGCGCGCCGCTCATCCACTCCTTAACTGCGTCGCCTGGCATCCGCGGTTGGATCGTCGAACTTCCAAACACGAAGAGGTGGCGGTCGCCGCCCCAGACCAGGTCGCGCACCTTGCCGGGCTGAAGCTTGGTCGCCACCTCGGCCTGACCGTCGATCCGGCGGACAAACAGGTTGCGGTTCTCACCGTCTCGGGCCGCGAGCGCGAACCGTTCTCCCGAGGGCGACAGCGAGATGAAGTCGATGGCCGGCAATCGACCGTAGACTTCCACCGGCGGCGGCGCGGCGCGCGCGGATAGCGCCACGCCGAGCGCAGCGGCAAGAGCGATCAG
>NZ_DASXNL010000117.1:0-4485 GCF_036495085.1 Phenylobacterium sp. | reverse complement strand
GGCTGGGGCGATTATCCCAACCCGGGCGGCTATTCGAACGCCAAACTGCACGCCCCATTCGAGAGTGACCTTGTGCGTTCAAGCGTCACCGAGGCGGCCGTGGCCGCAAAGGTCTCTGCGCCCCGCAGATTTGAAGGCCCGATTGAGCAGCGGACCGCTGACTACCTGGCCGCCACCAGCCGGCTGGTCGTCCCGTTCTACGAAATGGAAAAGGCGGGCGGCATGGCGCCTGGCGATCCACGAGGGCCGGCGCTGGCGACTGAACAGTTGGCGGCCGGCGCCTCGGAGCTGCGCGATCTGATCGTGCTCGCCTGGGAGGCGAGCCTCAACATGGAGGTCGGCTGGAAACCGGTTCCGGTCGCCGCGGTGATCGCCGGCAAGATCGATCCCTTTCCGGCTCTCATGGGAATCGACTGATGGCAGTTCCACAGTTCGGCAAACCGGAGCCGGGCAGGGCCTATCCCGATCGGCCCGCCGCCTTCGTGATCGTTGTCAGGGAGGGCGAGATCGCAACCGTTCGCGTCGACTTCTCGGGCGGCGGTTCGCGCCTCGACCTTCCGGGCGGCGGCCTTGATCCCGGCGAGACGGCTGAGCAGGCGGCCACGCGCGAATGCGGGGAAGAAGCGGGCCTGCAGGTGGCCATTGAAACCCCTGTCGTTCGCGCCGACCACTTCTTCGTCAATGAGAAGGGGGATGCCTGCAACACGCGAGGGACATTCTTCGCCGCCAAGCTAATGGCCGAGGCGCCCGAACTGAAGATCGAGGACGACCACACGCTGGTCTGGATGAGCCCGCAAGCGGCGCTCGCCCGGCTCACCAGAGAGTCCCACGCCTGGGCGGTGGCGGCGTGGATCAGGAGCCTGAACGTCTAGGCCGGATTTGCGCCCGCTCGCTCGAACGGCTAGTCGGGGCTCAAGACCAAGGAGCGCCCATGGCCGACAGCCCCGCCCGCATCATCGACGGCAAGATCTACGCCGAACGCCTGCGGGCGCAGGTCGCGGCCGAGGTGGCTGAACTTCGCGCGAACCACGACCTCCAGCCCGGCCTTGCCGTCGTGCTGGTCGGCGATGATCCCGCAAGCCAGATCTATGTCCGCTCGAAGGGCGAGCATTCGCTGGCGGTGGGGATGCACTCGGTCACCCATCGCCTGCCGCAGGACACCAGCCAGCACGACCTCCTGCGACTGGTTGGCGAGCTGAACGTCGACCCGCTGATCCACGGCATTCTGGTCCAGCTACCGCTGCCTGGCCATATTGATGAAAAGGCGGTCCTTGCGGCGATCAATCCGGACAAGGACGTCGATGGCCTGCACGTGGTCAACGCCGGGCGTCTGGCGAGCGGCCAGCCGGCGCTGACGCCGTGCACGCCGCTGGGCTGCATGATCCTGCTGCGCGAGACGGTCGGCGACCTGACGGGCCTTCGCGCGGTGGTCGTTGGCCGTTCGGTGCTGGTGGGTCGGCCGATCGCGCAACTGCTGCTGCAGGCCGACTGCACAGTGACCATCGCTCATTCGCGAACACGCGACCTGCCGGCCGTCTGCCGGGAGGCCGATATCCTGGTCGCCGCCGTGGGGCGTCCGCGGATGATCCGTGGCGACTGGATCAAACCGGGTGCCGCGGTGATCGACGTCGGCATTAACCGCGTACCCTTCGACGACCCGGTGAAGGCCGCCGAAGGCCGCACCAAGGTCGTGGGCGACGTCCACTTCAAGGAGGCGAGCCAGGTCGCAGGTTGGATCACACCTGTCCCGGGCGGCGTCGGGCTCATGACGGTCGCCGTGCTGCTGCAGAACACCGTCACAGCAGCTCGACGCCAAGCAGGGTTTGCGTAGGCCCTCTCCAAGGGCGGCGGCGGTGACGAGAGTGCCTGCTGCTCAATAGGAATCCAGGTGCGCATAGCGCACGCGTCGGAGCCAAACGACTCACGCTGACTCGCGGTCGCAATGAGTCGTCCAACGGTGAGTTTCCGGCGCTGAACAAACGGGGAGAATCGACCCCCTAGCGGTCCTTCGGCGGCGCGGGCGCAGATTCCAGGTCGTGCAGCATGCGTGAGCCTATGGCGCTGCGCTGAACGCGGCCGAACTGTTCGGCGTCCGTTGCGTAGAGACCCTTCAAAAAGGCCGCGTCGTACTGCGACAAGCCCGAGGGATCCGGTCCTGGCGGGCAGTCTGGATTCAGGAAATCGACGATGGTCGGCAGCGCGCTGCAGCCCTGCACGCGATCGAGGCGGGCGAGACTCAGCATCGCCACAGAATCCGCAATGGGTCCGATTTGGTGGCCCAAGATCTTTCCGCTGTCGACCACCACCAGGACACCCATGAACTGACTTTCCAAGCGGGCGCTGAAATGGCTTCCGGCAGCGCCGCTGGGAAGCCGAGTGAATTCATCGTCGGCCTCGATGACACCCCCCTCAGCCTTCGTGCCGGTCATGTACCAAGCCTGGATAGGATGGTCGAAGACCGCAAGACGCCCAGCCTGCGCCGCGTAGTGGAAGCCGAGGAGCTGGGGATGTCGCTTACGCACATCGTCCAGCAAGGCCTGGGGCTTAGTGGTGAAGACGATCAGGAGGTTGGTTTTGCAGGCGAAGTTGCGGTTTGGATGCTTCTCGACCGGCGCGCCCGCCGCCGCGGCGACGCTCCTCACGCGCCTGACCACATAGTCGTTGAAGGGCGGGCTCAGGCCGCCAGCCACCGGACAGACGGGAGTTGCCCAGCGGGAGAGCTGGTCGATCCTGCCCGTCGCCGCGTGCGCCTCGACAAACCGCTCGACGAGCGCCGGAAGCTTCCTCTGTTCGGCTCGAGGGGCGACGACCGTCACGCCTTCGACCGAGGAAGGCTGCGTCTCCGCGGCGGTCTGGGCTGCAGCGAGAGCGCCTGGCGCACCAACGGGACTCACAGCCGCCGACACGGCGAGGGCGATCGCGGCCAGAATTCGGGCGGGTCGATCCCACATGGATCGACGCTAGCGAACGGAGAGCTTTTTGGAAGGGCGCTACCCTGGGCTGACGTGAACTTTCCACCCTCGGCTGACCTGCGGAATGTCCGCTTCGCGCCGCTTGGCGCAAGGGAAACTCGGCGATAGGCGGACCGTGCGGCCATCGGGCTCACCGAGGCGATGGTCAAGCCGTTTGCGCGGCGACGTGATACGCCGTCCATCGCCCCGCGGCCGCTCACCATGCGACCTCCTCAGGCCGGGCATTTCGGATCGCGATGCCGAAGGTCGAGCTCGTTCAGCCGGGCCTGCAGGAGGGACAGCGAGACCGGGTTGCGTGCCTCCATCCAGCGCGCCGAGCTCATCGGGTTCGGGAACCGCTCGAATACGAGTCCGCCAGTGCGCGCGAAACCGCGGCGAGCGGGGAACACATGCGTATTGTCCAACAGCTCGTAGGCCTTCGCTTCTGAGCTGCCCCAATGCTCCCACCAGTCCTCCCAAGCGTACCCGTCCATGGGTGCCCCATAGCTTGGCCTCGTCCCATCCGTCCCGGTCGCAGCAGGCCACGATCGGCGCCTAAGCCAGGGCGCTCCGCTGTCGCCGCAGAACAGCTCCCAATCCGAAGAACCCGGTTAACATTATCGCCCAGGTCGCAGGTTCGGGAACCACGCCGAATAGGTTCTGGATGCCGACGATGTCTGCGTGATCGCACGCGATCGTAATGGGACCGTTAGGCCCGATATTAAAATTGACTTGGAGACCGTCGGTGGGAACGAGAAACGTCCGGCCGTTGACAGTGACGCGCCTCGTCGCGTCGCATTCCGCCGCCAAGGCCTGGACGCCTCTGCGGCCCGGCACAAAGGTCCGATACCCACCCCCTTAACGGGGACGCCCCTCGTCGCCCGTGGTGCGCTCAGAACGATGCCGTCCGCGAGCATCAATCATCATGCAGCGGCACAATGAGGCGCCAACGCGCGCAAGGCGATCGCGCCATCTCCGCGGAACGACGACCCATGCAAAAGGGCCCAGGTCGAAGGCGACAGATCGGATAGCCCGTGACGCGGAACACCGCTTTCGACCCCAACTCGGTCATTGCGTGGCGCGCGGCATTAGGCGCTAATCCGTTAGCGCCACCGGCGAGATCGACGAACGCGAGGGAGGACTTAATGGCCTACGGCATCGTGCATTATTTTGCTGGTGGTACGAAGGAGCAGTACGAGGCGTCGCTCGGTGCGGTTCACCCGGGCCGGAGCGTTCTTCCCAAGGGCCAACTTTACCACGTCGCGGGTCCTTCCGACGGAGGATGGACAATTGTGGCGATCCACGAGACCAAGGCCAGTTGGGAGGCGTTCCGGGATGGGATCCTGATGCCGGCGATAAGCAAGGGCATCGCAGGGGGGTTTGCGTCTCCGCCTCAGGAGACGGCCTTCGACGTCTACCATCAAGAACCGTAGCGCAGGTCCGACGCCATCTGGGCGGCGAAGGGAAGCCTACATTGTCCCCTACCGCGCAAGCGGCCGTGTCCGTAAACCACCCCTGAACCGATAGAGTATCC
>NZ_DASXNL010000116.1:0-4815 GCF_036495085.1 Phenylobacterium sp. | reverse complement strand
ACGCTGCGATCAACATCCGTGACGCCGGGACCGGCGTCCGGCGGTGGAACACACCGTCGCTGCGCGTGGAGGGTGGCCGTCAGGCGCCCGATGAAGCGCGAACTCCTCAGTGGATTTCCTCCCTGGGAAATCCCCCGGCTTCAGCCGGGGGAAGATGTTAGGGTCATTCAGCCGCTATGCCCGCCGGTTGCACACGTTGGGCGCCGGCGGTTTCAGTATCGGCCGCCGCTATTCGCCGGAATGTCGCCAGCGCCTGACCGACAACCTGGTCCATGTTGTAGTAGCGGTAGGTGGCCAGCCGTCCGACGAAGTGAACGTCTGGCGCCGCTAGGGCAAGCGCCTCGTAACGCTTGAAAAGGGCGTGATTTTCGGGGCGCGGAACTGGGTAGTACGGATCGCCGTCGGCGCGTGGGTATTCATAGGTGATGGTGGTTCTGGGTGTGCTTTGGCCCGTTAGGTGCTTGTACTCACTGATGCGGGTATAGGGCGTCGCCTCGTCCGGATAGTTTACCGTGCCCACCGGCTGATACCATTCCCGAGCAAGAGTCACATGGCGGAAAGCCAGGCTGCGGTAGGGCAGCTTGCCGTAGCGGTGATCGAAATATTCGTCGATCGGGCCGGTGAAGACCAGCTTGTCGAACACCGCGTCGGCGCGAACGTCGTCGTATTCCACACCCAGCGCCACCGTGATCCCCGGCTGGTCGAGCATGTTCTCGAACATGCGCGTGTAGCCGTCGGCCGGCATCGCCTGAAAGCAGTCGGTGAAATAGCGATCGTCCTCGTTGGTCCGAGTAGGCACCCGAGCTGTCACCGACTTGTCGAGATCCGCGGGGTCCATTCCCCACTGCTTGCGGGTGTAGCCGCGGAAGAAGGTCTCGTAGAGCTCACGACCCACTTTGGAAATCACGACGTCCTTGGACGTACGGATCTTGTCCACCGGCTCGGCCCGCGCGGCCAGATAGGCCTCGGCCTCGGCGTCCGTAGTGAGGTTGACCCCATAGAGCCGGTTCAGCGTCGTACGGTTGATCGGCATGGGGACAAGCAAGCCGCCTACTGAGGCCAGCACGCGATGCTCATAGGGCCGCCACTTGGTGAACTGCGACAGGTAGCCTGACACCTCGCTGGAATTGGTATGAAAGATGTGCGGGCCATAACGGTGCATCAACACCCCGCCGGCATCCTTCTCGTCATAGGCGTTTCCTCCGATGTGCGGGCGCTTGTCGATCAGCAGAACTCGCTTGCGGAGCTGGCTGCTGAGGCGCTCGGCGAGGACAGAGCCGGCAAAGCCCGCCCCGACAACGAGGTAGTCGAAAGCCTTCCCGCACCAGGCCGGACGGATGGCAGGCGCCGCGACCCCGGGGTCGGCCAGTTTCGGAGTGAGCGTTGCGGTATGGGCCTTATTCCCCGCATGCCTCGCGCGGCCTATCTCCAGATTCATGCGGACAAAGGTCTCGTCCCAGGAGAGCGCCGAGAGCGCGGCGTCGACGTGGTCCAACCAGTACCCGGGCGCATTGGGTAGCGTCAGGGCTTCGTCGCAGGCCGCGACGAAAGCCGCCGAGCTGTCCGCAATCTTAACCCCTTCCAGCTGCCCATAGTGGCGGATGACATCGAGGATCGGGGTCGAGACGACGGGGCGGCCGCCGGCCAGGTATTCGGGCGTCTTGGTGGGACTGATGAACCGGGTGGACTCGTTGATCGCGAAGGGCATCAACGCTACGTCCCACCCCCCCAGATAGGCCGGCAGCTGGTCATAGGTCTTGCCCCCCAGGTAATGAAGGTTCGGCCGCACTGGCAGGTCTGCAGGCTCGATCTTGACCACCGGCCCGACGATCACCAGATGCCAATCCGGGCGAGCGTCGGCAAGCTGGGCGAGGAGCGCCAGGTCCATCCGCTCATCGATCACGCCATAGAAGCCCAACCGGGGCCGCGGAATGCCGGCCTGGTCTTCCGGATCAAGACTCCGGACGCGGGCCTGAGCAAAGTGCGGGCGATCGACGCTTGAAGGAAAGGGATGGATGTTGGGGTGCCATCCTTGCTTAGCTTCCCAGAGGCTGTAGCCGCCGGTAAACACCACATCGGCTAGGCCCATCAGCTCGCGCTCAAGCAGCGTCAGCTCGGGCGGCGCGAACTTGAAGTTCGCCAGCTCGTCCATACAGTCATAAATGGTGCACTCCGCCTTAAGATGCCGCGAAAACTCCAACATCATCGGGGTGTAGTACCAGCGGATCAGGTCTCCGCGACAACCCGCGATCAGGCTGTCCAGCAACCGGCGCAACGTCGTGTTGCATTCGTCGCGCGCGACGCCGTCGGGCAGGACCGGGGTGACTATGAGAACCCCGCTGTCCGCGTCCGTCCGATGGTCGAGCCGAGGTGTCGCGTCCGACGGACCACAGAGGGGCTCTTCCCAATAGATGACGTGCCGGTGCTTCGCAAAGCGGGTCATCAGATGCTGCGGACGCTGGAAAACGAAATCCCATCTCAGGTGGGAAAAGCAGATCAAGGTAGGCCGCTCTCGCGGCGGGATTGCGGAATGGGTTGAGGATGACCGAGCGCCCTCAGCGCGCCGAACCCATTGCGTATCCAAGAGCGCGATCCTTTTGGTCAAACAGCGAGAAGCGCGATAATGCCGCGCGATAGCATCGGTTCCGATCAAAAATGCTGTCATTCGCGCGACCTATTCAGTACTCGCAAGCGTACGCGGGATATGTCTGGTAGTAGACAAGGTAGATTGTCGGCCAGTCGACTTTATAGCCGGCAAATCCCGACTTGCCGGTGGGTGGCACGCCCGCCATACAATTTCGCGGAACCATCTGCCGGCCCGGTCTTTGCGCCTTCACATGCGACGGGAAGGCCGGAAAATATGCTGCCGCTGGAACTGTGGGGAGGTCACGAATGCACCGTGAACCGGCTGGGCGAGACGTTCCACGACCAGACGCGGCGGAGCGGCCACCACGATCGCATTTCGGACCTCGATAGGTTCGCCGAGCTGGGCCTGCAGGCCCTGCGCTACCCTGTGCTCTGGGAACGGACGGACCGGGGCGGCCGCCGTGACTACGACTGGAGCTGGACTGACGAGAGGCTCGCGCGGATTTCCGACCTCGGTATGCGTCCGATCGCGGGCCTGCTGCACCATGGGAGCGGTCCCGCGTCGACCCACCTTCTCGACGACGGCTTCGCCAACGCATTCGCCTCCTATGCGCGGGCGGCCGCGGAACGCTATCCCTGGATCTCCGAATGGACGCCAATCAATGAGCCGCTGACCACTGCGCGGTTTTCCACGCTCTACGGGCACTGGTACCCGCATACGGCTGACGAGACACGATTCTGGGCCGCGCTGATCAACCAGATCGACGCCATCCGGCTGGCCATGGTCGAGATCCGCAAGGTGCGGCCGGAGGCGCGCCTGATACAGACCGAGGACCTTGGCCGCACCTATTCGACTCGGGCAGTGGCGCATCAAGCCGATTTCGACAATGCCCGCCGCTGGATGACCTGGGACCTGCTGGAGGGCCGTGTGACTCAGGGCCATCCGCTGCAGGGGCGATTGGAGCGTTTCGGATTCGCCGATCGGCTGCGCCTCATCGCGGACAATCCCTGCCCGCCAGAGGTCCTGGGGGTGAACCACTACCTGACCAGCGACCGGTTCCTCGACCACCGAACCGGCGGCTATTCGCGCGACCGGATCGGGGGCAACGAGTTCATGACCTATGCCGATGTGGAGGCCATCAGGGTGGTTTTGCCGCCGCCGGCCGGTCTCGAAGGCGTGCTTGATGAGGCCTGGGCCCGCTACGGCCGGCCGCTGGCCGTGACCGAGAACCACAACGGCTGCACCCGCGAGGAGCAGGTGCGCTGGATTCGTGAGGCGTGGGAGGTTGCGAGGCGCCTGCGGGGGCGCGGCGTGGATGTGCAGGCGGTCACCGCGTGGGCCCTCCTCGGCTCGCACGATTGGGATAGTCTGCTGACCCGCCCGGTCGGCCACTATGAGGTCGGGGCCTTCGACGTCCGCTCCGACCCGCCGCGGCCCACGGCGCTGGCCGCGGAGCTGAAGCGGATCGCCGGCGGCGGCGAGACCCACCCCGCGACCACGGGCGCGGGGTGGTGGCGGCGCGATATCCGCTTACAGTTCAGGCCGGTCTTCCGAACCGTCGAGAGCCCCTCGCCACGACGGGAGTGGCGCATGCCTGAAGCGACGGGTCGGCCGCTGCTGATCGCCGGCGCGACAGGCACGCTCGGCCAGGCTTTCGCGCGGGCTTGTGAATGGCGCGGTATCGACTACCGCCTCACCGGACGCGGCGAACTCGACCTAGGCGACGAGGCATCCATACGCGACATACTGGACATCGCGCGCCCCTGGGCGGTGGTCAACGCCGCGGGCTGGGTGCGGGTCGACGCGGCCGAGGCCGACCCCGGGGCTTGCCTTGCCGCCAATACGGAGGGCGCGGTCCGGCTGGCCCGCGCCTGCGCCGAGCGGGATCTGCCTATGGCGGCCTTCTCCAGCGACTTGGTGTTCGACGGGCAGATCGACCGCGCATACGTCGAAAGCGACGCGCCCCGCCCGCTCAACGTCTACGGCAGCAGCAAGGCGCAGGCCGAGGCGGGAGTGCTGGCCTTGGGCGGACGGGCGCTGATGGTCCGGACCGCGGCGTTCTTTTCCCCTTACGACCCCCACAACTTCGCCTCGCATGTGGTTCGGACCGTGGCGGCCGATCAGACGTTCCACTCGGCGGACGATTTGGTGGTCTCGCCCACTTATGTGCCGGATTTGGTGGACGCGGTGCTCGACCTGCTCATTGACGGCGAGACGGGCCTGCGTCA
>NZ_DASXNL010000115.1:0-15557 GCF_036495085.1 Phenylobacterium sp. | reverse complement strand
TCCCCGCTGAAAGAATTTTACAATCCTAAGACCTTCATCATTCACGCGGCATGGCTGCGTCAGGCTTTCGCCCATTGCGCAAGATTCCCTACTGCTGCCTCCCGTAGGAGTCTGGGCCGTGTCTCAGTCCCAGTGTGGCTGATCATCCTCTCAGACCAGCTATGGATCGTAGGCTTGGTGAGCCTTTACCTCACCAACTACCTAATCCAACGCGGGCTGCTCCAATGGCGATAAATCTTTCCCCCGAAGGGCACATACGGTATTAGCTGAAGTTTCCCTCAGTTGTTCCGTACCAAAGGGCACATTCCCACGCGTTACTCACCCGTCCGCCGCTCACCCGAAGGTGCGCTCGACTTGCATGTATTAGGCCTGCCGCCAGCGTTCGCTCTGAGCCAGGATCAAACTCTCAGGTTGAGTTGAGCACTGACTTATAGCTATCCAATTCCGAAGAATTGGCTGGCATATAGTCTGCGTATTTCTTGACGAGTTCCCATTCACATCGATGTCCAAGAACCGAAGTTCGAGGAAATTGATATTCATGGTATTGTCTTCAAGAGACCGCAAGTTCGTCAGTGTCGAGGTTACCTGGTTAAGGTAACCGCCAGGACACCGCCGCCTGCGTTTCTCTTTCCAATTCAACGATGTCAAAGACCCGACCGGCTTCCGCCGACCCCACTGTTTAGCGCCGGTGGTCGGCGGAGGCGGCTATCTATTGGCCGGCCTCTTTCGTGTCAACCGGTCTTTTCAGACTTTTTTGCGACACCCCGAAAGACCCGGATAATGGCGCAAAAAACCACACCGGGGCCGCCGAGGGGCAACCCTCATCAGTCGGTAGCGATTCGATTGAGGCTCGGGAAAATATCCATTCCCAGGAGAAAAGCAAGGGGCTTGTTCACCCCTTCCGAACCGCCTGGAACTGGCCCCGCCCGAGCGGGAGGCGCTATCTAGGGGGGGACCTGGGGGCTGTCAATCGCCGTCTGTCGACGGATTGAAAATATCCGCCTCTGCGCAGCGCCTTGCGCACGCCTCCGCTCAGCTTAGAAAGGTGGGCAGGAGGCGCAATGCTCTCGCAGAAGGCTAGGTACGCGCTAAGGGCACTCGTCGAACTGGCCCGCGCAGAAGGCGCCCAGCTCACGGCGGGCGAGCTTGCGCTTCGGGCCGATGCGCCCCGCAAATTCCTGGAAGCCATCCTGCTGGAACTGTCGCGGAATCGCCTGGTCAGCAGCCGGCGCGGCAAGTTCGGCGGCTATATCCTGGCCCGGGCCGTCTCAGAGATCAGCTTTGCGGAGGTCATCCGCGTCGTCGACGGTCCCCTGGCGCTCGCGCCCTGCGTCAGTCCGCGCCTCAACTATCGCAAGTGCGACGACTGTCCCGACCGGGATCAATGCACTCTGCGCGAGGCCCTGCTTCGCGCCCGTGACGCAACCGCAGACGTGCTGGAGGCCTATACCTTGGCCGACGCGGTCCGCTCGACCAGGGAATCTGAGGCTCAGCTCGCCGCTATATAGGCCTTAAGGCCATCAGCCTCGGCCTCGACCTCGGATATCTTTGATTTCACCAGGTCGCCGATCGAGACGATGCCGACCAGCCGCTCCTTCTGACAAACCGGTAGGTGGCGAATCCGTCGGTCGGTCATCCGCGACAGGAGCGAGTCGACGGTTTCCCCCGGCTGGGCGAACAGCACGTCGCGGGTCATGACCCCGGACACCGCCTGTCCGAGCGCGGCCGCGCCGACCTCGGCCATCGCGCGCACGACGTCGCGCTCAGAAACAATGCCGACGACCCGTTCGGCGTCGAGCACCACCAGCGCGCCGACCCGTCTGGAATGCAGCAGCGCCGCCACGGCTGAGATCGTTTCGGTCGGAGCAACCGTGAAGACCGTATCGCCCTTGGTCTTCAGGATCTGCGAGACAAGCATCAGTGTCCTCGCGCTCTCTATTTGTCCAAGTCTGCAGCGTCGCGCAGAACCGCACACGCTTCAACGCACGCGCGCGTGAGACGGCCCCCTCAGTCACCAGGCGCGAGGCGCGCGAATGGGCCGATCAGCAACACGCCGGCGATGAATCCCACGAGATGCGCTTCCCACGCGACGCCGGCGCTCCCCGAACCTGGAAGGAACGAGCCGCCGAGCAGAGCGATCAGCACATTGATAGCCAGCCAAGCGCCGCCGAGGCTGAGCACCGGTCTGGAAAATATCGGTCCAGGCCGCCCTCCCCCGCCCATTAGCCTGGCCGTCGCCCCCATCAGGCCGGATACCGCGCCTGACGCCCCGACGATCAGCACTGTGCTGCCCGGATGCACCCCCGCAAAACCCAGGTTAGCCAGCACCCCGCTCAGGAGGTAGAAGCCGAAGAACAGCAGGCCGCCCTCGAGCTTGGCGCCGAACAGCCTTGCGACCGGTGTCGAAAAGGCGAGTGCAAAGGCGCCATTCATCATCGCGTGCGCCCAGCTTCCGTGCAGGAAAATCGCCGTGATCGCCGTCTCCCACCGCCCGGGGACCAGGTTAGCCGGCGCGAAGGCGTAGGCGTTTTCGATGGCGACCACGGGGAACTGCGTCTGAAGCGCATAGCCACCGACAATCAGCACGGTGACCGCCACCGCCTGCCACGGCGCATTGAACACGGGTTCGCGAACCTGCCGGCGATCGGGTTGCGGCGCAGGCTGCTGCGACGACGGCTGCGGCTGTGGCTGCGGCGGAGTCTCGTCGAAACGCGATTCGGTCATCGACCTCATTTAAGCGCTTTGCCACGGTTGCGCGACAGCGCCGCCTTCTTGCCTTGCCGCCGCCATGTAGCTTGGCGATGGTGGGGATCAAGTGTCAGACCCCATCAGGACCTTTACTTCTATGATCCGTTCCCCGGGCGCGAGCCTTACGCTGGCTGCCGTTCTGTCTCTTACGACTTCCAGTTTCGCCTTTGCGGTCGATCTGCCGCACCTGCCGAAATTCACGAGCGACGCGAAGCTTACAAGACTTGCGCCCGGAGAATGGCCGCAGGCACACTCCGACGTGCGCGCCGATCCCGACACCCGTTTTGGCGCACTTCCCAACGGAATGCGCTTCGCCATTCATCGCCAGGCGATTCCGGCGGGCCAGGCGGCTCTGCGGCTGCGCTTCGACGCCGGCTCGCTCATGGAAACGGACTCCCAGCAGGGCCTGGCGCATTTCCTGGAGCACATGGCGTTCAACGGATCCAAAGCTGTGCCCAAGGGTGAGATGATCAAAATCCTTGAGCGTCTTGGCTTGGCCTTCGGCGCCGACACCAACGCTTCAACGGGCTTTGATCAGACGATCTACAAGCTCGATCTGCCAAAAACCGATGATGAGACGGTCGACACTTCGCTGAAGCTGCTGCGCGAGGCGGCGTCGGAGCTCACGATCGCACAGTCCGCCGTCGACAGCGAACGCGGCGTGGTGCTGTCGGAGGAGCGCGCCAGCGACGGCCCGGGCTACCGGGTCTACAAGGCCCGGCTCGAATATCTGCTAGCCGGCCAGCGGCTCCCAACCCGCGAGCCGATCGGTAAGGTGGACGTTCTGAAGGCGGCTCCCGCAAGTGAGATCGCTGACTTCTACCGCCACTTCTATCGCCCCGAGCGCGCGACGATCGTCGCGGTGGGCGATTTCGATCCCGCCGCCATGGAGGCCAAGATCCGCGCCCGATTCGGCGACTGGAAGGCCGATGGCCCGGTAGGTCCGGAACCGGACCTCGGCAAGATCAAGCCGCGGAAGACCGAAGCCAAGTTGGTGGTCGAGCCAGGCGCCCCGCTTAGCCTGCAGATTACCTGGGTTCGCCCCCCGGACGAACGGCCTGATAGTGTCGCAAAGCGCCGCGCTGACCTTATACAGGAGCTGGGCTTTGCCGTCCTCGACCGCCGGTTCTCAGCGTTGGGCCGCTCAGAGCACCCCCCGTTCATCGTCGCAGGCGCCTTCAGAAGCGACGAGGGGCATTCCGCGGACGTCACCATGATCAACCTGATGGCCGAGCCGGACCGCTGGCGAGAAGCACTTGCTGCGGCCGACCAGGAGCAGCGCCGCGCCGTACAGTTCGGTGTGCGTCAGGACGAACTCGATCGCGAGATC
This sequence comes from Phenylobacterium sp., assembly GCF_036495085.1. GTDB lineage: Bacteria > Pseudomonadota > Alphaproteobacteria > Caulobacterales > Caulobacteraceae > Phenylobacterium. The sequence goes on along the minus strand of NZ_DASXNL010000115.1, from coordinate 11,479 downwards.
GCCGAGGTGCGGGCCACCACCCAGGCGGCGGCCGCTGGCGCGGCGACGCGCCGACCTGCCCAGATCGCTGACGAGATCATCAGTTCGATCGGCGACAAGGAAGTGGTCACCAGCCCCGCCGATGATTTGGCTTTCTTCGAGGCCGCGGTGAAGGGCCTGAAGGCCGAGACGGTCTCCGCCGCCTTGAAAACGGCCTTCGCCGGCGAAGGCCCGCTGGTCTTCATGTCCTCGCCAAAGCCTGTGCCCGGCGGCGATCAGGCGATTCTCGCCGAATATGCCTCCACCCGAAAAGTCGCGGTGGCGGCGCCCGGCGCCCCGCACGAAGTCGTCTGGCCATACGCGAGCTTCGGCGAACCGGGCAAGGTGGCCGAGACCAGGGAGATCACCGACCTCGACACCGTCTTCGTGCGCTTTGCGAACGGCGTGCGCCTGACAGTCAAGCCCACCAAGTTCCGCGATGACGAGGTGTTGGTCCGGGTCAACATCGGCGACGGCCTGCAGGATCTGCCCAAGGACCGCCAGAGCCTCGCCTGGTTCGGCAACGCCTTCACCGAGGGGGGGCTCAAGCAGATAGACAATGAGGACACCGAGCGCGTGCTGGCCTCCAAGGTCTATGGCGCCCGCTTCGCGGTCGGTGAGGATGCCTTCGTGCTTTCCGGCTCGACGCGCACCGGAGACCTGCCGACCGAGATGCAGGTTCTCACCGCCTATGTCGCCGATCCGGGCTGGCGCACTGAAGCCTTCCGACGCCAGCAGGACGCCGGCAAGACCGTCCACGACCAGATGGAGGGCACCGACGCCGGGGTGATGAGTCGCGACCTGTCCGGCCTGCTGCACGGCGGTGATCGGCGCTTCACCTTCCCGAGCCGCGAGGACATCGCCAAGGCGAAGATCGACGACTTGCAGGCCCAGGTGGGGCCGCACCTGGCCTCCGATCCCATTGAGGTGGTGATCGTCGGCGACGTCACGGTCGAGAAGGCCATCGACGCGGTGGCGCGCACGCTGGGCTCTCTCCCCGACCGCCGTGAGCCCGCACCGGCCTCCGCCATGCAACGCCAGATGGCCTTCCCGGCGCCCAACAGCGAGCCCTTGGACATCACCCACAAGGGCCGCGCGGACCAGGCGATTGGCTATGTCGCCTGGCCGACCAATGATCTGTGGTCCAACCCGCAACAGGCGCTGGAGAACGATGTCTTGGGCGAAGTCATGGGCCTTCGCCTGATCGACGAGCTTCGCGAGGCCCAGGGTGTCACCTATTCGCCGTCGGTGAGCTACACCCACAGCCTCACCTGGACTGGTTGGGGCTATCTCGCCGCCAGTGTCGAGGTGCCGCCCGCCAGGCTGCCGGGCTTCTTCCGGGACGTCGCCAAGATCGCGGCCGACCTGCGCACCAAAGATGTCACTGCCGACGAACTGGCGCGCGCCAAGAAGCCCCGTATCGACCGGCTGGAGCGCTCACGGGTCACTAACCAGTACTGGTTGGCCGAGTTGTCGGGAGCCCAGGCGGAGCCGAGAAAGCTCGACTTCATCCGCCACATCATCCCCGGCACTGAGAAAATCACCTCCGCCGACGTCAAGCGCGCGGCCGAACTGGTGCTCAAGGAGGACAAGGCCTTCAGGCTGGAGGTGACTCCGGGGAAGTAAGCGCCGTTCCTCCCCGTCAAGGGTGGGATGGAGCTTACGCCGCCCTTAGCCCGGCGTCGTAGACAGGGACGTCCTCGGCCGGCAGGGCCGCGCGCCCGCGAATCGCATCGGAGATCTTCTCGGCAATCATGATCGTCGGCGCGTTGGTGTTGCCGCCGACTAGCGTCGGCATGACCGAGGCGTCGATCACCCTCAAGCCCGCGAGGCCCTGCACCCGGCATTCAGCATCGACCACCGCCATCGGATCGCCGGCCGCGCCCATGCGGCAGGTCCCGACCGGGTGATAGATCGTCTCCGCGCTCGCCTTGATCCAGGCGTCGATTTCGGAGTCGGTCTGAACGGCTTCCCCCGGGGAGTACTCAGAGGAGATGTAAGGGGCGAGCGCCGACTGTTTCGCAACCTTGCGCATCATCTTCACGCCTTCGCGGATCGCCCGTCGGTCCTCCTCGGCGGAGAGGTAGTTGGCGAAGATCGCCGGATCGGCCAGCGGATCAGGGGATTTAAGCGTCACCCTGCCGCGGCTCTCGGGCCGAAGCTGACAGACGTGGAAGGTGAAGCCGTCGTGCGGCACGGAAACCTTGCCGTGGTCCTGCATGATCGCCAGCACCGTATGGATCTGCAGGTCGGGCCGATCCAGGTCGGGCCGCGAGCGTAGGAACGCGCCGGACTCCAGGAACTGCTGGCGCCCCGGCCCCTTGCCAAACAGCATGTAGTTCAGCCCCACGCCGAGCGTCTTTATCAGTCCCTTGCGCATCGAATAAGCGGTGATGGGCTGGGGGCAGATCCAGGACATGCAGACGTCCAGATGGTCCTGCAGGTTCGCGCCGACGCCCTTCAGCGCCTTCACAACCTTCACCCCGTTCGCGGCGAGTTCGTCGGGATCCCCGATGCCGGAGAGTTGCAGGATCTGGGGCGACTGGACCGCGCCGGCGCAAAGCAGCACCTCGGCTTGCGCCTGGACGCTGCGCTTTGCCTTGGTTTTCTCATCATAGATCTCGACGCCGGTCGCGCGGCCGTCCTCGACGATGATCCGCGTGGTCCGCATGCCTGTCAGGCAAGTGAGGTTCGGTCGGTTCAGCACCGGATGCAGATAGGCGCGCGCGGCGCTCCAACGCTGGCCGTCATGAACGGTCAACTGATAGGGGCCGAAGCCTTCCTGCTGGAAGCCGTTGAAGTCCTTGGTCAGGGGATGGCCGGCTTGGCCTCCGGCCTCGATGGCGGCCGAATAGATCGGGTTGGGCGAGGAGGCCTTTGAGACCTTCAGCGGCCCGTCTCCGCCGTGCCAGGGATCAGCCCCGCCCTCAAGGCTCTCGGATTTCTTGAAATACGGCAGGACATCTGCATAGGCCCAACCGGGCAAGCCCATCTGGCGCCACTGGTCATAGTCGCGCGCGTGGCCACGGATGTAGATCATGCCGTTGATCGAGGACGAGCCACCCCAGCCTTTGCCCCGCGGCCACCAGAGCTTGCGCTCGTTAAGGTTCGACTCCGGCTCGGTCCAGAAGCCCCAGTTCTGCGGCCCCTGCTTGCCGATCAGTCCGCCGACCCCGGCCGGCATCTTGATCATCAACGCGCCGTCCTTGCCGCCAGCTTCCAGCAACAGGACCTTCTTGTCCGCGTCTTCGCTCAGCCGGTTGGCCAGCACGCAACCTGCCGAGCCCGCCCCGATGATGATGTAGTCGTAGCGATCCATTGTGGCGCCTGGGTCCCTGAAGGTTATCTGCTTGCGCCGAACCTGACGCAGGCGTCATCTTGTGGCAAGCGGCGCCTGGGCAATGGCCCCTTCCGGGCCACGCCCGTCACGCCGACGGGGGCTCTCAGCGCCCTTTCCAGGCCGGTGGGCGCTTTTGCGCGAACGCCAGCGGCCCCTCCACGAAGTCTTCGCTGCCAAAGAGCGCAGCCACGGCCGGGTAACGGTTCTGGCCTTTGATGGCGGCTTCCAGGCTCGGCTCGTCCAGCCCCTGGTAGACTGCCTGCTTCGACGCCCGGACCGACATCGGCGAAAGCTCGCAGATCTGGCCTGCCCAGCGCAGCGCCGCACCCATGAGCTCGTGCGGTGGCGTGACCTCGTTCACGAAGCCCAATTCCAGCCCCTCGGACGCGGAAACCCGCCGCCCGGTCAGGATCATTCCCATGGCCCGCTTAGTCCCGATCGCCCGGGGCAGCCGGTGCAGGCCGCCGGCCAGGGCCGCCAGCCCCACCCGCGGCTCCGGCAGGGCGAAGACCGCCGATTCAGAGGCCACGATCACGTCGCAGGCCAGGGCGATTTCGAATCCGCCGCCCATCGCCACGCCGTTCACTGCCGCGATCAAGGGTTTGGTCAGGTCGAACCTCGACGTCAGCCCAGCGAACCCGGATGGAGGACTGCCCATCTTGCCGCCGCTTGCCTGGTGTTTGAGGTCGTTGCCGGCCGAGAAAGCCCGCTCGCCGGCGCCGGTGACGATCGCCACCCACTGCTCGGGGTCCGCCGCAAAGGCGTTGAACGCCGCGTCGAGCTCGAAGTGCGCCGGCGAGTGCAGCGCATTCATCACCTCCGGTCGATTGAGGGTCACCGTCGTGACCGGCCCGTCGCGGTCCACCTTGATGAATTCATAGGCCATGGGCGTCCTCCCGTTTTGCGGCACGCTCGACAGGCGCCGCAGGGTCCGTCAAGGCCATCCGTGGAAATCGATCTGACACCGCCCCGCGCGCCCGACGACGTCGGTGGCCGCGACGGCGCAAGACCGCGAACCAAGACCGGGGCGGCCCCGGTGGCGAGGTGCGCGCCGCAGGCGCCGTCCGCTTCAGGCAGGAGGCTGCGATCATCTGCGCCCAGGCCGATCGATCGCGCCTCCCGGCCAGAGTCCGCCACTCAGACTTGCCGCAACTCCCTTCGGTAGCGCTTCCAGTTCTCAACGTAGTGCACGGCCCCGCCGGCCAGCATCATCGCCTGCTCGGGCGAGACCTCACGCACAACCTTCCCCGGCGCACCCATCACCAGGGAGTTGTCCGGGATCTCCTTGCCCTCGGTGATCAGGCAGTTGGCCCCGATCAGGCAGTTCTTCCCGATCTTCGCCCCATTCAGGATGATCGAGCCGATCCCCACCAGACTATTGTCGCCGATCGTGCAGCCATGCAGCATGACCATATGGCCCACCGTCACGTTGGCGCCGATGGTCAGCGGCGAGCCGGTGTCGGTGTGCAGGACGCTGCCGTCCTGGACATTGGAGTTCTCTCCGACAGTAATCGGATCGTTGTCCCCACGTAGAGTCGCACCCCACCAGACCGACGCATTCTTCTTGAGAATCACTCGGCCCATAACCGCTGCCGTGGGCGCAATCCAGTATTCGTCATCATTTGGTAATTCAGGCGTCACATTGCCTAAGTTGTAGACACTCATCCGCACACCCCGTTTCTTGCGACAATCGTTCATTTAACATTTTTGAAACCAAGCTAGGCTCATTCTAGTCGGGCGATTCGAGAGGGTGATACCCCTTCCGGAGCTCGCTGCGGGCCGAGTGTTCGGTTCCGTGTCTCGCGCTGGGCGGAGTTGATGGCGCTGAGTGTGTTGTCTTCCCGGATCCACCGGATCCGGACCGCCTTCCCGGGAGAGCCCCCGGGCCGCGCATGTCCCCTGCTTCGATTCATCCCGACCACCCAAAGGGCGCTCCACACCGGAGGCGCCCTTTTTTCTTGGCCCCCATCATGTGGGTTTAACGGAGGCTTTTGATGACCAAGCGAGCCCTGAAGCGACAACTGCGCGAAGGCCCGTTCGACGCCGGCCAATTTGGAGGGGATGACAAGATCCGCAGGCTGCCGGTCGACAGGGGGTGGTCGCCGCTCGCGCACCACAATTCCAACGACGAGCGCGAGCAGGGCTATCTGAAGACTATCAAGGCCAAATCACCGGGTCAGGAAGAGCTGATCAAGGCCATCGACGCCAAGAACCTGGTCATGGCGTTGGGCCCGGCGGGGACGGGAAAGACCTACCTGGCTATCGCCAAGGCGGTCGAAGCCCTGGAGAGCGGCAGCGTGGGCCGCATCGTGCTTTCCAGGCCGGCCGTCGAGGCCGGCGAAAGCATCGGCTACCTCCCCGGTGACGCCGAGGATAAGCTCGCGCCATACCTCCGCCCCCTCTACGACGCGCTCTCCGATAGGCTCTCGATGAAACGGGTCCGGGCGCTGATGGCGGAAGGAGCCATCGAGATCGCCCCCGTGGGATTCATGCGCGGGCGGACACTCAACAATGCCTTCGTGGTGATCGACGAGGCCCAGAACTGCACCTACGTGCAGCTCAAGATGTTACTCACGCGCCTGGGTTGGCACTCGACCATGGTGGTCACGGGCGACCCAAACCAATCCGACCTGATCCCTGAGCTCTCGGGCCTGCGCCCGGTCGCCGACAAACTGGAAGCCGTCAGCAACATCGCGATAGTGCGCCTGGCCGACCGCGACATCGTCCGCCACCCCCTGGTCGGGGAGATGCTCAGCGTCCTGTAGTCGAAAACTCTCCTAGGGACCCAAGCCGCGCATCGGCGTCGCGAAGCCGGCTTGGGTCATTCGGGCAGCCTATGCCGTTTGATGGGTTGTCCACCGGCGCGCTCGTGGGCTATAGATAGTTAGTCAACCTAACTATAACTGTCCCCATGCCCGCAACCTCGCCCAAAACCGAAGACGTCAGCGTCCTGGCCGAGGCTTTGCGCGGACCGCTCCTGCGAGTCTCCCGCAAGCTGCGGCAGGAAGCCCAGAAGGTGGGGCTTTCCGCTCAGGACGCGATCATCCTCGGCTATGTAAGGAAGAACCCGGGCGCAGGGGTTAGCGAACTCGCCGACTTCGAACAGGTCTCGCGCCCGACCATGTCCAGTCATGTCAAGCGCCTCGAGGCCGCCGGCTGGCTGCGGCGCGCCGAACACGCCAACGACGGTCGTCGCTCCGGTCTGACGCTTACGGCCGCTGGCCTGCGCAAGATCGAGACCCTCCAACGCCACCGCAACGACTGGCTGGCCGCCCGGCTGGTGCGCCTCTCACCGGCGGAACGCGAGCGATTGACCGAAGCGGCCGCGCCGCTCCTCAGGCTCGTGAGCCTGGACGCATGAGCAGTCAGGCGGAAAAAATCCTCGTCGAGGATGTGCTGGACGAACCTGCGGCCGACGCCGCGGCGGTGCTGAACGAGGGCCGCGACGCCACGCTACGAGGCTGGGTGGTGCCTGCGATCATCGGCTCGGCGCTGCTCATGCAGACGCTGAACGCCACGTCGATCAACAATGCGCTGCCGGCAATGGCGCGCGCCCTTCACGTCGAGCCGCTAAGGCTGAACCTGGCGATCACCATGTATCTCCTGGCCTCGGCGGTATTCCTGCCGATCTCGGGCTGGATGGCCGACCGTTTCGGCGCAAAGCGCATCCTGATGATCGCCATGGTGTTTTATGCCACGGCGTCCGCCGCCTGCGGCTTCGCCGACAGCCTGCCGCAACTGGTCGCCTTCCGCCTGGCCCAGGGGTGCGCGGGGGCGATGATGGGCCCTGTCGGGCGCCTGGTGCTCCTGCGCACCACGCCCAAGAATGAACTCGTCGGCGCCATGTCGGTGGTGACCATGCCAGCCTTGCTGGGGCCCGTCGTCGGTCCGGTGCTGGGCGGGGCGATCGTCACCTTCGTCAGCTGGCGCTGGATATTCTTCCTCAATCTGCCGATCGCCATCGCCGGCGTAGCTCTGGTCCGGGCCTTTGTACCCAATGTGAAGGAGCAGGCGGTCTCGCCCATCGACTGGCCGGGCATCTTGCTCACCGGCTTTGGGCTCGCCGGATTGATCTTCGGGTTCGAGAACCTGGGCCGCAACGTCATGCCGCCAGTCGCTGTCGCGGGGCTCTTCGCCGGCGGCCTCGCCTGCCTGGGGCTCTACTGGGCGCATGCGCGGAACAATCCGCACGCCATCATCGATCTTTCCATATTTCGGATACCGACTTTCCAGGCCTCGGTGCTGGGCGGAGCCTTCTTCCGGTTGATGCCGGGGGTCACGCCCTTCCTGCTCGCCATGCTGCTGCAAGTTGGTTTCGGAATGACGGCCTTCGCAGCCGGCCTGATGACCTTCATCTCCGCTGTCGGCGCGCTGGTGATGAAGACGACGGCCCCGCCGATTCTGCGCCGCTTCGGCTTCCGCACGGTGTTGATTGTCAACGGCGTGATCTGTGCGGCGACCTTCGTGGTCTACGCCCTCTTCAAGATCGACACCCCGCACTGGCTGATCATGGTGGCGCTGGCGGTCGGCGGTTTCTTCCGCTCCTTGCAGTTCACCAGCCTCAACGGCATGGCCTACGCCGATCTTGAGCAGGTCCAGATGAGCCGCGGCACGACCACGGCCTCGATGGCCCAACAGTTCATGCAGTCCGTCAGCATCGGGCTCGCCGCCACCCTGCTCCACTTCTTGATGGTCCGGCGGGGGGAAACCCATCTGACTGGGGACACCGTTACGCCAGCCTTCGCCGTCTTCGGATTGCTCACCCTGATCTCGCTCGTCTGGTTCCTGCGCCTGCCGCGCAACGCCGGCGACGAGATGAACAACCGCAGCCGCTAGCCTTCGACGTCGGTATCCGGCCGGTCCTCGCCCTCGGATAGTTCCTCGTGCCACCGTCCACCGGCGTCCTCGTAGACGATGCCGGATGTGGCGCCGGAGATGCGTTGCTCGCCAGCTGCGCGGCGCGCCGCCTTCAAGGCCGCGTCATGGGTGGGAAAGGTCTCGGAATAGGAGCCATCCACCGTATAGGCCCAGCCGCTATCGTGCCGGACGACCTTGTAGGTGATGTGACTCATGGACGATCTCCCGCGAAGCTGACAGCCAAGATGGGCGTTCGATTGCGGCGCGACAATCGCGAACCACCTGCAAAGCCGCTGAACCCGCCGTCCCCTGCGCGCGGCGTCCTGGCCGAGGCAATCGGCGCCGTGGCGGAACGCGCTCGCATTCCCTACCTTGCCTGCCGCAACCCAAAGCTTTTCGAGCCGCTCTCCATGAAATTCGCCGTCGCCGTCGCCGCCGTCCTGCTGGCGGCAGGCAGCCCCGCGTGGGCCACGCCAGCTCAACCCGAAAAGGCGACCCTTCCGGCCGGCTCGACGCACATCGCACTGCCGAGCGACGTCGCGCCGGAACGCTACGAGATCACGATCGAACCGAACGCCGAGGCGCTGAATTTCGCCGGCCGGGAACGCATCGCCCTGGTGGTGAAGCGCCCGACCGATCGCATCGTCCTGAACGCCGCCGATATCGCCTTCCAGAAGGCATTTCTGACAGAACTGCCGCGAACGCCCGCCGGGCCGGGTATGGAAGCCTCGCACGCCGTCCGCGCCTGGACGCCCAGTATCACCCTGGACAAGGACCAGCAGACCGTCGCCTTCGTCTTCGACCAGCCGCTCGCGCCAGGCCGCTACATGCTGGCGCTCGCCTACACCGGGTCGATCTACCAGCAGGCCTCAGGCCTCTTCGCTCTCGACTATACCGAGGCCGGCGGCGGCAAAAAGCGTGCGCTCTTCACCCAGTTCGAGAACTCCGACGCCCGGCGTCTGATCCCCAGCTGGGACGAGCCCGGCGTGAAGGCCATCTTTTCGCTGACCGTCGAGGCGCCCGCCGGTCAAATGGCGGTTTCCAACATGCCCGTGGCCCAGCAGACGATTACGCAGGAGCGAACGGGAGACTGGCAAACGACCCGCTTTGCCGACACGCCCAAGATGAGCTCGTACCTGCTCTTCCTGGCGCTAGGCGATTTCGAGAGGGTGCACCGTCAGGTCGGCGCCACTGACGTGGGCGTCGTGGTCCGCCGGGGCGACACGGCCAAGGCGCAGTTCGCCCTCGACGCCGCCGCCGAGCTGCTGCCGTACTATAATGACTACTTCGGCACGCCCTACCCGCTGCCGAAGCTGGATTTCATCGCCGGCCCCGGCCGCAGCCAATTCTTCGCCGCCATGGAGAACTGGGGCGCGATCTATTATTTCGACTACGCGCTCCTGGTGGATCCGCAGCTGACCACCGAGGCGGACAAGCAGAGCATCTACGTCGACGTCGCCCATGAGATGGCGCACCAGTGGTTCGGCGATCTCGTGACCATGGCCTGGTGGGACGACCTGTGGCTCAACGAAGGCTTCGCCTCCTGGATGGAGAACAAGGCCACCGATCACTTTCATCCCGAGTGGAAGATCTGGCTGCAGACCAAGGTCGGCGAGCAGGCCGCCATGCGCACTGACGCGCGAAGCGGCGCACATTCCGTGATCGCTCCGATCCGGGACGTATTCGCCGCGGCCAACGCCTTCGACGGCATTACCTACGAGAAGGGCCACTCCGTCATCCATATGCTGGAGACCTATGTCGGGGAGGACGTCTTCAGGACGGGTGTGCGCAACTACATCGCTCACCACGCCTATGGGAACACCGTCACCGATGACCTGTGGAACGAGATCGACAGGGTCTCGCCCCGGAAGATCACCGGCATCGCACACGACTTCACCCTGCAGCCCGGCGTGCCGCTGATTTCGATCGCCGAGACGCGCGCCGGCTTCCAGCTCACCCAGAGCCGCTATGGCGTCGACGAAATTTCGAAGGCGCCGCGAACCTGGCAGACCCCCGTGACGGTCACGGGCCTTAAGGATCCGTGGCGCGCCGTCGTAAGCGACAAGGCTCCGGTGTCGCGAGCCGCACCGGCGGGGGCGACTCCCTTGCTGAACGCCGGGCAGGCCGGGTATTTCCGCAGCCGCTACTCAACCGAGCTCGCCGCCCGCGTTGCTGCGGCCTTCCCGCGCTTGCATCCGGAAGACCAGCTCGGCCTGATCTACGACAGTCTGGCGCTAGGTCAGGCCGGCTACGCGCCGATGAGCGAGTTCCTGGCGATCGCCAGGAGCGCCGAGGATGCGCAGGATTCGATCGTCCTCAAGGCGACGGCTCAGCAGCTGGCGGCGGTCGACGACCTCTACCGCGATCAGCCGGGACAGGCGGCCTATCGGGCTTTCGCACGCGCCAGGCTGGCTCCGGCTTTCTCCCGGCTCGGCTGGGATCCCAAGGCGGGCGAAGCGGATAACGACACGCTCCTGCGCTCGACCCTGCTCACAACGCTGGGGCAGCTTGATGATCCCGCAGTCATCGCCGAAGCGCAGCGTCGTTTCGCAGCCTCGCTCGCCGCCCCAGGCGCCCTGACCGGCACGACGCGTCAGATCGTGCTGCGGATCGTGGCCACTCACGCGGACATTGCGACGTGGGACCAGCTCCACGCCCTGGCCCGAAGCGCGACCGACCCGACCGACAAGACCCGGCTTTACCGCTATCTCGGCGCGAGCCGCGATCCGGCGCTCGCCGAGCGGGCCCTGGCGCTGGCTCTCACCCGGGAGCCGCCGGCCACCGACGCGCCTGAGATCATCGCCAGTGTCGCTGGATATTTTCCGGACAGGGCCTTCGACTTCGCCGTGTCGCACCGTGCTCAGGTCGAAGCCATGCTCGAACCGACGAGCCGCACGCGCTTCTTCACCGACCTCGGCAGCGGCTCGCGCGATCCGGCGATGGCGGCCAAGCTCACGACCTTCGCCGCAACGGTCCCCTCCTCGACCCGCGGCGAAGTCGCCAGGGCGCTGGCCGCGATCAGCTACCGGCTCGATGTGACCGCCAAGCGATTGCCCGAGGTCGACCGCTGGCTGGCCACCCAGGCGGGCTGACACCTAGTCGCAGGGGGCAGTCTCGCCCGTGTCCAGATCGACTCGGAAGCACTGTCGCTCGCCCGTGGCGCAATCCTCGACGAGTACGGAGACCTCGTCCGTCGCCTCGACGTGGCGGTCTTCGAGGTCGGCGAGCGCGGCATCCGCGAAGCTGACGCCTTCGACGAGGCGG
>NZ_DASXNL010000114.1:0-12187 GCF_036495085.1 Phenylobacterium sp. | reverse complement strand
GCGACGGGCGAGCGGGCTGGGGCAGCCTTGGCGGAGGGCTTGCGCACCGCTACCTTAGCGGCGACCGAGGCCGGGCGCTTGGCCACGGGGGCGGTCCTATGGACCAGCGCGCCGGCGCCGGCTTCGGTGCGGAAATAGGCGATGGAGGCCTGCAGCTCCTCGGCCTGGGCGGCCAGTTCCTCTGAGGTGGCGGACATCTGCTCCGAAGCGCCGGCGTTCTGCTGCGTGACCTTGTCCAGCTGCTGGATGGCCTCGTTGATCTGGGCCGCGCCGATGTCCTGCTCGCGGCAGGCGGCGCTGATCTCGGCCACCAGTTCGGCGGTCTTGCGGATGTTGGGCACAAGTTCGACGAGCATGGCGCCAGCCGATTGCGCCGCCTTGACCGTCTCGGACGACACGGACCCGATTTCGGTCGCCGCGGTCTGACTGCGTTCTGCCAGCTTGCGCACTTCGGAGGCGACGACGGCGAAGCCCCTGCCATGTTCGCCGGCGCGGGCGGCCTCGACTGCCGCGTTGAGGGCCAGCAGGTCGGTCTGGCGAGCGATCTCCTGGACGATGGTGATCTTTTCGGCGATGGTCTGCATAGCGGTCACGGCGCGGTTGACGGCGTCACCGGAAATCTCAGCGTCCTTCGCCGACTGACGGGCGATCTTCTCAGTCTGGGCGGCGTTGTCGGCGTTCTGTTTGATGTTGGCGGCCATCTCCTCCATCGAGGCGGACGCCTCCTCTGCGGACGAGGCCTGCTCGGTGGCCCCCTGGCTCATCTGCTCGGAGGAGGCCGACAGCTCCTGGCTGCCCGAAGACACGTTCTCCGACGCCGAGATTGCGTCCGACACAACGCCGCGAAGTCGCTCCACCATCAGGTTCACATGGCCTAGGAGGTCGCCGATCTCGTCGCGGGTCGTGATCTGGGCCATTTGCGTCAAGTCGCCCTCGGCGACGCGAGCGACCGCCTCGCCTGCAGTGCGCAGACCGCGCGATAGGCTCCACGCGATGTATGTCGCCGCGGCGGTGGCGAGCAGCAGCGATAGCGCTGCGACCGCAACAAGCACATTACGCGTCGTCTGGTAGGTCTGTGTCGCCGCGGCTTGGGCCTCGTCCATCTCCGATTGCGAAGCGGCTATGATCTGATCGCCGAGTTGAACCATGGCGTCGAGGGCCGGCGCCATGTCTTCCATATTGTACTTCGCGGCCACCACATTGTTGTTCGCGAGGCCGAGTTCGCGCACCTTGGCGTTCATCGGCTTGAACTGCTCCCAGTTGGTCCGAAATCTATTCCACAGTTCCCTGGTGTGCGGACTCGCCGTCCGTTCGCCGTCTGCCAGCTGTTTTTCGGTCGTCGCAAACGCGTCGCTGAGTTTGGCGTCGTAGGTCTTCATCTTCGCGTCGTCGGTCTCCATAATCAGGTTCTTTTCGTAACGGGTGACCTGCAGTAGATCCGTCTGCAAGTCATCCGCGGTTTTCAGGCGCGAGACCGGACCCTGATAGTCGACCATGTTCTTGTGGATGGTCGCGAGACCTGTGACGCCGAAGCCGGCAGCCGTGAGCAACATGAAGATGACCGCCCCGAAGGCGACTATAAGCTTGCTCTTGACGGTGAAGCGCATGTGATTTCCTTTTCAGGAGAGATTGAACGGGCCGCTCGCGCCGGTGGCGCCGCCGCGGGTGGTGAAGATTTGTTCGAGGTCCGGAACCACGATGAATTCGCCGTTCCGCTTGACTAGGCAGCAGATGAAGTCGGGCCGCCAGCGCATGCCGACGCTAGGCGGTGGCTCGCTGTCGACCCGGTTCAAGGTCGTGACCTCGTGCACCTTGTCGGCGCGCAGGCCGATCAGGGTGGGCTCCCCGCCGAGATCGTGTTCGATAACCACGATGCGGCTGTCGATGGTGGTCTCGGCCCGGCCCAAGCCGAAAGCCAGGCGCAGGTCCGCTAGTGGGATCACCCGGCCGCGGAAATTGATCACCGCGCCGACGAAGGGCGCGGCGCCCGGGACCGCGGTCTCGGGGGTCACGTCCAGAACCTCGCGCACTAGGCCCGCCTCAAGGGCGAAGGTTTCGCCGCGCAGATCGAAGGTCAGCACCTCGGTGGTTTTGGTGGCCTGGATGCCGCTCATGTCCGATTTCATCTTGCTCGCCTGGCTCAGCTTGCGGCGCGCAGCTGCGCGTCCTGACGTTGGCCGGCGGCGACCAGATGGGCGATGTCGAGGATCAGGGCGACGCCGCCGTCGCCGAGGATGGTGGCGCCCGAGAAGGTCTCCACGTCGGCGTGAAAGCCGCTCAGCGCCTTGATCACCGTCTGGTGGTCGCCGAGGATCTGGTCGACCACCAGGCCGACGCGCTCCTGGCCGGTGGAGACCACCACCACCTTCTGGTGCGGATCGGGCGCGAGGTGGGTGGCGAACAGGTCTCTAAGGCGGATGAATGGCACCAATTTGTCCCGCAGCGTGATTAAGCTGCGTCCGGTGGAGCGCAGGTCCTGCTCCACGGACAACTCGACGCACTCTTCGACCGCCGCCAATGGGATGACGTAGCGGGCCGGGCCGACGCGCACGAGAAGGCCTTCGATGATCGCCAGGGTCAGCGGGATCCGAAGCGCGATCTCAGAGCCTTCGCCCGGCGTGCTGGTCATCCGGATCGAGCCGCGCAGGCCTTCGACGGTGCGCTTGACCACGTCCATGCCGACGCCGCGACCGGACAGGCTGGTGATCGCCTGAGCGGTGGAGAAGCCGGGGTGGAAGATGAACTGCAAAAGCTCCTCGTCCGAGATCGCCGCGCCGGGCGCGAGCAGGCCGGCGTCCTCGGCCTTGGCGCGCACCCGCTCGCAATCGACGCCGCGGCCGTCGTCGGTGACGGTGATGATCACCTCGGCCCCGGATTGGCGAGCGGCCAGCACCACCTTGCCGGATCGCGGCTTGCCGGCGGCCAGGCGCGCCTCCGGCGTCTCCAGGCCGTGGTCGGCGGCGTTGCGGATCAGATGGACCAGGGGATCGGCGAGGCGCTCGATCACCGTCTTGTCCAACTCGGTGGATTCGCCCTCGGTGGCGAAGTCGATCTCTTTGCCAGTGTCGCGCGCAAGGTCGTGGATCAGGCGGCGGAAGCGGCCGAACAGCTGTGCGACTGGGACCATGCGCACGACCATCATGGTGTCGCGGAGCTCGCCCGCCAGGCGTTCGATCTCTTCGGCGACGGTGCGAAGCTGTTCCTCGCCGCTGGTGGCCGCCACCTGTTTCAAGCGCGACTGGGCGATCACCAGCTCGCCGACCCGGTCCATCAGCTCGTCGATGCGTTCGGCGGGCACGCGCACCGAATCCACCGCGCGGGCGGTCTTGGCTTCGAGTTGTCTGGCGCCTGCGGAAGGGTGGGCGACCGCGACCCCGGAGGCTGTAGCCTCGCGCGCTTCGGCGGCCGCGGCCTTGTCCTCAGCGTCCGCAGGGGCTTGCGTCGCCGCGCAGGGTTCGGCTTCGATCTCAAGGGTCATCTCGTCGAGGACGAAGATGAAGACATCCTCGATCGTCGATTGCGGCTTGTCGGTGGTCAGCACCACATCCCAAGCCAGATGGCATTCGGTAGGCTCAAGCGCCTCCAGCGGTGGCACGCGGTCGGTCACCGCGATGACCGCGCAGTCGCCGAGTTCGCGCAATTCGTCCAGCAGCGGCAGCGGCCTGACGCCGTTGGCCAGGGCGTCGGGCGGCAGGCTGAAACGGATGCGGAAGGTGGTCAGGACCAGCGGGGCGGCGGCCGGGCTCTCGCCGCCGGCGGTTTCCACCGCCCGGCGCAGGTCCGCCAGAAGGGCCTCGCCGGTCTCCGGCGGAGCGTTACGTCCCTCGGCCAGGGCGCGCATGTGGTCCTGTGCGGCCAGGACCGCAGACACCAGAGCTGGCGTAGTGGCGACTTCACCCTTGCGCACCTGGTCGAAGGCGCTCTCGCAGTGGTGGGTGAAGGCGGCCAAAGCGTCGAAGCCGAACATGGCTCCCGAGCCTTTCAGGGTGTGCAGCCCGCGGAACACCGCATCGATCAGGCCGCGGTCGCCGGGCCGGCCAGCCAGGTCCAACAGCCCTTGCTCGACCTGCTCGAGCAGGTCTTGCGCTTCCTGGCGAAAGATGGCGATGGGATCATCGCTGCTCACCGGGCCAGCACCTTCTTGACCACCTGGACCAACTGGTCGGGGTTAAAGGGCTTGGTCAGCCAGCCTGTAGCCCCCGCCGCCCGGGCCTCGGCCTTGACGCCGGCATCGCTCTCGGTGGTCAGGAAGATGATCGGCACGCCTGAATGCTGAGGTTTAGCGCGCAGGCCCCGGATCATCGACAGCCCGTCCATCACCGGCATGTTGAGGTCGGTGATGATGAGGGAGAAGGCGCCGGCGCCCGCCTTGCTGAGTCCTTCGGCGCCATTGCTGGCTTCGACCACCTCGTGGCCTTCATTGATCAAGGCGATCTTGATCGCCTGTCGAATACTCGCCGAATCGTCGACCGTCAGAATAGACGCCATTACGGTTGCCCCTTTTCCTTGAGCCAGAATGCGCGCTGGTCGGCGGCTTGCAGGAACCCGCCGCGGCGGAGCGTCCCCAAGAGGCCATTCTCGGCCGCTACCGCCAAACAGAATTCGCCACCGCTGTCCCGAGCCGCTTCACGCGCCGCGATCAATAGTTGCACGCCAGCCAAGTCAATCGCCGCATTCGGGCCGAGCTTTACGACAATATACGGTGTGGTCCTGATCGCCTCGATCAGCTGTCGATACGTCTCGTCCACCGTTTGAATGGTGATGTCGGATGGCAGTTCAATCACGTTTGCTCCGCTGGATTCGGTGGATCCCTGACTGGTCATAACGGTCGCTGTCTCTCGGTCTGTTGCGGCGCCAGTCGGCGTCCCCGTGCGGCGCCAAAGGCGGCCAATCGCGGGCGCAATTCTGTTGTGGTTTTGGTGTGGGTTCTGCGTAGACGCTGCGGTCTAGTTTTTGTAAGGGGGTAATTTACACCGAAACATAGAATACATATCGGTTGTCGTGGCGTTCATGATAGTTTTGGTGAAAATATATACCTGATTGCATAGCACTGTTGTAAGCTCGCGCTGCCAATAAAACTGATATCGACAGGAAGCACGTGCGGTGTGACTAAAGTATTACCAGGTGCTCGGACCTATACCTACGTATAGTGCGCGTTACGACTCGTTTGGCGGCGCGAGCTTGTCCGCCATGCGGACCAAATTGGCCAGGGATCGGGCGCCCATTTTTCGCATGACGTGCCCGCGATGAACCTTGACCGTGACCTCCTGCACGCCGATGTCACCGGCGATCTGCTTGTTCAGGCGCCCGGCGACGACCAAGGCCATGACCTGCTGTTCGCGCGGGGTCAGGGCGTCGTATCTTTTGCGCAGGTCGGCCGCGTCGGCCTGCCGCCGTTTGCGTTGGCGATCCAGTTCGATCGCGCTGCGAATGGCCGCGATCAGCTCCTGCTCGCGGATCGGCTTGGTCAGATAATCGAAGGCTCCGGCCTTCATCGCCTGCACCGATGTCGCCACGTCCCGGCGCCCGGTGATGAAGATAATGGCAAACGGCGGTTTGGCCTTGGCGAGTTCGAATTGGAGGTCCAGGCCGCTCTGGCCTGGCAAGTTCACGTCAAGGACGAGGCAGCTGGGACCTTCGGGGCGTGGCGCATCCAGGAACTCACGTGCGGATCTGAAAAGAGTCGCGTTCATGCCTTCCGCGCGGATCAGTCTTCCCAGCGCAAATCGCAAGACGTCGTCATCTTCAATGACAACGACAAGATCGAGCGTGGCGGCCAGATCACCCGCAGGGGCGTCGCCCGACGGGGCCAACATCGGCGCTTTAGAGGTCAAGGCCCAGCACCTTGGAGATCACGAACTGGCCCTGGCCCACAGCGCGATCTTGCTCAGCAACTCGCTGGGATCGATCGGCTTGGCGACGTGATCGTTCATTCCGGCCTGGCGGCAGGCCGCCACTTCGGACGGCATGACGCTGGCGCTCAGGGCCAGGATTGGCGTTGTCCTGTTCAGATCCGACCTCTTGCGGATCTCCCGCGTCGCGGCGAGACCATCCATTCCAGGCATTTGAAGATCCATAAGGATCAGGTTGAACACCGCATCGAGAGCCGTATCGACGGCCTCTTGGCCATTGTTGGCCAGCGATAGCTGAACATCGAAAGGCGAGAGCATGGCCGCGACGAGTTCGCGGTTAACCGCGACATCGTCGGCCATCAGGATCCGGAGCGGGGCAAGACGCCATTCCTCGATCTCGGTGGTGGTGGCGGGGCCGGATTGGCTCGCCGCGGGCGCCTCGACGGTGAACCAGAAGGTCGATCCGCGACCCTCGGCGCTATCGACGCCAATCTCGCCGCCCATCGCTTCGACCAAGCCCTTGGAGATGACCAGGCCAAGGCCGGCGCCGCCGTGCTCGCGCGTGTTCGAACCATCGACCTGGGAGAAGCGCTGGAACAGCCGAGCGGCATCCTCCGGCGATATGCCGGCCCCGGTGTCGATGACCTCGAAGCGTATCCGTTCGCCGCCTTCGGCCTGTCGGCTTACGGCGAGGGTCACCGATCCAGACTCGGTGAACTTTACGGCGTTGCTGAGCAGGTTGAGCAACACCTGCCGCAGACGGTCCATGTCCGCAGTGACCGTCTGGGGAAGTTCATCGGCCGCCGCGAGCTTGAACGTCAAGCCTTTGTTCCTGGCGCCGGTTGAGATCAATCCGACGGTGTCATCAATAAACGCCGCGAGATCGAAAGCCTTCGGGGCCAATTCTACCTTTCCAGCCTCCAGCCGTGAACATTCCAATATATCATTGACCAGCGACAACAGGGCTTGGCCGCCTGTCTTGATCCGGTTGACATAGGTGTTCGCCTTGGTCGGGAGCCCGTCGATGTTTTCGAGTAGCCCGGCGAAGCCCAGAATGCTGGTCAGGGGCGTACGGATCTCGTGGCTCATATTGGCCAGGAATTCTGACTTGGCCTTGTTGGCCGCCTCGGCCTCCTCCCGAGCCTGCACCAGGATCTCGGCGTTGCGCTTGAAGTCGGTTATGTCGACCGAGACGGTGACGAGGCCGCCCCGCGCGGTGCGGCGATTTTCGATGCGAAACCACCGGCCGGAGCGCGTTCGCCGCTCGAATTCCGCATTGGGTTTGCGCCGCGCGGTTCTGCGGTCGCGGACCCAGGCGTCAAGATCACCGGGTTCGATGGCGCAATCGCTTGCCGCGACTATGCGCAGATATTCGCCGGCGGGCATGCCGACGCGCAACATTGAAGTATTGATCTCGGCGGCATCCGCGACGCGGTCGTTCCATGCCAACAGCCGATCATTCTCATCCCAGATGCTCAGACCCTCGGGCATGACGTCCACGGCTTCGCGAAATTGGTCGAAGGCCCGCCTTCGGCGCGCGAGACCAATCAACATAGAGCTCAGCGCCGCCAGGATCGCCAGGATCGCCAAGCCGATGACGGAATAGGCGGCGACGCCCCTCAGCGCGAATTCCGAGGCGTTCACCGCGCCGGCGCTCAGGATGACGCTGGCGGCGGCCATGGCCGAGAGGGGTGAGACGAAAGCGCCAAGGATCAGTGAAGCGGCGCCGACGGCCTGACGATGGACGAGGCCGCGCGGCGAGCCGGCGTGAACCGGCGCTCTCGCCGTACAGGGGGAATCCGACATTCGCCTCGCGCTTTACAGGACTGAACAACCGAGCGATTCTATCCGGCTCGCGACCCCGTATCCTGCCGGATCTTGCTATGGTGGAACCAGCTTGCGGAATTGTCAGCGTCAACCGCGGGGGACCGAAGGAAATACAGCCCGCCCGCAGGGTAACTTGGGGCGCGTTGTTCGGAGATTTAGGTCAACAGCTTTCGGAACCGCCCCGGTGTCACACCGACAGCTTGCCGGAAATTGCGGGCGAAGTGGCTCTGATCGGCAAAACCCACCTGAAGCGCGATTTCGGACAGCGGAAGACTTGTGCGGCTCAACAGTTCACGCGCCTTGGCGATGCGGCGCTCCATGACAAAGGCGAGCGGAGACACGCCTTCGGCCTGTTTGAAGGCGCGGGCGAAGTGATAGATGGAGAGCTCGGCGGTCGCGGCGAGCGAGCGCAGATCGATTTTCCGCTCCAGATGGGAGTCCACGAAATCGCGAATACGGCGCAGCGTCGCTGGTGATAATCCTCCGCGCGCCTGGACAGGCGGGCGCGGGGCGAGCGCAAGCGCAAGCGAGTCCAACCGCGGCCGGAGGCGATACTCATCAGGGTGGGACTGCGACCATAGGGCCAGAGCCGGCTCCGGCGGCGTGATGATCGCCGGCCACAGCTCCTCAGTTCCGCGGGGGCTGACCGCGACCAGCACATCGCCGCGGTCATTGTGCTGGAACAAGGCGTCGTTGCGTTCGAAGAGGGCCCAGAGGTCAAGTCCCTCAAGCGGGCCCAGACACCCCAGCTGCGACAGCGCGCGTCGGGCGGACCGGTCAGCGCCCACGATGCGCCGCTCCCGATCAACCGCGATCAGCATTTCACACCGGGGCTGATCGGTTGGACCGACCGCAACGATCCACGCCCGATGCAATTGCTTTCGAAACCACCGTTCCTCGATCGCCCGCGCCGATGCGACGGTGAGCGCGCCGGTCAAGGCGTAGGAATGCTCAGACAGCGCGGGATTGATTGACGAAATATCCAGGGCGCCAATGAGTTCGCCGCTGGCGCCGAAAATGGGAGCGCCGGAGCAGCTCAGATTGATATGCCGCGCCCGAAAATGTTGAGAGCGATGAACGGTCACGGCTTTCGCCTCGGCGAGGCAGGTGCCAACGCCGTTCGTGCCTTCGGCTTGCTCTGACCAGACGCCGCCGAGCCAGGTTCCCCAGCGCCTATATTGCGCGGCTTCGGACTCCTCGCCACGATGAGCGATCACCAGTCCGCCCTTGTTGCAAAGCAAGACCACATAGCCGACCGGCTGCACCAGCTTGTATAGCCGGTCGAGCTCAACTTGAGCCAGATCGATGAGCTGAGCGGCCGCATCCTGCGGTTGGCGAAGTTCTGCGACGGTCAGGATCCGCGGAGCTTCGGCCGAGCCTGGATCGACGCCATGGGCTTCGGCGGACCTTATCCAAGAGTTCCAGACGGTCTGGTCCGTCAGAGGGTTCGTTGGGCGTTCTACCGCCGCCAGAACCTGGTCAACGTGGTGCGGGCTAGCTTCGACCATCAAACTTCCTGCGCGCGAGGGCCATGGCGCTCGCGACCGCGTCGGCGACCTCAGATTCATGCTCTATGATCATAACGAGCTCTGTGCGATCGATGTGCAATCGAGTGCACAAGAGAAATTGGCATCAGTCGCCATTTCGTCAAGCACGTACGATAAAAATGTGATTCCAAAAGGAATCTACGCTGTTGGGAGTATCATCTGTAATGGTTTCCGTTGCACAAGTTGACGGCCGATGACGGCACGCTCCACGGTCCAGGACATCGCCAGGCGCGCAGGGGTCCATTCGTCGACGGTGTCGCGGGCGCTGAATCCGGCGACCCGCCACCGGCTGTCAGCCGAAGTCGCCGCGCGCGTGATGGCCATCGCCGCCGAGCTCGGCTATGTGCCCAACGGCCTGGCCGCGAGCTTGCGCACGCGGCGCTCGCATACCATCGGCGTGATCCTGCCGGACATCGCCGACCCGGTGTTCGCACCCATCCTGCAGGGCCTGGAAGAGGCGCTCGCGGCGGACTGCTATGTGGCCATGGTGGCAAACGCCGGCCCTGATCCGGATCATCAGCGGCTGGTGGTCGAGCGGATGCTGGCCCGACAGGTGGATGGCCTGGTGCTGGCCACGGTCACGCTGCGGGACTCGATCATCGACCTGTGCATCAAGGCCCGGGCGCCGGTGGTGACGGTAAGCCGCTCTGACGAGGACCGCCGGGTCTCGTCTGTGGTCAGCGACGAAGCGCGCGGCATGCGCCTGGCGGTGGATCACCTGGTCGGGCTCGGCCACCGGCGGGTCGGCCACATCGCCGGTCCTCAGAACGTGTCGACAGGCAAGGGTCGGCAGGAGGGTTTCCTGGCGGCCATGGCCCGTCATGATCTGGGGGTCGAACCGGCGGCGGTCGCCGTCGCCGCGGCCTATACGCGTGAAGCCGGGCGCGAAGCCGCCCAGTTCCTGCTGGACCGGGCCTCGCATATCACCGCCATCGTGGCAGCCAATGACCTTCTGGCCCTGGGGATTTACGACGTCCTGCGCGCCCGGGGGCTGTCCTGCCCGGGAGATGTCTCGGTGGTTGGGCACAACGATATGCCCCTGGTCGACATAGTTTCCCCGCCGCTGACCACGGTCCGCATCCGCCATCGTGAGATGGGCGTTCAGGCCGCCCGTCTGCTGCTCAGCTTGGTGCGCGAGGAGGCGCAAGGTGGCGTCGATGTGGTGCTGAGACCCGACCTGGTGATCCGTGAATCGACGGGCGCGCCGCGTCGAATCTAAGAACTCGGCGAGTCCGGACGACGGATCAGCGGCGAGGTTGGGCTAACAGCGGACGACCTCAACTACGAAACAAGCGCCTGACCGACTTGAACATCAACGCGGCGAAGAACGCCGGAAGGGAAAGTAGCGGGCCGGCCTGCGCACCACCATCGGCCTTTTGAACGCCGAGCTTGAGCTGGCCAATGCCCGGCTCGGCCTGGTCCAGAGCCGTCACGACGCCTATGTCGCCCGCGCCGGCCTGCTGTCGGCCATGGGGCTCGAGGAGGCGCAATACCTGATCCCAGGCGCGCGGATCTACAGCCCTCAAGGATCGCTGAAAAGGGTCGAGAGCCTCGGTACGCCACCCTGGGCAGGCGCCGTCGCGCACATCGACAGCGTCGCCGCTCCATCGACACCACCGCCGCGCCTGTCGGTCCCAGGCGCCGGCGCCGAGCGCCCGGCGGACATGCCGCCCTTGACCCAACCGACACCCTAGCGCTGAGAGCCGCCAAGACAATGCCAACCCACCCAGCCCTGATCGCGCTCATGCTGCTGCCGACGTCGTGGCGTCATGCCCCGTCCCACAGTGACACCAGCCGTGTCGCCGGCTGGACCCTGCGCGCCCATGCTGAGCCCTTCACCGGCCGCCGGGCTGTAAGCTGTCCCGTGGCCGGGTCGACTACCAGCGCCGGGCCCTCGTCTTCCACTTGCCCAAACGCATCGACACCGCCACCGCTGTCTATCGTACCGACGACGGCCCGCCGATCTGGGCGCACGGCGACGAAGCCGAACTGGCCCACCTGGGCTTTGCGCAGCAGATCCGCGGCGGTCTGCTCCGCGTCCCCGAACATCGGATTTTCTCGGCCAACTCGGTCCAGATCGAGACCACCACAAGCCGGCGTCCCGCCAGGTTTAAGATCGACGGCTTCGCGGCCGCCCTCGATGCGGCGCAAAAGGCAGGTTGCAGCGCCGAGGATTTCTGACAGCCGTGACAACACGCAAAGGTATTCTAGGGATAACAGGCTGATTTTGCCCAAGCGTCCACAGCGACGGCAAAGTTTGGCACCTCGATGTCGGCTCATCACATCCTGGGGGTGGAGCAGCTCCCAAGGGTTCGGCTGTTCGCCGATTAAAGTGGTACGTGAGCTGGGTTCAGAACGTCGTGAGACAGTTTGGTCCCTATCTGCCGTGGGTGTACGAAGCTTGAGAGGATCTGTCCCTAGTACGAGAGGACCGGGATGGACATACCTCTGGTGGACCTGTCGTGGCGCCAGCCGCGCAGCAGGGTAGCTAAGTATGGAAAAGATAACCGCTGAAAGCATCTAAGCGGGAAACTTACCTCAAAACAAGGCTTCGCTGAGAGCCGTGGTAGACCACCACGTTGATAGGCCAGGTGTGGAAGCGCCGCGAGGCGTGAAGCTTACTGGTACTAATCGCTCGATAGGCTTGATCGTTCTCATCAAAGCTCATGAGCGCGATGATTTGCTACAGACGTTTGATGTCTTCTCTAGCGCGTTCTGAAAAGTGCGATGCGGTTTTCAGATAAAACGCGCGATGGTAAAAATTCATCCTTTTTGTTGACTTGGTGGCTATGCCGGAGGGTCCCCACCCGATCCCATTCCGAACTCGGTCGTTAAGCCCTCCAGGGCCGATGGTACTTCGTCTCAAGGCGCGGGAGAGTAGGTCGTCGCCAGGTCTACCGGAAGGATGAGCCGTCCAATCTGACCCTTCATCACGATTGCTTTGGCGCCGACGTTTGGCGC
>NZ_DASXNL010000113.1:0-46461 GCF_036495085.1 Phenylobacterium sp. | reverse complement strand
ATCCGGCGCCGGCGCGCCTTCGCTCACCTTCCCCATGTCATGCTCCTCAGATCGGTTTCACCAGGACGATCTTCTTCTTGCCCGCCGCGAGCTTGACCACACCTTCCACCAGGTCGGCGCCCGTGACCATCCGATTGGCGTCGAGCTCGGCCTTGTCGTTGACGCGCAGGCCCCCGCCTTGCGCCAGCCGGCGCGCTTCGCCTCGCGAGGCCGCCAGTCCGGCGTCCGCGGCCAGCGCCGCCAGCACGATGCCGGACCCAAGCTCAGCGGCCGGCACCTCATGGGTCGGCAGATCATCGGAAAGCCTGCCTTGCTCGAACGCCGCTTCGGCGGCCGCGCAGGCCTTGGCGGTTTCGTCAGGCCCGTGCAGCAGCGTCGTGGCCGCGTTCGCCAGCACCTTCTTGGCGTCATTGATCTGGGCGCCCGGCAGGGCTTCCAGGACGGCGATCTCGTCGAGGGGTAGGTCGGTGAACAGCCGCAGGAAGCGCCCCACATCGGCGTCCTCGGTGTTCCGCCAGAACTGCCAGTAGTCGTAGGGGCTGCGCATGTCCGCGTTCAGCCACACCGCGCCGCCGACGGTCTTGCCCATCTTGGCGCCGGAAGCGGTGGAGAGCAGTGGGGTGGTCAGGCCGAACGCCGGCTTCTGGTCGACACGGCGGATCAGCTCCACGCCGTTGACGATGTTTCCCCACTGGTCGGAACCGCCCATCTGCAGCACGCACCCAAGGCGCCGTTCCAGCTCGAGGAAGTCCACCGACTGCATCAGCATGTAGTTGAACTCAAGGAACGTCATCGGCTGCTCGCGCTCGAGCCGTGCCTTGACGCTGTCGAACGCCAGCATCCGGTTGATCGTGAAGTGCACCCCGAAGTCGCGAAGGAACTCGACGTAGCGGAAACGCGACAGCCACTCGTCGTTATCGACCATCACCGCGTCGGTGGGGCCGTTTCCGAATTTCAGGAAGCGCTCGAAAACACCCTTGATGGTGGCGATGTTGCCCTGGATCTGGGCCTCTGTGAGGAGGGGGCGCGAGGCGTCCTTGTCGGTCGGGTCGCCGACCTTGGTAGTGCCGCCGCCCATGAGCACGACCGGCTTGTGGCCCGCCTGCTGGAACCGACGCAGCATCATGATCTGGATCAGGCTGCCGACATGCAGACTGGGAGCGGTCGCATCGAACCCTATGTAGGCCGAGATCGGTGCGGCCGCGGCCGCGGCGTCCAACTCCATCGGGTGCGTGATCTGATGGATGAATCCACGCGCCTGCATCGTCTGCAGGAACTCGGATTTGAACGGCGCGTCGGTCATTCGGGGACTCTCGTGGATCGGGTCGCCCGGCCTTAGCATGGCGGGGCCGAAGACTTCGAGGGACATGGCAGGCTCCTTTTCGGAAAGGAAGCCGGCGCCTGGATGAGTCTGGAGTGCGCCGGCCGGGGAAGGCAGGCGCGTCGGATCGGCCGCCTGCTAGTTGGGCGGGCGGTAGTAGCGGCCGGTAGGGGCTGCTGGTCCGATCATCGCGGCTAGCTACCGGCCGCGAGCCATGGCAGTCAAGCCGAATGCGCGTACTTGGATTCATGACCGGAACGTCTCTGGACGCTGTCGACATGGCTGTCCTGGAGACCGATGGCCACGCCATTTCCGCCTTCGGCCCGGCCGGCGAGCGCAAGCTCACCGAGGCCACTCGCGAGATCATGCTGGACGCGACCAGGCAGGCGCTGGCCTGGCCACGCGGCGAGCCGGAGCCGGCGATCTTCGCCGAAGCGGCCGCGGCGGGCGCGAACGAGCATCTCGCGGCGGCCGAGGAATTCCTCGCCGCCAACAAGCTCAAGTGGTCGGACATCGACCTGATCGGCATGCACGGCCAGACCGTCCTGCACGAGCGTCCACAAGGCGGCCGTGTCGGGCGCACGGTGCAGCTAGGGGATGCATCCCTGCTGGCCACCAAGTCCGGCGTGCCTGTGGCGCATGATTTCCGAACCGCCGATGTCGCCGCGGGCGGCGAGGGCGCGCCGCTCGCGCCGATCTATCACCTGGCTCGCGCTCGGGCGTCCGGGCTCGAGCCGCCGTTAGCCGTGCTGAATGTCGGCGGCGTCGCCAATGTCACGTTCTGGTCCGGGAACGACGATATCGCCGCCTTCGACACCGGCCCCGGCAACGGCATGATCGACCTGATGGTGCAGGCGAGGGGCGCCGGCCGCTTCGACGACAAGGGCCGCTACGCCAGCGTCGGCCAGGTCAATCAAGGGGCCCTCGCGGGCCTCCTGGGTCACGAATATTTTCGGATTCCGGCTCCGAAGTCCCTGGATCGTTTCGATTTTTCGCTGCAGCCCTTGGACAAGCTCGAGCTCGAGGACGCCGCGGCGACGCTCGTGGCCTTCATGGCTGAGGCGGTGGGTCTGGGATTCGACACGATGGGCCAGGTTCCGCGCGAGCTGGTGGTCACGGGCGGCGGGCGCCACAACCCTGAGATCATGAAGGCGCTTGCACAGCGGCTGCCCGTGCCGGTCAGGGCGGCCGAGCATTACGGCTGGCGGGGCGACGCCATCGAGGCCGAGGCCTTCGCTTACCTGGCCGCGCGCACCGCCAAGGGGCTGCCGATCAGCTTCCCGAAGACGACAGGCGTGCCCAAGCCGATGACCGGAGGGCGTATCGTGAACCCAGATGGCCAGCCGGCCTGAGGCCTTGAGCCTGTGCTCGCGTGCGCCCGGCAGGCTGATCAGGGAGTCCGGCTGAACAGGCGCATGTTGTCGATCAGGCGAGTGGCGCCTAGCCGAACCGCCATGGACGCCAGCGCGTCTCGCCCCACCGTGGTGAGTTCGTGCAACGTCGTGGGGTCGGCCACGCTGACGTAGTCGACCTGCATCTGGGGTTCGGCGGTTATGATCCGGCGCATGGCCTCGCGCAGAGCCTCGGCGTCGCGCTCGCCGGCGTTGAACAGATCCCGCGCGGCGCTGAGCGCGCGGAAGATTGTCGGGGCGACGGCTCGCTGCGGCGGTGTCAGGTAGCTGTTGCGGCTGGAAAGCGCCAGGCCGTCGGGCTCGCGCACCGTGGCGGCCACCACCACTTCGACGGGCAGGTTCAAGTCGCGCGCCATCTTGCGGATGACCACGCTCTGCTGGGCGTCCTTCTGCCCGAAATAGGCGCGGGTCGGCTGGACAATGTTGAACAACTTGGCCACCACCGTGGCGACGCCGGCGAAGTGACCCGGGCGCACGGCGCCTTCCAGAACATCGGTGACGCCGCTGACCTCGACCTTGGTATCGAAGCCGGGCGGGTAGATCTCTGAGGCTTCGGGCGTGAAAACGAGGTCCGCGCCGGCGGCGTCCAGAAGACTCAGGTCGCGCGGCAGGTCGCGCGGATAGCGGGCGAGGTCCTCGTTAGGCCCGAACTGGGTCGGATTGACGAAGATGCTCACCGCGACCGCGTCGCACTCGGCCTTCGCCCGGGCTACGAGGCTTAGATGGCCCTCGTGCAGGTAGCCCATTGTGGGGACGAGGCCGAGATTGCTGATGCCGGCGCGCGCCGCACGCAGTTCGGCAATGGTGTTGAGGACCTGCATCCTGGGGGCTGCGCCTAGGCCAGCGCGCGGGCGAGCTCGTCGGCGTCCATGCCTGAGCTCTGGGCCTTGGTCGGGAACTGGCCCTGCTCGACATCGCTGGCGTAGGCTCGGATCGCGCTCTCCATCGCCGCGCCGATCTCTGCGTAGCGCTTGGCATGACGGGGCGAGGTCTCGAAGAGGCCGAGGAGATCGTGCCAGACCTGGACCTGGCCATCGCAACCGACGCCGGCGCCGATGCCGATGGTCGGAATCCGGAGCCGTTGCGTGACTTCTTGCGCCAACGGGGCTGGCACCAGCTCCAGCACCACGGCGAAGGCGCCCGCTGCTTCAAGCGCCAAGGCGTCTTCGATAAGGCGCTTGGCGCAGTCGGCGGCCTTGGCCTGGACGCGGACGCCAAGCTGATGCTGCGATTGCGGCGTGAAACCGAGATGTCCCATCACCGGCACGCCGAACGCCACGAGATGCTCGACGATCGGCACGACGGGACGGCCACCCTCGAGCTTCAGGGCCTGGACGCCGGCCTCCTGCATCAGGCGTCGCGCGCTCGCGACCGCGTCGTCCTTGGTCGCGTAGGTGAGGAACGGCAGGTCGCCGACCACAAGCGCGTTGGCCGAACCACGCACCACCGCGGCGGCGTGCCGGACCATCTCGTCGAGCGTCACGGGCAGGGTGCTGTCATGGCCGTGCACGACCATGCCCAGAGAGTCACCCACCAGCAGCAGCGGCACACCGGCCCGATCGGCGATACGGGCCGAAGGGTAGTCGTAGGCGGTCAACATCGGGATCCGTCGCCCCGAGGCCTTCATGCGACGAATATCCAGCAGGGTGGTCCGCATATTGGGGGTACTCCAACGCTTTGCGCCGGCCAGGTCGCCCGGTGGCGGTCTGGGCAGGCGCCTTAGGTGGGGCCGGGATTGGCCGTCTGCCAGGCGCTCCCCCGAGCGTCCGGCCGACTAGTCTTTCGCGCGCTCCTGGTAGGAACCGTCCTCGGTCAGGATCACCACGCGGGTGCCGGACGCGATGTAGGGCGGCACCATGATGCGCGCGCCGTTCGAGAGGGTGGCTGGCTTGTAGGAGGACGAGGCGGTCTGGTTCTTTACGGCCGGTTCCGTATCCACGATCTCCAAGGTCACCAGGCGCGGCAGTTCCAGCGCGATCGGCACGCCGTCGTGGGTCGAAAGCGTCACCGTCATGCCGTCCTGCAGCCAGGGCGCGGCGTCACCGACGACGTCGCGTGAGGCGACGACCTGATCGTAGTTCTCGGGGTTCATGAAGTGGAAGCCCTCGGCGTCCTCGTAGAGGAAGGTGAAGTTGCGATCATCGACGAAGGCGCGCTCGACCTGCTCGGTGGTCCGCCAACGCTCCGAAACCTTCACCCCGTCGGAGATGCGGCGCATGTTGAGCTGGGTCACCGGGGTGCCCTTGCCCGGGTGGATGTTTTCGGCGGTCAGCACGACGTAGAGCTTGCCTTCCATGTCGACGACGGCCCCCTTGCGGAGCGAGCTGGCGGCTACTTTCAAGTCGATATTCCTCGATGACGGCGGCGGCGATGTGACCTCGCGCGATTCCGCTGATGAATTTCTTGTCGCGCCCCTATAGCGATTGGCGGCGAAATCGCCAGCCCCCAGCCGGTCGCACCTGTTGCCTGAAGACAATCCCTCGTCCTGGTGGAACCCCGAGCGGCATGCCGAGCGGCGGCCGGTTCTTTTGGCGCGAAACCGCATCACCTCGGCCGTCCGCGCCTGGTTCGACGCGCGCGGCTTCGTCGAGGTCGAGACGCCGGCGCTGCAGGTCTCGCCGGGCAATGAAGCGCATCTGCACGCCTTTGCAACCGAGGCCCTCAGCCTCAGTGGAGAACGGGCCACCCTCTATCTGCGCACCTCGCCAGAGTTCACCGCCAAGAAGCTGCTGGCGGCAGGAGAGGCCAGGACCTTTGAACTCGCCCGCGTCTGGCGCAACCGCGAGCGCGGAGCCCTTCACCACCCCGAGTTCACCCTGCTGGAATGGTATCGCGCGGGCGAAGCCTACGAGACCCTGATGGCCGACTGCGCAAGCCTGCTCGCCGTCGCCGCCCAGGCGGCCGGAGCGCAGGCGCTCCGCTTCAGGGACATGACCATCGATCCCCAGGCCGAACCCGAACGCGTGACCCTGGCTGAGGCTTTCGATCGCTTCGCCGGCATCGATCTGCTCGAGACGGTCCAGGCGGACGGCGCCACCGATCGGGACGGCCTGGCGGCCGCTGCGAAGGGGAAAGGAATCCGCACCGCCTCTGACGACACCTGGGCCGATGTCTTCAGCCGGGTGCTTGTGGAGAAGGTCGAGCCTGGACTCGGGCGTGAGCGGGCGACCATCCTTTGCGAATATCCGGTCAGCGAAGCCGCCCTCGCGCGGCCCAAGGCGACAGACCCGCGCGTTGCCGAACGTTTTGAGCTCTATGCCTGCGGCGTTGAGCTGGCCAATTGCTTCGGGGAACTGACCGACGCGACCGAGCAGCGCCGCCGCTTCGAGGTGGAGATGGCGGAAAAGCAAAGGGTCTATGGGGAGCGCTATCCCCTCGACGAGGAGTTTCTGGCCGCCCTGGCCCGGATGCCGCCGGCCAGCGGTGGCGCGCTCGGGCTCGATCGGCTGGTGATGCTCGCCACTGGCGCCAGTCGCATCGAACAGGTTCTCTGGGCGCCGGTCGCGGAAGGTTGACCGCGGCTTGACCCGTGCCGGCCGCGGCGGCAACGGTGCGGCATCGAAGGTTAACAGGCGTTGCCCAAGTGAATGTTGGCATGAATCCCTTCCCCGACGACATCTTCACCGAGCCGGAAGACGTCGATCCCGACACCCTGGCGAACTTGGGGCCACTGCGGGGCCTGGCCGGTGTCTGGGAGGGAACCAAGGGCGTTGACCTCAACCCCAAGGCCGACGGCCCGGAGCGGCGCGAGTATGTCGAGCGGATCGACATGCAGCCGATCGACCCCCAGGCCAACGGTCCGCAACTGCTCTACGGGCTGCGCTATCACGTGCACATCCTGGCGCCGCCGGAGCAGATCACCTTTCATGACCAGGTCGGCTACTGGCTTTGGGAGCCGGCGACGGGCCTCGTGATGCAAACCGTGGCCATTCCCCGTGGCCAGGTGGTTCTGGCCGGCGGTGTGGCCAAACCCGACGGCGCGGGTTTGATGGTCAGCGCGCGCCGCGGCGAGACGGAATTCGGCATCTCCTCGACAGCGTTTCTGGAGCACGCCTTCCGGACGGACTCCTATCAGCTGGAGGTGACCTTCAACGCCGATGGGACCTGGAGCTACGTATCCGACGTCATGTTGTCGGTCCGGGGGCAGGCCGAGCCCTTCCTGCACCGGGACCGTAACACCCTGACCAGGGTCGCAGAGCCCGCGCCGAACCCGCTCTACCAGGCGAACCTGTCGCTTCCGGCCTGAGGCGCCGGCGATTTCTCGGAACCGGGCCCTGCCGCACGGATTGGGGTTGCGCCAGCGGCGCCAGCGCCGCGTCAGGAGGATCCGATGAGCATCTTCAGCGCCATCATGGATAAGGTCTTCCATCATCCGACGGCGGCTCCTGCGCCTGCGGCTGCGTCTGCGCCGGCCGAGCCGCAGGCCGCCCCCGCCGCTCCGCCGGCGCCGGCCGAAACGCAGGCTGGCGAGCCCGTCGACGTTGAGGCCGTGCTCGCGTCAATGGCGGACTCCAAGGGCAATGCCGGAAATTGGCGAACCTCGATTGTCGATCTCCTGAAGCTGCTGGATCTCGATTCAAGTCTGTCGGCTCGCAAGGAACTCGCCGATGAGCTCGGTGTACGCGTCGGCGCGGACGGCTCCGCCGAGCAGAACATCGCCCTGCAAAAGGCGGTCATCCAGAAGCTTGCCGACAATGGCGGGCTCGTCCCGGACAGCCTTCGCGCGGTCTAGCCGCGTTGCGGCGGCGGCCCGCCGGCGCCATACGGGCGCAACATGACCTCCGCCAAGACCCTCCGCAGCCCAAGCGCACTTGTTGGCGCGGGCATGGTCGCGCCTGAGCGAGCGGCGGTGTTGGAGCGCGTCGCGGCGCAATACGCCGTGGCGATTACACCCGCTATGGCGGAGCTCGTCGATCCCTGCGACCCGCTGGACCCGATCGCGCGGCAGTTCGTCCCGACCGCGGCGGAACTTGAGGTCAGGCCGGAGGAATCGGCTGATCCGATCGGCGATTTCGCCCATTCGCCGCTCGAGGGGATCGTCCATCGCTATCCCGACAGGGCTCTCCTAAAGATCAACCACGCCTGCGCGGTCTACTGCCGTTTCTGTTTCCGCCGGGAGATGGTCGGGCCGGAGGGATTGCGGCCCCTCTCGCCGGCGGCGCTCGATGCGGCGATGGCCTATATCGCCGCGCGTCCCGGGATCTGGGAGGTGATCGTCACGGGAGGCGATCCCTTCATCCTGTCGCCGCGTCGGCTGCAGGATGTGATGGACCGGCTCGCGAAAATCGCTCACGTGAAGGTCGTCCGCTTCCACACCCGCGTACCGGCTGTGGCGCCAGAGATGATCACCGACGAACTCGTCACAGCCCTCAAGGCGCCGGGCAAGGCGGTCTATGTCGCGCTTCACGCCAACCACGCGCGCGAGTTGACGCCTGCGGCGCGCGCCGCTTGCGCGAAAATCGTCGACGCCGGGGTCCCGATGCTGGCCCAAACCGTGCTCCTGGCCGGTGTCAACGACGACCCGGAGACGCTCACCGCCTTGATGCGCGCCTTCGTCGAGACGCGGATCAAGCCTTACTACCTTCACCACGCCGACCTCGCGCCGGGCACGGCGCACCTGCGCACGTCCATCGAAGAGGGGCGGGCCCTCATGCGCGCCATGCGAGGTGCGGTCTCCGGGCTTTGCCAGCCGACCTACATCCTCGATATTCCCGGCGGCCACGGAAAGGTGCCGATCGGCCCGGACTACGTCTCGTCCGGGTCCGTTGAGGATCCGTGCGGCGGGCGTCACGCCTATCCGCCAAGAGCCTAGCCGATGGCTTGGACACGCCGCTACGACGAGGCCGAACCGCAGAGGGTCAACAAGTGGCTCGCGCAGAACGGTGTCTGTTCGAGGCGCGAGGCCGAAGGCCTGATCGAGCGCGGCCTGGTCACCATCGACGGCGAGACGGTGGCCGACGCGGGCCGCAAAATCCTGCCAGGGCAGACCCTGGTGCTGGCGGACGGGAATGATGCGGCGCCGCTCAGCGTCGTGCTGCACAAGCCCATGGGGATCGTCTCCGCCCAGCCTGAGCCCGGCCAGACCCCGGCCGTGCGGCTCCTGACGCGGGCGACGCTCGTGGGTGAGAGCCCCTCGATCCCCGACCGCGACACCCGTCTGGCGCCGCTCGGCCGACTGGACATGGACAGCCGTGGGCTGCTCCTGCTCTCCGAGGATGGCGTACTCGCCAAGGCGATCATCGGCCCCGAGTCGGACCTGGAGAAGGAATATCTGGTCCGGGTCACCGGCAAGATCACCCCGGAGAAGATCGGGCGGCTTTGCCACGGGCTATCGATGGACGGCCGTCAGCTGAAGCCGGCCAAGGTCAGCGTGGTGCAGGGCCAGGAGTTGCGCTTCATCCTCAAGGAAGGCCGCAACCGCCAGATCCGACGCATGTGCGAACTGGTCGGCCTGCACGTGATGGACCTTGTCCGAATCCGAATCGGTTCCCTGCACCTGGGTGAGCTTCCGGAAGGCCGCTGGCGTGTCCTGACCGCGGCCGAGCGGGCCATGCTGATCGCGGGTTAGCCGGCGGGCAGGATCAATCGCAGGACCGCCCCCTGCGGCGAGCCGGCCTGATGTTCGAGGCGCCCGCCATGGCCGAGCGCGATCTGGCGGGCGAGCGTGAGGCCGATGCCCGATCCGCCGGGCTTGGTCGTGAAGAACGGCACGAACGCGCCTTCCGGATCTCCGGTCGGCAGGCCCGGTCCGTTGTCCGAGACCGCCAGTGTCACCTGGTCTTCCTCCAGCGTGCAGGTCAGGCGCACCTTCGCGCCGGGACGCGCGCGAACCGCATCCACCGCATTCTTCAGTAGGTTGATGAGCGCCTGTTCAAGGAGGTCCGGATCGGCGTCCACCGTCAGCCAGGCAGGTTGCACGGCGCTGGAATAGGCGACCTCGTCCTCACCGATCATTGCGGCCGCAAGGAGATCGAGACGCCGCACGAACTCGGTCATCTGGGTGCGGACCTTCACCGCGCCCGGCGCGTCGGTCAGCCGTCTATAGTGTTCGACAAAATGCATCAGGCCGTGGCTGCGCCGCGCGATCACCTCGGCGGCCTCGATCACATCGGCCTCCACGGCGCCGCCATGGGGTTCGGCCAACCGGGTCGCGATACTCTCCGAAAGCGAACAGATGGGCGTGAGCGAGTTCATCATTTCGTGCGCCAGCACTCGCGCCAGGTCCTGCCAGGCCTTCACCTCCACTGCGTCGAGGTCCCCGGAGACGCTCTGAAGGGCGATCAGCCGGCGAGAGCCTGCTCCCGTGCTGAACTCGGAGACCTGCGCCAGCATGGCCCGCTGGTCGGCCAGGCGGACGATCTCGCGAGCGCCGGCCGGCAGATCAAGGAGGCGCTGGGCGGCGGGGCCCAGGAGCGGGATCGCCGCCATGGATCCCACGCCGGCTGCGAGCCCGACCCGGGCCGCGCGATTGACCGCTGTCACCGTCCCCTTGTCGTCGATCACCAGCAGGGCGGCGCTGACCGTGTCCGTGAGCGCCTCCAGGAAGTCCGTGCGCTGCTGGCGTTCGGCGCGCATTGCCGCCAGTCGGTCGAGCGCGACCTGGATCGCCGCGCCAAGCGCGCGCAGACCGACCGGGGTCGTGGGGCGCTCATAGCCTTCGGCCGTCAGGCCTTCGACGAACTGCGCCAACGTCCGGTCGGCGGCGCGCGTGCTGCGCATGAGATCGAGGACCATCAACCCGAGCAAGCCGCCCAGCACCAGGGCTGTCGCATAGAGCCGTCGCTCGACGGCGAGCAGAATCGCCAAGGCGAGCGCGGCGATCACAGCCGCCCTCAAGCTTGCGCCCAGGGCGAAGCCTGCCGCTCCGGAAAAGAGCCGCCTAGAGGCCATGGCGCTCCATCCTGCGGTAGAGCGCCGGGCGCGTCAGGCCCAGCGCCGCCGCAGCGTGGCTGACATTGCCCTCGTAGAGCGAGAGCGCCCGCACGATCGCCCGTCGCTCCAGTTCGTCGAGGTTCAGCGCCGCGCCCGAGGCGCGTCGCTCGGCGGTGAGCGCGGCTGCCGCGCGCATAGCCTCAGCCAACGCTACGTTGCGCCAGGGCTTCAGGACGAAATCGGCGGCGCCTCGCTTCAGGGCCTGGACCGCCAGGGCGACGCCGCCGTAAGTGGTCATCAGCACAACCGAAAGCGCCGGGTCGGCTTCCTGGAGGCGGGACAGGATGTCGAGCCCGACGGCTCCATCGCGCTCGCCCGCGGTGAAATTCATATCCAGCAGAACGGCGTCGTAGAGGTGAGCCCGTTCGGCCAGTCCCTCCGGGAGGAGCGCGGTGTCCACGCGCTCGGCTTCGCGCGCCAGCGCCGTGGCGGCGGCCTTGAGTACGTCGGGGTCGTCGTCGACGATGAGGAAGGCGCTCGGCACGGGCCCGAATCTAGGGCCTTCCCGGCCCGGCGGCAAAGCTAGTCGCGTCAGAGACTTGCGTCCGGGCCGCTGAAATCGCGGACATGGCGATGTCCGTATTCGGACAGTCCGCTCGGTCCGGTGGTCTTTGGGGTTATCTAAGTCATTGAATAGACGAAATTTTGTCCGAAGCGGGGTTGGCGTCACACTGCTGAGCAATGACGATCTTGATGGACACCCCGATTGTGCGCCCGGTCTGGCGGCGCAGGCGCACCCTGATCGGGGCCGGCGCGCTGGTGGCCGTGCTGTCGACCTTGGGCCTGGCGGCCGCTGTCCTGGGCGAGGCCAAATCCAGCGTGCGTGTCCCGGCGCAGAACGTGACGCTTGAGAGCGTCAAACCGGGCGTCTTCCACGACTTCGTGGTGCTTCGTGCGGCGGCGACGCCCAAGGACGTCATCTATCTCGACGCCCTCGAAGGCGGGCAGGTGCAGGAGGTGTTGGCTCAGGCCGGGGACATGGTCGCCCAGGGACAGCCGCTGCTCCGGTTCCGCAACACGGAGCTGGAACTGGAGGTGCTGGACCGCGAAGGACGTCTCGTCGAGTCGATCACTCAACTGCAGAGCTACGAGAAGCAGCTCGAGGACACCCGCGTCGCCAACGAGAAGTCGATCGCCCAGATCGAGTACGACATCATCCGCCTCCAGCGCACAGCGGCGCGACGCGACGTTCTGGCCGCCAAGGGCTGGATCAGCCGCGACCAGTTCGATCAGGTGCATGACGAGCTCGACCACAACCGGCGGCTCCTGCCGCTGCAGACCGTGGCCAATGGGGAGCAGGAAACCTTGCGCCGCCGGCAGATCCCGCAGATCCGGAGCGAGCTTGCCACCCTGCAGGAGAGCCTGAAGGTCACCCGCGCCAAGCTCGACAACCTGGTGGTCCGCGCTCCCGTCGCCGGGCGGCTGACGGACGTGGACATCAAGCCGGGCGAGATCCGCAATCGCGGCCAGCGCCTTGGCCAGATCGTCGCCGATACCGGCTTCAAGCTGCAGGCGCCGATCGACGAATACTACCTCGACCGCGTGCGCCAGGGTCAGACCGGCGTCGTGACGATCGAAAACCGCGAGGTCCCCGTCCGGGTGACCCGCGTCGACCCCCAGGTTAAGAACGCGACCTTCCAGGTGGATCTCGCCTTCGAAGGCGCCATGCCGCGCGGCCTACTCCCCGGCCAAGCCCTGGAGGGTCGGCTGACGCTTGGCGGCGATCGGCCGGCCCTCATTTTACCAGCCGGCGGGTTCCTGGAGCGCACCGGCGGCGACTGGGTGATGGTCGTGGACGGGAATGGCGGCCATGCCGACCGCCGGCGGATCAAGATCGGTCGGCGCAGCATCGAACAGGTGGAGATCCTGGGCGGCCTGAAGGCCGGCGAGCGGGTGATCACCTCCGACTACACGGGCTTCGAGAAAGTCGATCGCGTGGTTCTGGCGAAATAGGGAAGGGGCTCTAGATGCTCAGGCTGGACAAAGTCACCAAGGTCTATCGCACGGCCGAGGTGGAGACGCTGGCGCTCAACGAAATCTCGCTGGAGATCGGGGCCGGCGAGTTCGTGGCGATCATGGGCCCATCAGGCTGTGGCAAGTCGACCTTGCTCAACACGCTCGGCCTACTCGATACGCCGACCAGCGGCGCCTACAGCTTCTTTGGCGAGGACGTGGCTCGTCGTTCGGAGCGCGAGCTTACCGTGCTGCGCCGCGACCGCATCGGCTTCGTCTTCCAGAGCTTCAACCTGATCGACGACCTGACGGTGGCCGAAAACGTCGAGGTGGCGCTGCTCTACAGGAAGGTTCCATCCGCCGAGCGCCGCCGCCGCGTGACAGAGGCCCTGGAGCGGGTCGGTATCGCCCATCGCGCCCGCCACCGTCCGCAGCAGCTCTCCGGAGGCCAGCAGCAGCGCGTCGCCGTCGCGCGCGCGCTCGTCTCGGAGCCCAGCCTGATCCTCGCCGACGAGCCCACCGGCAACCTCGACACCGCCAACGGCGAGGCCGTCATGGCTCTGCTCACCGACGCGGCCGCCGCCGGCGTCACGGTGGTGATGGTCACCCATTCGCTGAGCCACGCCGCGGTCGCCCAACGGACCATCAAGCTCCTCGATGGCCGCGTCGTATCCGAAACCCTGCTGGCGGCCTGAGGCGAGACGCCGATGTTCGGGAACTACCTTGCCGCGTCCCTGCGCAACCTGGCGCGCAACCGGCTCTATGCGGGGATCACCATTGCGGGCCTGGCGATCGCCTTCTCTTCGGCGATGCTGATCGGGCTCTACCTGCGCCACGAGCTCACCTACGACCGGTTCATTCCGGGGCACGAGCGGGTGTTCCTGCTCAACCAGAAGATCAAGCCCGAGAACAAGCCGCTGGTGGACATGGATGACTCCTCGGCCAACCTGGCGGCGGACCTGAAGCTCGATTTTCCGCAGATCGAGTACGCGGCGCGGATGGCTCCGTCTGGATTTCCTGCGACGGTCCGGCGGGGCAGCGTGAGCAACAGCGAGCGGAATTTCGCCTGGGTCGACCCGGACTTCTTCAAGATTTTGCCGGTGCCGACGGTGGCCGGCGACGCCGGAACGGCGCTGGAGGCGCCGGACGCAATCGTGCTCACCCGCAGCACGGCGCGCAGGTATTTCGGCAAGGACGCTCCGCTCGGCGGTCAGTTGCTCGTCGACGGGAACCCCATGCGGGTCGCTGCGGTGATCGAGGACCTGCCCACCAATACTCACCTTGTCGGGGATCTTTTCGCATCGGGCAGGGCCCCTGCCTCCATGCTGCGCAAGCTCGATGCAGCCGGCTACTCAGCCAATTCGAACCTGACCTATGTGCGGCTGAAGGCCGGGGTGTCGGCGAGCGCCATGAACGCGGCGCTCAGGGGCTTCGCCGAACGCCGAATCTGGCCGGCGCACCGGCTGCAAAATCCGAACGAGAAGATCGACCTCTACGAGCTGCGCCTCAAGCCGCTTACCTCGATCCACCTGCAACCTGCCGACGGCGGCGATCCCAAGCCGGGCGCAGATGTGAAGGTGCTGGCGGGCATTGGCGTCATCGGCGTGCTGATTGTCGTGGTCGCGGCGATCAATTTCGTCACCCTGATGACGGCGCGCGCCGCGCGGCGCGCAGTGGAGGTCGGGGTCCGCAAGGCGCTCGGTGCTGGACGAGGCGACTTGATTGTCCAGTTCATGGGCGAGGCCTTCGTCTACGTCGCCGTGGCGCTGGTGTTGGCGGTGGCCATCGCCGAGTTGCTGCTGCCGGCGGTGAACGCGGCCCTGCAACGCAAGATCGCCTTCAGCTATCTCACCGACCCGCCGCTCCTGATCGCCATGCTGGGGGCCGCCTTGGCCACGGCGCTGCTGGCGGGCCTTTATCCGGCGTTGGTGCTGTCGTCCTTTCGGCCGGCCTCGGTGCTCAAGGGCGGGCCTGTCGCCAGCGGCGGCGGCGGCATCGTCGTTCGCCAGGTGCTCGTCGTCGCGCAGTTCGCCGTGCTGATCACGCTTGTGCTCTCCACGGTGACGATCTTCCGTCAGACGGCCTTCGCCCTCAGAGACGCCACCCACACCGACAAGGCCGGCGTCTTGATACTGTTCGCAGCGCCCTGCACCGACACGTTGCGCGACGCGGTCCGCGCGGTCCCCGGGGTTCGTGCGGCGGCCTGCTCATCGCCCATGGCCGTAAATCTCGGCAACAGCCAGGACATGGTCGAGGCGGCTGGGCGCCACGTGCTTCTCAACTACGCACCGGTCGATTTCGGTTTCTTCGACGTCTACGGCGTGCGCCCGCTGGCCGGGCGGGTCTTCCAGTCGGACCGGCCGGGCGATGACGGCGCCAAGCTCGCGAACACCTCGCCGACCCTGATGCTGAATGAGTCCGCCGCCCGCATGCTCGGGTTCAAGTCACCTCAGGCCGCGGTGGGCCATCTGGTGAGCTGGCACTTCATCCGCGGTCTCTCCATGACGAACCTCGGCGGGACCATCCCGCCGCCGCAGAAGTCGGAGGTGATCGGGGTCGTGCCGGACTTCACGTTCGGCTCCGTGCGCCAGCCCATCAATCCCTCCTACTATTATGTCGGCCCGAAGGACGACGTGCTGGGCTCGGTGGCGCTGAACATAAAGCTCAACCCCGAACACACCACCCAGGCGGTGAGCGACATCGGGCGTCTGTGGGCCAAGATCGGCC
This sequence comes from Phenylobacterium sp., assembly GCF_036495085.1. Taxonomy (GTDB): domain Bacteria; phylum Pseudomonadota; class Alphaproteobacteria; order Caulobacterales; family Caulobacteraceae; genus Phenylobacterium. Next base: position 31,116 of record NZ_DASXNL010000113.1, on the reverse strand, counting down.
GCGGCATGCCGCTGCAGCAATACTTCGCCGACCAGTTCATGCTGCGGCTCTACATCGACAACATCATCCAGGGCGGCTTCGTCGCGATTTGCGCCGTCATCGCGATCTCCATCGCCTGCCTCGGGCTGTTCGCGCTGTCGGCCTACACCACCGAGCGACGTACCAAGGAAATCGGCATCCGCAAGGCCATGGGCGCAAGCTCGCAGGACATCCTGCGGCTCCTGCTGTGGCAGTTCACTCAGCCGGTGCTGTGGGCGAACGTCCTGGCCCTTCCGGCCGCTTGGCTGGTGATGAACTGGTGGCTGAAGGGGTTTGCCTATCACGTCTCCGTGGCGCCTTGGACCTTTGCCGCCGCCGCCGTGGCCGGTGTGCTGATCGCCTGGGGCACGGTCTTCGTCCACGCCCTGCGTGTTTCCCGCGCACGCCCGGTCGGCGCGCTGCGTTACGAATGACAAGGCCTGCCGATGTACCGGAACTATCTGGTAGCTGCGCTCCGCAACCTCGCGCGCAACCGCCTCTACGCCGGGGTCACCATCGCGGGGCTGGCGATCGGCTTCGCCGCGGCTCTGCTCGTCGCCCTCTTCGTGCGCGACGAGTTCAGCTACGACAAGTTCATAGCCGGGCACGAACGCGTGTACCGGCTCTCCTCGACCATCTCGGTCAACGGCGGCGAGCCGACCGAGGGGGAGTACACCCCGACCATGCAAGCGGCCCTGTTGCGGCTCGACTTCCCGCAAATGGAGACCGTGGGCCGGTTTGCAGCGCAGGGCTTTCCGCCGGAGGTGAAGCATGGCGACGTCAGCGCCGCCGAGCAGTCCGTCGCCTGGGCCGACCCGGAGTTCTTCCGGCTGATGCCGCTGCCGACTGTGGCTGGAGACCTGGCGCACGCCCTTGATGCGCCAGACAGCGTCGTCCTCGACCGGACGATGGCGCGTAAGTACTTCGGCAGCGACGCTCCGCTTGGACAGGCCCTGCTGATCGACAAGCATCCGATGCGGGTCACTGCCGTGGTCGAGGACCTGCCGTCCAACACCCATCTGATCGGAGAGATATTCCCCTCCGGCCGGGCGCCCTGGGGCGTGATGCAGGATCATGCCTACGACGGAATGTTGAACAATCGGGTGCAAACCTACTTCCGCCTGCGCCCCGGCGCTTCGATCGCCGCCGTCAGGGCCCAGCTTCCCGCGTTCGTCCAGCGGCGCTACGACCTCAAGAACGCGGGCGACGTCAAGCTGACGCTGGCGGCGGTCAACATCGCCGACATCCACATGCGCCCGGCGCTACGGACGCAGTTCACCAAGGCGTCCGGCGATCCGAGGGTCGTGATGGCGATCGCAGCCGTAGGCGTGCTGATCGTCATGGTCGCAGCCGTCAACTTCGTGACGCTGATGACCGCGCGCGCCGCGCGAAGGGCTGTCGAGGTCGGCGTCCGCAAGGCGGCGGGCGCGGCCCGCCGCGACCTCATCGTCCAGTTCATGGGCGAGGCCCTGATCTATGTGCTGCTTGCCGCGATCGTCGGCGTCGCCCTGGCAGAGCTCGTCCTGCCGGCCTTCAACGCCCTCGTGCAGCGCCGCATCGGGTTCGACTACCTGCACGATCCGTCGCTGGCCGCAGGCCTGGGCGTGGTGGTCCTGTCCGTGGCCCTGCTCGCCGGAGCCTACCCGGCCCTGGTGCTTTCCGGCTTCCGGCCGGCTGCGGTCCTGAAGGGCGGCATCGTCCAGGGCGTTGGCGGGGCGGGCGTGCGCCAGGTGCTGGTCGTCTTCCAGTTCGCCGTACTGATCGCTCTCATCCTGATGGCGGGCACGATCTACCGCCAGACCATATTCGCACTGAACGAGGCGACCCGCCTCGACAAGTCAAACGTGCTTCTGCTGCTGGCCAAACCTTGCACCGACAATCTGCGCGATCAGGTCCGTAAGTTGCCGGGCGTCGTGGAAGCCGCCTGTTCGTCGGCCAACGCCCTGAATGTTGCGGACAGCGAGGATACGGTGAGCGTGGGGTCGATCCACAAAAGCGTGGCTGTCGACCCGGTCGATTATCGGTTCCTGGAGACCTACCGGCTTCGGCCGCTCGCGGGACGGCTGTTTGATCCCAACCGGCCGGGAGACGCCGCCTACGGAACCCAGTTCCATCAGCCGGTGGTGATCAACGAGACAACTATGCGTGCGTTCGGCTTCGCCAGTCCAGACAAGGCCGTCGGCAAGACCATCCTGTGGCATGGGCTGACCGACTTCGCGATCCCGGAGGCCTCGCGTGGGCCGTATCTTTCCAACGCCCCTTCCACCGTCATCGGTGTGGTGCCGGACTTCACCTTCGGTTCGGTCCGGGCCAAGATTCCAGCGTCGATCTATATGATCGGCCCCAGGCACGGTGGGCAATTCGATAAGTTGGCGCTCAACGTCCGGCTCGACCCTGCCCGAAAGGCCGAGGCGCTGGGCGGCATTGATCGCGTCTGGAGGCGTGTCGGCGAGGGGCCGATGATCCGCTACTTCGTCGACCAGTTCATGCTGCGGCTATATGTCGACACGATTGTGCAGGGCGCGGTGATCACCGCGTGCACCTTGATTGCGCTCTCGATCGCCTGTCTCGGCCTCTTTGCGCTCTCGGCCTACACCACCGAGCGGCGGACGAAGGAGATCGGCATCCGCAAGGCGATGGGCGCCAGTTCGTCCGACATCCTGAGGCTGCTGCTCTGGCAGTTCACCCGCCCGGTGCTGTGGGCCAACCTCCTGGCCCTGCCCCTCGCTTGGTGGGTGATGAGCCGCTGGCTCGAGGGCTTCGCCTACCATGTGCGCCTCGCCCCCTGGACCTTCCTGGCCGCAGCCGCGGCGGCTATTCTGATTGCCTGGGGCACGGTGTTCTTCCACGCCCTGCGCGTCGCCCGCGCCCGGCCCGTCGGAGCCTTGCGTTATGAATGATCCGAGGATGTGGGCCGCCGGCGCGGCCGCGGTGGCCTTGGCGTTGGCTCTGGCCGCCACCCATCCGGCGCAGGCGCAGGGCGACCCCACGTTCGGCGACTGGTTGACTGAGGCCAAGGACGGCAAGGTCCGGGTGGGCCCCTGTGCGGCCGATGCTGCGCAGGCATGCGGGACCCTGACCTGGGCCAAGCCGCCGCCGGACGCGCCGCCGGGGCCGCTGCACGACAGGCGCAACCCCGATGCAGCGCTCCGTTCGCGGCCGTTGATCGGCGCGCTGATCATCAGCGATTTTCGGCGCGAGGCTCCCGGCCATTGGGCAGGCGGCAAGATCTACGATCCCGCCTCCGGCAAGACCTACAGGTCGAAGATGAGTCTCGCGCCCGACGGGACGCTCAAGGTTTCCGGCTGCGTCTTGATGTTCTGTCAGGCGCAGACCTGGACCCGGGTGAATTGAGGCGCTTGGCGCGGGTTAGCCGCCGAGGGTCACGAAGAATTCGTTCTCGATCACCCACTGGCCGGTGACCTTGCGCCAGGCGGCCATGTAGGTTCCGGACGTCGCCGCGCCGGTCCACCGGCCTATTTCGACGGCGCGGGTTTCGGCCTGGTCGAGTTCAATGCTTTGAGGCGTCCGCACATAGGGAACGAAGCCCAGTTGGCGGAAATGCGCGGCGAAGGCGTCTATGATGGCGTCGGCACCCAGGATCATACCGCCGTCGCCGGTGATCAGGCTGGCGTCATCCATGAAGAACGGCCGCAGACGCTCGGCCTCGCCGCTGGCGATGAACTTGTTGGTCAGACGCCGGCGCGCCTGGATGACGTCTTCCGGAGTGGTCACTTCGGTCAGGCTGGTTCGGCTGCCAGCCGCCGGTCAAGGTAAGCGCCCACGCGGCTTTCCACGTCGGGCAGGTTTTCCATCCAGAAGTGGCTGGCGCCGTCGACGACGTCATAGTCGATGACAATTCCCTTCTGGGTGCGCAACTTGGAAACCACCCGTTCCACCTCCATCGGCGGAACGACGCTGTCATTCGAGCCATGCAGGATCAGGCCAGAGGCCGGGCAGGGGGCGAGGAAGGAAAAATCGTAGGCGTTCGTCGGCGGCGAGACCGAGATGAAGCCGTCCGTCTCCGGCCGGCGCATCAGGAGTTGCATTCCGACCCAGGCCCCGAAGGAATAACCCGCCACCCAGCATTGCGAAGCGGCCGGATTGGTGGACTGCAGCCAGTCCAGCGCCGTCGCCGCGTCCGCCAGTTCCCCGATGCCTGAGTCGAACTCGCCCTGGCTGCGGCCCACGCCGCGGAAGTTGAATCGCAGCACCGAGAAGCCACGCTTCATGAACAGGTGAAAAAGCTGCACGGTCACCGGATTGTTCATCTGACCGCCCGCCTTGGGATGCGGGTGGAGGATCAGCGCGACAGGCGCCGTCTCGCTCTTGCCCTGGGAGTAGCGTCCCTCGATCCGCCCGGCCGCACCGGTCAGAACCACTTCTGGCATTCGAACCCTCTCCACCTCGAGCCGCCCCCGAAAACCGGGATTAGCGGGCCCTGGAATACTTGACTACTGCGCTCGGTCTTCCTAAGTCGCAACGCAACCGGCCGGACCGGTCCCGCGCAAGGCGGCGGCTTGTAACATAGGGTCGCTGCGAAACGCGAGAAAACTGCACTGGACCGCACCGCATGCGTCTCTCGACCAAAGGCCGATACGCCGTGATGGCCATGGCAGACCTGGCAAGGCGCGACTGCGAGGCCGTGCGCGCTGTCGCCCTGGCCGAAATCGCCGAGCGCCAGCAGATCTCGCTTTCCTATCTGGAGCAGTTGTTCGCCCGCCTGCGCCGCAAGGGACTCGTGCAGAGCGCGCGCGGTCCCGGCGGTGGTTACCGGCTGGCCCGCTCGGCCGCCGAGACCTCCATCGCCGACATCGTGCTTGCCGTGGATGAGCCGCTGCACGCCACGCGCTGCTCGGCGGAGGGCAAGGGCTGCATGCTGAAGGGCGAGCGCTGCCTCACCCACGATCTCTGGGAAGACCTCGGCCACCGGATCGAGGACTACCTGGCCTCAGTCAGCCTCGCCGACGTGATCAACGGCCGCCTGCGCGGCGCCCGGAAGGCCGCATGAATACGCCTGTCTACCTCGACTACAACGCCACCGCCGTCGTTCGCCCCGAAGCGCGCGCAGCCATGGCGCACGCGCTGGAAACAGGAGGCAACCCGTCCTCGATCCACGCCGCCGGCCGTGCGGCCCGCGCGCTTGTCGAAAAGGCGAGGGACCAGGTGGCCGCAATGATCGCAGCGCCGGCCTCCACCGTGGTCTTCACCAGTGGGGGCACCGAGGCCAATGCGCTGGCCATCGAAAGCGCCGTCGCCGCCGGGGCGAGGCGCCTGATCGTCTCGGCCATCGAACATGACAGCGTCCAGGAGACCTCTCGCGTCCTCGGCGTCGAGGTCGAGGTTCTGCCGGCCGGCGCCGATGGGCGGGCTGACCTGGGGTGGCTGGGGAAACGGCTGGCCTCCTGGGACGCCGCGGATGGAAAGCCCTTTGTCGCCCTGATGCTGGCCAACAACGAAACCGGCGTCATCCAACCGGTCCGTGCGGCCTCGGAAATCGTGCGCGCTGCGGACGGCTGGCTGCACGTCGACGCCATCCAGGCGGCAGGCAAGATTGCCGTCGACAGCCGTGCGCTGGGCGCCGACACGCTCAGTGTCTCGGCCCACAAGGTCGGTGGCCCGCAAGGCGTCGGCGCGCTGACCTTCGGTCCCCGCGCCACCTTGTCCAGGCGCCAGCACGGCGGGGGGCAGGAACGCGGCCGCCGTGGCGGCACTGAGAACGTCCCGGGGATTTCATCATTCGGGGCGGCCGCGTCCGCGGCTCTTCGGGATCTGGCCGAGTTCAATGCTCGCGCAACCTGGCGCGACGCCGCGGCCGACCGCCTGAAGGCGGTGGGCGCGGTGGTGATGGGCGAGGCTGCGCCGCGGCTCGCCAACACCTTGTGTGTGGCCACGCCGGGCTTCGCCTCCGACCGCCAGGTGATGGGGCTGGATCTCGCCCAGGTGATGGTCAGCGCCGGGTCGGCCTGCTCGTCCGGCAAGGTCAAGGCCTCGCCGGTGCTGAGCGCTATGGGGCAGGGAGAGCTCTCAGGCTGCGCGATCCGGGTCAGCGGGGGATGGAACACCTCCGAAGCCGACTGGAGCCGCTTCATCGAGGCCTGGCTCGCCGCCTATCAGCGCCACGCCGCGCGCCACCCCCAAGCCGTCGCCGTGGGAGCCTGACCATGGCCGCCGTCCGTCAGACCGTCGAACACGTCGAGAGCCTCGAAAAGTACAAGCACGGCTTCGTCACCGACATCGAGCAGGACTTCGCCCCGAAGGGCCTGGACGCCGACATCGTCCGCTTCATCTCGGCGAAGAAGCATGAGCCGCAATGGATGCTGGACTGGCGGCTGGATGCTTTCGAGCGCTGGCAGGCGATGGAGGAGCCGAACTGGGCGAAGGTCAGCTTCCCCCGGATCGACTACCAGGACAGCTACTACTACGCCGCGCCAAAGCAGAAGGCGGCGCTGAAAAGCCTCGACGAGGTCGACCCGGATATCCTTGAAACCTACAAGAAGCTGGGTATTCCGCTACGCGAGCAGGAGGTCCTGGCGGGTGTCGAGGGCGCGCCGCGCTACGCCGTGGACGCGGTCTTCGACAGCGTCTCGGTGGTCACCACCTTCAAGAAGGAGCTGGCGCAGGCCGGCGTGATCTTCTGCTCGATGAGCGAGGCGATCCGCGAGCACCCGGAATTGATCCAGAAATACCTCGGCTCGGTCGTGCCGGTGAGCGACAACTACTTCGCTTGCCTTAACGCAGCGGTCTTCTCCGACGGCAGCTTCGTCTATGTGCCGCCAGGCGTGCGCTGCCCGATGGAGCTTTCGACCTACTTCCGGATCAACGCCGAGAATTCCGGCCAGTTCGAGCGCACTCTGATCATCGCCGACGCCGGAGCCTACGTCTCGTACCTGGAGGGCTGCACTGCCCCCATGCGCGATGAGAACCAGCTGCACGCCGCTGTCGTCGAGCTGGTCGCCCTCGATGATGCGGAGATTAAATACTCCACCGTCCAGAACTGGTACCCGGGCGATCCGCAGACCGGGAAAGGCGGCATCTACAATTTCGTCACCAAGCGCGCCGACTGCCGCGGCGATCGTTCGAAGGTCTCGTGGACCCAGGTCGAGACCGGCTCGGCGATCACCTGGAAATACCCATCCTGCATCCTTCGCGGCGACGGCTCGTCCGGGGAGTTCTACTCGATCGCCATCACCAACGGCCGACAGCAGGCCGACACCGGCACCAAGATGATCCACCTCGGTCGCGACACCCGCTCGCGGATCATCTCCAAGGGGATCAGCGCCGGCCGTTCGTCCAATACCTATCGCGGGCTGGTCTCGGCCCACCCCAAGGCCAAGGGCGCGCGCAATTTCACCCAATGCGACAGCCTGCTCATCGGCAAGCACTGCGCCGCCCACACCGTGCCCTACATCGAGGCGCGCAACGGCCAGGCGAAGTTCGAGCACGAAGCCACGACCACCAGGCTCTCCGAGGATCAGTTGTTCTACGTGATGCAGCGCGGCCTCTCGCAGGAGGAGGCGGTGCAGCTTCTGGTCAACGGGTTCGTCAAAGACGTGCTGCAGGAACTGCCCATGGAATTCGCCGTGGAGGCCCAGAAGCTGGTGGCGATCAGCCTCGAAGGCAGCGTCGGATGAGCGCGCCCACCCGCCGCAGGAGCCCGCCCGCCACGCTGTCGCTCAAGCACGCCTTCGAGGTGGAGCAGGCGCGCCGTGACGCAGAACGCCATGCCCGCGAAGAGGCCGAGCGCCGCCAGCAGGAAGAGGACCTGGCCCGCTCCGAGCAGCTCTATGATGCGGTGATCGGCGACCCCGCTTTCCTCGCGCGGCACGGCCTCACGGTCGACTGGCGCCGCTACACCGTAATCGTCGAAAGCGAGACCTTCCGCATCCGCGCCTATTTCGAAGCGGGCAAGGCGAGCGTCACGGTTGGTGACAAGCGGCACGTCGCCGCGACCGGCGCGGCCGCGCCGGTGAAACGCGAGGAGGCCGACAGTGTCGCCGACGCCCTTCGCCTGATGGCCCAGTTCCTGGCCGACGAGATTCATTAAGATGCTGAAAGTCCAGAACCTGCACGCCGCCGTCGACGGCAAGGAGATCCTGAAGGGGCTCAGCCTCGAGGTCCCGGCCGGCGAGGTGCATGCGATCATGGGGCCGAACGGGGCGGGCAAGTCGACGCTTTCCTATGTGCTGACCGGCAGGGACGGCTATGAGGTGACGCAGGGCTCGGCGACCCTGGACGGCGAGGACCTGCTGGCGTTGGCTCCGGACGAGCGGGCTGCAAGGGGCGTCTTCCTGTCTTTCCAGTATCCGCTGGAAATCCCGGGTGTGCCGGCGCTCACCTTCATCCGCACGGCGCTCAACGCCCAACGGCGGGCTCGGGGCGAGCCCGAGATCAAGGCGCCGGAGTTCCTGAAGCTGGCTCGCGCCAAGTCCGCCGAACTGAAGATCGACTTCGAGATGCTGAAGCGCGCCCTCAACGTCGGCTTCTCCGGCGGTGAGAAGAAGCGGATGGAAATCCTTCAAATGGCTATGCTTTCGCCGCGCTTCCTGATCCTTGACGAGACCGACAGCGGGCTCGACATCGATGCGCTGCGGATCGTTTCCGAAGGGGTCAATGCCCTGCGCGGCCCCGAGCGCGCCATGCTCGTGATCACCCACTACCAGCGGCTTTTGGACTACATCACGCCCGACCGGGTCCATGTGTTGTCCGGCGGACGGATCGTCGCCTCGGGCGGGCCGGAACTGGCCCATGAGCTCGAGCGAGGCGGATACGAACGCTACGAGAGGGCCGCGTGAGCCTGGCGAGCGCCATACGCGACCGCGACGTCGCCGAGCTGCCCGGCAAAAGGGATGAGGCTTGGCGCTGGACTGACCTGCGTGGCCTTATCCGCTCGCTGCCGGACCCGTCGGAGGCCTTCAACGGCGATGTGGGTGCGGGGCCGTTCGAGGCCCTGTCCGATGACAGCCGCGTGCTGGTCAACGGCGGCGAGGCGCAGATTGACGTCGCGGCGGGCGGGCAGGCGACGGTGGCCTTGCGACTGGTCTCACGAGGCGCTGGTGTCCACGCCGCCAGGGTGGCGATCACCCTTGGCGAGGGGGCTCGGCTGCAGCTGCTGGAAAGCTACGAGAGCGACGCAGGCTCGATCGCCCAGACCGAGATCTCGATCCGGCTTGGCGAAGGCGGCGCCGTCGAGCGCATCGTGCTGGCGCAGGATCAACCCGACGCCGTCTCGGTCAGCCAGGCGCAGGTGCGTCTGGCGCCACATGCGAGTTTTGCTCAGACCATCATCGCGTCCGGCGCACGACGGCAACGGATAGAGACTGAGGTATTCCACCCCGGCGGCCACGCCACGCTCCGCCTCGACGGCATCTACCTGCTGGCCGGCAAGGCCCACTGCGACCAGACGAGCGTCGTGACCCACGAGTACGCCGACGGAACCACCGAGCAGCTCACCAAGGGCGTGGTGCGCGACCAGGCTCGAGGCGTCTTCCAGGGGCGGATCGTTGTCGAGGAAGGTGCTGATCGCACGGACGCCCGCATGGGCCACCACGCCCTGATCCTCTCCGACCGCGCCGAGGTGGACGCCAAGCCGGAACTCGAGATCTATGCCGACGACGTCGCCTGCGCGCACGGCAACACCGTAGGCGCGCTCGACGAGGACGCTCTCTTCTACGCGCGCCAGCGTGGCCTGTCGGAAGCCGATGCGCGGGCCCTGCTCACCCAGGCCTTCATCGGCGAGGTGGTCGACCGCATCGAGCACGAGGCCGTTCGCGACGTTGTTCGGGCATGGGTCGGCGACAGGCTGAGGGTCTGAGCATGGCCTTCGACGCTGAAGTGATCCGCGCGGAATTTCCGATCCTTGGACGGCAGGTGAACGGCAGGCCGTTGGTCTATCTGGACTCAGCAGCCTCAGCCCAGAAGCCGCGCGCGGTGATCGAGGCGATGACGCGGGCGATGGAACACTCTTACGCCAACGTTCATCGCGGCCTGCACACCCTCGCCAACGAGACCACCGAGGCCTACGAGGGCGCCCGCAGCAAGATTGCGGCCTTCATCGGCGCCGAGGCCCCGGAGATCGTCTTCACCAAGGGCGCCACAGAGGCGATCAACCTGGTGGCGTCTGGCCTGGGCGCGGCGCTGCGGCCCGGCGATGAAATCCTGCTCTCTGAAATGGAGCATCACGCCAATATCGTGCCTTGGCACTTCCTGCGCGAGCGGCAGGGCGTCGTCTTGAAGTTCACGCCCGTAACCGACGACGGTCGGCTGGACATGGAGGCCTTCAAGGAGCTCCTCTCTGAGCGTACGAGGGTCGTAGCGCTGACCCACATGTCCAACGTGTTGGGCACGGTGAACCCGGTTGCTGAACTCACGCGCCTGGCCCATGAGGCCGGCGCGATTGTGCTGCTGGACGGCTGTCAGGCCGTTGTTCACCGGGCGATCGACGTGAAGGCGCTGGACGCCGACTTCTACGTTTTCTCCGGCCACAAACTCTACGGTCCGACCGGCATCGGCGCCCTCTATGGCAAGTCCGAGCGGCTGGCTTCGCTGCGGCCCTACCAAGGCGGCGGCGAGATGATCGGTAAGGTCACGCTTGAAGAGATCACCTACGCCGACCCCCCGCACCGCTTCGAGGCCGGCACGCCGCCGATCCTGGAGGCGATCGGCCTGGGCGCCGCCATCGACTGGCTGGGCGGCCTCGACCGCGCGGCAGTCGCCGAGCACGAGCACGGGCTCTACACCCACGTCCGCGAGCGGCTGAACGGCGCCAACTGGCTGCGCGTCTTGGGTGAAGCGCCCGGCAAAGGCGCGATACTTTCATTCACCGTCGATGGGGCGCACGCCCATGACGTCGCCCAGATCCTCGACAAATATGGCGTTGCGGTGCGCGCCGGCACGCATTGCGCAGAACCGCTCATGCGGCGTTTCGGTCTGACGTCGAGCGCGCGGGCTTCGTTTGCCCTATATAACACTCATGAGGAAGCTGACGCGTTCGTAGACGCTTTGACCAAGACTCAGGCATTTTTCGCTTAAAACATATGACCCCGATGGATGACGCCTCCAGCCTCGACCCCAAGACCACAGTCCCGCTTTCGCAGGTGGAGCTCGACGTTTTGACCGATAAGCTGATCGACAAGCTGAAGACGGTGTTCGACCCGGAAATCCCGGTCGACATCTACGAGCTCGGCCTGATCTACAAGGCTGACGTCTCGGACGATAAGGACGTGGTCATCGACATGACCCTGACAGCGCCCGGCTGCCCGGTGGCCGGTGAGATGCCTGGCTGGGTCGAGGACGCGGTCAGGGAGATCCCCGAAATCAAGTCCTGCAAGGTCGAGCTGGTGTTCGATCCGCCGTGGGACCCGTCGCGGATGTCCGATGAGGCCAAGCTGCAGCTGAATATGTTCTGATGAACGATCTTGCGATCACACCCACGCCGCGCGGCCGGCGCGAACGGCCCAAGGTGGTCAGGCTCTCCGAGCGCGCCGCCGAGCGCGTCCGGGAAATAATGGCCAGGGCCGAAAAGCCCTACGCCGGCCTGCGGGTCGGCGTGAAGAACGGCGGCTGCGCGGGCCAGGAATATACCTTGGAATACGCCGAGGCCGCCCACCCGCTGGACGAGGTTGTTGAGGACAAGGGCGTAACCATCCTGGTCGAACCCAAGGCTGTGTTGTTCCTGATCGGTACGGAGATCGACTACGACGTGAGCCGGCTTGCCGCCAAGTTCGTGTTCCGAAATCCCAACGAGACCGATGCCTGCGGCTGCGGCGAGAGCGTAACGATCGAACCTGCCAAACCGGACTAAGTCCCTCAGCCGGCGCGCGGGCGGTCGACTAGCTTCGGAGCCGATGCCATGCTTCGGCCCGCGCCTTCGGGGGAAACGACGATGAGCGAAGAGCAGGACCTACGGCGCCAAGCCGAGCGCCGGGCCGACCTGAAGTTGAGCTTCAAGGTTCATTTGATGGCCTATCTGGTGGTCAACGCGGGCCTGGTCATGATCAACCTGGTTAGTTCTCCGGGCTATTTCTGGGCGATCTGGCCGATCATCGGCTGGGGCCTCGGGCTGACCGCCCACGCCATCGCGGTCTATCACTTCAGCGGCGACGTTCGTGAACGCGCGATCGAAGACGAACTCCGCCGACTGCGCGAGCGGCTTTAGCTAAGTTCGCTCGTTCTTCCTCACGGTGTCGCCTGCCAAGCCGATGATCGCGAGGATCAGTGGCAGGAGATAGTAAGCCAGGCGGTAGCCCAGGAACGCGGCGGCCAGGGCCGCAGGCTCTACGCTCGGCAAAAGTGCGGCCATCGCGCTCTCGAACACCCCCGCCCCGCCCGGCACAGAAGAGGCGAGACCGACAATGCAGGCCACCGCGTACGCTCCCACGAAGGTGACGAAGCTCGGCCCGGCCGCCGGCAGCAGGATCCACAGGATCGCCGCGGCGATGGCGTTGTCGACGACGCCCAGGACCACCTGGGCCAGGGCGTCGCGGACGCTGGGCAGGGTGACGCTGCGCCCGAACGCCCTGATCGGCTCGCGCCGCAGGGCGCAGAGGGTGACGTAGGCCGCGGCGCCGAACAGAAGGGTCCAGCCCAAGGCGCGCCCGATCGCCGGCGGTATGGCAGTGCGCGCCAGCTCGGCGTGCGTCGCGAGCACGAGGCCGGCGCCGGACAGTGTCGCCAGGCCCACCCCGAACGACACCGCTGCGAATACCGTCGTGCCCGCAACCTGGGTGAGGGTGACGCCGTATCGGTCGTAGAACCGGGCCCGTATCGCACCGGAAACAAGCAGGTTGGCTCCTATGGCGTGGGCGATGGCGTTGGCCAGGAACGAGCCGGCCAGGGTTGGCCACCAAGGCACTCGCGCACCCGTCCAGCGTAGGGCCACCCACTCGACGGCGCCCATCAGGACGAAGCTCGCCGCGGCAAGCACCAGGGTCAACAGGATCGACTGCAGGCCCCAACCTGCCATCGCCGCGCTGACCTCGGCGAAGCTGAGCTTGTGGAACTCGCGCCAAAGGACCCAGGCAGCGGCGATCAGCAAGAGGACCGGCACCACGTGCAGCGCCGCTCGTAGCACTGGCGCCAGCCGGTGATCCGGCGGCGGCAAGTGATCGGCCAAGGTCGCCTCGACGGGTCTTGGCGCGGGCCTTTGAGGCGCGTCGGGTGAGGTCACAGCCGAGAATCTCCGCTGAATCGGGCAGGCGAGCGAGGCCGCCAGGACGGCTCGGCCGACCACATATGGGAACCGATAGGCATGGCGCCGGTTTTTCGCCCGAAGGCTATGCACAACGAAGGAGAAACGTCATGGCGCGGGAAGACTGGCATGAGCGCGAGGAAGAGCGCCGCCGGGCGTCGCTTCGCCACCGTGACGATTACGGCCAGGCCGACTATTCGGAGGACTACGGCTACGATCCGCTGCGGCGCACGGGCTATCGCGCCGAGGAGGATATCGAACCGCGCACCAACGATTTCGGCCAAGCGGACTACTCGAACGACTACGCCTATGACGCCGAGCGCGGACGAGCCTACCGCCGCTACGCCGACGCCGACCGCGACTATGCCCGGCGGATGGATCGGGGGGACTATCGGCCCGATCACCCGTCCCGTTCGTGGATGGACCGGGCAGGGGAGTTTCTCTCCCCCGGCGAGCGCGCGCCGCGCCGTCGCCGCGGGCCTTCGGATCGCGTGCTCTGGGCGGTGATCACCGAGCGGTTGGAGGCCGAGCGCGGCCTTGACCTGCGCGATGTCGACGTGGTGGTCGAGGATGGCGAAGTCACCTTGAACGGCACGGTTCGCCGCAAGGTCGACAAGCGGCGCATCGAAGACGTCGCCGACATCGATGGCGTGCGCCACATGCAGAACAATCTGCGGGTCCACGAGCGCGGTCATTGGACGTTCTTCTAGGGCATGGCTCAGCCAATCAGCGTCACTATTCCCCACCAGCTCGGCCGCGCCGAAGCGCGCAGGCGAATCGATGAGGGTTTCGGCGATCTTTCCCACCACCTGGGCGGGTCAGCCGGAGCGCTCGAAAAGCAGTGGGATGGCGATCGGCTGAATTTCTCGCTGACCTCGTTTGGCCAGTCGATCACCGGCTTTGTGGCTGTGGCGGACGCCGCCGTGACGGTCGAGGTGCTGTTGCCGGGCTTCCTGGCGATGATCGCCAACAAGGTCAGAGGCACGCTGCAGAAGGAGGGTCAGCTGCTGCTCACAAAGAAATGAGACGCAACCTGGGCTGCAGCTCGAGGGTTTAGATAGCCGACGCAGCCAAAAGGAATGCCCGATGCCCCGCAAGCAGACCGAAGACGAGGCCAAGCGCGCGTTCACGCACGGGTCCGGCGGCGCGAACGCTGATGCCGCCGTGGACGCAGCCCCGATCCACGAAGACCGTCACATCGAGGTGCCGCACCATCGCCAGGCCGAGCCGCTCAGGCACAACGAGAAGCACGACCACATGGCGGACAAAGTGAAGTCATCCGAAGACCGCCAGGAGGCCTTGCTCGACGAGGCCCTGGAGGAGACCTTTCCGGGCAGCGATCCGATCAGCCCCAAGCACATAACCTGAGCTTCCACGCGCCGCTTACGGGTCCGTGGTCAGAGCCTCGTAAGCCTCCTGGGCCGCGAGCCATTCGATTTCGGCCGCGTTGACGGCCGCCTGGGCGGCGTCGCGCCGGCGGCCGAGCTCAGCAGTCTTGGCGGGATCCTTGGCGAACACGGCGGGGTCCGTCAGCTTGGCGTCGATCTCCACAAGGGTGGCCGTCGCACGACCAAGCGCGGCCTCGGCGGCCTCCGCTCGGCGGCGGGCCGTGCCCGTGGGGACTTTCGCGCGAGCGGCGGGCGGCGCAGGCGCCGGCTTCGCGGGCGGCTGCTCGGCGACCTGGGTAGGGGCGCGCGCAGCCACGCGCGCGCGGTCGAGGACGAACCTGGCGTAATCCTCCATATCGCCGTCGAAGGGCTCGATGCCGCCGTCGGCGGCTAGCCACAGGCGATCGGCCACGAGCTCCATCAACGACCGGTCGTGGGTGATCAGGATCACGGCCCCCTCGTACTCGTTGAGCGCATCGAGGAGCGCGCGCCTGCTGTCGATATCCAGGTGATTGGTCGGCTCGTCGAGAATCAGGAGGTGGGGGGCCTCCATGGCGACCATGTTGAGCAGCAGCCGCGCCCGCTCGCCGCCGGAGAGATTGGCCACGGTCGTCTCGACCTTCTCAAAGCCCAGGCCGAACTGGGCAAGCTTCGAGCGCCGTTGTGACTCGCTCGCCTGCGGCAGGGCGCGGCGGATGATCTCCAGCGGCGTGTCCGTCGGGTCCATCGCCTCGATCTGATGCTGGTGGAACCACCCCACCTTCAGGCGGGGGGACCGCAGCAGGGTCCCGACCTCGACCTCAAGGGCTCCCGCCACCAGCTTGGCGAAGGTCGATTTGCCGGCGCCGTTGACGCCGAGCAGACCTATGCGGTCGTCGATGTCGAGGCGCAGGTTCAGCTTCCTCAGGATCGGCGGGCCGCCATAGCCGACGTTGGCGCCCTCCAGCCGAATCAGCGGCGGAGGCAACGGCCGCTCGGGCGAAGGCAGGGTGAACGGCGCCACCCGATCCTCGATGACGTTGGAGACCGGCGGCAGCTTGGCGATCATCTTCAGGCGTGACTGGGCCTGGGTGGCTTTCGAGGCCTTGGCGCGGAAGCGATCGACGAAGGACTGCATGTGCGCCCGCTTGGCTTCGATCTTCACCCGCATGGCTTCCTGCAGGCGCAGCTTCTCGGTCACCTGGCTCTCGAAGCTGTCGTAGCCGCCGACGTAGAGGTCGAGCTTGCCGTCCTTCAAGTGCAGGATGTGGTCGACGGAGTTGTTCAGCAGCTCACGGTCGTGGCTGATCACCATGGCGGTGTGCGGGTACTTTTTCAGCCGCGCTTCCAGCCAAAGGGCGCCTTCCAGGTCGAGGTAGTTGGTCGGCTCGTCGAGGAGGAGTAGGTCAGGGGCTGCGAAAAGCGAGGCGGCCAGGGCCACACGCATCCGCCAACCGCCGGAGAACTCGGACAACGGGCGTGAAAGGTCGGCGTTGGAGAAGCCCAGGCCCGCCAGGATTTCCGCCGCCCGGCTCGGAGCACGGTCTGCATCGATCTCGATCAGGCGGCTATAGATGTCGCCCAGATCCTCTGGCTCGGCCGTATCCAGTCTGGCGAGCAGGCTCGCGCGCTCGACGTCGGCCGCAAGCACCGTGTCCAGCAGCGGCGCCGGGGTCGCGGGATGTTCCTGATCCACCGAGCCGATCCGCGCGGCCCGCGGCATGCCGATCTCGCCGGAGCCCAGCACCAACTGGTTCAGGATCAGCTTGAACAGCGTCGACTTGCCGACGCCGTTGCGGCCCACGAGGCCCACCTTGGCGTCCTTGGGCAGGCTCACGGTCGCCTGGTCGAAAAACCGGCGGCCCCAGGCGTCGAAAACGAGGTCTTTGATCTGCAGCATGGGGGGTATCGCAATACGGAGGTCGCGGACCAGCGCTTCGCAAGGCCTGCGGGGACATGGGGACGCCAGGGATGAGGGGCCGCGCCGCCGCCTGACCGGCGCGTCCATAGCAGACCGACACGCCCCCGTCATGTTGATCCGTCAGGACTGTGGCGCCGCAGCGCCTTGGCGAGCGCGGGCCGGGCGGGTATAGAGCCCGCCACCTGGCGGCGCGCCGCTCGGCTTCCCGCCAATCCAGAGATGCAAAGAGACTCATGACCGAACGCACCTTCTCGATCATCAAGCCGGACGCGACCAAGCGGAACCTGACCGGCAAGATCAACGCGGTGATCGAAGACGCCGGCCTGCGCATCGTGGCCCAGCGCCGCATCCGCATGACCGAGGGGCAGGCCAAGAAGTTCTACGAAGTGCATGCCCAGCGCCCGTTCTACGGCGAGCTGGTCGAGTTCATGACGTCGGGCCCTGTGGTCGTGCAGGTCCTGGAGGGCCCGAGCGCGGTCGCCAAGTACCGCGAAGTCATGGGCGCGACGAACCCCGCCGACGCAGCCGCGGGCACCATCCGCAAGCTCTTCGCCGAAAGCGTCGGCGAGAACTCGGTGCATGGTTCCGACAGCCAGGAAAACGCGACCCTGGAAATCGCCCAGTTCTTCACCGAAGCCGACATCGTCGGCTGAGATGATCGCCCCTGAACCTGTCGCGGTCTTCCGCGGCGCGTTCAGGGCAACCCAATCCGCCCGGCGAAGGTTGCTTCGCCTGATATCCAGACCTATCCGAAAGTCATGATGAGAGAGTCCAAAATCGGGGGCTTCAACGAACGCCTGACTTCCCAGGCGGAGGCCCGTAAAGCCCTGCTTGAGAAGTTCAAGCCGAAGCCCACAGTGCAGCCCGAGGTCTTCGAGACCCGCGCCCAGCGCAAGGCCCGCGAAGTCGAGGAAGTCCGCGCCAAGCGGGCGGCTGACAAGGAAGCCGCTCGCCTGAAGGCTGAGGCCGAGGCAGAGGCCAAGCGGCTGGCGCTCGCCAACAACGAGGAAGCCCAGCTCGAGCTCAAGCGCCAGGAGCGCAAGGACCGAAAGGCCGCCGCCAAGGCTGAGGCCCGCGCCAAGCGCGAGGCGAAGTCGGCCATGCGCCGGGGCTGATCGTCCCGCCTTGTTCCGCGCCGGGTCCTGGACCCGACCGGCCGAAACCTATCGCGCAGGCCCGACGTCAAGCTCCACGGGATGGCCGTGCGGGGTGCGGCGGTAAGCGTCCTCCCAGGCCTTGCGGCGCTCGTGTAGGGCCGAACTGGCGGCCAGCTGCCTGGACGTCACCAGTTCCTCCAGCGCGGCCAGCCAGTGTTCGTAGTAGCGCGAGCCGTCATCCGTCGGTCCGGCGTCTTTAATCCGGCGCGCCAGCGTCTCGGCCCATTCCTTCCAGCTGAAAGCCCCTCGCTCGTGGAGCTGAAGCGTGAGCGCGAAGGCCTGCGCCTGCCAGGGCTCGGCGAACACCGGCCCGATCTCGTCACGCGGCAGTCCGGGAAGGGCCAACGGGTCAGGCGCGCTCAAGGTACGGCTCCCAGAGGTCCAAGCAGACGCTGTCGCGAGCCTCGGCAGTCTCCCCCCAGAGTTCGCGGGCGCTGAAGCGCACCGTGTAGAGTGGACGTGGGTCCTCGCCCTTGCCGTGAGCGTTGGAGTCCGGAAACACGTGCGCCCCGTGCGAGCGCACGACCGTACCTATACGTCCTCGGGCGTAGCGGGGGAGACGGGTATGGCCGAGCGGGTTGATGTTTCGCGCGCGCACGGTGTCGCCCGCCCGGAATAGGGGTTTGTCGGCGACCTCGCGGAGATAGGAGCCTCGGCTGCTCAGCGCGGCCTCGACCTCGTCGGGGCTCAGGCGAGGCGTGGCCTTCGGTGCGTCCGGCGCGGCCTTGCCGGAAGCTAGCTCTTCGGGAGACACGAGGCCGTTGCTGAGCAAGCCCTCGACGGCGCCTGCGTACCATTTCTCGTAGTAGCTCATCTGCAGGTAGTCGGGGCCAGGGATGCGCTCGCGCCGATGCCGGCCGGCGTCGATGTTGCTGCGCGTGGGCGAGGCGATATTGATGGCGAGCATCCGGCTTTCCCAGACGTGATGGAAGACCGGCTCCGCTGTCTCTGGCGCAATGGGCCCCAGCCCATGCATGCCGCCCATGTCGTGGACGCTGTTCACAGCCGGGCCGTTCCGATCATGCCGTTTCGGGTCACGAGAGCCGCCAGTTGGTCCTCGTCCAGCCCATCGGCGTCGGCTGGACGCTCGGGCAACACCAGATAGCGGATCTCCGCGGTCGAATCCCAGACGCGGACTTCGGTCTCCGCCGGCAGCTCCGTCCCGAATTCCTTGAGCACCCCGCGTGGGTCGATGACAGCGCGCGAGCGGTAAGGCGAGGATTTGTACCAGACCGGCGGCAGGCCCAACACGGGCCATGGGTAGCAGGAGCAGAGGGTGCAGACGACGAGGTTGTGGATCTGGGGCGTGTTCTCCACCACCACCATGTGGTCGCCTTGGCCGCCTGCGTAGCCGAGCTCGGCGATGGCGGCGGTCGCATCTTCCATCAGGCGGGCCTTGTAGGCCGGATCGCTCCAGGCGCGGGCGACGACGCGCGCGCCGTTGCGTGGGCCGACCTTGTGCTCGAAGTGGTCGACGATCGCATCGAGTGCGGCGGGGTCGACAAGGCCTTTCTCCGTCAGCAGCGACTCGAGGGCCTTTACGCGCAGCGCCATGTCGGACGGCGGATCCTGGGCGTGACTGTGCTCATGGTCGTCGTGATCGTGCGCCATGGCCTTAAAGTGGCCGAGAAGCGCGCAAAGGTGAAGGGCCGGGTGGTGACCGGGCCACCGTCACCTGCGATGCTCGGCGGGCTTGGAGGACTCGCTCCCGTGTCCACGCCTCATCTGATCTACTTCTCCGACCCGATGTGCTCCTGGTGCTACGGCTTCTCGCCGGTCATCGAGGACATACGCCGCACCTTTGGGCGGGCCTTGCCGGTTCGCGTGGTGATGGGCGGGCTGCGGCCCGGAACCGACACCGCGATGACTGAGGAGGCCAAGCTCGAGGTTGCGAACCACTGGGTTCATGTCCACGAGGCGACTGGCCTGCCGTTCGACGGTTCAGGTATGTCCGCGCCGGGCTTCACCTACGACACCGATCCGGCGGCCCGCGCCGTTGTCGTGGCCAGGCGCGAGGGCGAGGAAATGGCCGCCGCGTTTCTGTGCCGCGCCCAGCGCGCCTTCTACGCGGAGGGCCTCGACGTCACGACCGCAGACGTGCTGGCCGGCCTGGCGGAGGAACTGGGCCTAGTCCGCGCGTCCTTTCTGCAAGCCTGGGCCAGCGACGAGGCGAAGCAGGAGACCTGGCGCGACTACGCGATCTCGCAACGCGCCGGCGTGACCGGCTTCCCGACGCTTGTGGCGGGCCCCAACTCCGAGGGCGTCTACGGCGTTGTCACCCGCGGCTTCGCGCCGGGCGAGCAGGTGATGCCGATCCTCAAGGAATGGCTTGACCGGATCGCGGTCTGATCAAGCAGATCGACCTTAAAAAACAGACTTGTCCCTGGCGGCTGCCGCACCGATCTCGAGCCTGCCGCGCTGGAGTGGACCGTCTTCGCAGCGGCCCGGCACAAGGTCGCTGTCGCCCTCCACCGCCATTTGCGCGACGGCGCAGGTTCTAGCTCCAAGGGGCGCTACTTCAGCCGTGGCGGCGGTGCGTGGCCGAGCTCCTGGATGAGCTTGGTCAGCAGATAGAGCCTTGGCGTCACCGTTCCCAGCAGCAGGTATTCGCTGTCCGAATGGAACCCACCGGCCGCGGGCCCGAGGCCGTCCAGAGCCGGAATCCCGCCTTCAACCGCGAGCGCCGATTCCGAAGCGCCGCCGTTGCCGCCGCGGGTGATCTTCATGCCAAGGCTCGCGTAGATCGCCTCGGCCCGGTCGGCGAGGGCGTCGGTGCCTGGGTTGGTTGGGAGGGGCGGGAAGGATTTCTCACCGCCGCGGTTGATGCTGACCTTAGTGTCAGGGACCACGGTGATGGCGGCGTTCTTCTCCAGCACAGCCTGCACCTTGTCGTAGTCGGCCTTGTCGCGGACGCGGACATTGATCTGCGCTGAGGCCTTCTCCGGAATGATGTTGGAGCGGGTCCCGGCTTCCAGGAGCGTCAGGTTCGCGGTCAGGCCATCGCCGCTCTTGGGGAACACGTCGTCGGCCTGGATCTGGTGGATAAGCTCGACCGCGGCGTTGCGACCTTCCTGCGGCGCAATTCCGGCGTGGGCGGCGCGGCCTTTGACCTCGATGTGGAAGGTCGTCGCGCCCTTGCGCCAGACCGTCAGGACATCGGGCGTGTCGCCCGGCTCGAGGTTGAGCTCCACGTCTGCGTCGGCCACCAGCCTGGCGATCAGGCCCTGCGTGCCCGTCGAGCCGCGTTCCTCGGAGGTCTCTATCAGGAAGACGATCTGCTTGAAGTCCTTGAAACCGAGGTCACGAAGGATCTGCAGGGCGTAGAGGCCTTCGACCACGCCCCCCTTTTCATCTGAGACGCCCGGTCCGTAGGCCTTCGCGGCATCCATGCGGAACGGCCGCTGGGCGACGGCGCCAGGGCCAAACACCGTGTCGATATGGCCGATCAGCAGGATGCGGCCTCTGCCGGTGCCGTTGAGGGTCGCAACGGTGTTCTCCGGAAGCCCGTCAGCCTCTGCCTTCACACTCTCGACGCTGAAACCCAGAGCTTCCAGGCGCGCCCTCAGGATGGCCGCCACCTTGCGGCCGCCCTCGACGTCGCCGGTGCCCGAATCGACGTCCACGATCTGCTCGAGCAGTTTGAGCTGTTCGGGCCTGGCGGCTTCGGCGGCGGCCCAGAGCTTGGCGTCGCGTGTCGCAGCTTGTGGAGCCGCCTGGGCCGGCATGGCGAGCAACGCCGCGGCGCTCGCAAGGGCGATGAGTTCAAGCTTCATAAATTCCCCGGACTCTTTACGCCTCAGCATGACCGCACGGCGCCTCGGATCAAAACGAAACCGGCGCAGGGCGCGGCCTGGCTTCTGGAGCACGATTCAGCGATCAGGGGGATCGCGCCTGACCGCATCGTGCTTCGGGTCACCTTGCGCCTTGGGCTGAGGCACGCGATATCCTGCGGTGACGAGCCATCGGCAGGCTCGACAAGATTCCAAGAAGGACCACTTCCTATGCGTGACCCTGTCACCACCGCGCTCGGCCTCGTGCCGATGGTCGTCGAACAGACGAGCCGGGGCGAGCGCGCCTACGACATCTTCTCCCGACTGCTGAAGGACCGGATCGTATTCCTCGCCGGGCCGGTTGAGGACGGCATGGCGGCGCTGATCTGCGCCCAGCTGCTGCACCTCGAAGCCGAGAACCCGAAGAAAGAGATCCAGATGTACATCAACTCGCCGGGCGGCGTGGTGACGTCCGGTCTCGCGATCTACGACACCATGCAATACATCAAGAGCCCGGTGATCACGCTTTGCCTCGGCATGGCCGCTTCGATGGGGTCGTTCCTGCTGATGGCCGGGGAGAAGGGCCAGCGGATCGCGCTCCCCAACTCGCGGATCATGGTGCACCAGCCTTCGGGCGGCTTCTCCGGCAAGGCCTCGGACATCGAGCGCCACGCCGAGGACATCATCAAGACCAAGCAGCGCCTGAACGAGCTTTACGCCAAGCACACCGGCCAATCGGTGGAGACCGTCGAGTCCGTCCTCGACCGCGATAGCTTCATGACCGCGGAGGAAGCCAAGGCGTGGGGCATCGTCGACCACGTCTGGGAAAAGCGCGAAAGCGAAAGCTAGCTAACCGTCCAGGCGCCGGCGGGCGGCCTCCATGAGGCGGGCCTGGCCGGCCGCGCCGGTGACATCGATCCGCTCATCCGGACCGCTGATGTCGGCGAACATCCCCATCGGGTCTTCGTGGAAATGCAGGAAAGCGCGGGACTTCCGATAGAAGACCCCGCGCTTCTTCTCGGTCAGCCCGGGCAGCGTCCTGAGCTGGACGAGCAGATCATCCAGCCGATCCAGGTCGCTGTCGCGGGCGTGTCTCACGTCTCCTCACGGGGATATTGCGTAGGACGGGCCAGATAATAGGCCACCCCGGCGCTCGCCTCATCCCCCTCGACAGCGGCGTTGTGAATTCGCCCGTCAAAGCCGCCTCGCTCGGCGTGCTTGGCTAGGCGACGAACTTCGATCTCCTGTTGCGTCACGCCGGCCGCAGCGGCGAGCGCCAGCATGACCTCGCCAAGATCGGCCAGTTCGTCGATCAGGTCCGCGCGCGATGTCGCCATTTTTGCTTCGGCGGCCTCCTCCACGAGTTTGTCCTTCAGCCGCGCCACAAACTCCGCCTCGTCGAGACGGCGCGTGAAAACTGTCAGACCCTGCGCCTGCATCATCGCCGGCAGATTATCGCGGATCAGCTTGTCGACCTTGAAACGCAGCGTCATGGCGTCCCTTTGAAGACCCGGTAGCCGGCGGTTTCTGCGATCGCCAGCATCTCGCGATCGCCGCTGGTGTCGCCATAGGCCGCCTTCACCTCGAGGTGCTCGCCGAACGCCGCCTTCAGGCGCACGACCTTCTCCGGACCCCGGCAGTTGGGGGTGGCAAATCCGCCCGCTATCCGATCTTGAGGATCAAAGGCGAGTTCAGTGCCAATGAGAACATCAGCTCCCAGGCTTCGAGCGAACGGCTCCACGACAATATTCGGCGAGGCGGTGACGATCGCCAGCCGCACGGGCTTGTCCCGCCAGTCCCGCCAGGCGGCGACAGCGTCGGGACGCAGCAGACTGCCTGAGGCGCGTTCGGCGAATTCTCGGGCGTCAGCCTCGAGGCGCTCGCGCGGGACGCCCTTCAGGAACGTCCTGACCGCCGCAGCCTTGATGCGCCCTCGGTCGCGGTGAAAGAGGTAGGCTAGCGCGCTGGGAGCCAGGCTGACGATCCCGATCGCATATCGCACCGGACCCGCGCGCCACTTCAGGAAGGACGTGAAGCTGTCGCGGACCGTGAGCGTGCCGTCGAAATCGAAGGCGACAACGGCTGCAGGGGCTGAGCGCCCCATGAGAGCCTCGACGGCAGGCCGATCTTGTGCCATTTCGCCCCAAATCCCATCTAGGCTCGCGGCGAGCCCGTAATTCGGCTCGCGCCGCCAATTGTCGCTACACGGCGGCAAGGCTTGTGATCCCGGGCGGGATCGAGGAATGTCAAGACTTAGACAACCCGCGGCGCGTATTCTGCAGTGATAGGGCGGCGACGTCCGTGGGGCGCGATTCAGGCTCAGGAGCCGTTTCGGGTCGCCTAGAGAGTGAGAATCAATAATGACCAAAGCCGCGAGCGGAGATTCGAAGAGCACGCTATATTGCTCTTTCTGCGGCAAGAGCCAGCATGAGGTTCGCAAGCTTATTGCGGGCCCGACCGTGTTCATTTGCGATGAATGCGTTGAGCTGTGCATGGATATCATCCGCGAAGAACACAAGATCTCTTTCGTCAAATCGAAAGACGGCGTGCCTACGCCTAAGGAAATCCGCGAAGTCCTCGACGATTACGTGATTGGTCAAGACCACGCCAAGAAGGTCCTCTCGGTCGCCGTCCACAATCACTACAAGCGCCTCAACCACGCGACGAAGAACAACGACGTCGAGCTCGGCAAAGCCAACATCCTGCTGATCGGTCCGACCGGCACGGGCAAGACCCTGCTGGCCCAGACGCTGGCCCGAATCATCGACGTTCCGTTCACCGTCGCCGACGCCACGACCCTCACCGAGGCGGGTTACGTGGGCGAGGACGTCGAAAACATCATCCTGAAACTGCTCCAGGCCGCCGACTACAATGTCGAGCGGGCCCAGCGCGGCATCGTCTACATCGACGAGGTCGATAAGATCAGCCGCAAGTCCGACAACCCGTCGATCACCCGCGACGTCTCGGGCGAAGGCGTGCAGCAGGCCCTCCTGAAGATCATGGAAGGCACCGTCGCCTCGGTGCCCCCGCAGGGCGGGCGCAAGCATCCGCAGCAGGAGTTCTTACAGGTCGACACCACCAACATCCTGTTCATCTGCGGCGGCGCCTTCGCGGGTCTGGAGAAGATCATCTCCGCGCGCGGGCAGGGCACCTCGATCGGCTTCGGCGCCAAGGTCACTGATCCGGACGACCGCCGCACCGGCGAGATCTTCCGCCAGGTGGAGCCGGACGACCTGCTGCGCTTCGGCCTGATCCCCGAATTCGTCGGCCGCCTGCCCGTCATCGCGACCCTGGATGACCTTGACGAGAAGGCCCTGGTGAAGATCCTCACCGAGCCGAAGAACGCCTTCGTGAAGCAGTACGTCCGCCTGTTCGACATGGAGAATGTCGGTCTTACCTTCACCGACGACGCCCTCAATGCGGTGGCCCGCAAGGCCATCGCGCGCAAGACCGGCGCGCGCGGTCTGCGTTCGATCCTCGAGGCGATCCTGCTCGACACCATGTACGAGCTGCCCACCTACGACGGCGTCGAAGAGGTGGTGGTCAACGCCGAGGTCGTGGAAGGCCGCGCCCAACCGCTGATCATCTATGCCGAACGCCGCGACAAGGGCGGCGCGGCCTAGTCAACACCATCAGGCATCAGGCCCCGCGGGCGACCGCGGGGCCTTCGTCTTTTCTGCGCCCCTGTGTTTATCTTGCGCTTCGCCATCGAGGGGCCCGCGACCGACGACGCCCGGATCGAGCGGACGGCGACCTGCGCGTGCCGCCAACCTGTCGATCAGGTTGCCTCGCCCAAGGAGCCTTGGGGGATCCGACTTTCCCTCGTGCGGGCGGGGCGTACTGGAGGGAGCATCGTCATGCCTGGCGGGTGACGCCCGATGACATTTGCGACTTTCGCGCAGAACAGCTGACGTGCTTGCATTGATAGGGTCCTTGAAAGAAGAGCCTCGGCCATGACCATCCTTGGACTGGACCACATCAACATCCGCACCGCCGATCTGGCGAAGACGCGGACCTTCTTTATGGATGTGCTGGGCCTGACCGAGGGCTGGCGGCCCGATTTTCCGTTCGCCGGCGCGTGGCTCTACGCCGGCGGCCGCGCCGTCGTTCATCTGGTCGAGGTCGCCAAACCGGCGGCGGCGTCGCGGGGCTCGGCCCTCGACCACTTCGCCTTCACCATCGACGACTACGAGGCGGCCGCGCGGCGGCTGGACGCGGCCGGCATAGCCTACGACGCCGGCGAGGCGCCGAACGGCGGCATCCGCCAGATTTTCGTAACTGATCTCAACGGCGTAGCCATCGAGTTGAACTGCCGCGAGCCGATTGCCGATTGACCAGCGGCGCAGCGGGTCGTGGTCGCCCCGATCCCGGCGGCGGCGAGGGGCGAGGTGCGCAAAACCTCGGCGACATGGTCCGAGCCGGGCGCTAACAGGTTCGGCCAAGGAGACACTGTATGCGCCACCCTGTCCTCGCCGGCCTCGCCAGCGCCGCCATCGGCCTTGCGTCCAGCGCGCAGGCCGCCCAGCCCGTCGACCTCTTGATCCGCCACGCCAACGTCATCGACGTCAGGAACGGCGCGATGGCGAACGATCAATTGGTGGCGGTGCGCGGCGGAGAGATCGTGGGGGTTGCGCCGGATCGGAATTCCGCCGGCTACGCCGCCAGCCAGACCATCGATGCGACCGGCAAGTTCGTCATTCCCGGCCTTTGGGACATGCACGTGCATTTCGGCGGCGGCGAAGACCTGATCCAGGAGAACAGGGACCTTTTGCCCCTCTACGTCGCCAACGGGATCACCAGTGTCCGCGATTGCGCCGGCGACCTCGCCGATCAGGTCCTGGCCTGGCGGGGCCAGGTGGCGCGTGGCGAGTTGATGGGCCCTACGATCTATACCTCCGGCCCGAAACTCGAGGGCTACAAGCCGATCTGGAAGGGAACGCTGGAAGTCGGGACGAAAGCTGAGGTCGACGCCGCGCTGGACAAGCTCCAGCGCGAAAAGGTCGATTTTGTGAAGATCACCGACAACACCATCAGGCCCGACATCTTTCTCTACGCCGTCCGAGAGGCGACCAGACGAGGCTTGAAGACCTCGGCCCATATCCCGTCCGCCATCACCGTCGAGCAGGCGGTGGACGCCGGGCTCACTTCGGTCGAACACATGGGCTACGCCCTGAAAGCGGGCTCGTCGGAAGAAGCTCAGATCGCAAGCGCCTTTGCGGCCGGAAGGCTGACTGCGGAGGAGGCGACGGCGCGCGCTGTCGCCACCTTCGACCCCGCCACGGCGAAGGCGGCCTTTCGCAAGATGGCCGCTCACGGGACCTTCATCACACCCACCCTGAACGGTTCGAAGGCGACAACCTACCTCGACCAGGACGACCACAAGCACGATGCCTACCTCGCCTACATCGGGCCGGGCCTGAAGAAGACCTACGAATGGCGAATTGAGCGGGCGGCGAAGGACGACGCCAAGGCGATCGCCGCGCGCCACGAGCGCTACGCGAAGTCCGCCGACCTGCTGCCGCTGCTGCGGGATTCCGGGGTGACGATCATCGCCGGCACTGATGCGGGCTTCCTGAACTCGTTCAACTACCCCGGGATCGGGCTTCACGACGAGATGGCGATCTTCGTGGCCCATGGCCTGACGCCGCTTCAGACCTTGCAGGCCGCAACGCTCTCGGGGCCGAAATTCTTCGGTTCTTCGGACCGCTACGGGGCGATCGAAGCCGGGAGGGTCGCCGACATCCTGATCCTCGACCACAATCCGCTGCAGGACATCGCCGCGACGCGAGCGATCCGGGGCGTGGTGCTCCGGGGCAGGTACTTCGACCGGGCTGCTCTAGATCAGATGATGAGTTCGGCGAGGTCCAAGGTCGCCAGCGCTGGGGCGCCGGCGTCCTGATGAGCGCACTTCAGCCTCCGTGCGACCGGGTGCTCGTCGAGCAGGTCGAGGGGCTGGCGCATCCGCCGAGGGCCCAGACGCTGGTCCTGGCCGGGACGGTGCTGGGCTCGGGCCTGGCCTTCATCGATGGTTCGGCGGTGAGCCTGACCCTGCCGGTGATCCAGCAGGCGCTCGGCGGCGACCTCACCGCGGCCCAGTGGATCATGAACGCCTACGCCCTCTTGCTCAGCGCACTTGTGCTGGCTGGCGGCGCTGCGGCGGACCGCTATGGACGCAAGCGCGTGTTCGCGATCGGGGTGGCCGTTTTCACGCTCGCCTCCGTGGCCTGCGGGTTGGCGCCAAATCTGCCGTTCATGATCGCCGCGCGCGCCGTTCAAGGCGTGGGAGCAGCCTTGCTCGTGCCGGCCAGCCTGGCGCTCCTGGGCGCGACCTATGACGCTGAAGGGCGCGGCCAGGCCGTAGGGATCTGGGCAGGGGCAAGCGGACTCACCAGCGCCATCGGGCCGGTTCTTGGCGGCTGGCTGACCCAGGTGATCTCCTGGCGCGCCGTGTTCTTCATCAACGTGCCAGTGGCTGCGATCTGTCTGTGGCTGGTGCTGGTCAACGCCAAGGAGAGCCGCGGCAAGACCTCGGGCCCCGTGGACTGGATGGGCGCCGGCGCCGTCACGGTGGGGCTTTCGGCGATCACCTGGGCGCTCACCGTCGCTCCGGGTCGTGGCGGCGACCCGGTGGTGCTGAGCGTCTCGGCGCTCGGGATGGTCGCTCTCACAAGCTTCGCTTTCATCGAAAGAAAAGCTCTCAACCCGATGATCCCCCTGAAGCTTTTCAGATCGGCGACCTTCTCGGGCGTCAATGCGGTCACCCTGGTGCTTTACGCCGCGTTTGGAGCGGCCTTCTTCTTGCTGCCGTTCGAGCTGATCCGGGTGCATGGCTATGCGCCCTCGGCGGCCGGCGCAGGTTTGCTGCCGATGTCGGTGGCGCTTGTGGTGCTCTCCCCGCTGGCCGGGCGGCTGGCCTCGCGGATCGGCGCGCGCCCGATGCTGATCGTGGGGCCCCTGCTGGCGGCTGTGGGCTTCGGGCTCCTGGCGGCGCTTGCGGATCGTGCGAGCTACTGGACCTCCGTCTTTCCGGGTCTTGCGGTTCTGGCCGTCGGGGCAGGCATCGCCGTGGCGCCCCTGACCGACGCGGTGCTGGGCGCCGTTGCGGACGAGTACGAGGGCGCGGCTGCCGGCGTGAACAATGCGGTGGCTCGCGTGGCGGGGTTGCTTGCCGTGGCCCTGCTCGGGTTCGTGATCGGCGGTTCCGACACGAGGGCGATCGCCGCCGGCTACCGCGCGGCCATGATCGTCGCGGCTCTCGCCTCCGGCGCAGCAGGCGTGGTCGCGGGCTTCACTGTAAAGCCGAAGGGGCGCACAAGGGCGGCATGAGTCCGCTTGCCATCATATGATGGGCGTCATCAGATAGGACCCATGTCCGACAAGGCGATCATCGTCGTTGGCGCCGGCGATGCTCTTGGCGGCGCGATCGCCAGGCGATTTGCCCGCGAGGGCTTTGCCGCCGTGGTCGTACGCCGCCACGCCGATCAGCTCGAAAACCTCGTGACCGCCATCCGCGAGGCGGGTGGGGAGGGCCATCCCTTCGGGCTCGACGCGCGCAAGGAAGATGAGATGGTGGGCCTGTTCGAACGGGTCGAGCGCGAGATCGCACCCGTGGAAGTCTGCGTCTTCAACATCGGAGCGAACGTGCGCTTTCCGATCGCCGAGACCACCTCACGGGTTTTTTTCAAGGTCTGGGAGATGGCCTGCTTCTCAGGATTCCTGGCCGGCCGCGAGGCGGCCAGGGTGATGACGCCAAGAGGCCGAGGCACGATCCTGTTCACCGGAGCCACGGCGAGCGTGCGGGGCAGTGAAGGCTTCGCCGCCTTTTCCGCGGCCAAGCACGGCTTGCGCGCGCTCGCTCAAAGCATGGCTCGCGAGCTCGGCCCAAAGGGCGTCCATGTCGCCCACACCATCATTGACGGGGCCATCGACACGGCCTGGATCGCGGAGAATTTCCCCGATCGCCACGCCTTGAAGGATCGAGACGGCATCCTGAACCCCGAACACATCGCCGACGCCTACTGGGCGCTTCACACTCAGCCGCGAGATGCCTGGACGCACGAGCTGGATCTGCGCCCTTGGATGGAGGCCTGGTGAGCATGGTCCAAGTCAGCAAGACCGTTGAGTTCCTGTTCGATTTCGGAAGCCCGGCGAGCTATCTCGCCTACAAGCGCTTGCCGGACCTGACGGCGCGGACCGGCGCCCGGGTGGACTATTCGCCGATGCTGCTGGGGGGCGTCTTCAAAGCCACCGGCAACGCCTCGCCGGCGGCCATTCCTGCCAAGGGGCGCTGGATGAATATCGACCTGGCGCGCTGGGCCAAGCGTCATCGCGTCGAGTTCAACCGCAATCCGTACTTTCCGATCAACACCTTGCACTTGATGCGTGGTGCGGCCGGGCTGATTGATGACACCCGCTTCCTTGCCTATTGCGACGTGGTCTTCGACGCCATGTGGCGGGACCCGAAGAACCTTGGCGACCCGGCCGAGTTGGCCCCGGTGATCCGCCGCGCGGGCCTTGAGCCCGATGACTTCCGCGCGATGGTCGAACGCGACGACGTCAAGGATCGCCTGAAGTCCCTCACCGAGGCGGCGGTGGAACGCGGTGTTTTCGGCGCGCCCACCTTCTTCGTCGGCGAAGAGATGTTCTTTGGCCAGGACCGCATGGAATTCGTCGAGGAGGCGCTCACAAGCCAGGCCGCTTGAGCCCGGCGTATCGAATCCCCACATCCTGTCTAAGGGTCGGGCATAATTTTGCGCGCATGACCGTGACTTCACTTCTCAAGCTGGGATGTGATTCGCGGTGAGACCCAGTGTCGCGCAAAGCTGTTGCTCCGCTTGAACCGTGGGCCGAACGGTCCACATAAATCACCGAACAGCCGCCCCGCGTGGGCGGACGGATCGTCCGACTCAGGCGCATCGTCTCGAGTGACCGCGGTCCGGGAGGCCAGGCTGCGACACCAACGCGGCCGGTCAGGAGTTGAAGCATCATGTCCGAGATTAAGATCCTCCCAATCCTGCCGCTGCGCGACATCGTCGTGTTTCCGCACCAGCCGGTGCCGCTCTTCGTGGGCCGCGAGAAGTCCGTGCGCGCGCTGGAAGAGGCCATGAAGAACGACGGCAAGCAGATCCTGCTCGCCACCCAGAAAGACAAGGACGACGACGATCCCTCGCCCGATGGGATCTATGACGTCGGCGTCGTCGCGACCGTCCTGCAACTGCTCAAGCTCCCTGACGGCACCGTCAAGGTGCTTGTGGAGGGCCGCGCCCGGGCCGGCGTCACCCGGTTCACCGGCCAGGCGGAATTCTATGAGGCCGAGATCGCCTATGTGGCCGAAGACGGCGCCGGCTCGGCTGAAGCCGAGGCGCTCAGCCGCGCCGTCGTCGAGCAGTTCGAAAACTATGTGAAGCTCAACAAGAAGGTGCCGCCCGAGGCGCTGGCCGCGATCCCCCAGATCGACAACCCCGGTGAGCTCGCGGACCGCATCGCCAGCCATCTGTCGGTGAAGATCGCCGAGAAACAGCAACTGCTGGAAGTCTTCAACGTCGTGAAGCGGCTGGAGAAGGTCTACGCCCTGATGGAGGGCGAGATCAGCGTCATGCAGACGGAAAAGAAGATCCGTAACCGCGTGAAGCGCCAGATGGAGAAGACCCAGCGCGAGTACTATCTGAACGAGCAGATGAAGGCGATCCAGCGC
>NZ_DASXNL010000112.1:0-17503 GCF_036495085.1 Phenylobacterium sp. | reverse complement strand
CGCGCCTATGCTGGACGGCGATTGCGACGTGGCAGGCGAGCGAGCGCCTGACGCTGAGCGCTGCCGCCTGATATAGCGACCGCGTCTACGGCGCGATCCAAAATTGTGACATCATCGGCCCACCCACCAGGGTTTCGAGGGTATTTCCTCGTCGACGCGCGCGCCACCTGGCGTATCGACCGCCATTGGTCGGCGGCGCTTGGGATCGATACCCTGACCGACGGCAATTACTTCGTCTTCCACATATTCCCGCAGCGCTCGGCGTTGATGGAATTCAGTTTCGCGTACTGAGGCTCGCTTCGATGACATCCCTGCCGAAATCCCTCCTGCCGGCCGCCGCCATCGCGGCCATCGCCTCGCCGCTCGCCGCCTACGCAGCCGGGACGCTCGAAGTGGTGCAGCCGTGGACCCGCCCAGCGGTCGCCGGGACAAACGCCGTCGGCTATATGGTCATCGCCAACCATGGTGGCGCGGCCGACGCCCTGGTGAAGGTCGAAAGCCCGGTGGCGAGCCGCGTCGAAATCCATTCGACGTCGATGGCCGGCGGGATCATGTCCATGCAGAAGGTGGACACCGCGCCGGTGCCGGCGGCCGGCCGGACCACGTTCGGGCCCGGCGCCTACCACCTGATGTTGATTGGCCTGACCCGGACGCTGAAGCCCGGCGACCAGGCGCCGGCGACGCTCAGTTTTGCGAGCGGCGCAAAGCTCAAGGTCGCCTTCGCCGTCAGCGCCGGCATGGGACCGCCCGGCATGACCGGCATGCCCCACTGATCAGGGCGCTTCGGCCGGCCACGTTTCTGACCAAAAAGTAACACGTGAAGGTACGCCGCGCGGCGCATTGTCGGCCCGGCATCAACCTTCGTGAGCTCCTTCATATGAAGACCTTTTGGCTGTCCGCCGCCGCGGCGGCCGCGCTTATCGCGGCTGGTCCCGCTCTGGCGCAGACCAAGCCCGTCACCGTAGCCGCAGACCTCTCGAAGGCGCCGCGGATGGGAAGCTGGGGCTTTGATCTTTCCGGCCGGGACACCACCATTCCGCCGGGGCAGGATTTCTTTCAGTACGCCAACGGCGGCTACCTCAAGAGCCTCGACATTCCCGCCGAGCGTTCGCGTTACGGCGCCTTTGACAGGCTGAACGAACTTTCGCAGAGCCGTATGCACGCCGTGGTCGACAAGGCCGCCACGGACAGGGCCGCCACCGGCGAGCGCGGGCAGGTGGGGGGCCTTTACCGCTCGTTCATGGACGAGGCGAGAGTCGAGGCCCTGGGCGCCAGGCCCATGGCCGACGACCTGTCCGACATCCGAAAAGAGACGTCGCGCCGCGACGTCGCCCGAGGCATGGGCGTCTCGCAGCATGCGTTCGGAGGCAGCGTGTTCAGCGCCCAGGTCACCCCGGACGCCAAGGACCCCGACCACTACGTCGTCTACCTCAGTCAGGCGGGCCTGGGGCTCCCCGACCGCGACTACTATCTCGAACCCGCTTTCGCGGAGCAAAAGGCCAAGTACGAGACCTATGTCGCCAAGCTGCTCGCCTTGGCCAGATGGCCAGACCCGCAGGCGAACGCCAAGGCGATCGTCGCAATGGAGACCGAAATCGCCAAGGTCTCCTGGACGCCGGCCCAGCAGCGCGACGACAACGCCATGTACAACCGCTACCCCACCGCCAAGGTGGGGGAACTTGCGCCGGGCTTCGACTGGTCGTCGTTTATGCAGGGCGCGGGCCTCGCCAAGGCCGACTATGTGGTCGTCCAGGAAAAGTCTGCGTTTCCGAAGATTGCGGAGATCTTTGCCCGCACGCCCGTGGAGACGCTCAAGGCCTGGCAGGCCTTCACGCTCGTCGACCAGGCAGCGCCCTATCTCTCCAGGGCGTTTGACCAGGCGCACTACGACTTCCGCAGCGCAACCCTCAACGGCACCAAGGCCCAGCTGCCGCGATGGAAGCGCGGCGTCGGCCTTGTCGACGCCCAGATCGGCGAGGCGCTAGGAAAGATCTACGTGCAGGCCTACTTCCCGCCGGAGAGCAAGGCCAAGATGGTGGCGCTGGTCGGCGACATCCGTTCGGCCATGAAGGCCCGAATCGAAAATCTGGACTGGATGAGCCCCGCCACCAAGGCCAAGGCCCAGGAGAAGCTCGCGGCCGTCACCGTCAAGATCGCCTATCCGGACAAGTGGCGCGACTATTCCGGCCTCGCGATCAAGGAGGGCGATCTCTACGGCGACGTGAAGCGCGCGGTGGACTTCGACTGGGACTTCCGCGTCGGCCGCCTCGGCGGCCCTGTCGACAAGTCCGAGTGGGGCATGACGCCCCCGACCATCAACGCCTACTATAACCCCGTTGGAAACGAGATCGTCTTCCCGGCCGCCATCCTGCAGCCCCCGTTCTTCGATCCCGACGGCGACATGGCGATAAACTATGGCGGCGTCGGCGCGGTAATCGGCCACGAACTCACCCACGGCTTTGACGATAGCGGCAGGCGTTACGACGCCTCAGGCAAGCTCACCGACTGGTGGACCTCGGAGGACGCCGCCAAGTTCGAAGCCCAGGCCAAGCGGCTGGGGGCGCAGTATGCGTCCTTCGAGGTTCTGCCGGGGGCGAAGATCAACGGCGACCTGACCATGGGCGAGAACATCGCCGACCTCGGCGGACTGTTACTGGCGCTGGACGCCTACCACGCCTCGCTGCACGGCCAGCCGCCTCCGGTGATCGACGGACTGACGGGCGACCAGCGGGTGTTTATGGGATGGGCTCAGGTCTGGCGGGCGCGCACGCGCGATGACGCCCTGCGCCGGCAGCTGGTCTCCGACCCTCACGCCCCCGAACGGGCCCGCGTCGACGTTCCGATGCGCAACATCGACGCCTTCTACGCGGCCTTCGGGCTTAAGGCGGGCGACAAGATGTACCTGGCGCCGGTGGACCGCGTCCGGATCTGGTAATTTTGATAAATTGGTCAAAATGCGTTCGGCCAAAAATTTGGCCCGCTGCGGGGGATAATCGCAACGGGCCTTATTTTGAGCAGTCGCTCTAAAAATAGAGCGGGCGTTTCCTCCCCGAAACGCCGGAGATCAAAGGTCTTTCGCCTTCGTGTCTCTCGCCAGGCAAAGGAACGGCAATTTCCTGCCCGAGTCAACGGGCCTCTACGGCTTTGACAGGCAGGGCGGGATCAGTTTTTCGCGACCGCTCGCAATTTTACACCGTCTTTTGACACCACCGTCAAAGAACTCGGTGTTTTAGGTCTGCGAATGGCGGACAGTCGACTTCAAATACGAAGTCGGGTTGCGAAACTGTCACAGGTCCGAGCCCCGCCGCCGTGAGCCTCGCCGCTGCCTCCGCCGAGCGGCCCGCCTCGATCAGGAGACCATTCGGTCGGCGCGAAGCGCCCTCGGCGGTCAAGCGATCGACGACCGCGGCCTCCGCGCCGTTCCCGGTCGCCGGCCAGACCAGGCTGGCGCTGGTCAGGGCCGACGCGCGGGCCTCGATCGCCCGCAACATGCGCTCGGCGCTCGTCAGCTGCCCATCGCTCCATTGGGCCTTAAGGCTCGCCGTCAGCTGAGCCTGGCTCTTTAGGATCACCCCGTCCGAGAGGACCTTCAGGCCATTGGCCGCGAGCGTCGCCCCTGTGGTGGTTATATCGACGATCAACTCCGCCGCGCCGGCCGCCGGAGCCCCCTCGGTAGCGCCGCCCGATTCGGTGATACGGTAGTCGACCACCCCGTGGCGCGCGAAGAAGGCGCGGGTCTGGACGAGGTATTTGGTCGCCACCCGCATTCGCCTGCCGGTGCGCGCCAGGTAGTCGTGCGCCACCTCCTCGAGATCGGCCATAGTGTCCACGTCAAGCCAGCTCTTGGGCGTGGCCACCACCAGGTCGGCGCGGCCAAAACCCAGCGCCCGCAGCAGCAACACCCGGCTGGCCAGATCACCCCGCTCGCGCAGCAGATCCTCGCCGGTGACGCCCAGGTGCGCCTCGCCCGCGCCAAGCGCATCAGCAATGTCGGAAGCGGACAACAGCCGAACCTGGGCGTTGGGCAGACCTTTGAGGCCGGCCAGGTACCCGCGCGCGCCTCCGCTTACCGCCAGATCAAGCCCGCAGTCGGCGAGCCAGGCCTCGACCTGCTCTTTCAACCGGCCCTTCGAGGGGACAGCGATGATCAGGGGTTCACTCATGCCTCGCCTCCCGCGAAGGCGCGCCATGGCCGCACGACGCAGCCGACCGCGCGCGCGTCCCCCGCCGCGCCGAGGCGCGCAAGAAGTCCGTCATAGCGCCCGCCCGAGGCGACCGGCCGGTCGTCACCCAGTCCCGCGCTGCGCACTTCGAAAGTCAGGCCGTCGTAGTAGTCGAATGCGTGGCCCAGAGCGGGTGCGAAGCGCAGACGCTCGGCCGGGATCTCCGCCAGCATCGCCAAGCGCGCATCCCACTCGGCAAGGGCGCCATCCAAGGCCCGTGTACTGCCCGCGAGCGCACGGACCTGTTTCAGCCCGGTTGCCGGCGCCTCGGCGATCGCCATGAAAGCCCGCACAGCGCTCGCCTGCTTCTCGGTCAGGGACGGCTGGGCGGCGGCCTCGGCGCGACGAACCAGGCGCGCGGCGATCTCTCCCGGCCCACGCCCGCCGACTGGCTCGACTCCCGCCAGCGCCCAGACCTCCTCCAACAGGTTCGCCGCCTGCGCTTCGGAAAGGCCCGAGAGCATTGCCGCCAGCTGGCCGCCGCCGGCCTCGGCCCGGACCTCGCCGGCGCGCGCCAATTCCGCATTCAGAAGCCGCGGTCGCCCCGCCATGCGCTTCAGTCGGGCGGCCAGCCCGTCCGAAAGCGCCAGCGACTCGATGAAGGCTGCGAACAGGCCCACGTCTCCAAGCCACAGCGTCAGGTCCTCGCGGCCGCCAGCTGCCGCTGCACGCCACGCCAGGGCCGCTATCTCAGCGTCGGCCTCGACCTTCGATCCGCCCTGCGGCGCGAACAGCTCGACGCCCAACTGCACGAACTCTTCCGGCCGGTCACCCTCGGTCGCAGACCGAAAGGCGGGACCTTCGTAGACGTAGCGCCCGGCGTTCGACCCGCCCTCGATATGCTGCCGCGCCACGGCCACAGTGAAGTCGGGCCGCAGACAGGCCTCCGCCCCCCCCTCCGCCTGCACCACGAACAACCGCGCACGCATGGCTTCGCCGGCAAGATCGATGAGCAGGCTTAGCGGCTGCAGGATTGGTGCATCCACGGGCGTGGCGCCTGCGGCGGTCAGCGCAGCGCGGATCGCCGACAGGGTCTGGGCCGGAACAGGCGGCTCGACCCTCACAGCTGGGCGTCCACTATTCTGCGCACCGCCGCGACAAGCTCGGCGCGTGGCACGCTCATCTGCCCCGGACGCTCGGCCCGCCATGCGGCGTTGTCGGTGACGCCCGAGGCAAGCGCGCGGCCAAGATCGAGGTCCTTCAGCGTCACCGTGCCTGCAGCGAACTCGTCGCCGCCGATAATAACCGCGGCCGGAGAGAGCCGGCGGTCGGCGTACTTCATCTGCGGCCGCATGCCTGAGGTTCCCAGATAGACCTCGGCGGCGATTCCGGCGGTCCGCAGCTCGCCGGCCACGGCCATGTAGTCAGCCATCCGCGCCTGCTCGAGCACCAGCACCACGACCGGCCCGCGAGCATCGGCCGCCAGATCGCGTCCGGCCGCCTTCAGCGCCGCCGCCAGTCGTGTGACGCCGAAGGAGAACCCCGTCGCAGGCGTCCGCTCGCCGGTGAACCTGGCCACAAGGTCGTCATAGCGCCCGCCGCCGCCGATCGAACCGAACCTCATCGGCTGGCCACGTTCGTCCGTCGTCTGAAGAAGCAACTCCGCTTCGAACACTGCGCCGGTGTAGTACTCCAGTCCACGGACCACCGAGGGGTCGAAGGCGGCTCGGTCCGCTGCGACACCGAGCCCGCTGAGCGCGCGGTCGATCGCGGCCAATTCCGCGAGGCCCTCGTCGCCCTCCGCCGAACCGCCGATTACACCGGCCAGCTTGTCCAGTGTCTCGCTTCGCCCGCCTGCGCCGGCGGCGGTAAAGGCCAGGACCCTTTCGGCCGCCGCAGCGTTCAGGCCCGCGCCCTTGGTGAAGTCGCCGGATTCATCCTTTCGGCCCTCGCCCAGCAAGAGCCGCACGCCATCAGGACCGAGCCGGTCGAGCTTATCCACCGCGCGCAGCAC
Source organism: Phenylobacterium sp. (assembly GCF_036495085.1). Classification (GTDB taxonomy): domain Bacteria; phylum Pseudomonadota; class Alphaproteobacteria; order Caulobacterales; family Caulobacteraceae; genus Phenylobacterium. The sequence continues at coordinate 11,326 of NZ_DASXNL010000112.1, read as the reverse complement.
CACCAGCTTCTGCACCTCGCTGGTGACGCCGGCGGCGGTCATCAGCCCGTTGAGCAGCTTCCTATTGTTGATCTTCACCACCGCCGAGCCGGCCGGGAGGCCCGCGGCCTCCAGCCCCGCCACGGCCATGGCGATGATCTCCGCGTCAGCTTCCGGTCGCGCCGAGCCCACCGTGTCGGCGTCGCACTGCACGAATTCGCGGTAACGTCCCGGCCCGGGCTTCTCGTTGCGCCATACCGGTCCGAAGGCATAGCGGCGGAAGGGTTTGGGCAGGGTCTCCCAGTTCTGGGCGGCGAAGCGGGCGAGCGGCGCGGTCAGGTCGTAGCGCAGCGCCATCCATTGCTCGTCGTCGTCCTGCAGGGCGAAGACGCCCTCGTTCGGCCGGTCGGCGTCGGGCAGGAATTTGCCGAGCGCATCGGCATATTCGAATGCTCCCGTCTCCAACGCCTCGAAGCCGTAACGTTCATAGACCTCCGCTACCGCAGCCAGGATCTTCCGCTCTGCGGTCAGGTCGCGGGCGCGTCGATCGATGAAGCCTCGCGGGGCTCGGGCTTCGGGGCGGGCGGGCTCTAAGGTCATGGGCTCGCGCTTACCGGTTGCGGCGTCTGCGCTCAAGGAAGTGATTGGAGAAGTTGGGTTGTCCATCGTCTGGGTCCTGGTGAGGGAAGCGACGGACGGAGCTGGATGTCAGCGAGCCCCGTCCGCGGAAGCGGGGCTCGGGGAGGGTCGCGTCGGCTAGGCTGTCAGGGCCGAGCGATCCCAAGCCGAACCCGCCAGGGTCGGATGGTGATGGTGACCGTGATGATGCGCGGCGCCGCTCATGGGGCCGGGGCTATACCGGAGCTTCGTGAACAAAGCGAGTCACGCGCCGCCCTCGTTTGGCGGCATGGTCTTGAACATCAGGGTGATGCGCAGCTCCGCGCGGCGCCGCGACATCGGCCGCGCCACATGCGGGATCGTACCCGCGAACACCGCCAGCCGATTGGGCTTGGGGTAGATGGCCGCGATGATCTCGTCGCCCGTCTCGTTGAACAGGATCGTCTCGCCCCCGAAGTTCGGGCTCCAGGCCGGGTGGGCGTAGTAGATCGCCGTAAGATGGCTTTCTATCGTGGAATCGAGGTGCAGGCCGCCTTCGATCCCGCCTGCCATACCGTTGGCGTAGCACCGTGACAGCGCCTGACCGCCCAGCGGGCCCTTCTTCAGCGCGGCCCAGACGTCGGCCAGGAGCGGCGCGGTCTGCGCCAATTCAGTTTCGATCGAGACTGCCTCGCGCGCCTCACGCCCATCCTTCCGGTAGCCTGCGAAATGCTTGTAAAAATACCGGTCTGCGTCCGGCCCTTCGGCCGAAAATCCGCCATAGGCCCATCCCGGCTGGTTCAAGAAGTTCCAAACCGCGGCCTGGTCGGGCGGGGCGAGCAGGTTGTCGAACACACGGACCTTCGGCGCGCTCATGCCTTGAGTTTCCCGATAAGTCGTGACGTCGAGGGGTCGTGGACGCCGGGCGGACCGCCCTCAAGCTCGGACAGCACCCGGCTAGCCAAGGTCTTGCCCAGCTCCACACCCCATTGGTCGAAGCTGTCGATTCTCCAAAGAACGCCTTCGACAAAGGTCTTGTGCTCGTAGAGCGCCAGAAGCGCACCGAGCCGCTCCGGAGTCAGGCAATCCATCAGGATGAAAGCTGAGGGCCGGTCACCCGGGAAGGTGCGTTGAGGGGCGAGCGTGGCGAGCTGCGTCTCAGCCATTCCCTCAGCCGTCAATTCGGCGCGCACGTCGGCCTCTGAGCGCCCGACCATCAGCGCCTCGGCCTGGGCTACGGCGTTGGCCAGCAGGATCTGCTGCGCCGCCGAATCGCCTTCTGTCGCCTGCCGCACGGCGATGATGTCAGTCGGAATGATGTCGGTCCCTTGGTGCATCAGCTGGAAGAAAGCGTGTTGCACATTGGTTCCGGCGTCGCCGAACACGGCGGAGGCCGTGGCTTGCGCTACGGGACGGCCGTCCGCCGTCACCCGCTTGCCGTTCGATTCCATCTCCAGCTGCTGCAGGAAGTTCGGCAGCAGATGCAGCCGCTGGGCGTAGGGCACGACCGCGCGCACCGGCCGCCCCAGGCCATTGCGGTTGAAGACGTGGGCCAGCGCCAGCATCACCGGCGCATTCTCAGCAGCCGGCGCCTTAAGAAAGTGGTCGTCCATGGCCGCGCCGCCCGCCAGGAAGGCCTCGAAGGCGTCGGGGCCCAGACCGATGACGCATGAAAGCCCCACCGCCGACCACACCGAATAGCGGCCACCCACCCAGTCGCGGAAGCCGAATACCTGGCGGTCCGGCACACCGAAGGCCTTCACGTGATCGAGCGCGGTCGAAACCGCCACCAGGTGCGCATCGCCTGCCGGTCCCAAAGCCGCCCGCAGCCAGGCGCGCGCCGTCGCGGCGTTGGTCATGGTCTCCTGGGTCGTGAAGGTCTTGGAGACCACCACAACCAAGGTTTCGGCCGGATCCAGGCCTGCAAGTGCGAAAGCCAACTCGGCGGGATCGACGTTGGCGGCGAACCGCACCTCGATCTGCGGCGCGAGCGGCCGCAACGCCTCCCAGACGAGCCGCGGCCCGAAATCCGAGCCGCCGATGCCGATGTGGACCAGGGAGCCGAACCGCTTGCCCGTCGCGCCCTTCAGGGCGCCAGAGCGCACGTCCTGCGCAAACTCCGCCATCCGCGCTCGCGTGGCGTCCACCTCGGCCGAAACCGGCTCGCCCTGAGCCTTGAACGCCGAGCCCTTGGGCGCGCGTAGCGCCATGTGCAGGGCCGGGCGGCCTTCCGAGGCGTTCACGACCTCGCCGCCGAACAGCCGCTGACGTGCGGCGTCCACCTCGCCAGCCTCAGCCAACCCCAACGCGACGTCGACATCGGCCAGCGACCATGGCTGCTTGGAAAGATCGAGCTCCAGCCCGACGGCCGTCAGGCTGAGCCGCGCCAGCCGATCCGGCTCGGTGTCGAACAGGGAAACAATGCGCCGCCCGTGGGCGGCCGCGGCCGCGTCCTTCAGGCGCTCCCAGGCGGCGGTCAGGTCTGGCAAGCGCTCGTCCCTTCGTCGCTAGTCGGCGGAGTTGTACTTCACACTGCAGCCATAGGGCTTTGAGATCGGCGTCGCCACCGGACGGCCGGCTTTCAGGTCGGCCAGCGCCAGGGCCACGTAGGGCTTGGCGCCCTTCAGGCTCGCCGGATCGGCGTAGGGGCGGTCGTCGATGCCGCCCATGTAGGCGATGCGACCCGTCTTATCGATGACGAACATGTGCGGCGTGTTCTTCGCGCCGTACTCGCGGCCGATCTTGCCTGCGCTGTCGAGCAGGATGGCGGTGCCAGACCAACGCTCCTTGGCCGCCCACGATCGCGCAGTCGGCGCGGTGAAATAGCCCTGCGTGTCAGGCGCCGATGACGAAACCGTCAGCCAGACGACGCCGTCGGCCGTCTCTTTTTTCTGAAGGGACTGCATCGTGCCGGATTCATAGTGCTTGCCGACGTAGGGGCAGCCCGAATTGGTCCACTCCAGCACCACAGGCCTTCCCGAGAATTCGGAGAGCGACCGCTCGTGGCCTTGCGCGTCCAGGGCCTTGAAGTCAGGCGCGGGCTGGCCGAGTTGCGGCAAGGCGAAGGCCGGCGCGGCGAGGCCAAGCGACATGGTCGCGGCGAGAACCGTGCGGCGTGAGAAAATGTTCATCGGCGGGCTCCCTTCTGCTGAGCCGTGGCGTTCTAGGATCGATCCGCCGCCTCCACCGCCTTGACCACGATGTCCGGCGTCAGGATCGACGGGAGGATAACGCCCTCGCCGCCGTGGATTCCATAGACGAGGTAGAGCGGGACGCCCGCCCGTCCGTGACTGGCCAGTTCAGCGGCGATGGTCGCATCTCGCTTTGTCCAGTCGGCCTTTAAGTAGGCGACCTTATGGCGATCGAAGGCGGATGCCACAGCATGGGTGGAGAGCGCCACCTTGTCGTTGACCTGGCAGGAGACACACCAAGCTGCGGTGTAGTTGATGAATACCGGCCGGCCTGCGGCGCGCAGCTGGGCCACACGGGCGGGACTGTAGGGCTCGGCCTTCAGCTCGGCGGCCTTGTCCTGCGGCCACACGACCGCGGCCAGGGCAAGCGCCGAAAATAGGCCGGCGCCCACGGCGAGCCCGCGGGCTCGGCCGCCGGCGGCCGCGCGCCGCTGGGCAAGGCCCAGAAGCCAGGCGGAGAACGCCACGACCACCGCTGCTGCAAACAGCTTGGCGAGATCCTCGGCGCCGGCCTGCTGAGCCAGCACCCAGGCTAGCCACGCAGCGGCCCCGTACATCGGGAAGGCCAGCGCCTTGCGGAACAGCTCCATCCAGGGCCCCGGGCGCGGCAGGCGCGAAAGCAGGCCCGGCGCGAAGGAGACAAGCACGAAGGGCGCGGCGAAGCCGGTCCCCAGCGCCAGGAAGACGACCAGCGCCGCGGCAGGTGTCTGGGTCAGAGCCCAGCCGAGCGCAGGGCCCATGAAGGGCGCTGTGCAGGGCGCGGCCACGACCACCGCCAATACGCCGGTGAAGAAGGCTCCGAGTGTCCCCCCACGGCTGGCGAGGCCGGAGCCCGCGCCCTGGAGAGAGGTTCCCACCTCGAACAGGCCTGACAGGTTCAGCGCTACGGCCAGCATCACCAGCGCCAGCACCGCCACGACGGGTGGCGATTGCAGTTGGAAGCCCCAGCCGATCGCCGAGCCCGCCGCCTTCAGCGCGATCAGGCCAGCCGCAAGGATGACGAAGGTGAGGACCGATCCGGCGCCGAACGCCAGCCCCTGCCGCCGCGCCTCCGCCCGTTCGCCGCCGTGGCCGGCCAGCGAGGCGGCCTTCATGGCCAGTATGGGAAAGACGCAGGGCATGAGGTTGAGGATCAACCCGCCGAGCAGCGCGAATAACGCCGCGGCAGCCAGGCCGAGGTTGGACACGCCTGCGCCCTTGGCGGGCGGTGGGCCGAGGCCCGAGGCGCCCGGTGGCGGCGCGCCAGGTGTCGCTGCGATTTCATAGGCCTTGCCATCCAAAGCCAGGACGCCTGCCAGGACCTGCGGCGCACGTCCCCCCTGGAAGCCGTACCCCGGGGCAAGCGTCAGGGTCAGCCCCTCGGGGCCGCGTTCGATCGCCTGCCGGGCGGCATGATCGATGACGGTGGATTCGAAGGGATAGAAATAGGCGTCGGCCAGGTCCGCGCCCTTCAGCACCGCGCCGGTGACAGCAAGCGCCACACCATTCGGTCTGGGCTGGAACGCTGCGGCGAGCGCCGCGGGCTTCGGCGCGGCCGTGAGCACCACTTCGATCTGGTCGCCCCATTTCGGGTCCTGCGGCGCGGAGGTCGCGGTCACGGGCAGGGTCAGGCTGAGATCGGCATCCTCGGGCACGCAGATTTCAGCGCACACAAGGAAGGAGGCTCTCGCGTTCAGGCTTACCTTTTCGCCTGGCCGGGCGCTCGCCGGCGCCGTGAGCGCGACCGGTAACAGCACATCGCCCTCATAGCCGTAGTTCATGAGGGGACCGACCGGCAGGCGCCTCGGCGCTGGCCAGATGATGTCGGACGTTCGCCAGCCCGCCGGCAGCTCCCACTTTATCCGCGTCGCCTCGCCGCTGTCGCCCGAGTTGCGCCAGTAGGTGTGCCAGCCCTTCTGGATCTGCTGGCGCAGCGCCACGTGGATCGTCTCGCCAGGGGCGATCCCTTGCCGCGAGGACACCAACTCGGCGGTCACGTGACGCGCGGGTCCCGCCTGGGCCAGCGCCGGAGCGCCGATCGCCAGCGTTCCAAGCGCCATAAGCACGCCTGCCAGCAACCGTATCATCGTCTTACCAATCCCCGCCGAACTGGCGGTTATATGGCGTGCCTTGGCCGCCAAGGCAAAATAGGGCGACGAAAGGCGCAAAAGCTCGACTTCCCCGGCGGCGCACGGCCATCATCACCCTGTCCCCTCGCCGCGCCGCTATTCAAGGGATCTGCCCGCAGTGCCAGCCTCCTTCGACAACATCCAGATCGGCCAGGTGGTCTCGCTGGGCGCAGCGGCGGTGGAGGCTGAGGTGCTTGCGGGCTTCGTCTCCGCATTTACGCCGGGCTGGGCCACGGAACGCGGCGCGCCCGACGCCATGGTCTATGCGATCTGGGCCAGATTAGACGCTCTGGCCCACACCGACTGGCCGCAGACCAAGCGCCTGGGCGTCGACGCCCTGCGCTGGGTGCGCAACCCGCCGGCCGGAGAGCTGCTGCGCGGGCGCATGACGATCATGGCCAAGGACCCGGTGGGGGACGGCAAGGGCATCGTCATCGCCCAGCACGACCTGCTGGACGAGGCCGGACGCCTGGTGTTCTCGTGCCTGACACGCAGCGTGTTCGCGCGCTGAACGACGAAGGGTCCGCCGAAACCGACGGGCGCACCCCCAAGGCGGCCCTCCCCCAGGCGCGCTGCGCGCTGGGGAGGGATTTGCGCCCTAGGCGTTCGCAGCTTGCGGCGCGGCAGGGGCCCGGGCCAACGCCAGCGCCACCAGACGGTCCCAGCCGACCAGCGACACCAGATGGGCGTAGATCTGCGGCAGCGCACCGTTGTTACGGATCTCGGCCAGCTTATCGGCGGGCAGGGCGTTCAGCTTCTCTTCGGAGACGCCGAAATACTCGGCGATCTTCTGGGGCTCGCCTTGCGTTCCGTCGGGGCTGGTGGGCGTGAAGGACGCCGTCTTTGTTTCGAACAGATCGAGGTCCTTGAGGAGCTGGACGAAGCTTGCCGTCCGCTGCCGTTCGATCTCGAAGTTGTTGCAGAACTCGATGCAGTTCTTGGTGTACTGGCTCGGCTGCCCGTCGGCCTCGAAGAACGGCTGGTCGTACCCCTTATCGACAACGAATTCCGCGCCGCGGTCGATGCAAAGCACCATTTGCTTGGCGCCCTCGTCGTTGGCGAACACGAACGGATAGCGGCGAATATAGGCCGGAATGTACGCGCCCGGTTCGAACAAGCCGTCGTCGCGCAGGAACATGTTGTCGCCGGCGTTCAAGCCCATCACAGAGATAGGCATCTTCTCGTCGCCCACGAAGATGATCGGCCCGGTCACAGCGGCCAGCGGGAACTCGCCGACGGTCAGCGGGATGGCGTGGCCGGGCTTCGCGAAGCCAAACGGGCCGTCCATGCTCTTCACGCCCATCTTGCCGTGCATTTCCGGCGAGAGCGGCTCGGGCTGGGAATAGAAGAGTACGTTGCCGGTGATCTGGCCGAGGCCGGGCTGGGCGGTGGTCGTCATGAAGCGCCTTCGGGTGAAGCGTGGAGGACCGCACGGGCGAAGAGCGCGCCCGGCGGGAAGTCGCCGCTTCTAGCCGATCAGACCCCGGCCCGCAAATGCGGCCGGTGGCCGCTTGCGCAGCTTCCGGCGTGGGGCTTTGATCGCTCCATATTCAATTGGCCGCCCAAGCTTGGGGGAAGAGCCAGCACATAAGCCGGAGGAATATTCATGCCCATTTTTTACCCCGACATCCTCGACCAGAAGACAGCGGCGCGCACCTTCACGTACGGCGACAAGGACGTGATGCTCTACGCCCTGGGCGTGGGCATGAGCCGCGACCCGATGGACGAACGCGAACTGGCGTTCACCTACGAGCGGAACCTCAAGGTGATTCCCACGGCGGCGACTGTCCTGGCCTCGGCCATGGGCCGCCCAGCCAGGGGCGCCGACCAGATCGGGCAGAAGCCCGGCCACCGCCCCAGCCAGATCAACTACTTGATGGTGGTCCACGGCGAACAGAAGGTTGAGCTGCACCGGCCGCTCCCGACGAGCGGCACCTTCACCGCCCAGAGCCGCACCATCGGCGCCTTCGACAAGGGCAAGGACAAGGGCGCGGTGATCGTCAATGAGACCGTTTGGACAGACGAGGCCGGGGAGAAGGTCGCAACGCTCACGGGCTCGACCTTCGCGCGCGGCGACGGAGGTTTCGGCGGCCCCTCCGAGGGCCAACCCGAGCCCCACGAGATCCCCGCCCGCAAGGCCGACCTGTCGGTGGATATCTCCACGCGGGAAGACCAGGCCCTGCTCTATCGCCTGAACGGCGACCGCAACCCGCTGCACTCAGACCCCGAGAGCGCCAAGCGCTCAGGCTTTCCGCGCCCGATCCTGCATGGGCTCTGCACCTATGGGATCACATGCCGCGCCGTTCTGCAGGCGATCACCGGCTACGACCCCGACCAGATCGCCAGTCACCAGGCGCGCTTCTCAGCCCCGGTGTTCCCAGGCGACGTCATCACCGTCGACCTCTGGAAGGACGCAAATGTGATTTCCTTCGAAGCTCGGGTGAAGGAACGCAACGCGACGGTCATCAAGAATGGCAAGACCGTGCTGCGCGCCTGACGGGCTATTTCGGGCCGTAGTCCAGCGACGGGTACCAGTCCGACCCCCGGCCCTGCGGCGTCATGTCCAGGAAGTTCCACAGCGGGACGAGGTCGGGGGCGCCGCGGGGATCCTGGCCGGGGTCGGCGGAGTCGCCGGTCATCTCGCCGCCCCAGAAATGGCGGATGGTCCCGTCGCGCCGGGTGAAGACGTTGAAAGCCGGGATTTCCGAGCCGTCGGGCAGCAGGCCGACATAGGCTTTCGAATAGGCGTCGTTCAGGTCGCTGTAGAGCCTGAGCGCCTGCCAGCCGCGCTCCTTCTTGAAGGCGACAAGACGCTCAATGGGCGAGCGGGCGACAACCACAAGCGACATGCGCTGGGCAAGGTCGCGCGCGTTGCCGTCCAAGGGGCCCAAGAGGGCGGTGCACATCGGGCACGGCCGTTCACGCTGCGGACCGAACATGAAGCTGTAGACGCCCAGCGTGTCCTTATCGCCGAACAGGCCGGCGAAGTCGGACGGGCCGCTTTCGCCTTCGAAGCTGTAGCCGCCACGCACCTCGCCGCCTGGCGGAAGCGCGCGCCTCTGGGCGGCGACGCGCTCGAGATGCCGGCGCAGCTCCAGTTCCTCGGCCAAGAGCGCGGTGCGCGCGGCGCGGTATTCGGCGCTTTCGTTGGGAAAGCGCACCGGGCTGCGGCGGGCGATTTCGGCGGCAGGCGTTAGCGTTTCGGTCTTGGCGTCCATGACGGCGACCTCGTTGGCGGTTGAACCAGCATAACCCAGGAACGGCGCAAGGAGTTCGCCGGAGCTTAAGGCCGCCGCGCCGAGAAGAGCACGTGCTCACGCAAGGAGTGGCCCTGCGCGAGCCTCGGATGTTGGAAATCGCGCCAGGGCTCCGCTGTCATGCCGATGCGCCGCATCACGGCCTGAGAGCGCAGGTTGGTCCGAGCCGTGATGGCGATGATCTCGGCGAGCTTCAGTTCGGCGAACCCCCAGTCGAGCGCAGCGCGAGCGGCCTCGCTCGCATAGCCCTGCCCCCAGGTCTCCGGCGAAAACCGCCAGCCCACTTCCACCGCCGGCCCCGGCGGCAGGTCGTCGTGCATTGAGATCAGGCCGCACATGCCGATGACGGCCCGGTCCAGCTTGCGTTCGACCGCCCAGAATCCCCAGCCGTGATCGGCGATGTGGGCGCAGACGCGATCGACCAGCGCATCGCTTTCCTCGCGGCTGAGCGTCGAGGCCAGCCACTCGCCGACCCGCCGATCACCGTTGATCGACGCCAGCGCTTCGCGATCGTGATCCTGCGGCGGGCGCAATATGAGCCGGTCGGTTTCGATCACGGCTCACGCCTCATTGGGGCCGGGGCTGGGTCAGCGCGCCGTAGAGATCGGGCCGGCGGTCGCGGAAGAAACCCCAGGCGGCGCGATGGGTGGCGAGGAAATCGAGATCGAATTGCGCGACCAGCACGCCTTCGTCTTCCCGCCCGAAGGCCGCAGCCAGGTCGCCTCGATGATCGGAGATGAAGCTCGAGCCGTAGAACAGCTGGCCGCCGTTCGGATAGTTGTCCCAGGGTTCGAAGCCGGTGCGATTGGCCCCCACCACCGGGATCACATTCGAGACGGCGTGGCCCTGCATCGCCCTGCGCCACGGCGCGGCGGTGTCCAGCGTCGGATCGTGCGGCTCCGAGCCGATGGCGGTGGGGTAGAGCAGAACCTCAGCGCCCATCAAGGCCATGGCCCGCGCAGCTTCCGGATACCACTGATCCCAGCAGATACCGACGCCCAGCCGTCCGAACCGCGTGTCCCAGATCCGAAAGCCCGTGTCGCCGGGCCGGAAGTAGTACTTCTCCATGTAGCCCGGTCCGTCAGGGATATGGCTCTTGCGGTAGACGCCGGGCAGTGATCCGTCGGCGTCGGCCATCACCAGGCTGTTGAAATAGTGCGGTCCCTCGCGCTCGAAGATCGAAATCGGCAGCACGACGCCGAGCTCCTGCGCCAGGGGCGCAAGGGCTTTGACGCAAGGATGCTCCCGCCACGGATGGGCGCGCGCAAACCACTGCTCCTCCTGGGCGACGCAGAAGTAGGGACCCTGGAACAGCTCAGGCGGCAGGATCACCTGGGCGCCCTTGCCCGCCGCATCGCGGATCAGTTCGGCGGTGCGGGCGATATTGGCGTCGAGGTCCATCCCAAAGCTTGCCTGGATCGCCGCGACGGTGACTTTTCGCGTCTCGGGGCGGGCCATCAGGCGGGCTCCTGCTGAGTGATGCAGTGGAAGGATCCGCCGCCCGAGAGGATCGCCCGCGACGGGAGGCCGATGACCGCACGACCGGGAAACAGATGCTCCAGCGCCTGAACCGCGAAACGGCCAGGCTCTTCAGCGTAGATGGGCACGAGAACGGCCTGGTTGGCGATCAGGAAGTTCATGTGGCTCGCGGGCGCGGCGTCCTTCTTCGGTCCGTCGATCCATCCCGGCGAGGGTATGCGCATCACCTTCAGTCTTCGTCCTGCAGCGTCCGTCATCCCGGCAAGCCGCCTGGCCGCATCATCGTAGGCCGTCGCGTTCGGGTCGCCGCGCCCCCAGGCAAGGGGGCAGGCGACGACACCTGGCGCTACGAAGCGGGCCAGGTTGTCCACGTGGCCATCGGTATGATCGTTGACGAGACCATCTCCCAGCCAGAGCACCTTCTTCGCGCCGAGCGCCATGGAGAGGGCCTGCTCGGCGACATCCTCCGTCCACCCCCTGTTTCGATTGGCGTTGAGCACGCACTGGCCGGTGGTCAGCACGGTGCCTTCGCCGTCGTGGTCGACAGCGCCGCCCTCCAGGATGAAATCGTGCGCGACCAGCGGCGTCGCTGACGCCTCGGCGATCTGGGCGGCGACCGTGTCGTCGTGTTCCAGAGCGTACTTGCCGCCCCAGCCGTTGAACCGGAACGCCTGGGCCTGGCGCCCTCCCGGACCGGCTGAAAATATCGGCCCGG
>NZ_DASXNL010000111.1:0-7180 GCF_036495085.1 Phenylobacterium sp. | reverse complement strand
CCGCTTGCTGGCTGGCATGGAGATGGGCTTGGAAGGCGGCCACAGGAGTTTCCTGCACAAGGCCACCAACGGCCGCTGGAAGGGCGAGGTCGCCGAGGCCGATCTCGCCCGCTACCGCGCCAAGGTGGAGGCCGCCCTGTCGTCAGCCCTGATCGCCTGGCTGGAGGGCGGCCGCGCCATCGCGGGTGATCCGCGCGTTTCGCCCGACCAGCATTACAGTTGATAAGCTCTATTTCGCTTCGATCTCGTCGATCAGCCGGACAAGTTCGCCGCGACGTCTTTTCACCTCGCGCAGGTGAGCGTCGACCTCCGCCAACTTTCATCGTGATCGGCGCGATCGTCGGCTTCGGCTTCGCCCCGACCCTTGTCACCCTGGGTAGCTCGGCGCTGGGCGGAGAGGCTCATCTGGCAATGGCGCTGGCGATCACGGGCGTCGCCACTGCGCTGATCTCATTCGCTGGTTTCGGGCTCGCCATGTTGGGCATGCCCGTGGCGCCCGTCTGTTGCAGAGAGCGCCTGAAACCGGACGGACTGCAGCGGGTTGCAGCGAAAGACCGCCCACCTTGCTGGAGCTTGTGCCTGACGCGCGAAGGCTTAGCGTCGCCGCGTGGTCCCTATTGCGCCCCGAGGTGCAACTTGGAGAGCGCCACATTGGTGTGGCATCGAGGCTTAGAGACTAGGTTTTGGCCGGCCGGTTGGCGCCCATTCCGTCAAGAACCTGCCGAACTTTGCGCGCCAGGCTGTCTAGGCTGAACGGCTTGGGCAGGAATGCGACACCGGGATCAAGCGTTCCGTTGTGAATGACGGCGTTCTGTGTGTAGCCCGTGGTGTAGAGGACCTTGAGGTCTGGGCGGCGCGCCACCGCTTGGTCGGCGAGCCGACGGCCGTTCATGTCAGGCATGACGATGTCGGTGAACAGCAAACTAATCGAGGGCTGCAAATCGAGCTGCTGCAGAGCCTGAGTGGCGTTCTCGGCCGGGACGACCGTGTAGCCCAACTCCCGCAGGGCATCGACGCTCATGTTGCGCACCGCCGGTTCGTCCTCGACCACCAGAATGACCTCTGTGGCGGCGCCGAGCGGTTTGGGTTCAGCCAAGGCGTCTGAAGTCCGGGCGGCGGTATTGCCGGTGAATCGAGGCAGGTAGAGTTTCACCGACGTCCCCTGCCCGGGTTCCGAATAGATCTTAACATGGCCGCCGGACTGTTTGACGAAGCCGTACACTTGGCTGAGGCCCAGGCCTGTCCCGCGCCCCGCACCCTTAGTGCTGTAGAATGGGTCGAAAGCCCGTTCGACCACCTCGGGCGGCATGCCGGAGCCGGTGTCTGTAACGGCTATCAGGACATACTGCCCGGGTTCCACCTCAGGATGGACCGCCGCGTACGCGTCATCGAGATGGGTATTGGATGTCTCGACGGTGAGGTGGCCGCCGTCCGGCATGGCGTCCCGCGCATTGACACAGAGATTGAGCAAGGCGTTCTCAAGCTGGCCTGCGTCGGCATAGGTCCGCCAGATCCCGCCCGCCAAGACCGTCTCGATCTTCAGGGTCTCGCCGATGGTGCGTCTCAGCATCTCTGACATGCTGCCGACGAGCTTGTTGGGATCGACGGCGTCTGGCTCGAGCGGGGACTGACGTGAGAAGGCCAGCAGACGGGCGGTCAGGTTCGCCGCGCGGTGGGCGCCTTCCAGCGCGTTGTCGATGCAGGCCCTTGCCTTTGGCGGATCGCTCTCCAGCCGGCGGCTAGCGATATCGAGGCTCCCGATCACGATGGCCAGCATGTTGTTGAAGTCGTGAGCGATGCCGCCGGTCAATTGGCCGACAGCTTCCATCTTCTGAAGTTGGCGCACCTGAGCGCTGGCCGCCTCGATCTCCCGGGTCCGCTCCTGCACGCGATGTTCCAGGACCTCGCTCAGATGGCGCAACCGGTCTTCATCGGCCTTGCGATCGGTGATGTCGTGGGCGACGGCGATGATGCCAGCCACACCCTCGCCATCGTCGCGCCACGGGGTCTTGGAAATCTGGTAGACACGGGACTCGCCACGCTCAACGAAGCGCTCTTCGACGATCCGCGCCTGTCCCGTCCCCATCACCTCCCGGTCTGCCGCCTCAAGGGCGTCGGCCACGATGCTAGGCAGGAAATCCCCCGCACGGCGGCCCAAGAGATGTTCCCTGGAAGCACCATAGAGTTGCCCCGCCCGGTCATTGGCGAGCACGAAGCGGGCGTTCCGATCCTTCACGAAAATCGGGTCGATGCTCTGGTCGATGACCAGCTGCAGGAAGGCATGGGCCTTGGCTAGGTCTTCGGACGCCGCCCTTAGCCGATCAGCGGCCCCCGCTCGGTCCGACGCGCGCAACGAAAACGCACCTGCGGCGGTCGCCAAGGCGAGCAACACCGCGCCAAGGCCTGAAAGTGCAATGATCGAGGCCTGGCTTCGGGCGTTGGCCTCGCTCACCACGCGGTGTCGCGCCGTCATCAAGCGCTGCTCCTGGACCTCAATCTGGCTCAACGTGGCTCGGGCCTGGTCCATCACGCGTTTGCCGTCGCCCTGGCGGATGCCATTCACCGCAGCCGCGTGGTCCCCGGACCTCTGCCGGACTATGGCGCTGTCGAGGCTCGCGAGGCGCCGGCCGACGATCTCGGCCAGCCTTGCGATCAAGAGTTGCTGGCCCGGATTGTCCAGGGTTAGCGATTTCAGTTCGGCCAGTTCCGTGAGCGCCTGCGAACGCCCGGCGCGATAGGGCTCCAGATAGGACTCATCTCCGACCAACAGGTAGCCCCTCTGACCCGTCTCCGCGTCATCCAGGGCTGTGCGAAGCCTCTGCGCTGTGAGCAGCACCTCGTAGGTATGCCGCTCCCAAGAAGCGGCTTGGAGGCGTTCGCTACTCGCGCGCACCGCAAACAGCACAAGCGCGCCCGCCAGCCCTGCGAGCACAAGCAATAACAGGGCGGAAAGGCTCCAGCGGCTGCTTTCGGGGCGGCTTGCGGCGCTCGTCTCGCCCATCACCTTTTGCCCGCCCCCGTGGCGCGCGAGGCGCCGGTCAATTCGAATCTCAGCGTCGATAGCAAGCGATCAAGCGGCAGATCGTCTAGACCGAAGTTCCAGCGCACAGCTTAGGACACCACTTCGATATTTCTCAAGAGGAACGGGTCCAGGTAGCCGCCTTCGACCCCAAGGGGACCTTCGCTCGGCCCTGACGCCGCCCGCTTTGCGCCAAAACTACTTGCGGTACGAAATTGGCGGCTGGCTCACAGGCCAACCGCCAATTCAAGTGCCTACGTTCTACTTGGCGGGAACCTTGGTGGTTTGGGAGGCGACGGCCACCCAATGGCCGTTGCGCTTCTGGAACACGTCGGTCCAGCTGTAAGTCCCGCTGGTGTCCTTGCCCTTTTCACTGCTCGTTTCGTCGTCGTAGCCCTGCACCACAGCGACGGTTCCGTATGACCGGACCACCACGTCATGGTTCTTGATCGCGGTGACCTTGCTGGTGGGATCCTTCAGGTTCGCCATGGCCTGGGCCTTGTTGAATTGCTTCCCGCTCCATCCTCGCCCCACCCAGTCCGGAGCCAAGATCGCGTCCGTTACCTTGGCGTCCTGCGTCAGGGACGCGGCCGACCACTTCGCCTCGAGGTCGGTGAGGGTCTTGCTCACGTCCTCGGCGGCCGCAGCAACCCCCGCCGCTCCCGCCAACATCAAAGCCGCTGCACTCATGATGACAAACCGCATGGTTGTTACTCCCCCCAATGGCAAAGTTGCCAAACCGGAGCATGCCGACAGGGCCATGAAACGTCTACGGCTAAGCTTCGGGTCCGCGCCTGGCAGAAATTGCGGTGAGGGTTGCTGCTTTCGAACCCCGAGGCCGCTTGAGCGGACCTGGTGGTGATTGGGCAATAAGAGGGCTTAGCGGTGCGGGGCGCTCAATGCGGGGCCACGGTTGTGTAGAGCAAGGCCGCGCCCGAGAGCGCCATCACCCCAAAGGTGATCCAGACGAAAGTGCGTGAGAGGGGCCCGCCCCGGTTGGTCCCGAGGATGCCGGCATTGCCGTTGATGCGGCCGATCAGGAAGAGCAGCGGCACGGCCGCGACGCCGTTGAACACCGCCGTGAAGACGAGCGCCTTCATGGCGTCGATGCCCACGAAATTGAGCGAAAGCCCCACCAGCGTCGAGACCGTTATCACGCCGTAGAACCCGCGCGCGTCACTCAGCTTCCGTGACAGACCTTCCTTCCAACCGAAGGCTTCTGACAGGGCGTAGGCGGCGGAGCCGGCGAGAACCGGGATGCCCAGCAAGCCCAGACCAACGATGCCCACCGCAAACAGGTTGCGCGCGAGCTGGCCGGAGTTCGGGAACGAGCGGACGAGGGGTTCCAGCGCCTTGGCCGCGTCTGCGGCCGTGTTGATGTTGGTCACGCCGTGACGGAATAGGACCGATGCCGTCGTGATGATGATGAACCACTGCGCCACCTCGGACGCCACCATGCCCGCCGTGGTGTCGAGCCGCATGTCCGAGATGAAGCCGCTGGGAAGGCGAGGTTCGCCGTTCCCTTGCAGGGGCACATCTCGTGCGATCTCCTCCTCGACCTCCTCCGAGGCCTGCCAGAAGAACATGTAGGGCGAGATCGACGTACCGAAGACGCCGGTGATGATGAAGAGGAATGAGAAGGTGAACTCTATGTGGGGCACGACGGTCGCGCGGAGGATTTCGCCCCACGGCTGATGGACCATCAGCGCGGTCGCTGGGTAAGCCAGCAGCGCCAGCGCCAGCCATTTGAGGACCTTCGCGTAGGTCCGGTAGCTGACAAAGATCTCCAAGAGCAGGACCACGGCCGTGGTCAACAACGCCAGGGCCCAGGTGGGCAGGCCGACGACGAGGGCCGTGGCCTCCGCCACTGCCCCGATGTCGGCGCCGATATTGATGGTGTTGGCGACAACGACCAGCAACACGACGCCGATCAGGACCCGCCGCGAGTAGTGTTCCTTGATGACGCCGGCGAGCCCCTTGCCGGTGACCGCGCCGATGCGGCCGCACGCTTCCTGAACGGCGAGGAGCAGCGGGATTTGATAGAGGGCGGTCCAGAGCTGGCCGAAGCCGAACTGCGCCCCGGTCTGGGAATAGGTGGCGATACCCGACGGATCGTCATCCGCCGCACCGGTGATCACGCCGGGACCGAGGACCCTGAAGAGTCGGAACGGGCCGCGCCACCACCGCCCCGGCGTGGCCTCGGAAGCCTCCGGCTTTGCGTCATCTCGCGGCGCGGCAGCCAAGCGGCACCTCATTCTTGCGGACAGCGGGAAGGAAGTTGGACCTAGGCCATCGGTCTGACGGCGCGGTCCGTTCGACCGCCAAAGCCAAAACTTATGTCCTGAGCCCTCCCCCCCTGTCCCGGAACATAGCAAGGTCGCCTAGAAACGTCATTTGTTGCGGGAATTCTTGATATACCGCGCGGTGGTTACGCCTGGTGATCGCGGCGGTGCGCGGCCGCGCCGGACGCGCGACCTTGGGCCCCTTCGGCCTTAGTCCGCTGAGGCGGCACGATCCAATTGAACCGCGACCCACCCAGACCGGTCCACAAACGCGGCCCCCAGCTTGTCGTTGAGCGCGTGGGCAACGCCTGAGTTGGCAACCTCATCGCGAACGGAGGCGGCCAAATCCGGTCGCTGTTCGGCCATCTCGGAGATGCGTCCTCTGACCTGATCGAAGTCGATGCGGTTCCCGTCAGCAAACCGCTCCCGTCCAAGGACCCCTCCCGCCCACCGAGCAAGCCGCGACGGCGGAACGCATAGGGGTGGGCCTCGCTAGGGTTTTCGCGCCGTCGCAGTCTTTCCGGCAGGCGACGGGGGCGGCGGGGGCGGCGGGCTCGTTTCGGGCGGGGCCGGAGGAGATTTGGTTCCTGGCTCCAGATAGAGGGAACTCTTCTGATGGCAGGCGGACAGCGTGCAAGCCACCGCTGCAATCGCGATCACCCACCGGCGCATGCCTTTCCCTCGCTCTGCCCGTGACCCCAATTTAGGCGCACAAGGGGCCGGGAGAAGTCCATTGAGTGAGATTCCCGCGGGTCGCGGCCGGTCGCCCAGCCATCTGCGCAGGGCGCTGGGCCAGGGGCGATTGCCGTTTGGCTGACGGGTGCGCGCCTTGGCTGTGTGTCCTAAGTGTGTGGTGAACACCGCCTTGCGGCGCCGATCCTATCGCGTGGAGGCCGACCCGTGCCGATAACATCTCGCCCGATCCGGTCCGCCGTCCGGGTGGCCGCCGAGCACCCTTGGGTGACAGTGGTCGGCGCGATGGCCCTCTGCGTCGCGGCGCTGTGGTTCGTGGTCGGCCACTTCGATATGACCAGCGACACCGCCAAGCTCATCTCCGACAAGGTCGCCTGGCGCCGACGCGAGCTCGCGATGGACGCCGCTTTCCCGCAGAACGGCGACTCCACGGTCGTGGTGATCGATGGCGCAACACCGGAGCTGGCCGAAGCCGCCGCGGCCAGCCTGACGGCCAGACTGACGCCCAACACCAAGCTGTTCCGCAGCGTGCAGCGACCGGACGGCGGCCCGTACTTCGCCCGCGAAGGCCTGCTCTTTCTGCCGACCAAGGAGGTCCAGGACACCGTCAACCGACTGGTCTCGTCGCAGCCGTTTCTGGGTCCCATGGCTTACGACCCCAGCTTGCGCGGGATCATGACTGCGATCGCAACGCTGGCGGACGGCGTGCAGGCCGGTCAGGCGCCGATCGCCTCCGTCGAGACGCCGCTGAGCGCCCTTGCGGACAGCCTTGAAGCTGCAGCGTCGGGCAAGCCGGCCTTCTTCTCATGGCAGGGCCTCGTCGGCGCCACCGGCGGCCCCTTGAGCGCGCCCAAGCGCCGCTTCATCGTCATCCGCCCGAAACTGGACTACGGCGACCTCACGCCCGGCGTGGCGGCCAGCGACGCGATCCGCGCCGCCGTCCGGAGCCTCGCCCTGGACTCAGGCCATGGCGTGCGAGTTCGCCTGACGGGCTCGGTCCCACTTTCCGATGAGGAGTTCTCCTCCCTCGCCGATCGCGCCTGGCTGGTGTCGGGGGCCATGGTGCTGGCGGTGCTCGTCATGCTGTGGCTCGCCGTGAGGTCCTTCAAGCTGGTGGCGGCGATCCTGGCCACCACCTTCGCCGGCCTCTTGCTGACCACCGCCGCAGGCCTCGTCACCGTGGGTC
>NZ_DASXNL010000110.1:0-21989 GCF_036495085.1 Phenylobacterium sp. | reverse complement strand
AAGACCCTGCTCAACGCCGGCATCATCACCGACCGCACCAAGGCCTTCTATTCGATGTACGTCGACATCGACGAACTGAAGGGCGAGGGCGACAAAATGGTCGGCGACGACATCGCCGAGGAGGGGATCAAGTATCTGCAGGAGATCAACTTCAAGGAGCGCGCGCTCTCTAAGGTCCTGATCGCCGCCGAATAGGCGTCCGCGCTATCTCTAAAGGCTGCGCCCGCCGGATCCCTCCAGCGGGCGCTGTCGTTTTTAAAGAGGATCGCGGCGCTACGCAGCCTCCTCGTAGCTTGGCCATAACGCGCGGCAAGCGCGGGAAGCGCCAAAACTCCCCTGATATTCGCGCTGTGAAACCTCCGCGCGCCAGCCTTACGCCCCCTAAAGACGGGCCCCTGCAAGACAACGGCCATACCGATAACACTAAAGCCGGCGCTCATCCCGGGCCGTATGGACGGCTTCTCCCCACCTGTTCCGATGTCGGTGCAAGGCGTCGTCATTATAGTCGGCATTCACGCTGTGACTTCTTTGCACGCTCTTCACAAATAGTGTCGGCGCGAACAGCGTTCAATTGACAATATCGCCGTTGCAGGGTGGCCTCCGCGATGACGGGGACCGACTCCGCGCCGCCCGCGATGGCGGACAAGACAATGGTCGGCGCGCGCATTCTGCGTGTGGCTGTCCGCCAAGCCCGGGGGGGGTGACAATGAAAACATCGATGAAGAACCAGTACATGGGCGCGAGCCTTTTGGTGCTTTCCGCGCTCACCTCGTCTTCAGCCGTGGCCGCGGCCGAGCCCGCCGCGGCCGTGTCCGAGGTCATCGTCACGGGCACCCGGGTCGCCGGCGTCAAAGCAGAGGATAGCGCCGCGCCGATCGTGGTTGTGGGCGGCCCCGCCCTGAAGCGTGTCGGCCAGCCGGACCTGATCCAGGCGCTGACGCAGAACCTACCCTCGTTCAATTCCGAGGCCTTCGGCACCGATACCGGGCAGTTGACGCTTTCGGCGCAGTTGCGCGGCCTCAACCCCAACAACACCCTGGTGCTGATCGACGGCAAGCGCCGTCACTCCACAGGCAACCTGCATGTGGCCCCAGGCGTCTTCCAGGGAGCCGCCACCCCTGATCTCGGCCTGATCCCCGTGGCCGCCATCGACCACATCGAGGTGCTGCAAGATGGCGCCGCAGCCCAGTACGGCTCCGACGCTATCGCCGGGGTGGTGAACATCATCCTGAAGAACAACAACCAGGGTGGAAACATCAGCGGGACGGGCGGTTCGTACTACTCGAACGGCGGGGGCACCGGCGCCCTGTCGGCGAACATCGGCCTGCCGCTAAGCGATCGCGGCTTCATCAACCTGACCGCCGAGACGCGGTATCACGACTTCAGCCATCAGGGTGGCGCGGACCGTCGCCTGTTCAATCTCGACGGAACGGTGAAGGCGGGGCTCGACGCCGTCGATGCGGCGGGCGTTCGAAACGCGCCGGACTTTCCGCGGGTCAACCACATCTACGGAGACGGCACCTCCAACCTCTACAACGGCCTCTACAACGCCGGCTACGACCTGGGGCAGGGCGTCGAACTCTACAGCTTCGGCAGCTATAGCCACCGCAAGGCCTCCGCCTACGAGAACTACCGGCTGCCGACCAAGGTGATCGCCTCCCCAGTGCTTGGCGTCGGTGGGGACAGCACGACTCCGGGCGAACTGATCCCCTTCCCCAACGGCTTCAACCCACGGGAAGCGTTGAGGGAGGACGATTACGCCCTGACCGGAGGCGTGAGGGGCGTCCTCGACGGCTGGAGCTGGGATCTCGCCACCACCTACGGGCGCGACAAGAACGAGATCTCGACGCTGAACTCGGCCAACGCCTCGCTCTTCGTGGATACCCACACGACGCCGCGCAACTTCTACGACGGCGCGTTCATAAGCACCGAATGGACCACTGACCTGGATATCACCCGGCCGTTCGAGGTCGGGCTGGCATCGCCCCTAAACGTCGCCTTCGGCGCAGAAGGCCGCCGCGAAACCTACGCCATCAGCACCGGCGACCCGGCCTCGATCTACAAGGAGGGCGGTCAGTCCTACCCCGGCTTCCAGCCGAGCGATGCGGGAACCCACTCGCGCACCAACTATGCCGGCTACATCGACTTTGCGGTGGATCCGATCGCCAACCTCAAGCTGGACCTCGCTGGCCGCTATGAGCACTACAGCGACTTCGGCAGCACGACGGTGGGCAAGTTCACCGCCCGCTACGACTTCAACCCGACCTTCGCGTTGCGAGGCACGCTGAGCACCGGCTTCCGGGCGCCGACGCTCGCCGAGGAATATTATTCGGCGACCAACGTTGCGCCGACCTTCGCGGTGGTGAACCTGCCGCCGAACTCGCCCGCCGCGCATCTCGTCGGCTTCCAGAACCTGAAGCCCGAGAAATCCACCAACTATAGCGTCGGCTTCGTCGCCCATCCGACAGCGCTGCTGCAAATAACGGCTGACGCCTATCAGATCGAGATCCGCGACCGGATCGTAAACACTGGAACGCTGCTGGGCCTGACCGGCGAGACCGTGGTGTCCCAAGGGGCTCTCAACGCCATCTCGGCGCACGGCAACGTCCTCGACCCCAGCGTCACCTACGTCGGCATCGCCGTCTTCACCAACGGGGCCAACACCCGCACCCGCGGCGTCGAACTGACGGCCAACTACGCCTCGGACTTCGAAGAGTACGGCCACGTCGATTGGACGGCGGCCTTCAACTACAACGACACGGCCATCACCAAACTTCAGCCCCTCCCCGCTCAGGTCGTGAACGCTGCGTTCAACCAGACCAGCATCCTCAGCCCGACGGCGCGCAGCACGCTCACCTCGGCGAGTCCCAAGGAAAAGGCGGTTCTTGGCGCCTACTGGACCAAGAGCCGTTGGACCGTGAACCTGCGAGAGGTCATCTACGGCTCGGTGAGTTCGATCCTCGACTTCAGCGGGGCCGGCACCGGTCCGGAGGCGCAAAGATTTACTGTCGGCGCGGCGGCGATCACCGACCTCGACATCGGCTTCAACATCACCGAAGCCTTGAAGTTCGATGTCGGCGCCAACAATCTGTTCGACCACCGTCCGCCAGGCGTGCCCAACGTGCCCGACGGCTCCGGCGGCGTCCGGCCGTTGAGCGGCAACAATGTCTATGGTGAGCCGGCGCAGTTCTCGCCCTACGGAATCAACGGCGGCTACTACTACGGGCGGCTGACCTTCACCTTCTGATCGCGCGACCCTACGCGACACTGCGGGGCGGGCCGAAGGTTAAGGTTGGTCCGCCTCGGGCGGCGTTGTCGCATGCTATAGAGCAACGATGCCCTCCGTTTCCGTGACCGACGCGATCGAGCAGGCCTCGGCGCTGCTAGCCGCCGACGCCGCGGCGGCCGAGCACCTGGCCCGCGGCATCCTGGCCGCGGCGCCGGCTGATCCTCGGCCGGCGCTGATCCTGGGCTCGGCCCTGCGCAGGCAAGGCGATTTCGCAGCCGCCCATACCATCCTCGCCCCTTTGGCGAAGGCCTATCCGCGCGCTGCGCGCACGCAGTATGAACTGGGCCTCGCATTCTCCGGCCTCGGGGACGCGCCCGCCGCAATCGACGCCCTGCGGAATGCAGTCGCGATGAAACCAGACCTCGCTGACGCCTGGAAGGCGCTGGGCGATGAGTTGTTTCGGGCTGGAGAGGTCGCCGACGCCGAGGCCGCCTTCAAGGCGCATGCCCGCGCCGCTGTGACCGACCCGGCGTTGACGGCCGCGGCGGGCGCGCTGTTCACCGACGACGCGCTTCTGGCCGAACGGCTGCTCCGGAAGCATCTGGACAGCCGACCGGACGATGCCGTGGCCGGCCGGATGCTGGCCCAGGCCTGCGCGCGACTTGGGCGGCCGGAAGAGGCGCAAGTCCTGTTGTCGGCTTGCCTCGTGTCCGACCCTGCGTTCGACGGTGCGCGCTTCCAGCTCGCCGAACTGCTCTTCCATCAGCAGAAAGCCACCGAGGCCATGGCCCACGTCAGGGCGTTGCTGGCGCGCGAGCCGGACGATCCGGCCTACCGCAACCTGCTGGCAGCTTGCCTGGGCATGGTCGGCGACTACGGGCCGGCGATCGAGGTCTACGAAGGGCTGCTTGCAGATTATCCCAAGCATCCCCGGATCTGGCTGAACTACGGTCATGCCCTGCGCACTGTCGGGCGCGGAGACGCCGCAGTGGCGGCCTATCGCAGGTGCATAGCGCTCGCGCCCGGCCTGGGAGATGCCTACTGGAGCCTTGCGAACATGAAGACCGCCTCGGCCACCGCGGGCCTCGAGGCGGGGATGCGCAGCCAGCTCGTGCGAACCGATCTCGCCGACGAGGACCGGTTGCACCTGCACTTTGCGCTCGGCAAGGCCCTGGAGGATCACGGAGACGCCGAAGGCGCGTTTGGCCAGTACTCGGCCGGCGCGGAACTGAGGCGTAAGGCCCTGCACTATGACGCCCGCGAGACGACGGCCTTGACACGGCGGTCCATCGCCCTGTTCACGCCGGCCTTCTTCGCGGCCCATGCCGAAGCCGGATCGGCATCGGAGGCGCCCATATTCGTTGTCGGTCTGCCCAGATCCGGCTCGACGCTGGTCGAGCAGATCCTGGCCAGCCATTCCCTCGTCGAGGGGACCATGGAGCTGCCCGACATCGCGCTCATCGCCCAGGAAATGGTCCGATCGGGGCCGGGCGGAGCGGCGGGGTCATATCCTGATGTGCTCGCCGGCCTCGACCCAGGACAGCTCTCAGCGATGGGAGAGGCCTACCTCGAACGGACCCGCGTCCAGCGCAAGTCGAACCGCCCGTTCTTCGTCGACAAGATGCCGAACAATTTCCACCACATCGGTCTAATCCAGCTGATCCTGCCGCGCGCCAGGATCATCGACGCCCGCCGCCACCCTCTGGCCTCGGGGTTCTCAGCGTTCAAGCAGCACTTCGCACATGGTCATGCGTTCTCCTACGACCTCACCGACCTGGGCGGCTATTACCGAGACTACGTCGCGCTGATGGCCCATTTCGACGCGGCCCTGCCCGGGCGTATCCATCGGCTGATCTACGAGGACCTGGTCGACGACACCGAGGGCGAGGTCCGTCGCCTCCTGGAATACTGCCAATTGCCGTTCGAGGCGCGCTGCCTGGAGTTTTACGGGAACGACCGTCCCGTGCGGACGGTCAGCTCCGAGCAGGTCCGGCGCCCGATATTCCGCGACGGGCTTGAGCAGTGGAGAGCTTTTGAACCGTGGCTCGGACCGATGAAGGTCGCGCTCGGTCCGGCCCTGGAGGGTTGGCGAGGCGATAGCCACTAAGGGCGGTTGAAACCGTCGCCTCCCTCGCCCGGCAGATCGAGGCAACTTGCCGGAGCGTCTAGTCGCCAGACCACGCCCTCGGGTTCGAACCTGAGGTCCACGTTGGCGCCGAGCGAGGCGCTGACCATCTTCTCGATGACCCGGCGTCCGAACCCGCTGCGGTCCGGCGCCGCCACCGGGGGCCCGCCGCGCTCGGTCCAGGTCATATGAAAGCGCAGGGGCGCGGCCCTTGATTCTTGCAGGCTCCAGACCACGCTCACCTCACCCTGGGACCTGGATAGGGCTCCGTGCTTGCAAGCGTTGGTCGCCAACTCGTGCAGCGCCAGGCCCAGGCTGTGGGTGGCGGCGGCCCTGAGCGTGACCGGCGGCCCGGAAAGCTTCACGCGGGTATCTGCAGCGGTGACGAAGGCGGAGAGTTGGCCGACGACCAATTCAGATACCGGCGCGCCCGTGTAGTCGTGGCGGGTCAGCAGGTCCTGAGCGGCCGCCAGCCCCACCACACGATCGCTCACGCTGTGCTGGAATTCCTCGACCGTTGTGGCGCTCTGCCCGATCTGCCGCACCGCCGACAGGATCACGGTCAGGAGGTTCTTGGACCGGTGCGCCAGTTCGCCGAACAGGAAGTTCAGGCGCTCCTCGGCATGCTTGCGCGCGCCTATGTCGTTGATCACTGAAATATAGTTCAGTGGGGACCCGTCGGCATCGCGCTCCAATGAGGCGGTCAGATCCGCCCAGACGATTTCGCCGCTGGGCTTGAGGTAGCGCTTTTCCATCTCGAAGCGGTCGATCTCGCCGGCCAACAGCGCGCGCGCCAGCTTGAGGTCCGGCTCAAGATCGTCGGGGTGTGTGATCTCCTGGAAGGACATCCCCAGCAGCTCTTCCTCGGGATAGCCGAGAATTTCGCAAAGGCGGGGGTTCACGGCCAGGAAGCGGCCCGAAGCCGAGACATGGGCGACGCCGACGGCGGCATGCTCGAATGTGCGTTTGTACCGGGCCTCGGTGTGCTCGAGGGCGTGCTGGACGCGCTTCAGATCGGTGAC
Source organism: Phenylobacterium sp. (assembly GCF_036495085.1). Taxonomy (GTDB): domain Bacteria; phylum Pseudomonadota; class Alphaproteobacteria; order Caulobacterales; family Caulobacteraceae; genus Phenylobacterium. The sequence goes on along the minus strand of NZ_DASXNL010000110.1, from coordinate 15,613 downwards.
GTCGATATTGAGCCCGACAAGGCGCTGGGGCCGACCCCTGGCGTCTAGGACCACCCTCGCGCGATCCTGGATGTGACGGATCTCGTCGTCCGGCAGGACGATGCGGAACTCGTGGCGCACCTCGCGGCCGTGCTGGATCGCAGCCATCAGAACCTGCTGTGCGCCGGCCCGATCGTCGGGGTGGATGGTTTGCAACCAGCGCTCGATGTCCGGCTTGTCGGCTCCGCGCGTCCAGCCCCAGAGCGCGAAGTTCGACGCCGACCAGGTTAGGTCCTGGCTGTTCAGGTCCAGGGTATAGGCGGCCACGCCGCCGGCTTCCTGGGCGAGCTGAATCCACTCCTGGGCGAAGGCGAGTTGCTGCTCGACCTCGCGACGTCCGGCGTTGTCGCGCCACAGCACATCGACAAGCGGGGCCTGTCCGGGAGCCGAGGCCTCGGCCAATCGGGCACGGAGCTCCTCGACCTCGGCCTCGAGGGCCGCCAGCCGTTCGGACATGTCTCCGTCAGATCGCTGCTCGATCGGCAAGCCCCCTCCAGCTACCGCCAATGCGGTCGTCCCGACAGGATCAACATAGCAATCGGACGTCGCCGATGCGACCCGTGTCAGCCGCCGGTGTCCGCGCGAGCTCCGGTTGCCCGTCATTTTCTTTGACGAGCGTGGCCGTCAGGCCGAAGCTTCGGACCGGAACAGGCGCGCCGCCGAACCTGGGCGCGATACCACGCGGAGGCAGTCATGGCCGACGGCAACATCACCAAGGACTCCATGTACGGCGCGGTTGCGCCCAGCGACTTCGAATCCATGCTGACGCTTGACCGCTACGGCGAGCGCTCGACCGCTTTCGACAAGATCATCAGCGCCACCCACGACCACTTCTGGGATCCGCTTGACCCGAAATATATCGATTTCGCCGAGCCCTTCGATCTCGAGAACGAGGCGATGACCCCGGAGGAGATCAACCCGCTCCTGCGGCTCCCTTACATCGCCGAGACCCTGACCGATCCGAAGCAGAGGATCGCCTTCATCAACTACATGCAGCTTCGGAATTTCTCCTCGATCCTGCATGGCGAACAAGGCGCGCTGAACCTCTCGGCCAGCCTGTGTCACGTGCTCTACGACCAAGGCGCTCAGGAATACGCAGCCAATCAGACGCGTGAAGAGGCTCGCCACGTCACCGCTTTCGCCAGGTACATCAAGACCCGCTGGGGCCGGCCGACCGAGTGCGGGGCGGCGTTGAAGAGCCTGCTGGTCGAGATCATCGAAGCGCCGGAGGTCTACAAGAAGATCGTCGGCATGCAGATGCTGGTCGAAGGCCTGGCCATGGGCGCCTTCGCCAACGGCTACCGCTACAATCGCGACCCCGTGGCCAAGAAGCTCTTCCAACTGGTGATGACCGACGAGGCCTTCCATCACAAGTTCGGGAAGATCTGGGCCGACAGGACGATTCCCAGGCTGACGGAAGCCGAGCGCAACCTCGTGGAAGACTGGACGGCCCATTGCGCTCAGTCGTTGCTCTTCGACCGCGGCGATCCGCGCCAGTCGGCCGAGATCTACGGCAGGTTCGACCTCGACCCTGAGCGGGTGATCGCCGACATCGTGCAACGTCGGAAGGAGCGCGACCCGACGCGGAAATTCAAGGGCGAGACCAACGTCTTTCGCGTGCTCATCAAGACCCTGCTCAACGCCGGGCTGATCACGGCCCGGACCCGCAGTTTCTACGCGACCTACGTCGATATGGATGAACTGGCGGCCGAGGGCGAGCGAATGATCGGCGACGATATCGCCGAAGACGGCATCCGCTACCTGCAGGCCATCAACTTCAAGGATCGCGCGCGACCGGTTTCGATTGCCGCTGAGTAACTCGCCATGGCGTGACGGCGCGCCTCAAAACCGGCATGATCTCTTGCGTCCATATGCGGCGCCCCGCGGACCCGCCATGGGCGTTTCAATTTTCAAAGCACAAAGATATCCGACGGCCCATGCAGAAGCGCTTGACCGTGATCCTCGCCGCTGCGGCCGCCCTGGCCGCTGCCTTGCCGGGAGCCGCCGCCGCCATGGCCCAGCCTGTGCCGCATATCGAGCTCACCAAGATGATGGGCCGCTGGTACGAAGTGGCGCGGCTGCCCAACATGACCCAGCGGGGCTGCAACGCGGGCACCTCGGACTGGGTGCGCAACGGTGACGGCTTTTCCGTCGTCCAGGCCTGCCACAGGGGATCGCCCGATGGGCCGCTCTCGGAATGGAAGGCCAGAGCCCGGGTCGCTGACCCGGTGTCCAACGCCAAGTTCAAGATGAGCTTCTTCGGCGGGCTCGTATCCCAGGAGTACTGGGTTCTCGATCAGCGCTCCGACGAGGGCTGGCTGATCCTCGCCACCCATGACGGCAAGTATCTGTGGCTGATGTCGCAGAAGCCGGTCCTGCCCGTCGCCATCCGCAACGAGGCCGTGGCCCGCATCAAGCAGCTCGGCTTCGACATCGGACGCCTGGAGTTCCCGCTGCCCGCGCGCGGCTGAGGGGGTTGCGCCCGGAACGAAGCCGGAACATGTTTGTGAGCATGTCCGCTGACGTCACCATCGTCACTGTATCCCGGCCGGAGACCACCGCGGCGGTGACTCGTGGCGCGGGCCGGCTCCTGACGGCGCTGGGCTATGCGCCACTGGCGGAGGTGACGCTTCCGAACGGTCGGCGAGCGGACCTGATGGCGCTGGGGCGGCGCGGCGAGATCTTGATCGTCGAGGTGAAGTCCGGCCTCGAAGATTTCCGCACTGACCAGAAGTGGAGCGAGTACCAGCCCTACTGTGACGCCTTTGCGTTTGCGGTCGCCCCCGAATTCCCAAGGGAGATCCTGCCCGAGGAGCCCGGCCTGATTGTCGCCGACGCCTTCGGCGGCGCCGTGCTACGAGAGGCGCCGTCCAGCCCGCTGGCCGGCGCCCGACGCAAGGCGCTGACGCTGGCTTTCGGGCGCCTGGCCGCGCTGCGTGCGGCGGGGGTTCAGGCGGTGGTGCTGGAATAGGCCGGCGGGTTGCGCGTCATCGCCTTCAGAACGCGCATGTGGCGGCGGGATACGGGAATTTCCGCGCCGGTGGAGAGGGTCACGGCGCCCCGGTTGCCGGCATGGCGGACGCGTACGATGCGGTCGGCGCGGACCAGACTGGAGCGGTGGACGCGTACAAACAGATCTGGGTCGAGGCGCTCGGCCAGCGCGCCGATGGACTGGCGGACCAGAAAGCTGCGGCCGCCCGTGTAGATGCGGACGTAGTCGCGCTCAGCCGCCACCCAGTCGATCGCCGCCACCGGCAGGCTGACCCGCCCGCCGCGTTCCTGGATCCAGATGTCGCGGTCGAAGGTGCTCGGGGTTGGGGCCGGGGCTGCGCCGCTTCGCAGGTTGCGCAGGATCTCCTCCAGTTCCTCCGCGCGCCCGGCCGCGGCATGTTCGGCCAGCGCCTCGCGGGCGCGGGTCAGGGATGCGGCAAGGCGGGCGGGTTCCACCGGTTTCAAAAGGTAGTCGAATGCGGCGCGGTCGAAGGCGTCGAGTGCGAATCGGTCGAACGCGGTGACGAGGATGACGATCGGCGCGGTTCCGCCCAGCGAGTCCAGCACCTCCAGCCCTGTGAGGCCCGGCATCTTGATGTCCAGCAGCACCACATCGGGGGAAAGTTCGCCAATCATCCGGCGCGCGGCGACGCCGTCGGCCGCAGCGCCGACCAGTTCGACAGCATCCTGGTCCCTGAGAAGGATTTCGAGCCGCCGCCGCGCGAGGGGCTCGTCGTCGACGATCATCACGCGCAGGCCGGCCACTAGCGCCGCTCCAGCGGCAGCTCGACAGTGGCCGCAAAACCACCGCCGGGGCGTGGGCCGCAGGTCAGGGCGCCTGCCTCGCCATACAGGACCTCCAGCCGTCGGCGCACATTGGCCAGGCCGACGCCCAGCGTCGTCGGCGCTTTGACGATGTCGGGGACGGCGTCGTCCTGCACGGTGATCCTCAGGCGCCCGTTAAGTGCTTGCGCCGTGATTTCCACGGCCACCGGGCGGGTGGTCCTGGCGACGCCGTACTTTACGGCGTTCTCGATCAGCGGCTGCAGGATCAGACCGGGCAATAGGGCGTCCCGCAGGTCGGCGGGCGCCGCTTCTGAAAGCCGCAGCCGATCGCCGAAACGCTCCTGTTCGATGGCAAGGTATTGGCGCTGCGCCGTCAGTTCGTCGGCGAGGGTGATCTTGTCCCCGGGGGTCTTCTCCAGTGAGGCGCGCAGGAAATTGGACAGCGACAGCACCATCCGCTCTGCGCGGACGAAATCCTTCTGCAGGATCAGCGAGGAGAGCGCGTTGAGGGTGTTGAACAGGAAGTGCGGATTGATCTGGTAGCGCAGCATCTGGTTCTGGCTCTCCGCCGCCAGCGCTTGGGCCTGCACAAGCCGCATGCTCTGCTCCCGAACCTCCTCGTCGTAACTCAAGGCGAAGACCACGGCGCACCAGACTATGAAAGACCAGACAAGCACCGAGAAGTTCATGGCGAGGTCGAAGGCGAATTCCCAATGCGAATGCGGAGGCTCCTCCGTGCCGATGGGAAAAAGCACATAGAAGACCAGCTGGTTGAGGCCCGTGTAGAAGGCGCCGCCCGCCACCGACAGGCTCGCCGCGAGAGCCAGGCGGCGGCCACGGGGCCAGCTTCGGGTCCGCAAAAGCAAGTGCTTGATCAAGATGCAGACCCCGAATGCGGCGGTGCATACAATGGCGCGGCGCAAGCCCAGGCCGATCAGTTTCGGCAGCGGGGTGCCCATGCCGAGGGAGCGCACGCTGATCAGGATGTAGGTGATGACCCACAGGACCAGATTGGCCACCTGGTAGCGGTCAATCAGCGGCCGCTTCGCAGCCGCGACGGGCGCTCCGGTCTGGCCGTACCGAGTGTCCAAGGGCCGTTCCCCTCGCCGGTGCGATGGTCCCGAAGACTAGGCCAAGACGCGCGCGTGGGCGACGCCGCTCGTCGTGCGAAAACGACCGCTTGCAGCAGCGCTTGCTCTTCGCATCGCAGATTGCAGCGTTCATCGAATACGGCGTGATCGAGGGCGCAACTACACCGATGCTCACCCCAGCACTCCTCAGGGGGCCAGCATGAAGCTCTGCGGACAGATTTCCATCGAACTCACGGTCGATGACTTTATCCAAGCCGCCGATCACCAGAAGCGGCTCGAGGGCCTGTTGAGACTTATCAAGGACAGCTATCCCGACGCCACCTTGGCTATGCGCGAGCGTCGGCAACGCAGGTCGCTGGCGCTGTCTCGGGCCGCTCCGCGCGTCGAGGCGATGCTCGGACGCTACGAGGGGGCCTGAACGCCATGCGCGCCCGAAATGTCGTCCTGCAGTCCCTGCATCTCTTCAAGGCGCTGGATCCGCGCGTCAGCGTCAATGAGGTGATCGCCTTCCTCTACGCCGCGGAGAATGAGGGCCTGACTGTTCAGGAGATGGCCGAGGTCGCCAAGCTGACCCAATCGACGGCCTCACGCAGCCTGCGCGCCCTCGGTCCGCCTGACTCCGATTGGTCCCAGCAACCGGCGCTCGGTTTGCTGGAAGCCTATCTCAATCCTGACGACGCCCGCAGCCACGTGATCCAGCTCACCGCCCGCGGACGCGAACTGCGCGACCGCCTTGACGCGATCATCCGCCAGTCGGTGACCATCTCGCCCGAAAGGGCGACTTGGGCCGCCTAGCCGATCTCGCCCCCGTAGGCGCGGCTGACCTTCCTTGGGACCACGCAAATCCAGGCCTCACGGACCAGGTCGGCGACCTCGCCCGCATCCAAGGCGTCGATCTTGACCCAACTCCAACGCATGGTTCCACAGGTGAAGGGGGACAAGACCTCCGGACGCGCCTCGAACAGCAGCTCCTGATGGCCTGGGTCGAGTTTCATCAGAACGCGCTTGCCCCAGAGGCGCGCGATGCCCCTGCGGCCCACCGCCAGCTTGGGCTCTCCCATGTGGGGGGCCTCGACGGCGCCGGGCAGGCCGACCCCTGCAGCGCGAAAATCGTCCCAGGTCGCCATGGCCGGCTCGTCCTGGGAGCGGCCTAGCGTGGGGCGCGCTTGGCGAGGATGCGTTGCAGCGTGCGCCGGTGCATGTTGAGCCGGCGTGCGGTCTCCGAGACATTGTGGTTGCACAGCTCGTAGACCCGCTGGATGTGCTCCCATCGGACCCGGTCGGCGCTCATCGGATTTTCCGGCGGCGCGGGCGAATCGCCGCCTCGCGCCAGGAGCGCGCGCGCCACGTCGTCGGCGTCGGCGGGCTTGGACAGATAGTCCACCGCGCCCGCCTTTACGGCCTGCACGGCTGTCGCGATGTTCCCGTAGCCGGTCAGCATGATGATCTTGGCGTCCGGTCGCGCATCACGCACGGCTTCCACAACCCTTAGCCCGGTGCCGTCCTCCAGGCGCATGTCGAGCACAGCGAAAGCCGGCGCGTGGCTTTTCACCGCGGCCAGGGCTTCGGAAACACTGCCCACCAACGTGGGCTCGAAGCCCCGCTGTTCCAGCGCGCGCCCCAAGCGTGTGCGAAGCGGCGCGTCGTCATCGAGCACCAGGAGCGTCTTGTCGGGGAGGGCAGCGACGTCGGCGGAGAGGTCTGTCATGCGGCGATCCCCCTAAGGCGGGGCTCCATGAACTCTGACGTGTGCGGCATCCTGTCGCACGTGGCGACCTAAGGGCAAGCTGGAACTCACATTTCTACGTCTATTGGCCTTTGGCTTCGATCTTCGCACGTGGCCAACTGGCTCCTACGACCGCGCCGTGCGGCTTGCGGTTCAGAAACGTGACAACGGCGCCGCTTCTTTCCAGCAGCGTCTTGGCGATGAAGAAGCCCAGCCCCATGCCGATGTGGCCGGTGCGCGATCCTTCCGCGCCGGGGCGGGTGGTCACATAGGGCTCGCCCAGCTTGGCCAGGACGTCGGGCGAAAAACCTGGCCCGTCATCGCGCACCTCGATCGAGATGGTCTCGGCATCGAAGCGTGCGGAAACCAAGATTTCGGAAGTGGCGAAGTCGACGGCGTTCTCCACGAAGGAGGTGAGGGCGTGGGTGATCTCAGGCAGGCGGCGGATGTCGGGGGACTTTACGCCCTTGGCTCCCGTGACGATCGCCTCCACCCGAACGCCCTTCACTCCGGTATGTGGCTCGATCACCTCCTCCACCAGCTGTCGCAGGGAAAGCCGCTCGTGGATCTGGTCCGAGGCCGCGTCGGGTGTCGCCGTGAGTCGGCGCAGGATCTCCCGGCAACGCTCCGCCTGAGAGACGAGGAGCTCGGCGTCGTCGCGCACCGCTTGGGAGGGAGCTTCGCGTCCAAGCTCCTTGGCGACGATGGAGATGGTTGCGAGCGGGGTGCCCAGTTCATGGGCGGCGGCAGCGGCCAGAGCGCCCAGGGCGGAGAGCCGCTGTTCACGAGCAAGCACGGCCTGGGTCACGTCGAGCGCCAACGCCATGCGGGCCGATTCGGTGGCGGCCTGGCGGACGTAGCCGGCCGTCAGTGCGATACCGGCCACGTTCGCCAGCGCGCAGCCCACCCGGTAGGTGGCCGGAATCACCACATCGATGCCGGGGGCTTCTGGCAGCGGAAGGGAAAAGGCGGCGAGCACGCAGGAGACGGTGGCGGCCAGGATCCCCAGGTAAAGCACGGGACGAAGCGGCAACGTGGCGGCCGCCAGCGTCGCCGGCGCAATCAATATCAGGACGAAGGGGTTCGATGCGCCGCCCGTAAGAAAGAGCAGGGCGCTGAGCTGCAGGATGTCGCCGCTGAGCTGGATCGTGGCCTCGCGGTCGCCGAACACCCGCTGACGAGGTGTGGCGACGGCGGTCAGAAGGTTCAGCCAGGCGCCGGCCGCCACCACCGCGAAGCAGAAGGCGTAGGGAAGCGAAAAGCCCATGCCCATGACCACGAGCAGCAGGGCCAACTGCCCCACCAGAATCAGCCAGCGAAGGCTCACGAGCGTGCGGACCCGCAGGCGGCCGCGGTGGGCGGCGTCCTCCGTCCATCCATCGCCCGCCGCGATCTGGTCGGGTTCAACGCCGCGCAGCCGGGCCTCGCCTTGCATGGCGGCGGCCCCGGTCCTATCGAGGCGGGGCTGCGTCGCCTGGGCGGTGGCGGTTCGTGATCTGGCCATGGCCCCGACAAGATTGCGCGGCCATCGTCCCCTGACGAGCCCCAAAGCGGCAAAGACGAAGGGAACGCTTCATGAGCCGGACCGTGTGGGTCCTTCTGGCCGTCCTGGCCCTGTCCTTTGCGGCGATCACCGGACTGGCGGTGCGGCGCGGCATTTTGGGCGCGCGGGCCCAGCCTGCGGCGATCGGCGGCCCCTTCCGCCTGGTCGACCAGACGGGGCGACAGGTCGATGCAAGGATCCTCAAGGACAAGTGGAGCGCAGTGTTCTTCGGGTTCACCTACTGCCCGGAAGCCTGCCCAACGACGTTGCTTGCGCTCGCACAGACCGAGACGCTGTTGGGACCGAAGGCCAGCGATTTCCAGACCGTGTTCATTTCAGTCGACCCGCAGCGTGACACGCCGAAAGTCCTGGCGAACTACCTGTCCAACACCTCCTTTCCGCGGCACGCTCTTGGCCTGACCGGGACCCCTAAGGAGGTCGCGGGCGCCGCGGGCGCCTACCACGTCTTCTACCAGAAGGCTGGAGACGGCCCGACCTACCAGGTGAACCACTCGACAATCACCTACCTGATGAACCCGCAAGGGGAGTTCGTCTGCGTGATCCCCTACGGCGATACGCCTCAGGCCATGGCGGTGAAAATCCAGGCGGCCATGAGGCAAGGCCCCCGCGCGCAATCCTGTTGATACTGCGACAGCCTGCCTCTGGGCGGTGAGGCAACATGGCTATGGACCCGGTTAACGGTTCGGGTGTTATGCTGCGTCGCACAAAAGGACGCCCATGCTGTACTCTCTTTATGAAGCGGGTTTCTACGCCTCGACGCCGATGCGGGCCGCGGCGTTGCTCACGCGGGATTTCTGGTCCTCCCCGCTCAATCCGGCGCGCGAAACCGACCTGGGACGGCGCCTCTACGCCAACGCCGACCTCTTCGCGAACCTCACGCGCCGCTATGGCAAGCCGGCCTGGGGGATCGATACGGTGCAGATCGACGGCCAGAGCGTTCGGGTGCGCCCGACCGAAGTATGGTCGAGCCCCTGGTGCAAACTCACCCACTTTGCTCGCGACATGGCCGACATGCGCCGGGCCGGGCGCCGCACCCGCGAACCAGCTGTGCTGATCGCCGCGCCGCTCTCCGGCCACTACGCCACCCTGCTGCGTGGCACCGTGCAGGCCTTCCTGCAGGATCACGAGGTCTACATCACCGAGTGGTCGAACGCCCGTGACGTGCCGGTGCTCGATGGCCGCTTCGACTTCCACGACTATATCGACCACATCCGCACCATGCTGCAGGTGCTCGGTCCCCGCCCGCACGTGGTGGCGGTCTGCCAACCGGGGCCGCCGGTCCTGGCGGCCGCGGCGCTCATGGCCGAGGATGACGACGACAGCCGGCCTGGCTCAATGACGTTCATGGGCTCGCCGATCGACGCCAGGCTGTCGCCGACCGTCACCAATCGCCTCGCCGAGGAAAAGCCCTTCGCCTGGTTCAAGTCGAACATGATCGACACTGTGCCCGGCCCCTACCCAGGCATGGGCCGGCGCGTCTACCCGGGCTTCGTGCAACTCGCCAGCTTCATGTCCATGAACCTCGAAAAGCACCAGGAAGCCCACCTGCGCTACCTCCAGCAGTTGATGGACGGAGACGGGGATTCGGCCGAGCGCCACCTGGAGTTCTACGACGAATACCTCGCGGCTCTGGACCTGACGGAGGAGTTCTATCTGCAGACCGTCGACGTGGTGTTCCAGCGCTACCTCTTGCCGAAGAGCGAGTTGGAGCATCGCGGGCGCCTGGTGCGGCCCGAGTTGATCACCGACATCGCGCTGCTCACCGTCGAGGGCGAGAACGACGACATCTCCGGCATCGGCCAGACCCAGGCGGCTCATGATCTCTGCTCGGGCCTGCCGGCCGAGCTGAAGCAGGACTACGTGCAACCGCATGTCGGCCACTACGGGGTGTTCAACGGGGCCCGGTTCCGCGACGAGATCTATCCGCGCGTGCGCCGGGTGATCTGGGACGCCGAGCTGGCGCTCGCCCGCGCTCCGGCCAACGCCCTCCCCAAACGGACCAAAGCCGCCTAGATTCGTCGCTGATGAGTCTCTTCGGCCGCTCACCTGCCGACGGCGACCGGCTGGAAGTCGCTGGCGCGGCCGTGACCTTGCGGGTGAACCGGCGCGCGCGGCGCGTTTCGCTCAGACTGGACCGCACGCGCCGCGAGATCGTCGCCACCGCGCCCTCGCCGCGCCGGCTCTCCGAGGCCGCCGCTTTCGCCCGTGAACGCGCCGGCTGGATTGCCGAGCGGATGGCCGAGCTTCCCGCTGCGACGCCTGTGCATCCCGGCATGACCCTGCTGGTGTTCGGCGAGCCGGTGCGCCTCGAGCTCGGGACCGGACGCGCCAGATGGATACCGGGGGATGACGGTCAGCCGGCCCGCATCACCGCCATGGGCGAGGGCGAGGGGTACGCCCGCGCAGTGATCCTGATCCTGAAGCGGCGCGCGCTTGCGGTGCTGGGGGAGCGAACCGAGATCTATGCGGCGATGCTGGGCGCCGACGCCCCCAAGGTGAGCGTGGCCGACGCCAAGGGTCGCTGGGGGTCGTGTCGGCCGGGCTTACGAGGCGGCGCCGCCGCAATCCGCTACAGCTGGCGCCTGGCGCTGGCGCCCTTCGAGGTCGCCGACTATGTGGCCGCACACGAGTGCGCGCACCTCCTCGAACTGAACCATGGTCCGCGCTTCTGGGCGCATGTCCGGGCCCTGGTGGGCGACGCCAAACCGCACCGCGCATGGCTCCGCGCCGAGGGCGCCAGGCTGCACGCGTTCGGTCGGTAGCTAGAGCATCAGAGGGGCCAAGCAGAGTTCTGGAGAACGATGCGAAAGCCGTCCGGATCCTCGAAGGTGACGCCTGAATGACCCCAAAAGGGGTTGTGGGAAGGCACCTCTTGCGCCCCGAACGCGCGCAACTGCGCCACCGCATCGCTCCACTGCGCCTCACCGGGCAGATAGAACACGAGTAGCGTTTCGGCATCCGGCCGCGCGCCGGATTGGTGGCCTCGCCGATGGGTGAATTCCAGGTGGTACGCAGCGTGCGGCGAGCCCAGCACGACGCCATCAAAGTCCGCGTGATCCTCGAAGGCCGCCAGCTTCTCGAACCCCAGGCCTATGACGTAGAAGGCGGTGACCTCGTTCATTCGATCCGTGGATCGGGCGATGCGAAGGGTGGCGCCCGCGAGCGGCATGGCTAGTGCGGGGCCTCGTCCCGGTCGGCGGTTGGGGTGTCGGCCTCGTGGTCGCCGTGCAGCAATTCGCTCACACCGCTGACAATCTGACTGAGGGCGTCGGTCTGCTGTTCCGGCGGCGGTGCGAAATCAGCGCCTGGGATCGGCTGCACTTTCAGGCGCGGCAGCGCCTGGGTCATGTAGTCATGCCAGATCGCAGCGGGTGGTCCGCCGCCGGTGACCTTTTTCATCGGGGTGTTGTCGTCCTTGCCGACCCAGACGGCGGTGACGAAGCCCCCCGTGTAGCCGATGAACCAGGCGTCGCGGTAGTCGCTGGTCGTGCCGGTCTTGCCCGCCAGGTCGTAGCCCTTCACGGCCGCGCGCGTGCCGGTGCCGGAGGCGATGACCTGGCGCATCATGCGGATCATGTAGGAGAGCGCCGGCTGGCCGATGACCGGGCGTCGCTGCGTCTGACCCATCCCGTGGTCATAGAGCACGCGACCGGTGGAGGTGCGGATCCGCTCGATGCCGTAGCCCTTTGCGAACGTGCCGCCGTTAGAGAAGGGCGCATAGGCCTGGGCCATCTCCAGAGGGCTCACCTCGACAGCGCCCAGCGCCATGGAGGGATCGACCTGGATGGGCGAGGTGATGCCGAGGCGCCGCGCGGTGGCCGCCACGTTGGCGGTGCCGACCTCGTTGGCCAGGCGCGCGGCTACCGTGTTGATGGACTCCTTGAGGCCGATCTCCAGCGTGATCTGCCCCAGGTAGCGGCCGGTGTAGTTGCGAGGCGTCCAGTTGCCGATGGTGATCGGCTCGTCGACGACGGGGGTGTCGGGGGTGCGGCCGGCCTCCATCGCGGTCAGGTAGACGAAGGGCTTGAACGATGAGCCGGCCTGGCGCTTGGCCTGGGTGGCGCGGTCGAACTGGCTCTGCAGGTAGTTGATCCCGCCAACGTAGGCGCGGATCCGGCCCTCACCATCGAGGGAGACCAGCGCCGCCTGCTGCACGCCTTGTCCCTTGGCCGCGGCGACCCCGGCCTTCAGCGCCTGCTCGGCCGAGGCCTGCAGAGGCAGGTCCAGAGTGGTCTCCACCACCAGGTCTTCAGTGGGTTCGCCTACAAGGGCGCGAACCTGGTCGTCGACCCAGTCGGTGAAGTACTGCGCCCGCTGGTTGGCGAGCACGGGATTGACCACCACCGGCGTCATGAACGCCTCGTCCCGCTGCTGGGGGGTGATCGCGTTGATGCGGACCATCTCGTCGAGCACGATGGTCGCCCGGCGGGCCGCCCGGTCGGTGGCCGCCACCGGCGAATAGCGCGACGGGCCCTTCATCAATCCGGCCAGCAGCGCGCTCTCGCCGAGGGTGAGCTGTGCGGCGGGCTTGCCGAAGTAGCGTTGCGAGGCGGCCTCGATCCCGTAGGCCCCGGCGCCGAAATACACCCGGTTCAGATAGAGTTCGAGGATCTGCTTCTTGGAGAACTTGGCCTCCAGCCACACGGCCAGGATCAATTCCTGGGCCTTTCGCCGGTAGGTCTGGTTGGGGGTCAGGAAGAGATTGCGCGCCAGCTGCTGGGTGATGGTCGAGCCGCCGCGAAGGGGGCCGCCGCCGCGGTGGGTCCAGTCGTAGAACTGGCTGCGGGCGATACCCCAGGGGTTGAAGCCGAAGTGCCAATAGAACCAGCGGTCCTCGATGGCGACGAAGGCCTTGGGCACATAGGGCGGCAGCTTGTTCAGGTCGACCGGCGGGGCGTACTGGCTGCCTCGCACCGCCACCAGGCCGCCAGAGCGATCGAGGTAGTTCACCGAAGGCTGGCGCTTGACGTCGTAGAGCTTGGATGTGTCGGGCAGATCGACCGAAAACACCGCGAAGAAGGCGACGGCGAAGATCAGCGCCCAGACGCCCAGAACAAGGGTCCAGTAGAACAGCGCCTGCAGGGGAGAGCGGCCCGGGCGGGGATCGCCTGCTCCGCCGCCAGGCGGCTGCGCCTTAGCCATTTGATCGTCGTCCTTGGGTCTTTCAGGCCGCCCAACCCGGACCGACCCATAGCTTAGGCCAGACAAGCGCGCGACAACATTGACGAGATATGAACGACAGGGTTTGAGGGGCGAGAAAGCGGCTTTGTCGAGGCTTCCTTCGAAGCCAAGCTTCAGTCACATTCCGCCCAAGCCTCGAAGCGTCGGGGCGGCGTTCCCTGGAAGGGCAGTTCGATATGTTGCGGATGAAGGTTGCGCTTCTGGTGGCGCTCGTGGTGTTCGGCGCGGCGGCCTGCTCGCCCAAGGCCGGCGGCAGCGGCAGCGTCGCGGCTCTGCCCGACGACATGTCCCTGGGCAACGCCCAGGCCAAGGTGACCGTGGTCGAGTACGCCTCGGTAGGCTGTCCGGTCTGCGCCAAGTGGCAACGGGAAGTGTTTCCGGCGTTCAGGACCAAGTACATCGACACCGGCAAGATCCACTATGTCTTCCGGGAGATGTTGGTCGGCCAGGGCCCTGAGGTCGCGGTGGCCGCGTCCGGCTTCCTGATCGCCCGCTGTGCCGGCAACGACAAGTACTTCGCGGTCACCGACGCGATCTTCAAGAATCAGGAGCAGGCCTTCCAGGCTCCTCGCGAAACCCTGCTCGAGATCGCCAAGTCCGTGGGCATGACCGAGGATGCGTTCAACAAGTGCGTCAATGACGAGAAAGCCATCCAGGCGCTGAATGATCGCGTCGATCGACACAACCGCGTCGACCACGTGAACTCCACGCCGACCTTCGTCATCAACGGCAAGGCGATGGAGCCGGGCTTCCACACCCTCGACGAAATCAGCGCCGCCATCGCCGCGGCAGGCGCTTAAATCGGTTCGCGGGGCCACCCGGCCTCTGCGACATTCCTGAATACCGACTGTGCGAAAATAGCGGTTGCGGTTGATCTTAACACTGTTATCTTAGCGTTGCTCAGTTCGCGGTGCGCTAAGGGTGGGGATGCCCGAGGCGATCCAACGCGGCGGACGGGGCCGGCGCCTTGAGCAGGGGCGCCGCCACTCCCCGAACCGTTGGAGGGCTCATTATGAAGCTCATTACCCTTGCGGCCGCCTGCGCCGCCCTCGCCACCCTGTCCGCCGCCCCTGCCTTCGCCGCTCAGCCGGTCGTCGCCAAGCTGCAGACCGCTGTCGCTCAACCGACGAAGTTCATCGCCGGCGGCGCGATGTTCGTCTGCGAGGGTGACGCTTGCGTCGCCAGCGCCGCGACGTCCGAGACGTTCTCGAGCGCCACCTGCAAGGCCGTCGCCGCCAAGGTTGGCCCGATTGCGTCGTTCACCGCCACGAAGGCCATGGACGACACGCGTCTCGGCGCCTGCAACAGCGTCGCCGTCGCCCGTGGCGCCGGCTCGCAGCTCGCCAAGCAGTAGCGCAGGCGCTTCGATCTCCCAGCAGCTCTTTGTCGAGCTTCTGAACTTCTAAGGGCGCCGGCCTTCAGGGACGGCGCCCTCTCTTTATGTTAGGTCCTCGCAGGGCGGCGGAGGAGGAACGGACCCCGTGACTATTCGTCAGCCCGCGTCGGGCCTGGCAATGTTGCGGCGCCAAAGATCGCGTGGTATCAGGCGCGCGGCTTTAGGCCAGGGGTCTAACGGACCTTTCGGACTGATGTGCTTTTTCCAAGCGCTTTCAAGCCTTTAAGGCTGCCGCGGACTTCACTGCGGCGGCTTTCGAACACGCACCGGGCGGATACTAAGTGGCGGACGATTCCAAGGCTTCGAATGTGGGTGGCCGCTATGCGCAGGCCTTGTTCGATCTCGCGACCGAACAAAAACAGGTGGCGGCCGTCGAGGCCGACCTCAAATCCCTGAAGAAGGGGCTTGCCGACAGCCATGACCTGAGGGTCCTGGTCGGCTCGCCGGCCTTCAGCGCTGAAGACAAAGGCAAGGGGCTCGCCGCCATCGCCGCCAAGGCGAAGTTCAACGCCACCACCAAGAAGTTCCTGGGCCTGCTCGCGGCGAACGGCCGCGTCTCGACCCTGGCTTCGGTGATCACCGGCTTCGAGGCGTTGTCCGCCAAGGCGCGCGGCGCGGTTTCCGCCCAGGTGACCACGGCCGTGCCGCTCAGCGCCGCGCAATCCAAGGGCGTCGCCGCCGCGCTCCGCCAGGCGCTCGGCAAGGACCCCGAAATCGAGACCCGCGTCGACCCCGCCATCCTGGGCGGGATCAAGGTGCAGGTCGGTTCCCGTCTGTTCGATGCTTCGCTCAAGTCGAAGCTCGACTCCCTCAAATTCGCCCTCAAGAGAGCGTAAGAT
>NZ_DASXNL010000109.1:0-44807 GCF_036495085.1 Phenylobacterium sp. | reverse complement strand
TGGCTCTTCGTCACCAACCGCTCGGGCAAGTTCTATGCCCTCGACACCAAGACCGGCTGTGTCCACTGGGTCGTCGACGACCTGGTTTCACGCCACACCCCGCCAGTCGTGAAGTCGTCGATCTCGCCCAGCGGCTGGGCGATCTTCGCTGGCGGCACCGACCGCATCATGCGCGCCTACGACGCCCAGACCGGCAAGGAGCTCTGGAAGAGCCCCGTTCTCGAACCCCATCCGGTTTCCGTCCTCACCGGCTCGCCGGTGGTGATGGGCGATCGGCTGATCGTGCCTATTTCCTCGATCGAGGAGGCGGCGGCGATGAGCAAATCCTATTCCTGCTGCACCTTCCGCGGCTCAGTGGCGGCGCTCGACCTGAAGACCGGCAAGCTGCTCTGGAAGACCCCGATGATCGACGGGCCGATGAAGGTGATCCGCGAGAAGGACACTGGCGTAAAGGTTCAGGGGCCGGCCGGCGCGGCCGTCTGGGCGGCGCCGATGGTCGATAAGAAACGCGGTCTCGTCTACGCCGTCACCGGCGACAGCTACACCGATATCGACACCGTCGGAGCCGACGCCATCGTCGCGCTGGACGCCAAGACCGGCGCCCTGAAGTGGCGCCGCCAGGTCACCGAGAAGGACAATTTCGTCATGGGCTGCGGCCCCGCCTCGCAGTCCGGAAACTGCCCGACACCGATGGGCCCGGACTACGACTTCGGCGCGACCCCGGTGTTGATGACCCTGAAGAACGGCAAGCAGGTGCTGGTGGCCGGCCAGAAGTCGGGCGCCGTCTACGGCGTCGATCCGGACACCGGCAAGCTGCTCTGGACGAGGGTGGTTGGCGCAGGCTCCGCGCTTGGCGGTGTCGAGTGGGGCATCGGGGCCAACGACACCCACGTCATCGTGCCGATCTCCGATCTGGCGCGCCTGTTCTCGGCGGGCCGTCCCGGCGCCGTTCCCGGCAAGCCCGGCGTCTATGCCCTGGATCCTGCGACGGGCGCTGTCGCCTGGTCGGCGCCCGCGCCTGAGGCGCCTTGTGTCTACGCCAGCGACAAGGGCAAGCCCAGCCATTGCGCCCGCGCTCAGCCTGCCGCGCCGTCCATGATGCCCGGCGTGGTCTTCCAGGGCGGTCTCGACGGCTGGTTCCGCGCCTATGACGCCAAGACCGGCAAGATCGTCTGGGAGGACTCCACGACCGCGCGCACATACGACACGGTCAACGGGATCAAGGGACAACCCGGCGGCGGCATCGATGGCATGGGCGCCACGATCGCCGACGGCATGGTGTTCGTCGCCAGCGGCAACAACGGCGCCGCCCGCGTCGGCTCCAACGGCGTCAACGTCCTGCTGGCCTACTCGGTCGATGGGAAGTAGAGCCTCGAGCTAAGCTAGGCCCTCTCCCCTCGGGGGGAGGGCGAGCTCGGCCCTCCTGCGTTAAGCGAAATTCCCTAGAGCTCCCATCGCATTCCACTTCCCGATAAGGGGCGGGAAGGGGCCTTCAAAGGCGCTGAAATCGAATAACCCGCCTATAATCTAGGGCGACTTCCAGCCGCCGCCCAGCGACTGGATCAGGGCCACGGCGGTGGTCTGACGCTGAGCGGCGATTTGGACCACGGCGCTGCGGGCTTGGGCGGCGGCGGTCTGGGCGGTCACCACCGCCGTGAAGTCCACGGTCCCGGCCTTGTACTGGTTGTTGACGATCTGCTCCGCCTCGTCGGCGGCAGTCGAGGCCTCGCGGCGCAGGTCGCTCTGCTGGGCGAGAACCCTGGTGGCGGCAAGGTTGTCTTCGACGCTCTGCAGCGCCTGGAGCGCCACCTCGCGGTACTGCGCCACGGCCTGCTCGTGGGTGGCCCTGGCCTCGGCGACCCGCGCGTGGCGTGCGCCGGCGTCGAAGATCGTCTCGGCGATCGAAGCCCCATAGCTCCACAGCGCATTGGGGCTGGAGAACAGGCTGCCGAGCTCGGCAGCCGCGAAACCGTAGGAGCCGGTTAGCGTAAGGTCGGGGAAATAGGCGGCGGTCTGGACGCCGATCTGGGCGTTGGCGCTGTGGACGCGCCGCTCGGCGGCGGCGACGTCCGGCCGGCGCTGCAGCAAGGTCGAGGGCACGCCCGGCGGCAGGTTCGGGACCGTCCACGTCCAGGGTGCGGGCGCCAGCGAGAAGTTTCCCGGCGCCTCGCCGATCAGGACGGCGATGGCGTGCTCGAAGTTGGCGCGCTGCTGGTCAAGCCCGGCCAAGTCGGCCTGGGCGTTGAAGAGCTGGGTCTGGGCCTGCAGCACGTCGCTCTTCGGCGCGACGCCGGCCTTGTACCGGTTCTGGGCGATGGTCAGCGAGCGCTGGTAGGCTTCGACCGTCGTTCGGTCGACAGCGATCTGGGCGTCGGCCCCGCGCAGGCCGAAGTAGCTGGTGGCGAGTTCGCCCTGCGCTGACAGCTTGGCCGCCGCAAGGTCCGCGGCGCTCGCATCGGCCTGAGCCGCGGCGCCTTCGATGGTGCGGCGGATGCGGCCCCATATGTCCGGCTCCCAACTCGCTCCCATGCTGACGCGGTACTCGGTCGTGCGATTTGCGCCCCCGCCGCCGACGCCGGTGATGACCGAGCTGCCGCCCCCTGAGACCACGCTGCCGCGCGTGCCGCTGCCACCACCCGATTGGGTGCTGCTGCCGGTCAGGTCGACGGTCGGGAACAGCGCCGCGCGCTGCTCGCTGACCACCGCGCGCGCTTCGCGATACGCGGCCTCGGCGGCGACGATGTTCTGGTTGGAGACCTCCACCTTGGCCGCCAGTGCGTTCAGCGTCGGATCGTTGAAAAGCGTCCACCAGTCGCCGCGGTCGAGGGTGTCGGCCGGCGCAGCCGGCGACCAGCCCGCCGCTTCCTTGAAGGTCGGCGAGATTGGAGACGTCGGGCGCACATAGTTGGGCCCGACTGCGCAGCCGCAGATGGCCGTAGCCAGGACCGCCATGGAGGCGAAACTATAAGGCGTGTGCTTCATGCGGACTGGACCTGGCCTTCGGCGCCGTGGCGGCTGAGGTAGCGCTCATCTTTTCGGCGGCGAAGCCGGTCGATGTAGACGTAGACGACGGGGGTGGTGAGGAGCGTCAAGAGCTGGCTGGCGATCAGGCCGCCGATGATCGCGACCCCCAGCGGCTGGCGAAGTTCCGAGCCCTCGCCAAAGCCGATCGCCAGGGGCAGGGCGCCGAGGCCCGCGGCCATGGTGGTCATCAGGATCGGTCGGAAGCGCAGCAGGCAGGCCTCGCGCACCGCCTCCTGGGCGGTGAGATCGCGACTGCGCTGGGCTTCGAGGGCGAAGTCGATGATCAGGATGGCGTTTTTCTTCACCAGGCCGATGAGTAGGAAAATCCCGATCAGGGCGATGATCGAAAATTCCATCTTGAAGATCATCAGCGCCAACAAGGCGCCGACCCCTGCCGAGGGGAGGGTGGAGAGCACGGTGATCGGGTGGATCAGGCTCTCATAGAGCACGCCCAGCACGATGTAGATGGCGACCAGGGCGGCGACGATAAGCATCGGCTCCTGCTTTAGGGAATCGGTGAAGCTCTTGGCCGTGCCTTGGAAGCTGCCGCGGACATTGTTCGGCATGCCGATGTCAGCTTCGGCCTGGGTGATCGCCACTTGTGCGTCGCTGAGTGACTTCCCCGGCGCAAGATTGAACGAAACCGTGGTCGCAAGCTCGGTGTCCTGGTGGTTCACCGCCGCGGGCGTCGCGCGATTGTAGAACCGGGCTATGGCGCTGATCGGGATCATCCGACGCACCGCAGTGTTGATGGCGCTGCCGGTCGCGGGATCACGCGAGCCGGGATTAGCGGAAGGCGCAGCGGCCGCTCCGCTGGCGGACGTGGCTCCGCCGGCGGCCTGAGGCGTGGCGACAGAGCCACTGGCTTGGCTTGCGGCGGCGTTGGCGGCGGCCACCGCACTCGCGGTCTGCGGCGCCGTAGTCTTCGGCATGGTCGTTTTCGTGGCCATGCTGGTGCCGCTGGCCGGCACATAGACGTTGGTCAGCGAGTCGGGACCGCGGCTGTACTCGGGCGCGGTCTCCATCACCACGGTGTACTGGTTTAGGTCCTCGTAGATGTTGGCCACCTGCCGCTGGCCAAAGCTGTCGTAGAGGGCATTGTCGACGTCGCGCAGGTTGACGCCGAGCCGCGCGGCGCTGTCGCGGTCGACGTCGACATAGGCCTCCACGCCGTTGTCCTGCTGGTCGGTGTTGACGTCGGTCAGCACCCTGTCCTGGGTGGCCATCGCGTCGTTGAGCTTCTGGGCCCAGGTCTTCAGGTCCTGCGCGTTGTCGGCTTTCAGGGTGTATTGATAGGTGGCGTTGGACTGCCGCCCGCCCATTCGCACGTCCTGTTGCGGATTGAGGAACAGCTGGATGCCGGTCACCTTGGTAAGCTGGGGTCGAAGCCGCATGATCACCGCCTGGCCCCCGTCCTTTCGTTCGGACCGCGGCTTCAGGTCCACCGAAAGGAAGCCCCCGCCACTGCGCCCGCCGCCGGTGAAGCCCACCACCGTCGCCACGGCTGGGTCCTTCATCAAGATCGCCACCAGCTGGCGCATCTTGCGGCCCATCTCCTCGGAGGAGATCGATTGGTCGGCGCGAAGGCCTCCGTTCAGACGGCCGGAATCCTGGGTCGGAAAGAAGCCCTTGGGGATGGCGGTGTAGAGATAGACGTTGAGTCCGATCACCGTGATCAGAACCAGCATCATCATCGGCTTGAGCGAGAGCGCGAAGTCGAGACTCCGCTCATAGCTGCGCTGCAGCGCGTCGAAGCCGGCGGCGAAGTAGCGGGAGATACGGCCCGGCGTCTTCTGCTGTTCGTCCCGCGAGCGCAGCAGATATGCGCACATCATCGGCGTCGTGGTGAGCGACAAAACCAGCGAGATCATCACCGCCGCTGACAGCGTCACCGCGAATTCGCGGAACAGTCGGCCGACTTGGCCGCCCATGAACAGCAACGGGATGAACACCGCCACCAGGGACGTGCTCATCGACAGGACGGTGAAGCCAACCTCACGCGCGCCGGCGAGCGCCGCCTGGAAGCGCCCCATGCCGGCCTCGAGGTGCCGGCTGGTGTTCTCCAACACCACAATGGCGTCGTCGACCACAAAGCCCGCCGCCACCGTCAACGCCATCAGGGACAGGTTGTTGAGGCTGAAACCCAGAAGGTACATCGCCCCGAAGGTGCCGAGCAGCGAGACGACCGTCGCCACCGCCGGGATCACCGTCGCCTGGAAGCTGCGCAGGAATGCGCTCACCACCAGCACGACCAGGATCGTGGCGATGAGCAGCGTGATCTCGATCTCGCGCAGCGACGAGCGGATGCTGGTCGTGGAGTCCGACGCCACCTGAAGCTTCACGTCGCTGGGCAGCTGCGCGGCCAATAGCGGCAGGCTCGCGCGAACCTTGTTCACGGTCTGGATGACATTGGCGCCCGGCTGCTGGGTGATCAGGACGACGATCGCCGGCTTGCCGTTGAAGAGGCCGATGGTGCGCGTGTCCTGCACGCTGTCGATGACGCTGGCGACGTCCGACAGGCGGACCGGCGCACTGTTGCGATAGGCGACGATCAGGTCCCGGTAGTCGGCCGCCTTGGTGCCGCCGGTGTTGGTGTAGATCTGCAGTCGCCGGCCGCCGGCGTCCTCGACGACCCCCTTCGGCCGGTTGGCGTTGGCCGACTGGATCGCCGCACGCACGTCTTCCAGGCTTACGCCGAAGCGGTTGAGGGCGAAGGGCGCGAGCTCGACGCGCACCGCCGGCTGGGAGCCCCCGCCAATCTCCACGTCGCCGACACCCGTCACCTGCGAGAGACGCTGCTGCACGATGTTGTTGACGCTGTCGTAGATCTGGCCGGGCGTCTTGGTGTCGGAGGTGAGCGCCAGGATGAGCACTGGCGCCGCCGATGGGTTGATCTTGCGGTAGGTGGGATTGCTGTGCAGCGTCGCCGGCAGGTCGGCGCGGGCGGCGTTGATACCGGCCTGCACCTCGCGGGCCGCTGCGTCGATGTTCTTGGAAAGGTCGAACTGCAGCGAGATCCGTGTCGAACCGTTGGAGCTGGACGAGGTGATCTCGTTGACGCCGGCAATGGTCCCCAGCCTGCGCTCCAGCGGTGTGGCCACACTTGAAGCCATGGTCTGCGGGCTCGCACCCGGCAGGGTCGCCTGGACCGAGACCGCTGGAAAATCGACCATCGGCAGCGGCGCCACCGGCAGCACCAGGAAGGCTGCGATCCCGGCCAGGGCCAGGCCGATGGTCAGGAGCACCGTGGCGATCGGCCGGCGAATAAACGGCGCCGAGAGGTTCACCGCACGCCCTCCCGATCAGGCTCGACGGGCGCGGCGGGCTTCGGGGCGGGTTTCGGACCGGGCTCCGGCTCTCGCTCGACCGTTTCGCCCTGACGCTTCTTTGGGACCAGACGGTCGAAGGCAAGGTAGACCACCGGCGTCGTGAAGATCGTCAGGAGCTGACTGACGATCAGCCCGCCGAAGATCGCCAGACCCAGCGGGCGGCGAAGTTCCGCGCCCTGGCCGATGCTCAGCATCAGCGGGATCGCCGCGAACATCGCAGCCATGGTGGTCATCAGGATCGGCCGGAAGCGCAGCAGCGCCGCCTGATGGATCGCCTCGCGCGGGCTCTTGCCCTGCGTGCGCTCTGCGTCGAGCGCGAAGTCGATCATCATGATCGCGTTCTTCTTGACGATGCCGATCAGCAGGATGATGCCGATGATCCCGATCACCCCCAGGTCGTTGCCGGTCAACAACAGGGCAAGCAGGGCGCCGACGCCTGCCGAGGGCA
Source organism: Phenylobacterium sp. (assembly GCF_036495085.1). Lineage (GTDB taxonomy): Bacteria > Pseudomonadota > Alphaproteobacteria > Caulobacterales > Caulobacteraceae > Phenylobacterium. The sequence goes on along the minus strand of NZ_DASXNL010000109.1, from coordinate 38,006 downwards.
GGGTCGACAGGATGGTCAGCGGGTGGATGTAGCTCTCGTAGAGCACGCCCAGCACGATGTACACGCAGACCACCGCGGCCAGGATCAGCCACAGTTCATTGTTCAGGCTTCGCTCGTAGGCTCCCGCTGCGCCAAGGAAGGTTAGCGTCAGGCCGGCCGGCTTGCCGATCCTGTCGGCGACCTTGCGGATGTCGCTGACCGCCCCGCCGAGCGACACGCCCGGGCCGGTGTCGAAGCCGACGGCCGCCGCCGGGAACTGGGCCACGTGGCGCACGGCGAGCGGCGCGCTCTGCTCCTTGATAGCTGCGACCGCCGAGAGAGGCGTGGACCCGCCGGTCGACTGCAACTGCACCTGGCTAAGGCCGGTCGGCGTCGCCTCGGACGGCCGCGATTCCAGGATTACCCGGTACTGGTTAGTCTCGGTGAAGATCGTCGAGACGATCCTCTGGCCGAACGCAGAATAGAGCGCATCGTCCACCGCCGCCGGTGTGATCGCCAGTCTGGCGGCCGTGTCGCGATCGATGTCCACGAACGCCGAAAGGCCCTGGTCGGCCGCGTCTGTCGTGACGTTCTGCAGCTTCCGTTCCTGAGCCATCGCGTCGGCCAGCTTCACCGCCCAGGTCTTGACCTGCTGGGTGTCCGAGCCTTCCACGGAGACGCGATACTGGGTCGGGCCGGATTCGGCGTCGACGGTCAGGTCCTGGGTCGGTTGCAGGAAGAGCTGGACGCCGGCGACGTGCGCCGCCCGGTCGCGCAGCCGCTGCATCAGCTTGGCCTGCGAGCCATGGTGTGGCTTGAGGTTGATCAGCAGTTCGCCGCTGTTGATCGTCGAATTGTTGGCCCCGTCGACACCGACGAACGACGAGAGGTTCTCCACCGCGGGATCGGCCAGGATCGCGTCCACCACCTGCTGCTGCAGCTGCACCATCCGCGGGTAGGAGACGGTCTGCGGCGCCTGGACCCGGGCCTGCAGTTGGGCTGTGTCCTGCACCGGGAACAGCCCCTTGGGGATAATGATGTAGAGCAGGACCGTGAGCGCGAAGGTGGCGGCGGACAAGATCAGCGTCGCCTTCTGGCGGTCCAGCACCCAGGTCAGCGCCCGGTCGTAACGTGCGACGAGGCGGTCGAACTGATTTTGCACCCGCTCACCGAAGCTGCCGGGCGTCACCCCCTCGTGGCTGCGCATCCAGCGCGCGGCCATCATCGGCGTGAGCGTCAGCGAAACCACCGCCGAGATCAGGATGGTCACCGCCAGGGTGATCGCGAACTCGCGGAAGAGGCGGCCGACCACGTCGCCCATGAACAGCAGTGGGATCAGCACCGCGATCAGTGAGACGGTCAGCGAAATGATCGTGAAGCCGATCTGCCGAGCGCCCTTCAGCGCCGCCTCGAACGGGGCTTCGCCCTCTTCGATATGCCGCGAGATGTTCTCCAGCATGACGATGGCGTCGTCGACCACGAAGCCGGTGGCGATGGTCAGCGCCATGAGGCTCAGGTTGTTGAGACTGAAGCCCAGCAGGTAGGTGATCCCACACGTTCCGATCAGCGAGATCGGCACGGCCAGGCCCGCGATCACCGTGGCTCTCAGGCTGTGCAGGAAGAAAAAGATCACCAGCACCACCAGGACGACGGCGAGCAGGAGCTCCATCTCAACGTCGTGCACCGAGGCCCGAATTCCGGTGGTGCGGTCGGCGAGAACGCTCACCTTCACCGCCGGGGGCAGGGAGGCGGTCAGCGCCGGCAGCTGGGCCTTGATGGCGTCGACCGTGTTGATGACGTTGGCGCCGGGCTGGCGCTGAACGTTGACCACGATCGCCGGAGTCTTGCCCGACCAGGCGCCCAGCCGGACGTTCTCCGCCCCTTGGGTCACAGTCGCCACATCCGACAGCCGCACCGAGCCGCCGTTGCGACTGGCGATGATCAGGTTCTTGTAGTCGTCGGCGGTCAGCAGCTGGTCGTTGGCGTTGATCGAATAGCTGCGCGTCGGGCCTTCGAAACTGCCCTTCGCGGTGTTGGCGTTGGCGGCGCTGATCGCATTGCGCACCGAGGTCAGCGTCAGGCCGAAAGAGGCCAGCGACTGGGTGTCCGCCTGGATGCGGATCGCCGGCCGCTGACCGCCGGAGAGCGTCACCAGGCCAACGCCCGAGACCTGGCTGATCTTCTGGGCGAGGCGCGTGTCGACGAGGTTCTGCACCTCGGTCAGGGGCAGTGAGTCGGACGTCACCGCGAGCGTCAGCACCGGCGCGTCGGCGGGGTTGACCTTGGCGTAGACCGGCGGCGCAGGGAGGTCGGCCGGCAGCAGGTTGCCACCGGCGTTGATCGCGGCCTGCACCTCCTGCTCGGCGACGTCCAGCTTTTCGGCCAAGGCGAACTGCAAGGTGACGATAGAGGCGCCCGCCGAACTGACCGAGGTCATCCGATCCAGGCCCGACATCTGGCCGAACTGGCGCTCGAGCGGCGCCGTCACCGTCTGGGCCATGACCTCGGGGCTCGCCCCTGGATAAAGGGTCTGAACCTGGATGGTCGGGTAATCCACCTCGGGCAGGGCCGAGAGCGGCAGGAGCTTGAAGCCCACGAGGCCCGCCAGCACGATCGCCACCATCAGGAGCGCGGTCGCGACGGGTCGCATGATGAAGGGGCGTGAGGGGTTCATCCGCTAAGGACCAGCTCGAACTCTAACCTCAGCCGCCCGCCGGCTGCGGCCGGCGGGGCATCTTGGCCATGGCGTCCTTGCAGGCGCCGCTGGCTTTGTCGGTGTTCTGGCGCAGGCACATGAAGGCTTCGCGGCCTTCCTGGCCCGGGCACAGTTTTTTCATGTCCGGCTCGCAGGCTTTGCGCATGGCTTCGCGCGCCGCCATGAATTCCGGCGAAGGCGTGAAGCCGCCGGCGCCCGCGGTCCCGCCGGGCGCGCCCTGGCCGCCGCTGAATCCGCCGCCGGCCGGCGGGGCGACCGCCGCTTGGGCTCCGCCGCCGCCCGCAGGTTGCCCGGGCCGCATCTTGGCCATGGCGTCCTTGCAGGTCGCGCTGGCCTTGGCCTCGTTCTCGCGCAGGCACATGAAGGCCTCGCGGCCCTCCTGGCCCGGGCAGAGCTTCTTCATGTCGGGGTCGCAAGCCTTGTGCATGGCTTCGCGGGCCGCCTGGAGTTCCGGCGAGGGCGCGAAGCCGCCGCCGGCGCCCTGGCTGACCGCGCCCGCTCCGCCGGCCCCGTAGCCGCCCGCGCCGCCGCCGTAGCCGCCCGCGCTTGCGCCTGAGCTCCCACCTGAGCCGCCGCCAGGACCAGCGGCCAGCGCCGCCTTGCAGCCCGGGCTGGCCTTGGCCTGGTTCTGGCGCAGGCACATGAACGCCTCGCGGCCCTGCTTGCCGTCACATAGCTTCTTCACATCGGCCATGCAGGCCATCATCGCGCTCGGCCGGTCGCCCGGCAGGGTCACCTTCGCGCCCTCGGTCAGGCGGTCTCCGCCTTCGGTGATCACCCGCTCGCCAGGGTTCAACCCCTGGGTCAGGCTGGTCACGGTCGGCGTGCCGGGACCGCGCTTCACGTTGCGTTTGGTCACCGTCTTGTCCGGGCGCAGCACCCAGACGAAGTCACCGTCAGGCCCCGTGCGAACGGCGGTCACCGGCACGACGACCACGTTGTGCAGGGTCTGAAGAGCGATCCGCACATTGACGAACTGGCTGGGGAACAGCGTCCCCTTCGTGTTAGGGAAGCGGGCCTTTGCCTTCACCGTGCCTGTCGTGGGGTCGACCTGGTTGTCCAGAGTCGAGAAAACGCCCTGATCCAGCACCGTGGTCTTGGTCCGGTCATAGGCCGTGACCGGCAGGCGGCCCTGGCTGGCTTGACCGTCGAGCTGCGGGACATGGTCCTGCGGAATGGTGAACTCGACGTCGATCGGCGTAACCTCGGTCACCACCGCCAGGCCCGTCGTGCTACCGGCCTGGATGTAGTTTCCGAGATCAACTGCGCGCAGGCCGATGCGGCCGGAGACCGGTGAGACGACCCGGCTGTAACCGAGGTTGAGCTTGGCGGTGCCGACTGCGGCCTTGTCGGTCATCACCGTGCCTTCGAGCTGCTTGACGAGCGCGGCCTGGGTGTCGACGTCCTGGTGGGCGATGGAATCCTGCGCCAGCAACGTGCGGTCGCGCTCCAGCAAGACCTTCGCGTTAGCGAGCTGCGCCTCGTCACGGGTCTGGTTGCCCTGCGCCTGCAGCAGCGCCATCTGCAACGGCCTGGGGTCGATCACCACCAGCGCCTGGCCCTTTTTGACCATCTGGCCCTCCTTGAAGAGGATCTCGGTGATCACGCCGGAGACCTGCGGCGTCACCGTCACCGTCGCGGCGGGCGTCACCGTGCCCAGCGCATCGAGGGTGATCGGCACGTCTGACGTCGTGGCCGTGGCCACGCCCACGGTCGTCGAGGGGCGGCGCGCTCCGCCCCCACCGAACCCGCCGAACCCGCCGGCCCCCCCAGGCGTTGCGGTCTTGCTGCCCTGAGCCAGCGAGATCGCCAGCCAGATCAGCCCGGCCAGCGCGACCAGGATGACGAGGGCGATCCCCACGCGCCAGCCCCGGCGGCTATCGACCTTCGCCTTGAAGCTTCTGGCCTGCGTGCGGTTGTCCATCATTCCTCCGGGATGACCTGCTGGGCGGTGACGCTCGGTGATTTGGCGCCCGCCCTGCAAGCTCCGCCATAACGGTTTGTCGGTCACGCTGTTCCAACGTCAGCCGCAGGAGCGGTGGCGTTGGAGCCGCAACCATAGCTTTAACTAGGGCTTCCCCATGACAGGCGTCTTTCAGACCTGCATCCGAACCTTCCCGCTCTGCAACTGCGTGACGGTCCCGCAATGAGGCCGAGGCGCGGGGCCGGTTTCCCGCGCGCGTGGGTCGCCATGGCTGCGACCATCTGCGCCCCCTGTTCATCGCCCAGCTCACCCCGAAGGGATCTTTCAGGGCGGCGTAGCGGTCGCGCCAGAACATGGTCGCCACCGGCGTGACCACCGTGCAGCCTGCCTCCTCCGCACGTTTGAACCAGGCGTCGATGTCGTCGACCATCAGGGTGAGCGTGAAGGCCTGCGGGGCTTCCAAAGGCATGCCCTGGTCGGGGAAGGCGTCGTTCAACATGATCGAGCCGTCGTTCAGGTAGAGATGGCAGTGGATGATCCGCTTGCCGTCCGGGTGCATCATCCGGTTCACTTCCTGCGCCCCGAAAGCCTTCTGGTAGAACTCCGAGGCAGCCGATGCATCGCTGAGCTGCAGGTAACTGACGATGCCGCCCTTTGGCCGGGGCAGCGATCCCGGCTCGATCTGCGGCATCCTGTTTTCGCTCATGGCGTCCTCCTTGGCGGTCGGTCCCGGGACGCTCGACGCTAGGCGCGCACTACAGGGCGTGCGACTTCTTTCGGATGAATCACCAAGGTCGCCTCACGCGCCGCGGGCTTTCGCGTCTCGTCGCCGGTTTCACGCTCGCCGGGACGCTGCGCGCCAGGGCCGAACCCGTCCAACCCTACGAAGTGCTCCTCGAAAGCAACGTCCGCGTGCCCATGCGCGACGGCGTGAGGCTCGCCACGGATTTGTACCGCCCGGCGCGGGCCGGCAAGCCGGTCCCTGGCCGCTTCCCGGTGATCCTCGAACGCACGCCCTATGGCCGCAATGTCACCAGCTTCCGCGATATCACCCAGGCGGATCCGAAGACGCCCAAGACGCGCGCCCAGGTCGCCGCGGGCTACGTCGCCCAGGGCTACATCGTGGTCTTCCAGGACTGCCGAGGCCGCTATGAGTCCGAAGGCGAGTTCGTCAAATACCTGAGCGAGGGCGCCGATGGCTTCGACACCTGCCGCTGGCTGGCCGCCCAGCCTTGGAGCGACGGCAGCATCGGGACCATGGGCCTCTCCTACGCCGCCCATACGCAAGCTGCGCTCGCCTGCCTCGATCCGCCCGGCCTGAAGGCGATGATCCTCGACTGCGGGGGGTTCGCCAACGCCTACCAGGACGGCATCCGCCAGGGCGGCGCCTTCGAGCTGAAACAGGTGACCTGGGCCTACAACCTGGGCCTGGAGAGTCCCGCGGCTCAGAAGGATCCCCGCTTGATGGCCGCCCTGAAGGGCGTGGACCTAAAGGCCTGGTTTGCTTCCATGCCCTGGAAGCCCGGCCATACCCCGCTGTCGCTGCTTCCCGACTATGAGGCCTATGTCCTCGACCAGTGGCGGCACGGCGCCTTTGACGCCTACTGGAAGCAGGTCGGTATCTATGCCGAGGGCTCCTACGACCGCTACGCCGACGCGGCCATGATCCACATGAGCGGCTGGTACGACGCCTATTCGCGCTCGACGACAGACAACTATGTGGCGCTGTCGAAGAAGAAAACCGGGCCGGTGCGGCTGATCATGGGGCCCTGGACCCACGGCGCGCGCTCGACCACCTACTCCGGCGACATCGAGTTCGGGCCGGGATCGACTCTGGATGCGCTCGGCCACGGGGACTACGACGCTCAGCGGCTGGCCTGGTTCGATCGGCACCTGAAAGGTTCCAGCAAGACCGATCCCGACCCGCCGGTGCGGATCTTCGTCATGGGCGGCGGCCAGGACGGCCGTGGCGTGGCCGGGAAGACGTCGGAGGGTCGGATGATGCACGGCGGCGCCTGGCGCGCCGAGAGCGAATGGCCGATCGCGACGACGATCTACGCGCCCTACGCGCTGCACGGCGACGGCCGCCTATCGCTATCGGGACAAGACCGCGCGGCCAGGCCCCTGAGCTACGATTTCGATCCCGCCCGTCCGGTTCCCAGCATCGGGGGGACGATCACCTCCGGCGAACCATTGATGCGCGGCGGCGGCTACGACCAGCGCGAAGGCCCCACCGTCTATGGCTCACGCCAGCCCTATCGGCCCCTGTCCGCCCGGCCCGATGTGCTGGTCTTCCAGACTACGCCGCTCGCCGAGGACATCGAGGTCACCGGCGCCGTCGAAGCCAATCTATGGGTCGCCACCGACGGGCCGGACACCGACTTCACCATCAAGCTGATCGACGTCTACCCGCCCAGCGAGGACTATCCCGCGGGCTACGCCCTCAACCTGACGGACGGGATACTCAGGTGCCGCTACCGCGACAGTTGGGAAAAGCCGAGCCTGATGACGCCGGGCAGGGTCTATCAGATCAGAGTCAGGGCCTTCCCGACCTCCAACCTGTTCAAGGCCGGCCACCGCATCCGGCTGGACGTCTCCTCCAGCAATTTCCCCCACTTCGACGTCAACCCCAACACTGGCGCGCCAGAGGGGCGTGGCCTCACCCGGCGGGTGGCGCGGAATACGCTCTACGTCGATAGTGGCCGGCCAAGCCATGTCGTCCTGCCAGTGATCCCGCGGCGCGGCTGAGGCTATCTGAACGCAAAGCTGAGCTTGGCGCCCAGGAACCGGCCATGCGGATCGGAGCCATAGGCCGCCGCGCCGCCGCTCTCGGTGTGGCCGGGTTGCAGGCCGCAGAGGAAGCCCAGCGAACCGGTGACGTCGTCTCGGCTCGAGAAGCGGTGATCGAGCGCCGTGTGGGCAAAGACCGCTGTCTCCATCGGCCTGGCCTGGATGGTCATCGGCGCCAGCGGATCAAGGGGATTGGCAAGGTCAACGCCAGACCGGCTCGCTGCGAAGTCCGCCTTCGCCGGCGCCTCCGTCTGCGGCGCGGTCTGCGCCTTCGCAGCGCCCGCGGCTATGAGGATCACCGAGGCTGAGATCAGGCCTGCTAAGCGGCGGTTCATCGGTCAGCGCTCCAGATTTCGCGTTCCGGATCCCTTGTTAGACCACGCCCAGCCCGCCGTTGCGAGAGCTCAGCCGGTTGCGTCCGTCGTCAGCCGGTCGATCTGCCGGCGGATATGGGCCGCTTCGGCGGCGGTGTTGGCCAGCGAGACCGCGCGGTCGAACGCCTGCTTGGCCTCGGCGCCGCGGCCGAGCTGCAGGAGGAATGAGCCCTGCGCGCCGAAGAAGTAGAAATATCCGCCGAGCGCGGCCTCCAGCGGCTCGATCATCGCCAGCGCCTCGGCGGGCCCGCGCGCCTTGCTCACCGCCACCGCCCGGTTCAGCGTCACCACAGGAGAGGGCGTCATGATCTCGAGCGCAGCGTAGAGCGCCTCGATGGCCACCCAATCGGTGTCTTGCGGCCGGGCGGCGCGGGCGTGCAGCGCCGAGATCGCTGCCTGCACCTGGTAGGGTCCTGCCCGGCGGTGCCGCATGGCCTTGTCGATCAGGGCCAGTCCCTCGGCGATGAGATCGCGGTTCCACAGCAAGCGATCCTGGTCTTCCAGCAGCACAATGGCGCCGTCGGCGTCGAACCGCGCCGGGCTGCGGGCGTGTTGCAGGAGCATGAGCGCCGTCAGGCCCATGATCTCGGGCTCGGCCTGGAACAGCCTCTGCAGCAGGCGAGCAAGACGGATCGCCTCTTCGCTCAGCCGCGCGCGGATCTCGGCCGCCTCCGCCCCGGCGGAATAGCCCTCATTGAAGACCAGGTAGACCATGGCGGCGACCGCTGCGAGCCGCTCGGCCCGCTCTGCCGGACCGGGCGTCTCGAAAGGCGTCTCGGCCTTGGCGATCCTGGCTTTGGCGCGAGTGATCCGCTGCTCCATCGCCGCTTCGCCGACCAAGAAGGCCCTGGCGATCTGCTTGACCGAAAGGCCCGAGACGATCCGCAGCGCCAGCGCGATCTGTTGGGTCGCCGGCAGGTCCGGGTGACAGCAGATGAACATCAGCCGCAGGATATCGTCACGGTAGTGCGCCCCGTCGAGCCGCTCGGCCATCGGTGTCTCGACGTCATCCACGTCGGAGATCTGGTCTTCCGGCGGCAACTCGGCTTGGCGGCTACGCCGTCGCACCCCGTCCAGCGCCGCGTTGCGCCCGACCATGATCAGCCAGGAGGCCGCGTCGCGCGGCGGCCCCTTCTCAGGCCAGGTCCGGAGCGCCCGCAGGCAGGCCTCCTGGTAAGCCTCTTCGGCGGTGTCGAGGTCGCGGAAATAGCGAAGCAGCGCGCCCATCGCCTGGGGACGAGCCGACGTCAGGGCCGCATCGATCCAGGCGATATCATTCATCCTGAGGCGGCTTTCACCGGCAGGGTCCCCGGCAGGTAAAGCAGGAGCGGCCGGATTTCATAGGCGCCGCCGGGATTGGCGCGGCCAAGCTCTCCGGCGATTTCCAGCGCCTCATCCAGGTCGTCGCAGTCGAGGACGTACAGACCCAGCAGCTGCTCCTTGGTCTCGGCGAACGGGCCGTCGATCACCATCGGCGGGTCACTTTTGCGCAGCGTGGTCGCCGCGGTCGTCGGCAATAGCCGCAAGGACGGCCCGAGCTTTCCGTTCGCCGCCAGCCGCTCCTGCACAACGCCGAGCTTGGCCATGACCGCTTCGTCCTCGGCCTTCGACCAGGAGAAGACCATGTCCTCGGAATTGTAGCAGAGCAGGGCGTAGAGCATGACGGGCCGGCTTCCTCGATGCGCTTAGGACGGGTCAGCCTAATCTTCCCCGACAGCGATCCGCAAAAATTAGGCGGCGGATTCGCTCGGCAAGCGAATCCACGTGCCCCGAGAGGCGAAAAGCCCGAAAAAATAACGCGTTCGCAGACCGGCGCTATTCGCTCACGCAACAATCCGCTTATGCTGCGGTCAATTGGGGGACAGATGCTCGACGAAAGCCGATTGGCCGAATTGCTGAGCGCTATCGCCGGCGGCGATGGCGCGGCTGCAGGCGAACTGTATGGGCTGATCGGCGGGCGCCTACACGGTCAGGCCCAGCGAATCCTGCGCGATCCCGGACTTGCGGAAGATGCCGTCCAGGAGGCGTTCCTCAAGATCTGGCGCAACGCGTGGCGCTTTGACGCCGGCAAGGGCGCCGCCTCGGCCTGGATGTCGGTGATCGGCCGCCGCGTGGCCCTCGATCGGCGGCCCCGAGCGGCGGCCGTAGCGCTCCCCGAACTCGAGGCTCCCAGCGTCGATCCTGACTATGTTCATCCAAGGTTGAGGGAAAGCCTGGCTGAATTGCCGGACCTGCATCGGAAAGCCCTCGTCCTCATGTATGTCTACGGATTGAGCCATTCGGAACTGGCGGCGGCCATGAACGCGCCGCTGGGCACAGTGAAAAGCTGGGTCCGCCGGGCGAGCGCCGCCCTGAAAGGGAAGCTGGAGCGATGAGCCCCAAGGCCGCACGCGATGCGGCGTGGATCGAGCCCACCCCCGCCGAGCTGGCGCTCGCCAGTCTCGATATGGCGCTGCCGCCGCTTGCCCCCCCGCCCGGGTTATGGGCGCGGATAAAGGCGGAACTGGCCGTGGGGCGCCCGCAGGGCGCCGCGGCCATGGCGGTCGATCGCTACGAAGGTGGCGTCTGGCGCACACTGTCGCCGGGTGTGCGCATGAAGCGTCTTTGGGGCAAGCGCACCCTGCTCTTTGAATGTGAGCCCGGTGCGGTCGTCCCGGCCCATCGCCATCGCACCTTCGAGCATTCACTTGTCCTCTCCGGCGACGTGACCAGTGACGAGGGCGACTTTCAGTCCGGCGACTACATGGGCATGCCCGGCGGCTCGATGCACGGCGCCTGGACCACCCGCACCGGCTGCCTCGTACTGATCCAGTACGAGGCCTGACGGGCGGCGCGTGGAGGAGCTCCATACCGCTCGCCTCAGGCTTCGGCGCGCACGGGCGGAGGATCTCGCAGACCTGCATGCCGTGTTCAGCGATCCCCGCGCGATGCGTTACTGGTCGCGCCCGCCGCACGGGGATCTGGAACAGACCCGCACCGTGCTCAAGGCGATGATCGGGGCCTCTCCGGACGAGAGCGAGGATTTCGTAATCGAGCACAGAGGCACGGTGATTGGTAAGGCGGGTTGCTGGCGGATTCCCGAGATCGGTTTCATCCTTGCGCCGGACCACTGGGGCCGCGGGCTCGCTGCCGAGGCGTTGGGCGCCGTCATCCCGCGGGTGTTCGCGCGCTTCCCGATTCCAGCCGTGATCGCCGATGTCGATCCGCGCAACTCCGCCTGCCTGGACCTTCTGGCGCGGCTGGGCTTCCGGGAGACGCACCGCGCAGCGCGGACCTGGCTCGTCGGGGACGAGTGGTGCGACAGTGTCTACCTCGCGCTGCCAAGGCCCGCGGCTGAGGGTTGACCGCTGCGCCCCTGCCCCGCAAACCGCCGCGGTGGCCCCCCCGACTGTCCAGCTCCCGCACCAGCACAACGGCGTCGGCATCGCCTATCGGGTCATGGCCATGGCTTGCATGGCCTGCCTTTCGGCGATCGTGAAGTGGACCGGCCAGCGCGGTGTGCCGGTCTTCGAGATCATCTTCTTCCGCAACCTCTTCGCCTTCGTCCCGCTCGGCCTCTACATCTGGCGCACAACGCATTTCTCGGTGCTTCGGACCCGCCGCCCGATCGGCCACCTGACTCGCAGTGCGATCGGTCTTTTCGGCATGGTCTGCGGCTTCTCGGCCGTGCAACACCTGCCGCTCACCGAGGCGACCGCCTTCAACTTCGCCTCGCCGCTGTTCATGACCGCCCTTTCCGCGCTGGTCCTGCGCGAGCCGATCGGGCGGCACCGGTGGGGGGCCGTGATCGTCGGTTTCCTGGGCGTGCTGATCATGGTGCGGCCGCAACCGGGGCACATGAACCTGGTGGGCGTGTCGCTGGCGCTCGGGAGCGCAGTGGGGGCGGCCGGCGCCATGGTGGCCATCCGCCAGATCGCCGCGACCGAGAAGGGCCCGACCATCGTCTTTTACTTCACCGCCGCCGGCGCTGTCCTGGGTCTCGTCGGCTCGGCCTTCAACTGGGTGACGCCGGACCCGCTGACCTTCGCGCTCCTGGTGCTGGGCGGGTTGATCGGCGGGGTCGGGCAGCTCCTGCTCACCGAGGCGATCCGTCTCGCGCCAGTCGGTGTCGTAGCGCCCTTCGACTACACGCAGCTGATCTGGGCCACGGCCATCGGGTTCCTGGTCTGGGGCGAACTCCCCCGCGCCGCCACCGTGGTCGGCGCCCTCGTGGTCGCCGCGAGCGGCGTCTACATCCTGCATCGTGAACTGGTCCGCCGGCGATCGGCGAGCGTCGCGGTGGTGTGACCCAAGCCGCCTTGACCTAGCGTCAGCTTCGCGTTGACAGCCGTCTGTTGTGGGAGGATTCTTGAGCGGAACGCCGGTACGCGGCGCGTGATCTGCGCGCCGGCGTGCAAGGAGCGAAGCTGATGAATCGGCTCATTCTATGCGCGGTGGCGTTTGCCGCGCTGGCGACCGCCACCGGAGCCAGGGCGGCGGTGACAGTGATCGGCGGCGGGCAGGCCGAAGCCTGTTCCAGGGCGGCGCTCAGCGGCCGTTCCGAGATCCGGTTTGAAAACATCTGCACAAAGGCGCTTGAGGAAGAGACGCTCGACGCCCGCGACCGCGCCGGCACATATGTGAACCGCGGCGTCCTGAAGATGCGCCGCATGGACTTCGCCGCCGCCACCAAGGACTTCGACCAGGCCGTGCGAACGAAGCCTGACCTGGGTGAGGCCTATGTCAACCGCGGCGCAGCCTCGATCGGCGAGCATCGCTATGCCGACGGCCTGACCGATCTCAACAAGGGCATCCAGTTCGGCTGTGACGAGCCCGCCAAGGCCTACTACAACCGCGCCCTGGCCTACGAGGGCCTGGACGATATCAAATCGGCCTACTTCGACTACCAGAAGGCGGTCGAGCTCAGCCCTGACTGGGCCGCGCCGAAACAGGAACTCACCCGCTTCCACGTGGAGCGGAAGGACTAGCCGAGCCCTTCCGGCCGCCCGTCCGGGGCAGAGGAGTTGAATATGCGTGGCGGCCTGGTCTTGCTGGTGGCGCTCAGCTGGGCGGCGGCGGCCGGCGCCCAGGACCACCGCGCGATATCTCTGGCCCGCGACGCGGAACTGACCGCCGAGATCCAAGCGGCGCGAAGCCGCGACATCGTGATTACCAACGAGCTATCCGCACTGCAGTCGCGCACGCAGACCAACCAGGCGCTCAGCGACATCGCCGCGCTGCGCGCCGCGCCGCCCTTGCCCACCGTGGGGGCGCCCTCCGGCGGGCCGGCGCCAGTCATCGATATCAGCCAGCTTGCGATGATCCCCGACGCGACGCTCGCCGCCTCCAACGCCCGGGTCCGCGCGGCCGCCGACAATCGGCGCTGACTGCGGCGGAGCATCTCGCCAAAGATCGCGTTACCGTTGAGGCCCGGAAAGCGAAGGTGATCCGATGAAGTGGGAAGAAGGCGACGAGTCCGGCAACATCGAGGATCGACGCGGACTTGGGCCGGTCGGTGTCGGCGGTCTCGGCATCGGCGGCGTGGTCCTGGCGCTCATCGGCTACTTCGTGTTCGGCGTCAGCCCCCAGCAGACGCTCGACGCCGTCAGTGGCGCGGGCCCTGAAAGCGCGGTCCAGCAGCAGCAGGCCGGTGTCCGCGGCGCGCCCACCGACGAGGAGGGCCGCTTCGTCGACGTCGTCGCTACTTCGGTCGACGAGGTCTGGACCCAGATCTTCCGCCAGAATGGCAGCACTTACCGACCGCCGGCCGCCGAGGTGCTCTACGACCGCTCGACCGTCACCGGCTGCGGCCTCGGCCAGTCGGCCATGGGGCCGTTCTATTGTCCGCAGGACCACAAGGTCTACCTCGACCTCGCCTTCTGGCAGGAGCTCAACCAACGCTTCGGCGCGTCGGGGGAGGCGGCGCGGGCCTATGTCATCGCCCACGAGATGGGCCATCACGTACAGACCCTGCTGGGGACCGACCGCCAAGTCGGCCGGCTCGGCGCCCGGGGCGAGAGCTCGGGCTCGGTGCGGCTGGAGCTTCAGGCCGACTGCTTCGCCGGCGTCTGGGCCGCCCACGCCGCCGAGGTCTCCGGCGGCAAGGTGGCGCTCGATCCCAAGGATATCCAGGATGGCCTGCGCGCGGCGGCCGCCGTCGGCGACGACACCCTGCAGCGCGAGACCACCGGCCAGGTCGTCCCCGACAGCTTCACCCACGGGACCTCCGCCCAACGGATGCACTGGTTCAACGTCGGCCTGACCACCGGCGACCCCGCCGCCTGCGACACCTTCAGCGCCGCGAAGCTATAGTCACCGCTTGGCGCGACGCGCCCGGTCTTCCAGCTCGACCTGGGCGACCGTCCTGGGCAATTCGTCGAGGGTCAGTTTGCCGTCGCCTCTCTTGTCCAGGCGCGCAAAGCGCCGGTCGGCGGCGGCGAGGAACTCCTCCTTCGTGATGCGTCCGTCCAGGTCGGTGTCGGCCGCCATCAGAGGTTCGGCTTCCCTCAGCAGCGTGTAGGCGGCTGCGCCCTCCATGACCTCGTGCTGCCGGCGCTGCGAGTTCAAGCCGCTTATCGGCCCCTGGGCCCCCGCTCCGCTGGGGATCCCGCTCAGGTCCCCGTGCGGCTGGCCGTTAATTTGCGCCAGGATGAGCTGCGCGCCATCCCTCCCTGCGGGGCTGAGCGCGCCCAGCCGCGGCTCCTCGCGCCCGAAGACGTCGGGAACGACTTTGTGCTCGTAAAAGCCGATTTCCGTCCCGTCGAGGACGCCATTGCCGTCGGAGTCCAGCGCATCGAAGAACCCCGCGTGATCGGCGCGGAACTCGGCCTTGTCTATGACCCCGTCGTGATTGAGGTCGGCCTGTTTGAACCACAGGGCCACCGGATAGGGTTCTCCAGGCCGACCGCGATAAGGCTCGCCACAAGGGCTGATGAAGAGCTGGGTGAAGCCGCCGACCAGATTGGCGCCGCCGGGGGCCGGCTGGGCGACAGCCAGTCCCGTCGCGACACTCGCCGCAATGCCCGCGATCGCCAGTGTTTTCCGCGCCATCCTTATGCTCCCAATGCCGCCGGCGCCGGTTCGAGCCCCAGGCACACCGCCACGCAACGCCGCGCCAGGAGTTCGCCGGGGTCGATGAACGCCACGCGCACGTCCTTCGGCCCCATGGCGAGGGGCGCCTCGGTGCAGCCGGCGATCAGCGCGTCTGCGCCACCGGCGACCAGGTCGGCGGCATAGTCTGCCATTTCGCGCCGCACGCCAGGTCCGGTGTCGCCAGCCTTGATCTTGTAGATCGTCGCCATGAATTCGTCCTGCCGCCGGGGCTCGAGGGTGACCAGCCCCATCGCCTGGGCCGCCAGGTATTCGCGATAGAGCCGCAGCGCAACTTTGGTCCCGAGCACGCCCACCCGCCGCGCGCCCCTGTCGCGGGCGGCGCTGGAGGCGGTCTCGATCATGTCGATCAGCGGCAGGCCACTCGCCCGCTGGATCAGGTCGGCATGGGCGTGGGCGGTGTTGCAGGCGATCGCCAGCACGTCGGCGCCGGCTCCGGCGAGCGCGCCGGCCATCTCCGCCAGCACGGGCCCTGCGCCCGATCCGGCGAGGTTGCGGTCCGGGACCTTCGGGTTGATGTCCACCAACACGCGGATGTGGTCCTGGTCGGTTTTGGCGGGCGTGAACGACTGCAGCTTGGTCAGGAAGTCCAGGGTCGCGGCAGGCCCCATCCCGCCCAGCACGCCCAGCGCCAGCGAGGTGTCGCTCGAGCCTTCGGCCATCAGAGGCGCCCCTCCAGCACCGACTGGTAGCCAAACAGCCCCTGCGCACCGCCGGTATGCAGGAAGACCACGGTCTCACCGTCGAAGGCGCCCGCCTTGGAGAGCGCGATCAGCCCTTTCATCGCCTTGCCGGTATAGACCGGGTCCAGCAGGATCGCATCGGTCCGCGCCGCCAGCTTCAGGGCCTCGATCACCGCCTCGTCCACCAGGCCATAGCCGTCGCCGACGTAGTCGCAATCGGCGATCACCATATCGCGGGTCACCCGGTCGCGGTGGCCGAGCAGGTCGGCCGTCTCGACCGCCAGTTTGAAGACATTGTCTTCCTGCGCCGCCTTCGGCGCGCGCACGCCGATGCCCAGCACCGGGATGTCGGCGCCCATCACCGCGATGCCGGCCACAAGACCCGCGTGGGTGCCGGCGCTGCCGGTGGCGGTGACGATCCGGTCGATCTCCAATCCCAGCTCGTTGGCCTGACTGACGATCTCCATGGCGCATTCGACATAGCCCAGGGCCCCGATCACGTTCGAGCCGCCCCCCGGGATCACATAGGGCCGCCCGCCCCGCTCAGCGACCTCGGCGGCGACCTCGGCGAGCGCGGCGTTCATGTCGGTTCCGCCCGGCGCGCGGCGGATGTGGGCCCCCATCAGCTCGTCAAGCAGCACGTTGCCGTTCTGGGTGTAGTCGACGGCGTTGGAGCCGGTGCGCTCCTCCAGGATGATCTCGCAGTCCAGGCCGAAGCGGGCCGCGGCGGCCGCGGTCTGTCGCACGTGGTTCGATTGCACCGCGCCCTGGGTCACCAGCGTCGTGGCGTCGTTGGCCAGCGCGTCACCCAGCAGGTACTCGAGTTTGCGGGTCTTGTTGCCGCCCCCGGCCAGTCCGGTGCAGTCGTCGCGCTTGATCCAGAGGTCGGGGCCCGGCAGGGCCTCGGTCAACCTGGGCAGGGGCTCCAGCGGAGTGGGCAGGTGGGCGAAGCGGACGGGATTGAAGCGGGCGAGATGCATGCCTTGGCCCTACATCGAACCTCGGCGAAGGGACAGTCCCTAAGGCCTCAGACGCCTCGGCATGGCCGCCACCTCTTCAGGCGTCAGCCGGGTCAGGCTGTCGACAATGCAGCGGCTGCTCAACGTGGTGACGTCGAGGTCCAGCGCAGTGCAGATGCGTCCCGTGCTCGGGCGATCGCGCAGCACGATCGGGTCCGACGACGTCGTGGCCACGAAGCAGTTGTTGTGCATGGTCGCGCGATAGACCGATCGGCCCGAGACGTCGAAGTAGAGGGTGTTGTTCCCGTCCGTCGTATGGTTGCGGATGCTGCGCATGTTGATGCAGGAGCCGCCAGGATCCGCCGCCTGCGCAGGCAGGGCGAGGGCCAGCGCGAAGGCCGAACCGATCAGGGCTAGGGCGATCTTCATAGGACACCTCCTGGCGGCCGATAATCTATCACGCCTGCGCTTGTCCCGGTGAACCGTCGCTGAACGGACTTCGGTCGGACCTCAGGGTTCGACGCCCCGCAATTCCTCGAATTGCCGCTCGCTCAATTCGTAGCATTCGCAAGCGTGCGCGATCAGCGCCGCTCGGTGGAGGATGGTCACCTGGCCCCGGGAGTAGGTGATGATCCGCGCCTCCTTCAGCGCGGCGGCCATCAAGCTGATGGTCGTACGCTGCACGCCGGTCATCACCGCCAGATAGTCCTGCGTCAGGGGCAGCACGTCCCCGCCTATGCGGTCCTGGGTCATCAGGAGCCAGCGCGCCAGTCGTCCCTCCGCCGGGTGGGAGATATTGCATCCCACGCCCAGTTCCGCCTGTTGGGCAAGGCCACGGGCGTGCAGCAGGCTCAGCCCGACCAGCGAGGGGCTGAGGGTCAGGCGGCTGCGATAGACCGCGGACGACAATGTCAGCGCCGCCCCGCCCACCTGAACGAATATCCGTGAGGTGGTGGGGCGGTCGGTGAGAGCGTCGAGCAGGGCCGGTACGCTCTCGCGGCCCACACTGGCCGTCTCCACGGCCTTGCCGTCACGCATCACCGTCACCACAGAGACGCAGGCGCTGCTCGGAAAATAAAGGGTGTCTACGTGATCGCCCGGCTCATAGAGCGGCTGCCCTCGAGAAAGGCTCGCTTCCCTGAGCTGGGGCCTAATGAAGGCAGCGTCGTTGTCGTCGAGAGCGCGAAGGAGGAAATTCCGGAAGTGCATCTCCGCCCCTCACCGCGAAGGGCGCGCGGCGTTCTGGCGGGACTTGTGCGCCAATTGTCGGAAGAATCCCAAGGCAAAATATAGGAATTAGGCCATTTTCTTTGTGTGACCGAGAAAGTGAACGCGGGAACTGGGAAATAAATGTCGGATATTCATAACGTTCGCCAGTAGACATTGATTGATGTCGGCGAAGCGCCGTCTTCGCTGAAAGACTTGGACCGCCGGGGCGATCACCAAGCTCCGCTGATCTCCCCTGTCGATGGGGAGGTCGATTTTCACCAGCCGCGGATTCGGAGCGCTGCGACTAGCGCCCGGTGAACACCGGCTCGCGCTTGTCGACGAAGGCCTTGGCCGCCTCGCGGTGGTCGGCGGTCTGGGCGGAGTGGACATGGTGAGTGACTTCCATGTCCAGGCACTCGTCCGGATCGCCGCCCATGGCGCGGTTTAGGTTCTCCTTCATGTAGCGGAAGCAGACCGCGGGCCCGGCGGCCAGGCGCTTGGCGATTTCGCGGGTCCTGGAGACCAGCTCGTCGGGTTCCACGACCCAGTTGGCCAGGCCCAGCCGCAGGGCCTCATCGGCGCTGACCCGCTCGGAGAGGAAGTAGAGCTCCCGCGCCTTGGCCGAGCCCACCAGCTGGGTCAGGAAGTAGGTGCCGCCATAGTCGCCGGCCAAGCCGACGCGGGCGAAGGCGGTGGTGAGGAATGCGGTTTTGGCCATGATCCGCAGGTCGCAGGCGAGCGCCAGCGACAGGCCCGCCCCGGCCGCGGCGCCCGGCAAAGCCGCGATTGTCGGCTTGGGCATCGAGAACAGCTTCCCCGCCGTCCCTCGTTGGTTGACCCGCTGGCGATGGATCGCGTGGTCGATACTGGCGCCCGCGCCGCCGGCGGCGTTGCGATCGGCCATGCCCTTCACGTCGCCGCCGGCGCAGAAGCCCTGGCCGGCGCCGGTCAGCACAACGCAACGCACGTCGCCGTCGAGCTCCGCCGCGGCGAGCTGGCGGGCGAGCGCCTGGTTCATGTCGTCGCTCATCGCGTTGCGGGCCGCCGGGCGGTTGAGGGTCAGCGTCAGTACGCCATCGGCCAGATCGGCCAGCAGGTCGGGTGTTCCGGTGTCGCGTTGAGCCATGGCGGTTCCTCCCGTGGGTTTTCGGACACTAGGCCTTGACGCTGATGGAACGGAAGCCTGAGGCTTCGCCCAACCTTGGGGAGCTCGACCTATGCGCCTTCGACAGATCGCCCTGGTGGCCAAGGACCTTGCCGCGGCCGAGAACGATATCCGGGCGGTTCTGGGTCTCGACTACGCCTATGACGATCCAGGCGTGGGCAAGTTCGGCCTGAAGAACGCGGTGTTCCCGGTCGGCGAAAGTTTTCTGGAGGTCGTCTCACCCAAGCAGGAGGGCACAACTGCGGGTCGGCTGCTGGAGAAGCGCGGCGGCGACGGCGGCTACATGGTCATCCTCCAGGTGCCGGATATCGCCGAGGCGCGCGCCCGCATCGCGGCCGCCAACGCCCGTGTCGTCGAGCAGGCCGACTTCCAGGACGGCAAGGTTGCGATGAGCCATGTGCATCCGCGCGACATCGGCGGGGCGATCCTTTCCTTGGATTACATGGATCCCTGGGATCGCTGGGAGTGGGGCGGACCGGGCTGGCGCGACCACGTCCGCACCGACACGTCCGTGGGGCTTATCGGCGCCGAGCTGCAAGCCGACGATCCTGGAGGCATGGCGCGGCGCTGGGGAGAGGTGCTGGGCCGAAAGCCCGCGCAAGCAGGGGAGGGTTGGCGGATCGCGCTGGACGGCGGGGAGATCCGCTTCGTCGCCGTTCGCGACGGGCGCGGCGAGGGCCTCGGCGGCTTCGACGTCGCCGTACGCGATCCAGCCGCAGTCGCTGCGAGCGCCGGGGCGCGCGGGCTGGCCGGCGCAGATGGCGTGATCACCCTATCCGGAGCCAGAGTAAATCTTGTGCAGGCTTGATTCTCGGACCCTCGGGCAGGCGAAGAAATATCGCCGTAACTTCGGGAAACCGACAGACTGTGTCGGGCCGAGGTGCGCATAAGCTGGCCGTTCTTGGGAGGATACGCGTAATGGCCAGTGTGCAGCGCTATGGCATCTTCCGCATCGGCCGGCGCTGGCGCCTGTCCAGCAACGACAGCACCCAGCTGGACTTCATAGCTCTGACCGATGCGCTCGCCGCGACCGATATTCTGGTTCGCGCGCACCTGGCGTGCGGCGACGCCTGCGAGGTCGTGGTCCAGGACCGAAACGGCAGGTTGATCAACCTGCCCGCCGCCGGTCCCGCCGGGATCGGCATGATAGCCGAGGAGATCCTTGCCGACGATCAGGACGCCTTCCAGCTGTCGTAATGTGATCTTGAGGGGATGGGGTCTTTCGTTGGAACCGCATAGGGCCTAATCTCCGAACCTCCTCGGGGGGCCGCGCAAAGCGGCTGAGAGGCGGGTGATCCCGCGACCCGTCGAACCTGATCCGGGTCATGCCGGCGAAGGGAAGGAAGAGGTTCCGACCTGACGCGCATGGTCCGTTCACATGAACGAGGCCGCGAGCGATGAACAAGCCTACCGGACAACTTGAGCCTGCCCAGATTCCAACCGGTGAGCGTCCTGGGTCGCGCAAAGTCTACCAGCCCGGGCAGCTGTGGCCCGACATCCGCGTTCCGTTCCGCGAGGTGGCCGTCCATCCCTCGGCCGACGAGCCGGCGCTCACCCTCTATGACCCATCCGGCCCCTACACCGACCCGACCACGACCATCGATATTGAGAAGGGACTGTCGAAGACCCGCGAGCCCTGGGTCGTCTCCCGCGGCGACGTGGAGATCGTCGAGCACCCCCGCCAGGTGAAGCCCGAGGACAACGGCTTTGCGAAGGGCGAGCACCTGGCCCCGCAATTTTCCGCGCCGCGGCGCGTCTACCGCGCCCGAGCGGGCGCCAACGTCACCCAGCTCGAATACGCCCGTCGGGGGGTGATCACCCCTGAAATGGAATTTGTCGCCATCCGCGAAAATCTGCGCCGCCGGCAAGGCGACCCGACCATCCGCGACGGCGAGCCTTATGGCGCGGTGATTCCCGACCTTTGCACGCCGCAGTTCGTCCGCGACGAGGTGGCTTCCGGCCGCGCCATCATCCCGGCCAACATCAACCACACCGAGCTCGAGCCGATGGCGATCGGCCGAAACTTCCTGGTCAAGATCAACGCCAACATCGGAAACTCCGCCGTCCTCTCCACTGTCGCCGACGAGGTGGACAAGATGGTCTGGGCGATCCGCTGGGGCGGCGACACGGTCATGGACCTCTCGACCGGCCGCAACATCCACAACATCCGCGACTGGATCGTCAGGAACTCCCCGGTCCCAATCGGTACGGTGCCGATCTACCAGGCGCTGGAAAAGGTCAACGGCGTCGCCGAAGACCTGAACTGGGAGGTGTTTCGCGACACCCTCATCGAGCAGGCCGAACAGGGCGTCGACTACTTCACCATCCACGCCGGCGTCAGGCTGCCGTTCATCCCGCTCACCGCAAAACGGGTCACGGGCATCGTCTCGCGCGGCGGCTCGATCATGGCCAAGTGGTGCTTGGCCCACCATCGCGAGAATTTCCTCTACGAGCGGTTCGAAGAGATCTGCGAGATCATGAAGGCCTACGACGTCTCGTTCAGCCTGGGCGATGGTCTGCGGCCCGGCTCGATCGCCGACGCCAACGACGAGGCCCAGTTCGCCGAGCTGCGTACGCTGGGCGAGCTCACCAAGATCGCCTGGAAGCACAACGTCCAGACAATGATCGAAGGCCCCGGCCATGTGCCGATGCACAAGATCAAGGCCAACATGGACGAGCAGCTGAAGCACTGCCACGAGGCGCCGTTCTACACGCTCGGCCCGCTCACCACCGATATCGCTCCCGGCTACGACCACATCACCAGCGCCATCGGCGCGGCGATGATCGGGTGGTTCGGCACCGCCATGCTCTGCTACGTCACGCCCAAGGAGCACCTGGGCCTCCCCGATCGCGAGGACGTCAAGCAAGGGGTCATCGCATATAAGATCGCCGCCCACGCCGCCGATCTCGCCAAGGGCCACCCGACCGCCAGGGCCTGGGACGACGCGCTCTCCCGCAGCCGTTTCGAGTTCCGTTGGGAGGACCAGTTCAACCTCGGCCTCGATCCAGAGACGGCCCGCGAATACCACGACGAGAGCCTGCCCAAGGAGGCCTTCAAGACCGCCCACTTCTGCTCGATGTGCGGCCCGAAGTTCTGCTCCATGAAGATCAGCCAGGACATCCGCGACGCAGCCCGCGCCCAGAATGAGGTCGACGCCGGGCTGGAACAGATGGCCCAGAAGTTCCACGACCTCGGCGGCGAGATCCAGGTGCCGGTAGCGCCCCCCGGGTAGGGTGTCCGGCGCCGAAGATGACGACGCGTCGCGTTCTGAACGCTGCGTTCACGCTTGCGCTTGATCGGCCGGCGGCCAGCGTTCATGCCTCCTGGAACGTCGCTGGCGCGGCTAACGGGACGACACCGAGGGTTTGCCGATGGACCTCCCCGACCTCTCTGCCGGCGGCGTCTACGAGGGCCTGGACCTTTCGGCGTACGACTTCGCCGAGCGCGACCTCACTGACCTTGCGCTCACCGATTGCACTCTTGTCGACACGCAGCTCTCGGCGGTGATCCTGCAGGGCGCGCGTTTCACCGACTGCCGCATCACCCGTTGTCGTTTCGCCCACGCCGATCTCAGGGAAGCGACCTTCACCCGGTGCAATTTCGCCGACCCCGAAAGCCACTCAGGCGTCCAGGTCGTTTTCTCGCAGCTCGACCAGGCAAGGTTCGAGGCCTGCGACCTCTCCTTCGCCGACATCGACCGGACAAGCCTCTGGGCGGTGATCTTCGCCGCCACGAACCTCAGGGGCTCGCGCTTCCACCGCGCGGATTTCTCCCGCGCCTTTGGGGCCAAAGTGGTCCGCACGGCGGCGACCTTTGCGGCCTGCAACCTGGAGCTGGCCGACCTGTCTGAAGCGCATTTGGCCACCTGCGACCTATCGGGCTCCAGCCTGCGCGAAGCCGACCTGACCGAGGCGAACCTCGAAGGCGTCGATCTTACGAGATGCGATTTCTTCCAGGCGCTCACCGCCGGCGCCAAGCTGGCCGGAGCGGATCTGCGTGGTGCGGAGGTCTCAGGCCTCAGCCTGGCCGCGCTCGGGTCCTACGAAGGCCTGAAGATCACGCTCGCCCAGCAGCACACCTTGCTCTCTGCGATGGGCCTCGACGTTTACGCCGATTAGTCCTGCGCCTTGGCTTTCGCAGGCGTCCAGATGCGCACCGCCACGGCCACCGTCACCGAGCCCAGCACCGCCGTGGCCGCGCCCGCCCACTGCACGGGGTTCATGCCTATGGCCGCATAGTGACCGGCCAGCCCGCCGCTTATCACGACCAGCGAGGCCGTCGCCCAATCGATGAGTTCCTTCGACGTGATCATTGTGGTTCCCGGACAGGCTTGGATGCTAATGCGACACGCGAACTGAAGCCGTAGAAGTCTTACCGAACCCCTGCGCAATGCTGCGATGCGGCATCGGGGCGCACGGGGGCCCTCGGACGACAGCAACGAGAGGCCGCCATGGACGCCCAAGCGCTTAACCAGTTCACCGCCGACCTCTGGCGCGACGAGATAACGCCGGCCCTGGTGGACTACATCCGCATCCCCGCCAAATCGCCGGACTTCGACCCCGACTGGGCCGCGCACGGCCATATCGACGCAGCGGTCGAACATATGGCCGGCTGGGCGCGGGAAAAACTGACCGAGCTTCCGGGCGCCACCCTGGAGATCGTCCGTCTGCCCGGCCGCACCCCGGTGATCCTGATCGAAGCGCCGGGGGAGATCGACGACACCGTCCTGCTTTATGGTCACCTCGACAAGCAACCGGAGATGAGCGGCTGGTCGGAAGGCCTTGGACCCTGGGCGCCTGTGATCCGGGGTGAGCGCCTCTACGGCCGCGGCGGAGCCGACGACGGCTATGCGATCTACGCCTCGGTGGCCGCGCTGGTCGGCCTCGCACGCCAGGACGTAAGGCGCGGCCGCTGCGTGGTGCTGATCGAGGCCTGCGAGGAGAGTGGCAGCTTCGACCTGCCATTCTACGTCGAGCACTTGGCTATGCGCATCGGCTCGCCCTCGCTGGTGATCTGCCTCGACTCGGGGTGCGGGAACTACGATCAGCTCTGGCTCACAACCTCGCTGCGCGGTTTGGCCGGCGGCCTGCTGAGCGTCCAGGTGCTGGAGGAGGGCGTCCATTCCGGTGACGCCTCGGGCGTCGCGCCCGACAGCTTCCGCCTCGCCCGCGCCCTGCTCGACCGCCTGGAGGATTCCGCCACAGGCCGGATCCTGCCATCGGTGTTCAACGTTGATATACCGGCCGAGCGGGTGGCCCAGGCCGAGGTCGCGGCCAAGGCGCTGGGCGAGGAGGTCTGGCGGAAGTTTCCCTTTGCCGGGGCGACCGCACCGATCGTCAGTGACGGCGCTGAGCTTGTCCTGAACCGCACCTGGCGTCCGCAGCTCGCCGTGGTTGGCGCCGACGGCCTGCCTGCGCCGATGAGCGCCGGCAACGTTCTGCGCCCAAGCACGACGCTCAAGCTCAGCGTGCGGCTGGCGCCTACCGCCGACCCGAACGCCTGCGCCCGCGCGCTTGCCGACACCTTCACCATCGACCCGCCACAGGGCGCCAAGGTAACCTTCGAGGAGACTCAGGCCAGCCCCGGCTGGAACGCCCCGCCGCTCGCGCCGTGGCTGGAGGCCGCCGTCCAACGCGCGTCACTAGCGACGTTCGGCCGTGAAGCGGCGCTGATGGGCGAAGGCGGCACCATCCCCTTCATCGGCATGCTGGGCGAGAAGTTCCCGAACGCGCAGTTCGTGATAACCGGCGTCCTTGGACCCCATTCCAACGCCCACGGCCCCAACGAATTCATCCACCTGCCCACCGGCCAGAAGGTCACAGCCGCCGCCGCGCTGATCCTCGCCGATCACGCCAAGCGGCCTCGTTAGCGAGGTGCTGTCGCCGGTCTAAAATCGAACGAAGACCGACGCAAAGGCCGCGACGCCGATCAGCATCACCACGAAGGCTATCGCGTAACTCGACGTCCGCACCCTGCCGGTCATGGCGATGGCGGCGAAATCCTTCTGCATGTAGGTGATGGACCGGTGGTAGTCCCAGGTGAAGGCTGCGACGCAGACGACGCCGGCGGCGATCAGCAGCAGGCCGAGGGTCCGCGCCATGTTTGGACCGGCTAGAGCATTCGTCACTTGACCCGCAAAAACACCCCGGCGCAAAACGCTTCATCACTGCCGGCGCCGAGGCTGGTTGACACAGGAAGTCTCACGCAGACACCTCCCAGGTTGCCCGGCCGGCACGTTACGCCGGGAGCCCCGAGTCTGAAGATCGGGGTAAACCCTCAAAGGCGCACGCCGCGTCCTGCCAAAACGGCGGCCTGTCGCGGCGCCGCTTCCACCCAAAGTCGGCCCGATCCCGTCATCAACCCGACACGTCCGCGTCCTATTAGGCGCCCTCACCAGGGAGCGCGACGATGAGCTTCACAATCTCCATCCGGGCCGCACAGGCCGGTTGGAGCGTTCAGGGCGACACCCTCGAGAACGGCATGATGTTCTTGAGTGGCGCGGAAGCCGAAAACGCGGCCCGCGCACTTGCCCAGCGCTATTCCGACGTTGGCCAGGCCACCGAGATTGAAGTTTACCTCCGCGACGGCAGCCTCGCCGGCCGCTATGTCAGCGTCCCCGAGCTTGGGCTTATCGGGCGTTAGGCAGGTGGTCGAAAGCGACGCCGGCGGGAAGCGAACCATGGCGTTCGCCGTCAAGGCCGAAGTCAGGGATCCCGAGGCTGCGTCTTTCACGTTTATCGCGCAGAAGACGATGTACGGCGGCAAGCGCATCGCTGTTGGCGATACTGTTTTCCTATTCGCGAGCGAGAATGAGGGCGGAAGTGGCCTCGTCGCACGCGGCGTCGTAACATCTGCCGAAGCGATTGCACGGACGCCCGGCTTGACCCGGCAAACGCCGCGCGTGAGCGTCACCGTCCGTCGCACCGCGCTCGCCCTGCGACCGCTGGGGCGAAGTGAACTGAAGCCTCTCACCGACTGGAACGACGGCCAGCCCGGCTCCGAGCTCAACTTCAAATTCTATCGCCAGGCCACCAACAAGATCATCGGCGTCTCCGACCAGGCGGCGGCGTTCCTCAGCGCATTTTTCTAGGACGCCCGTCGCAGTCCCCGGTCGGTCAGGCGAGGCCGTGGAGCAACCCCGGGCGGTTCAGCCGCCCGGGGTCGCCTCGCCTCAATCGTTCCAGCGCCCGACCCCGACGTTTCCGCCGTCGGCGTTACGGTAGGTGACGAGGCCGGTGCGGCCCTTGTAGCGGCCTTCCGGCGCCCCGACCAGGTAACCCCAGCAGTTCGCTCCGGGCTTCCCGGTCTCGGGCTGGCAGCTGTATTGCATCGTGTAGTTGCCGGGAGAATTGCAGACGCCCGACTGGTCGAACTGCGCGCCGGGCGGGTTCTTCCAGCCACCGCACTTGCCGGTTATCGTCTCCTTCTGACCGTTGGCGTAGACAACGTCGGTGCTGTAGCTGAACACCTGAGCGCCCAGGAACTGGGGCCCCTGCGCCGGCGCGCGCACGCCGTCGATACCCTTGGTCATGCCCGAGAAAGTGAAGTTGTCGGCGGCGTGGGCTGCGGCCGGTGCGCACAACAGCAGCAGGGCTGCAGCGAAGCGTTTCATCATCGTTTCCCCAATGTTTTCAGCCGGTCGAACCGGCGCCGGCACGGGGACACGAGGATCGGTGACGCGAAAGGGCCGCGGGACGATCTATCGCCGATCGCATGCCGATCTGTCACCGATCTGGGCGCCGAACGAGGTTCGACGAGGCGCTGGCGGTCCCCGTGCGCTGTGCTAGCGTGGCACGGCTTGTGTGGGGGAAGGCGTAATGGATCTCGCTGCCGAAGCGACGTTCCATCTTGGGGTGCTCGAAGTGTTTCCGCCGGCCTGTATGGCGGCGTGGCCGGGGGACCGCCAGGTTCTGCAGCCGCGCGTCATGCAGGTGCTGGTGGTTCTCGCCAAAGCGCAGGGCGCGGTCGTTTCGCGTGAAGCGCTGATCCTTGAGTGCTGGGACGGCCGCTTCGTTGGCGATGACGCCATCACCCGGGTGATGGTCCAGCTGCGGCGGCTCGCCAATCGCCTGGATGGTCTCGCCTACGAGCTCGAGACCATTCCGCGCGTGGGATATCGGCTGACGCCGGCCAAGGCGGGTGTCGTGGTGGAAGGCCGGCGCAAGCCGCTTCGCATTGGCCGACGCACGGTGCTGGCGGGGAGCGCCCTTGTCACAGTGCTCGCGGGCGGCGCCGCGGTGCTGCTGCGCGGCGGAAAGCGCCCAGCGCCGCACGAACCGTTGACGCTGGCGGTCCTGCCGTTCACCAACCTGAGCGGCGACCCCCAGGCCGCCTATCTCTCGATGGGCGCCAGCCGGGCCGTGCGCGATGCGCTTTGCCGGGTCGGCGGCCTTCGGATCATCGCCGACACCTCGTCCTCATCCTTGTCCGAAGAGAAGCTGAGTGGGGCGGAGATCGCCTCGCGGCTCGGCGCAGACTTGCTACTGAGCGGCGCGGTGACCGAGAGCGCTGACCTGGTGCGGATCAGCCTGGAACTCGTCGACCCCAAAGCCGGCGTGGAGGTCTGGAGCCAGACCCAGGACGGCAGGGTGGACGATCTTTTCCATCTGCTGGACGCCGCGTCGGCCGCCGCGCTCGAGGCGCTTTCGGGCCGCATCGGCCCTGACCGCCTGCGCGCGCCGCCGGCCCTGCGCGCGCGCGATCCGCGGGTCTTCCGCAACGTGATGCAGGCCGAGGATCTTCTGGAGCGTAGCCGCACGTCGCGGATGGTCGGCCGCGACGCCGAGGGGCTCGATGCGGCGGACCATGCGTGGGATCTGGCGCAGGCGGCGCTGCGGACCGATCCGGGCGACGTCGGCGCCATGCTCATCGTCGCCAATCTCACCCGCAACGGCTGGACTCGCGCGCTCGCCGCCAAACCGGTCACCGCCGCCGAACGTGCGGCGGCAGCGGCCGACATCATCCGCCGCGCGCTCGTCTCCGATCCCAACGACCCCGCTGCGCTGACCGCGCTTGGCGACTACTACCGCCGCTTCGAGTGGCGCTGGGCCGAGACCGAGAACCTCTTCCGCCGCGCGCTCGCCGCCAATCCCAACCTGACGGAAGCCCACTGGGCCTTTGGCTATGAACTGGCCGAACTCGGGCGGGCGCGCGAAGGCCTGGTCCATGCTCGCGAGGTCTTTCGGCTCGACCCCGAGAACCCCTATCACCGGGTGGCGCTACCGCGGCTTTTGTACCTTGCGGGCGAGCGGGACGCCGCGCTCAAGCGCTACGATGTCGAGCTGGCGGCCGGCCCGGCCAACGCCTTCCTGATCCGCGAGGTTTATCTGATGCATCTCGCCGAGGAGAACCTCGGGGCGTTGCGTGGCCTAAAGGCCAAGGTGACCGACCAACTCTGGCGGGGCCGCAGGATGCCTCCCGCGATCGCCGCCCTCGTCACGCGGACGGACGCAGCACTCGCCGCCTTGCGCGGTGCGCCCGCCGCGCTTCTGGCCCTCGTTGACGCGGACGTTGCGGCCTTCGACGGCGGCGGAAAAAGCGCCGCTGCGACCCAGCAGGGCCGGGCGAGCGTCGACCTGTTGTTCATCTACGCAATGGAATACGCCTGGTCTGGCGCGACGGATCGCGCCCTCGATCTCCTGGCCCGCGCGCTCGCCGCTCGCTCGCTCTATTGGGTTGGGTCCTTGCCCTACGGCCCGACTGAGTTTCCGGAGCCGATGCGCAGCGATCCTCGTTACATCGCGCTTTGGCGGAGCGACGCACGTCTAGCCGAACTCATCAAGTCGCGCCGCGCCTGCCGCGCCGCCGGCCAGACGACCGGGGCCTTCAAACGGGATCCGGATTGGGGATGAGCGCTGCCGGGGGTGAGCCGGATCCGATCGTGGTCAGGTGGGAAACGATCTCGCACTCCAGGCCTGCCGGCCCGAAGGTCACGGTCGCCCGCCCATCGAGCTCATGTGAGAGACCCTGCTGCAGGAGGCGTAGACCAAAACCCCGCCGGGTGGGCGGGACGACGGGCGGCCCGCCTGTCTCGATCCAGTTGAGGCGCAACACGCGCACCGTTTCGTCGGGCTCGTCGGCGCTTGGATGCAGTGACCAGCGGATGCAGACCCGTCCTTCCGGATGCGACAGGGCGCCATACTTCACCGCATTGGTCGTCAGCTCCTGCAGCGCCATGGCGATGGCCAGCGCGCGATGCGGCGTCAGCCGCAAGCTAGGCCCGGAAATGTCGAAGCCGCCGGCGCCGGATGAAGCAAACGGCGTCACCGCCTGGGCGACCACATCGGCGATGTCCGCGCCTTCCCAGTTTTCCTGGGTCAAGAGATCATGGGCGCGGGCCAGCGCCATCAGACGCTCTTCAACGTCTTCGCGGGCGCGGGCCGGCAGCGCCCGGGCGCGGAAGGTCTGGGCGACGATCGACTGAACGGTGGCCAGCGTGTTCTTCACTCGGTGGTTCAGTTCTTCGATCAGCAGCCGCTGGCGGCTTCGCGTCCTTTCGTGCTCGGTGACGTCGTAGCCGCCAACGAAGACTCCCGTGACCGTGCCCGCGGCGTTGCGGATCGGCTCGCAGAGGAGGTCGATGAACCGCTGCGCGGTCTCGCCCTCAAGGTTCGCCGGGATGGGGCCGGCGGCGAAGCGTTCACCACTCACATAGACCCGGTCGAGGAGTTCGAAGAAGCCCTGGCCTTCGAGGTCCGGGAAGGCCTCGCGCAGCGTGCGCCCCAGGAACCTTCTTGCCCCGCCCAGCCGGCTAGCGGCCTCGTTGACGTAGCTGAAGACATGATCGGGGCCGTTCAGCACCGCCACGAAACCCGGCATCTGTTGCAGCAGGCTTCGCTGGCGTTCGAGTTCGGTCTCCAGCCGCTGCTCGTTCAGCACCTGGGCGGTGGTCTCGGTGCACACAACCAGCACTCCGCCCACGCCGTTTGGCGCGCCGCCATCGTCGATGGGACCGTAGCTGTAGGTCCAGTAGACCTCCTCGCGCCGCCCGCGCCGGGTGATCGGGACCAATTGGTTTTCGTGCCAGGTGGCGCCCTTACCGGCCATCACCTGGGCGATTTGCGGGCCGATGATGTGCCAGATCTCGTCCCATATCTCCCGCGCCGGGCGGCCGATTGATCCGGGGTGCCGTTCCGGCCCGATCGAGAGGCTGTAGGCGTCGTTGTAGAGGCACGCCCCGTCCGGCCCCCAGAAGATGTACATCGGGTGGCCGGTGTTCAGCAGCAGGCGGACCGCGGTCCGCAGGCCCTGCGGCCAGTTCTCCGGCGGCCCCAGACTGGTCGCCCCCCAGTCGTGGGCGCGCAGGTAAGCGCCCATTTCGCCGCCGCCGTCCAGGAATGTCAGATCGGCCACGCGCGCCCCCCGAAAGCACCACCCTGGCCGGATGATTAGGCGCCCGACCACCGATTGTCGTCAGCAATCGGCGCCTTGTGTCGGGCACTCAGCGGCCGCCCTGTCCCCAGGCGCGCAAAAAAAGAGAGGACCGCTCCTTCCCCAGGAGCGGCCCCCTCCCCAACGGAAATATCGCTATTGCGGCGGGGGTTGCGACGCCTGCGGAGGCGTCGTGCTTGTCGACGGCGCGGGCGTGCTGGTCGCCGGTTCCGGCGTCGTGGCCGGCGCGGCGGTTGGCGCCGGCGAGGTCGCTTGCCCCTGGTAGGGCTGCGGCGCGGCCGGCAAGGTCGCGCTCGCGTCGGTGGCCGTATCGCCGGCGCTGCGACTGACAGGGGCGGCGCGAGGCGCGAGCGCATGATGGGGCGGAGTGGCGGCTGATTCGTGCGCTGTCGCGGCCGTCGGGTTGGTCGGTGAGGCAGCCGCGGCGGCCGGCGCGCTCGGCGTCGTCGGAGCCACTTCAGGCGTGGCTGCCAAGGAGGCGCTCGCGGCCGGAGCTGTCGGGGCCGGGGCGATTGTCGTGGTCGTGGTCACGGCCTGGCCAGGGGTAAGTTGGGCCAAGCCTGTGTTATGCGACTGAGTGAAGTACCAGCCCGCCGCGGCCACGCCGCCCAGCATGATGATCCCCGCGGCGATCGCGACCGGTGCGATGCCGCCCTTGCGCGACGCAGCGTCGGCGTAGACCGGCGTACCGGCGAAGACTCCATCGGCGGGTTCTTCCAGCCGCTCGTAGACGATGCCGTCAGGGGCGATGGCGTCGGGCGCCGGCCATGTGGGCTCGCGGACCATGCTCTCGCGCGCTGCCAGGCGCTCATCCGGATCGGAAGCGAAGCTTCTCGGCTCCTCGGCCACACGGCCCGTGCGACCGCCCCCCAAGCCGCGGCGTTTCTTACCCCGTTCCCAAGCAGGGACCGGCGCGAACATCGGGCTGTCCGCCTCGCTGTTGTTCGGCTTGTCGTCGGGAGTTGCGGAGAAATTGGTACTCATTGTCAGGTCCCTTCATGGGGATAGTGTCAGACTGACCGAACGACGACGGGCCGTGTCGGTTCCGAAGTCAGGGAAAGCTCAGCTTGACCATTGGGGCTCGTTGAGCCGCCTGTCGACTATCCATTCATCGAGACGATATTATGCGATTACACAAGCATAGCGCGATTCGGGGGGGTTATTCTAATACCGAGCGAGACCGGTCTGGTTGGCCGGGGTGGGGGATGGATCTATTGCTCTCGCTCGGCCTGGTCCGACAGGAGCTCTTCATGGCCCAAGGCCGCCAAGCGTGGGCCCTACGTTAGCCCGTTTGGTGAGAAGGCTCCGGCCACCTTCTAATGCTCGTTCTGCATCAAGTCTCAGCACGAGATGGGAGAAGCTGATAGCCGGCCCCGGCCTGGTGGCGTGGCAAGCGCACCCAGTTGCGTGGGTGGTCGATGAACTGCGCCGCCGCGAGGTCAGCTGTGCCGACATCGGTCTTGCGTTGGCCAACTCGCGCCAGGCGGCCTGGGAACGGTTTTCGTAAAGGTTTGATTAAGGATTTGTGGCGTGGGCGCCTCAGGTCGTGCAGCCCCTCGGAGCGCTGAGTCCTGTGTGCGCGCCAAGAACTTGACCGGTCGCGCGGCGCATCCGCTAGTTGCGGCGTAGTCGGAGGTACGGATGCCGCTCAAGGCCAAGCTCCAGCGCGAGTGGCGTTTCCTGCGCGGGCTAAATCGGACGCTCAAGGCGGTGAAGTCGATCGCGCCCGACAGCGCCAACCTGGTCTGCGACGACATCCAGGCCGCTGTCGAAGAGTGGCGCGACAACGTCGCCATGACCTTCGAGGGCCGCACGGTGACCTATGGCGAGCTCGACGCCATGGCCAACCGTATCGCCCACTGGGGCAAGGGCCTGAACCTGCGCCGCGGCCAGACTGTGGCCCTCTTCATGCCCAACCGGCTGGAATACTTCACGATCTGGTATGGCCTCTCGAAGATTGGCGTGGTCACCGCCCTGATCAACAACCAGCTCGCCGACCTGGCGCTGGCCCACTGCCTGAATATCTCCGCCGCAACCTGCGTCATCGTTGACGCCGAGACATCGCCCGTCTTCGAGGCCGCTCGCCCGCTGCTCGACAAGCCGCTGCCGCAGTGGGTGCTTGGCCCCGCTCACGGCGATCAGCGCGACCTCGTCCAGGCGCTGAAGAGCTGCAGTCAGCTGCCGCCGGACAAGGCCGTCCGCGAAGGTATCCTTGCGCGCGAAACTGCCCTTTTGATCTTCACCTCCGGCACCACGGGCATGCCGAAGGCCGCGCGCATCACCCACGTTCGGGCGCAGCTCTACATGCGCGGTTTCGCCGGCGCGACCGACGCCAAGGAGTCCGACCGCATCTACGTGGCCTTGCCGCTCTACCACGCGACCGGCGGTCTCTGCGCTCTCGGCGCCGCCTTGCTGACCGGCGGGTCAGTTTTTCTCCGCCGACGATTCTCGGCCAGCCACTTCTGGGGAGAGGCGGCCGACGAGGGCTGCACGATGTTCGTCTACATCGGCGAGCTCTGCCGATACCTGGTCAACCAACCGCCAATCGAGGACGAAGCCCGGCACAGGATCCGCCTGGCGTTCGGCAACGGCCTGCGCCCCGATATCTGGCCGATGATGCGGCAGCGTTTCCACATCCCGGAGATCCTCGAGTTCTACGGCTCGACCGAAGGCAATGTCTCGATGTTCAACTTCGATGGCCGCGATGGCGCCATCGGCCGTGCGCCCAAGTGGCTGCGCAACCGCTTCAACATCCGCCTGGTGCTGTTCGACGTCGAGAAGGAGGAGCCGATCCGGGGACCGGGCGGCCTGTGCATCGAGGCCGGTCCGGGACAGATCGGCGAATGCATCGGTCAGATCGGCGCGGACGCCCGTTCCGAATACACCGGCTACGTCGACAAGGCGGCCTCGGAGAAAAAGGTCCTGCACGACGTTTTCGAAAAGGGCGACGCCTGGTTCGCGACCGGCGACCTGATGAAGACCGACGCTGACGGCTACTTCTTCTTCGTCGACAGGATCGGCGACACCTTCCGCTGGAAGGGCGAGAACGTCTCCACCAACGAGGTGGCCGAACGCCTGCAGACCCTTCCGGGCGTGCTGGAGGCCAATGTTTACGGCGTCACCGTCGAAGGCGCAGAAGGACGCGCAGGCATGGCGGGCCTGGTCGTCAGCCCGGAGTTCGACATCAAGGCGTTCGGCGAGGAGGTGGCCCGCGTGCTGCCGCACTACGCTCAGCCCCTGTTCGTCCGCATCCTGCCCGTCATCGCCACCACCGGCACCTTCAAGGTTCGCAAGATGGACCTGATCTCCGACGGCTACGATCCGGCGAAAATCAAGGGTCCGATCTATTTCAACGACCTCAAACGCGGCTATGTGAAGGTGACCAAGGGCGTCCACGAGAAGATCGCCGCCGGCGCCGTGAAGCTCTGAGACCGCCTAGGGGGCAAAAATGCTGAAATTTCTGACCGCGCTCACCGCGTCGCTGGTCCTTGCGTCCGCCGCGGAAGCCCGTGACCTGGTCAAAGAAGAGGCCCAGATCCAGGCGGGGCTCGACAAGGCCTACGGCCACCTCGACGCGCTCTACAAGGACATCCACGCTCATCCCGAACTCGCGCTTCAGGAGACCCGCACCGCGGCCCTGCTCGCCGAGGAGATGCGCGCGCTTGGCTTCGAGGTCACCGAGCACGTCGGCAAGACCGGTGTCGTGGCGATCTACAAGAACGGCCCCGGCCCGATGGTGATGGTGCGCACCGAACTCGACGCCCTGCCGATGGAAGAGAAGACCGGCTTGCCCTACGCCAGTCACGTCGTCGCCGACTACCGTGGCAAGCCGACGCCTGTTGATCACTCCTGCGGTCACGATATTCACATGGCCGCCTGGGTGGGCGCCGCGCAGCAACTGGTAGCCATGAAGAGCCGGTGGCATGGCACGCTGATGTTCATTGCTCAGCCGGCCGAGGAGACCACCCAAGGCGCCAGGGCGATGCTTGACGACGGGCTCTTCCGTCGCTTCGGCAAGCCGGATATCGGCTTCGCGCAGCATGTTGGCCCAGAACCCTACGGTACGCTCAGCTACCGCGCAGGCATCTACAATACCGCCTCGGACTCGCTGGAGATCACCTTCAAGGGCCGCGGCGCCCACGGCTCGATGCCAAACGTCTCCATCGACCCGGTGGTCGAGGCCGCTCGGTTCGTGGAGGCGGTGCAGACGGTGATCAGCCGCGAGAAGGACCCCAATGCCTTCGGGGTCATCTCGATCGGCTCGATCCAGGCCGGCAGCGCGCCCAACATCATTCCGGACCAGGCCTTGGTCCGCGGCACGATCCGCACTCGCGATGAGGCGGTGCGGCAGAAGCTGCTGGAAGGCATCCGCCGCACGGCCGACGCCGTCGCCATGATGTCCGGCGCGCCGGAGCCCGATGTGCGGTTGATCCCGGGCGGCAAGCTGCTGGTCAACGATGCGGCGGTCACCGCCAAGGCCGAGAAGGTGTTCAAGGCCGCGTTCGGCGATCGCGCTCGCTACGAGCCCGCGCCGGGCAATCCCTCGGAGGACTATTCCGAATTCATCGTCGCCGGCGTGCCGTCGCTGTTCTGGAGCTTCGGCGGGCTGGACCCGGCGGTCATCGCCGAGGCCAAGTCCAAGGGCGTTCCCGTCCCGGCCAACCACACCCCGCAGTTCGCGCCGACCCCCGAGCCCACCATCCGCTTCGCCGTCGAGGCGATGACCCTGGCCGTCCTCGACGCGATGAAGAGCTGAGCGCCTCCCAAAGCGCTGACGACGCGGAGCAGGCAACCCTGCACGCTTCGTCGGACTCGCCTATATTCGCCCGATGCCCGACGACATCGCCGCCCCGCCTGCGCTGAAGGGCGCAGCGCTTATCAAGGACGAGGTCAAGCGCCTGCCGGATCGGCCGGGTGTCTACCGCATGATCGGCGACGAGGGCGAGGTGCTCTACGTCGGCAAGGCGCGGTCTCTGAAGAAGCGCGTCGTCCAGTACGCGCAGGGCCGGTTTCACACCCAGCGCATCGCCCACATGGTCGACCTGACGCGGGCGATGGAGTTCGTCACCACCCGCACCGAGACCGACGCCTTGCTGCTTGAGATCAATCTGATCAAGCAGCTGAAACCCCGCTTCAACGTCCTGCTGCGTGACGACAAATCGTTCCCCGAGATCGTCATTCGCCGCGAGCATGCCGCCGCCCAGCTTCGCAAGCACCGTGGCGCGCGCACGATCAAGGGCGACTATTTTGGGCCCTTCGCCAGCGCCAATGCGGTGAACCGCACGCTGAACACGCTTCAGAAGGCCTTCCTCCTCCGGTCCTGTTCGGACAGCGTCTACGAGAGCCGCACGCGCCCGTGCATGCTGCACCAGATCCACCGCTGCTCGGCGCCGTGCACCGGGCTGGTCAGTCTGGAGGACTACAACGCCCTGGTGGATGAGGCCGGCGACTTCCTGCGCGGCAAGTCCCGGGCCGTCATGGCCAAGATCGCCGGCGAGATGCAGGCCGCCTCCGACGAGATGGAGTTCGAGCGCGCGGCGCGGCTGCGCGACCGCATCCGTGCGCTGGCGTCCATCGCCCAGGAACAGCAGATAAATCCCGAGACGGTTAGCGAGGCCGACGTGTTCGCTCTCCACGCCGAGGGCGGTCAGGCCTGCGTGCAAGTGTTCTTCTTCCGCGCGGGCCAGAACTGGGGCAATCGCGCCTACTTCCCCAAAATGCCGCAAATGGGCGCCGACAGGTCAGACGAGGACCCGGAGGTGATGGCCGCCTTCCTGGGTCAGTTCTACGACGACAAGCCCATCCCCAAGCTGATCCTCACCAACGTCGAGCCGGCCGAGAAGGAGCTGCTCGCTGAGGCCTTCTGCCTTAAGGGCGGCCGCAAGGTCGAGATCAGCCGACCGCAGCGCGGTGAGAAATGCCGCCTGGTCGAGCATGCCTTCACCAACGCCCGCGAGGCGCTGGGACGAAAAATGGCCGAGAGCTCGGCCCAGACCAAACTGCTGGCCGGCGTCTGCGAAGCCTTCGGCCTGGAAGCCAACCCCGAGCGGATCGAGGTCTACGACAACTCCCACATCATGGGGACGAACGCGGTGGGCGGCATGATCGTGGCCGGCCCCGACGGCTTCCAGAAGTCGCAGTACCGCAAGTTCAACATCAAGGGGACCGACATCACGCCGGGCGACGACTTCGGGATGATGAAGGAGGTGCTGCGTCGCCGTTTCGGCCGCCTGGTCAAGGAGGAGGAGGCCGGCGAGGCTCCGCCGCGCCCCGACCTGGTGCTCATCGACGGCGGCGCCGGCCAGATTTCCGCGGTGATGGAGGTTATGGCCGACCTCGGTGTCGACGACATCCCCGTGGTCGGCGTCGCAAAGGGTCCCGACCGGGACGCGGGCCTTGAGCGGTTCTTTATCCCCGGCAAGCCCTACTTCATGCTCGAACCCAAGAGTCCGGTTCTCTACTACCTCCAGCGCCTGCGCGACGAAGCCCACCGCTTTGCAATCGGAACCCACCGCACGCGCCGCAGCATGGAAATGAAGAAGAATCCGCTCGACGAGATCGAGGGCGTCGGCCCCGGCCGCAAGAGGGCGTTGCTGCACGCGTTCGGGTCCGCTCGGGGCGTGAGCCGGGCGAGCGTTGAGGACCTGCTGAAGGTGGAAGGTGTCAGCGCGCCCCTCGCAGAACGAATCTATGGCTTCTTCCGCAAGGGGTGAGGCCGGCGCTGCGCATCAGCCACGTTCGCGGGCGCAGATTTTAAGGTTCCTCGAAGGGCGCGGTTCGCACTAGCCTGCTCGGACAATCGGGGGGATTCCTAAAATGAAGCGACGGGTTCTTGCGGGCCTGGCGGCGGGCGTCGTGATCCTGGCCGCGCCTGCGACCGGATCCGCCCATTTCATCCTCATGCAGCCAAACTCGGCGATCGAGGAGAACCAGCTGGGCGATCCGCAAAAGCTCGGGCCCTGCGGCGGCACGAGCGCCAGCGCCGGCACGCCCACCGGCGTCGTCACCCCTGTCACTGGCGGTGAGCTCCTGCACGTCAAGGTCCACGAGACCATCTATCATCCCGGGCATTTCCGTCTGGCGCTTTCGGTCCTGGATCGCTCCGAGTTGCCGGCTGACCCGGAAGACATCACGCGCGATGGGCCGCGCGGGCCCCTGTCGGTTTCCGCCAAGATCGACCCCGCCCCCAAACCCCCTGTCCTGGTGGATGGACTTTGGGACCACCACGTGCGTCAGGCCGGGCAGGAATTCGAGACCGATGTGAAGGTCCCGAACATCAATTGCGACCACTGCTCCCTGCAGGTGATCCAGTTCATGGAGGAGCACCCGATCAACCCCGATGGCAGATTCACCTACCACCATTGCGCGGACCTCAAGATCACCGCCAACCCGAAACTGCCGATCGACGCCGGCTGGCCCGGGCAGAGCAAGGCCAAGAAGTCGAAGAAGCGCTAGGGGAACCGCGCCGAGGGCGCATCCCCGTCGGTCTTCCCTCCAGTGGCGGGGGAGGGCGCCAAGCCGGCCCTAAGGAGCCAAGCCGTACTTCGCGAAGGCGGCGGCGACCTTTGGTTGGGCGGCCTCAGCGGTCGCCATATCCGAGCGCCCCGCGGCCTCGCGGCCGAGGCGCAGCTCCGCCAGGCCCTGGCCGAAGCGGGCGGTGGCTAGCTGTGGGCGTAGGCGAAGGGCGGTTGCATAGTCGGCCAGGGCCAGCTCCAGGTCGCCCTTG
>NZ_DASXNL010000108.1:0-13854 GCF_036495085.1 Phenylobacterium sp. | reverse complement strand
CTGCAGCCCCTCGACAACCCGTTCGGCCCGAGGTTGTTACCAATGTAGCCGGTACGACCTGTCACCGATGTGTCCATGCTGGACACCGAAATCCATGGCGCACCCGACACGATTCGAACGTGTGACCTTTGCCTTCGGAGGGCAACGCTCTATCCAGCTGAGCTACGGGTGCGTTTGGAGCGGAGGCCTCCTCTAGCCGAAAGGCCGGGCCACCGCAAATGCGGTTACACGCCTTTGACGCTATCCCAAAACGTCTTGGCCTTGCCGGTGAAGGTCGCGTTCTTTGGGTGCTGGGCCTCGGTAGAGAGACCCGCGAACTCGCGCAGCAACTCCTTCTGCCGGGCCGTGAGCTTGGCCGGGGTCTCGATGAACAGCTCGACCACTAGGTCGCCGCGGTCGCGGGAGCGCAGGGACGGCATGCCGCGGCCTTTCAGCCGTACGGTGCGCCCGGTCTGGGCGCCTTCGGGCACCTTGACGGTGAGACGGCAGTTGCCGTCACAGTTCTCTCCGCCCAGGAGACAGGGCGCCTCGATCTCGCCGCCGAGGGCGGCCACCGCCATGGGTACGGGCACGGTGCAGAGCAGATCAAGGCCGTCGCGTTCGAAGAGCTCGTGCGGCTTCACCGAGACAAAGATGTAGAGGTCGCCGCGAGGACCGCCGCGAGAACCGCCGTCGCCCTCTCCGGCGAGCCGAATTCTTGCGCCATCGTCGACGCCCGCAGGTATGCGCACCGAGAGCGTGCGCTCGCGACGCACCTGGCCCATGCCGTGGCAGTCGGCGCAGGGGTCAAGCACCAGACGGCCGGAGCCGCCGCAGCGCGGGCAGGCCCGCTCAATGGAGAAGAATCCCTGAGTTGCGCGCACGCGGCCCTGGCCGCCGCAGGAGTTGCAGGTCGTGGGGCTGGTGCCTGGCTTGGCGCCTGAGCCGGAGCAGGTTTCGCAGTTGAGCGCGGCGGGCACGGTGATCTCGACCTCGGCGCTGGCATAGGCCTGCTCGAGGGTGATCTCGAGGTCGTAACGCAGATCCTGGCCCCTGGCCGGGCCCGAACGCTGTTGGCGGCGGCCTCCGAACATGTCGCCGAAAACGTCGCCGAACACCTCGTTGAAGATATCGCCGACGTCGTGGAACTGGGCTCCGTTCGGTCCCCCGGAGCCGTTCACGCCCGCATGCCCGAAACGGTCATAGGCGGCGCGCTTCTGGGGATCAGAGAGCACCGAATAGGCCTCGTTGATCTCTTTGAAGCGTCCCGAGGCGTCTTCACAGCCCCCGTTCCGGTCCGGGTGGTGCTCCATGGCAAGCTTGCGGAAGGACGCTTTGAGAGCGCCCGCATCGCAGCCCCGCTCCAGGCCAAGGATCTCGTAATAGTCGCGCATCAAACCGTCAGGTGTTTGGTGTGTGGCTGGGAGGGAAGTGGGAAGGCCCCCGTCCGGCTACAAGGCTCAATAGCCGAGCGGACGGGGGCCCCGAGTCGCGCAGAAGCGGCGGCGACGTCCCCAGTGACATTTTCATGGCACTGGGAGCTCTGAGTCGCCATGGGGCAGGTTGTCACGCCGACTTCTTGTGATCGTCGCCGTCGACTTCCTCGAATTCGGCGTCGACCACGTCTTCGCCGCCGGCTGCGTGCGCCGCATCCGCATCGGACGCGGGGCCTTCGCCGGTGTTCTGCTGGGCGTTGTACATCGCCTCGCCCAGCTTCATGGACGCCTGGATCAGCGTCTGGGTCTTGGCCGCGATCACCTCGGAATCGCCACCCTCGACCACGCCCTTCAGGTCGTCGAGCGCCGTCTGTATGGCTGCTCGCTCCGTCTCGCCCACCTTGTCGCCGTGTTCGGCGAGCGCCTTCTCGGTGGAGTGGATCACCGCGTCGGCCTGGTTCTTCGCTTCGACCGCGGCCTTGCGCTTCTCATCCTCGGCCTTGTTCGATTCGGCTTCCTTGACCATGGCGTCGATGTCCGCGTCGGAGAGGCCGCCGTTGGCCTGGATGCGGATCGACTGTTCCTTGTTGGTCGCCTTGTCGCGGGCCTGGACGTTGACGATGCCGTTGGCGTCGATGTCAAAGGTCACTTCGACTTGTGGAACGCCGCGCGGGGCGGGCGGAATGCCGACCAGGTCGAACTGGCCCAGCATCTTGTTGTCCGCCGCCATCGGGCGCTCGCCCTGGAACACCCGAATGGTCACTGCCGACTGGTTGTCATCGGCCGTCGAGAACGTCTGTGAACGCTTGGTCGGGATGGTCGTGTTGCGCTCGATCAGTGGCGTGAAGACGCCGCCAAGGGTCTCGATGCCGAGCGTCAGCGGGGTGACATCCAGCAGCAGCACGTCCTTGACGTCGCCTTGCAGCACCCCGGCCTGAACCGCCGCGCCCAGCGCCACGACTTCGTCGGGGTTGACGCCGGTGTGTGGCTCGCGGCCGAAGAAGGCCTTCACGGTCTCGACGACCTTGGGCATGCGGGTCATGCCGCCGACCAGGATCACTTCGTCGATGTCTGACTTCTTCAGCCCGGCATCCTTCAGCGCCTGCTCGCAGGGACCGACGGTCTTGGCCACCAGGTCTTCGACCAGGGCTTCCAGCTTGGCGCGGGAAAGCTTGATGTTGAGGTGCAGCGGGCCGTTGGCGTTCATCGAGATGAACGGCAGGTTGAGCTCATACTGCGTGGTGAAGGAGAGCTCCTTCTTGGCCTTTTCCGCCTCTTCCTTGAGGCGTTGCAGGGCGAGCTTGTCCTTCCGCAGGTCGACAGAGTTCTCCTTCTTGAACTCGTCGGCCAGGTAGTCGACGATGCGAAGGTCGAAATCCTCGCCTCCGAGGAAGGTGTCGCCGTTGGTCGACTTCACCTCGAAGACGCCGTCGCCGATCTCCAGGATGGATACGTCGAACGTGCCGCCGCCCAGGTCATAGACCGCGATCTTCTTGCCCTCGTTCTTCTCGAGGCCGTAGGCGAGCGCAGCCGCCGTCGGCTCGTTGATGATCCTCAGGACTTCAAGGCCCGCGATCTTGCCGGCGTCCTTGGTCGCCTGGCGCTGGGCGTCGTTGAAGTAGGCCGGGACGGTGATAACCGCCTTTTCGACCTTCTCGCCGAGGTGCTGCTCGGCGGCTTCCTTCATCTTCTGCAGGATGAAGGCTGAGACCTGCTGGGGCGAATAGTCCTTGCCGTGGGCGCGCACCCACGCGTCGCCGTTCGGCCCCTTGACGATCTCGTAGGGCACCATGCCCTTGTCCTTCTCCACCATCGGATCGGTGTACTGGCGGCCGATCAGGCGCTTGATGGCGAAAAGGGTGTTGGATGGGTTTGTCACCGCCTGGCGCTTGGCGGGCTGCCCGACAAGGCGCTCGCCGTCGTCAAGGATGCCCACCACGGACGGCGTCGTGCGCGCGCCTTCGGCGTTCTCGATCACCTTCGGCGTCTTGCCGTCCATGATCGCGACGCACGAATTCGTCGTGCCGAGGTCGATACCGATAATCTTGCTCATTGAGAGTCTAGCTCGCTCCTTGTTGGCGGACGCCGCGCGAAGCCTTCAGCCGAAGCGCTTCTATTTGCAACGTCCCCGGTTCGATCAGGTCTCGCCAGTGTGCGCGGAACAGGTTTCCCCACACGGAACCCGGCGTCGCAAGCCGATATGGGGAAAATAGGCCGGCTCGCAAGGGTGAAAGTCCCCAATCGCGTAAGGGATCGTGACTCAGACACTGCGCCATCCTGACTCAGCTTGGGTATACAAACGCCTAGCAAAGGGCGCCTCGCCCCCGCGGGAAGCGAGGAACGCGTGTTCCACAATCATCGCCTGCTGCTCGATATTGAGCGATGCGAACGGTGTGCCCGAGGCCAAATCGTAGGCGTAAGAAAAGGCGCTATCCCCGGCTCGAAGCTTCGCCAGGGGCAGGAAAACCCCCCGCTGGGCCTGCCAGACATGGGTGAGCTCGTGGACGAAGGTCGCCTGAACCTGAAGGGAAACCAGCTCGGCGCCGAAGTCGAAGAGGGCGTCCGAGGCAGGCCAGACGATCAGCGATGGCCCCGCTACGAACGCGCGCGGCCATACCGGTAGGGCCAGGACCCGGACGTGACCGGCGCGCAGGCCCCTACCGAAGATCTCGC
The DNA here is from genome assembly GCF_036495085.1 of Phenylobacterium sp. Taxonomy (GTDB): domain Bacteria; phylum Pseudomonadota; class Alphaproteobacteria; order Caulobacterales; family Caulobacteraceae; genus Phenylobacterium. The sequence goes on along the minus strand of NZ_DASXNL010000108.1, from coordinate 9,766 downwards.
AGGCCAAGCCCGTCTCAGCCCTGGACAGGCGCCGCCAGCTGAGGGGCCGCATCGTCCTGACGCCATCCGGTAGAGCGCGGTCCATCGCTTACGTCGCCACTTTGACTTCCTGCGGCGAGGCGCCGCAGGATCGGCGGCAGGACAACAATCGCATCCTGCGGAGATTTTGCATGGTCACTCTCACTCGCGCCGAAGGCAATTGGGCCGGAGACCTCGACCTGACGCGGCGTTCGATCGCGCTCGCGCTGGCCGGCGGTTACGCCGTCGCAGCCTTCTCTGCCGAGGCCGAGCCAATTCATACCGACGACAAGGGCCTGGTGACCGAGACCGTCGAGATCACCTCGGCTGACCGAAAGATCCCCGGCTTCCTCGCCCGTCCGGAGGGCCGGGGCAAACATCCGGTCGTGTTCGTCAATTCCGAGGTCTTCGGCGTCCATGAATGGGTGAAGGATGTTTGTCGGCGGCTGGCCAAGGCAGGTTACGTGGCCCTCGCCCCGGACCTCTTTGTCCGTGCGGGCGATCCTTCAAAGACCACTGACATGAAGGTGGTCATGGACATCGTGAAGGCGACGCCGGAGGCGCAGGTGACCTCCGACACGGCTGCGAGCCTCAAATACCTGACGGCGCAGTCGTACACGGACATGAAGCGGCTGGGCGTCACCGGCTTCTGCTGGGGCGGTGGGGCGACCTGGCTCTGCTGCGAACGGTTCCCGGAATTCAAGGCGGGCGTCGCCTGGTATGGCCCGCTCAGGGCCGGCCCCTATCCGCGCACGCCGCCGCTGGACCTGGCTAAGGACCTGAAAGCCCCCGTGCTCGGCCTCTATGGCGGCCAGGACAAAGGCATACCGCAGGCCGATATCGACGCCATGCGCGAGGCCGTGAAGGCGGCAGGCAAGCAGGCCGAGATCATCGTCTATCCTGACGCCCAGCACGGTTTCCTCGCCGACTACCGGCCGAGCTACAACGCCGAGGCGTCAGCCGATGCGTGGAAGCGTATGCTGGCGTTCTTCAAGGCGCACGGCGTGGCCTGAGGTCAGCCGCACCGGGCTAATGCGGCGGCTCTTCCGGCGCCGGTGGTGAGATCTGCGGCACTTCACCGGCTTTTTCGGCGGGCGGCTGCGGGGCGACGGGGGGAGTAGCGCCGCCCACGGCGGGCGCGGCGGCGAGCTTCGCAGCCGCCTTGGCTTCCTTGTCGGCCTCCTGCTTGGCCTTTTCCTCCGGCGTCAGCTCGGGCGGCGGAGGCGGGCCCTCGATACGTTCCTGGCTGAGCGGCGTAGCCTCGGTAGCGACGATTGGAGCGGGTCCGCCGGCGTCCTCGGCGGTCCGCTCGCCAGGCATGCGGCCGCGCTGGGGGGCGTTAAGCACCCCCAGGGTGAAGGCGGAAAGCGCGACGAGGGCGATGAGGACGGCGACGACCTGCAGAACGCGTTGGGGCATGGACCACTGCATGGCGCGGACCCTAATCCGCGCGATGCGCCAGCGAAAGCCCGTCGAAAACCACTGCGTAATCGTGCCGCCGGTCGGATCAAAGTAAACGCCCCTTAACCCTCTTGCGGCCAAACAGGGTGGGTCGATTTGTGAGTGGGAGTGGTTCGGGCATGGCGCGGGCGGCGCGGAAGACCGGCATGGCCTTGATTTGGCACATTGCGGGCCTCGCCTGGGCGCATCCCGGGATCGCGCGCTTGCGTGGCGGCGTAGCGGCGGCGGCCGGCGCCGCGCTCGCCGTCGCGTTTGCGACCTACAACGCCGCAGATCCGAGCCTGAACTCCGCCAGCGCCGCTGCGCCGACCAACGCCCTGGGCGCGCCGGGCGCTGCGCTCGCCGACCTCGGCGTCCAGTCGCTCGGTCTTGCGTCGGCCTTGGCGGTGCTGACCATCATCGTCCTGGGCCTGTGCCGCGCGGCTGCATCCGAACCAGCCGCCAGCCGGTGGCACCTTCGCCTGCGCGCTCTGGCGGGAGCGGGCGGAGTGTTCGCTTTGGCCGCGGCGCTGGCCTGGCCTGCGCCGCCGATCGCCTGGCCATTGGCGAAGGGCCTTGGCGGCTTTTGGGGCGATGCGCTGCTGGGCGGCCTGTCGCGGCTCCTGGCATACGTTCATCTGCCGATGGCCCTGCCGATCGCCGCCGTCCTGTTCGCCATCACCGGCCTGACGGCGATGGCCTACGCCATCGGGCTGCGTCCGGCTGAGCTGCGCGGCCTGGGTGAGTGGCTGGCGCTCGCCCTGACGCCAAAACCCACGGCCGTACCGAGGCCGGAGCGGAGCGCGAAGGTGGCGGCCCGCGCGCGCCCAGAGGGCGGCATCCCCGACGCCGCGCTCGAACCGGCTCCCCTCGATCCGGCCCAGGGCCCGAAGGTCAAGGCGCCCAAGGCCTCCTCGAAGGAGTCGCCACGCGAGCAGCGCGAGGCGCAGTCGACCTTCGACTTCGTCCGCCCGGGCGGCTTTCTGCTGCCCGAGCTCGCCATGCTGGCCAAGCCCAAGCCGCGCGCTGCGCAGTTCGACGAGGGCGCGCTTCGGCAGAACGCCCAGCTGCTGGAGAGCGTCCTGGCCGAGTTCGGGGTCCGCGGCCAGGTGGACCAGATCCGCCCTGGGCCGGTGGTCACCCTCTACGAGCTGGTTCCCGCCGCTGGGGTGAAGTCCGCCCGGGTCGTCGCCCTGTCCGACGACATAGCGCGCTCGATGAGCGTGGCGGCCTGCCGCGTTTCAGTGGTGCCGGGCCGCAACGCCATTGGCATCGAACTGCCAAACCAGAAGCGCGAGACGGTCTATCTGCGCGACCTCCTGGCCTCCTCGGAATACGAGCGCGGCGGCCAGACCCTGCCCATGGCGTTGGGCGAGACGATCGGCGGTGAGCCCTACATCGCCGACCTCGCCCGCATGCCGCACCTGCTGATCGCCGGCACCACCGGCTCCGGGAAATCGGTGGGCGTCAACGCCATGATCCTGTCGATCCTGTACCGCCTGCCCCCGGACCAGTGCCGGATGATCATGATCGACCCGAAGATGCTGGAGCTCAGTGTCTACGACGGCATTCCGCATCTGCTCTCGCCGGTGGTGACCGACCCGAAAAAGGCGATCGTCGCGCTGAAGTGGACCGTGCGGGAGATGGAGGACCGCTACCGCCGGATGTCCAAGATCGGCGTACGAAACGTTGCGTCCTACAACGAACGCGCCAAGGAGGCGGCTTCGAAAGGCGAGCATTTCGAGAGGACCGTCCAGACCGGTTTCGACGACACCGGTCGGCCGATCTACGAAAGCGAGAAGATCACGCCCGAGCCGATGCCCTATCTCGTCGTGGTGATCGACGAGGTGGCCGATCTGATGATGGTGGCCGGCAAGGATATCGAAGGCGCCGTCCAACGGCTGGCGCAGATGGCGCGGGCCGCCGGCATCCACCTGATCATGGCGACCCAGCGGCCGTCGGTCGACGTGATCACCGGCACCATCAAGGCCAACTTTCCCACCCGGATTTCCTTCCAGGTCACCTCGAAGATCGACAGCCGCACCATCCTGGGCGAGCAAGGCGCGGAGCAACTGCTGGGGCAGGGCGATCAGCTCTATATGGCCGGCGGCGGCCGCATCACCCGCCTGCATGGGCCGTTCGTCTCCGATGGCGAGGTTGAGGCCGTGGCCAAGTTCCTGCGCGAACAGGGCCAGCCGCAATACCTCGAAGAGGTCACCGCCGGCGGCGAAGAAGACGCCGAGGCCGGCGACTTCGGGTTCGGCGGCGAGAGTGAGAGCAATGACCTCTACGATCGCGCCGTGGCCGTGGTCACGCGGGACGGCAAGGCATCCACCAGCTACATCCAGCGCCGCCTGCAGATCGGTTACAACCGCGCCGCCTCGCTTATGGAGCGGATGGAGCAGGAAGGCGTCGTGGGCGCCGCCAACCACGCCGGCAAGCGCGAGATACTGGTCTCGGCGGCGCCTTAGGGCGCGTTCGCGCGCCGCTCGCCGAACAGAAACCTAATCCCCATCCGCTCCCCCGGACCTTGTTCCCCTCCAGCACCTTTCGCCACGGGTGGAAATGTGCCTGCGTCAGCCTCGAGGATGGTTGGCCACGGCGCTGTACGGATCTGGGATCGTACGGCCGGTCTCCAGTAGGGTCTTCAGGTTCGACAGCACCGCTGGCCAACCGCCCGAAACGTCCCTCAGCGCGTTGTCGCCGAGTTCCGAGTGGGTGACCGTGAGCTTCACCTTTCCGCCGGCGTCCTCGATATCGAAGACGCAGCGATTGGTGGTGTCGGGATTGCCTCGCTCGCCAGGGACCTCCCAGGTCGTGACGAGGCGGCGGGGCGGGTCGGCCTCCAGGACGTCTCCCACCACGTCGGCGGACTTGCCCGGCAGCCGGTGCTCCCAGCGCGAGCCCACCTTCCAGTCGGAGACATTCTCGCGCTCCCAGTAGCTGGCGCTGATCTTGGCGTCGGTCAGCGCTTCCCACACCCTCTCCGGCGTCGAGACGATATAGGTCACGTAGACGTAGGTATGCTTAGCCATCGGCTTCTCCCTCGAGGCGCTGCTTCAGGTTTGCCAGCGCATCCAGGCGCGGGCGTTCGAATTTGGCGATCCAGCGCGCATGGATCTGGTGGATCGGCACGGGGTTCAGGTAGTGCAGCTTCTCGCGGCCCCGCCGCTGGGTGGCGATGAGGTTGGCTGCCTCCAGGATGGCGAGGTGCTGGCTCACCGCTTGGCGGGTCATGTCCAGGCGCGCGGCCAACGCGCCCAGGGTCTGACCCTGATCCCCGTGCAACAGGTCCAGGAGCTGGCGGCGGCTGGCGTCCGCTAGGGCCTTGAAGACCGGGTCCATGTCGTCGGCCATCTCGCAAACATGCAAGTATTTGCTTGCATGTCAAGGTCGGAGGTCCGAACAGGACATTGCGGCGGGCCCGCCACCGCCCTATTGCCGCCTACGCGGCAGTTCACCCTCGCCGCCTGGTTTCCCCGGAGCCGCCGCCGCATGACCTTGAATCGTCGCAGCCTCGCCCTTTCCTTTGGCGCCTTCTGTCTCGGAGCACAGGCGCTTTCCGGCGCAGCGCGGGCGCAGGGCCCGGGCGGCATTTCGGCGGAGGACCAGGTGCTGGTCGATCGCGCCGTCGCCTATCTGCAAGGACTGACCGAGGCTCGCGGCCGCTTTGTGCAGACCGATCCGCGCGGTGCGGTAAGCCAAGGCGAACTCTTCTTGAAACGCCCGGGTAAGGCCCGTTTCGCCTACGATCCGCCGTCCGGCCTGTTGGTGGTGTCCGACGGCGGTACGGTCGCTGTGGCCGACAGCCGATTGAAGACCTTCGATGCCTATCCGCTGGTGGCCACCCCGTTGTCGTTGTTCCTGGCCAAGACCATCCGCCTCGACCGCGGCGTCCAGGTGACCCGCGTGGCCAGGGCCGCGGACGGCTTCACGATTACCGCTCGGGACGGAAAGAAGGAAACCGCCGGCCAGATCGCCTTGACCTTCACCGACAATCCGATCGCCCTGGCGGGCTGGACGGTCACCGACGCCCAGAGCCGCTCAACCCAAGTCCGGCTCCAGGATCTGCAACGCACCTCGGGCTTGGAGCCTTCGCTGTTCGTCCTGAAGGATCCCCGCCCGAAAAACGTTGGCCGCGGCAAGATGTGACGAATTCGTCACGAGCAAGAATTAAGTCTTCACTGCTTGACTTTAATCAGCTCTGTGGCTTTGATGCCACTACGCCATTGGCGCGGCATCCGCGCCGACGGAGTCCGTGCCGGAATCTATCCCCTCCCGGCGGCGGCATGAGAGACCCACTGTAGCGCCCGGGCTTCTCCAACGCCCGGGCGTCTCTTTGTCCCGCAACCTCGATATCTCTGGTCCTTCGCTCACCGCCTCGCTTAAGGAGCGGCATGCGCCTTCGTCTCTGCACCTGGAACGTCAATTCCGTCCGCCTGCGCGCCGAACAGGCTGCCCGCTTCGTCGCCGAACAGGCGCCCGATGTCCTTTGCATGCAGGAGATCAAGTGCCGCGAGGGCGAGTTCCCGCGCCAGGCTTTCGTCGAAATGGGCCTCCCGCACCTTAAGATCGCCGGCCAGAAGGGCTGGCACGGCGTGGCGATCGCCTCGCGCCTGCCGCTGGAGGACGCCCCGCCCCTCGACGTCTGCCGCGAGGGTCACGCTCGCTGCGTTGGAGCGACAGTCGCCGGCGTCCAGATCCACAACTTCTACATTCCTGCGGGCGGCGACATCGCCGATCGCCAGGTCAATCCCAAGTTCGACCACAAGCTCGACTTCTTCGAGAAGCTCACCGCCGAACTGTCGCAGCGCGACCCCAGGACGCCGCTGGCCGTCGTCGGCGACCTCAACGTGGCTCCCGGCGAGAACGACGTCTGGAACCACCGATACATGTCGAAGATCGTCAGCCATACGCCCGTCGAGGTGGAAGCCATGGCGGCCCTGAAAGCGTCGCTCGGCTTCACCGACCTGATCCGAGAAACCCGACCGGAGCCCGAGAAGCTTGCCTCCTGGTGGAGCTACCGCGCCCAGGACTTTCGCGCCTCCAATCGAGGCCTAAGGCTCGACCACATCCTGGTGAGCCCCGGCCTGCGAGACGCCGCGTTGCGCCAGGGCGCGGCCGCAAGCCGGATCCACGACGATGTCCGCGAATGGGAACGCCCTTCGGACCATGCGCCAGTCAGCGCGGATCTGGTGCTTTAGCCGTCGCCTGCCGACCTGTTGCGAAGGCCCGGCCAATCGCCCCGGCCCGCGGTCCATGCGTCCCGGACTTCGCGGCCGGCGTCCAGATGATGAGGCGCTAAGGCGCCAGCCTGTATCCGCCGGCCTCCGTCAGCAGGAGCTTGGCGTTGGTGGGGTCGGTCTCGATTTTCTGGCGCAGGCGGTAGACGTGGGTTTCAAGGGTGTGGGTCGTGACGCCGGCGTTATAGCCCCAGACCTCAGCCAACAGCTCCTCGCGCGACACCGGCTTCTCGCCTGCGCGATAGAGGTATTTCAGGATGTTGGTTTCCTTCTCCGTCAGGCGGATCTTCCGGCTCTGCGGATCGAGCAACATCTTGGCGGCCGGGCGGAATTCGTAGGCGCCCAGGCGGAAGACCGCGCCCTCGGAGTGTTCATAGTCGCGCAACTGCACGCGGATCCGAGCCAGCAGCACCGCGAACTTGTAGGGCTTGGTGATGTAATCGTTGGCGCCGGCGTCGAGGCCTTGGACGGTCTCTTCGTCCTCGCCGGCTGCGGTCAGCATGATGACCGGTGTCGCCACGCCGTTCTGCCGCATCTGGCGGCAGGCCTCGCGGCCATCGAAATCGGGCAGATCGACGTCGAGCAGGATCACGTCGGGGCGGGCCGTCTGCGCCAGGCGAACACCCTCGGCCGCGGTGGCGGCTTCTAGGGCGACGAAATCTTCGGCCTGGAGCTGTTCGGCGACCGCCCCGCGAAGGTCCGCGTCATCATCGACGATGAGGAGGGTCTTGCGTTGAGCCATGATGGGAGGACCATGCACCTGATCTGGGCCGGCTCGCAAAGAGATTTGGGGCCGGGCCTGTTGGGGTGCCGCCGATGAACTTCACCGCAACCGCCGACGGATGGCTCAACCTGGGGAATCGCCAGGCCCGTTGCGCGCTCGGCAAGAGCGGTGTGAAGCCTGCGTCCGAGAAGCGCGAGGGCGATTTTGCGTCGCCCGCCGGCGTTTGGCCGATTCGGCGCGTGCTCTATCGTCCGGACCGCGGACCCGCGCCTCGGACGGCCGTTCCGACCAGGGCCCTGGAGCCAGACGATGGTTGGTGCGACGCCCCCGACGATGAAAACTACAATCGCCCGATCAAGCTGCCGCATCCGGCGAGCTTCGAGCGCATGTGGCGCGACGACAGCCTCTATGACCTGGTCGTTGTGCTGGGCCACAACGACGACCCCCCAAGGCCGCACTTGGGATCATGCATTTTCCTGCACATAGCCCGAGAGGGCTACGCGCCTACCGAGGGCTGCGTGGCGTTGACACGGGCCGACCTGGAGGAGCTCCTTGCCCAGGCGAAGCCCGGCGACGCCGTGGAAATCCGGGAGGCTTGAGGCCGATGCCATTTTCGACCTGGCTCGCCTTCGCCGTGGCGTCGGCCGCAATGGGCCTGATCCCGGGGCCCGGCGTCACCAGCATCGTGGGCTACGCCCTTAGCTCCGGCCGCCGCGCCGCGCTGGCTTCCGTCGCAGGGATGGCGCTCGGCAACGCCGTCTGCATGATCGTCTCGCTTGCGGGCGCAGGGGCCCTGCTCGCTGCCTCAGCAGTGGCGTTCACGGTCTTGAAGTGGGCCGGCGCGCTCTACCTGATCGCCCTCGGCGTATTGGCGATCGCCCGCAGCAGATCGGGACCCGCCGCACATGCCCCGGCGCCCATCTCGCCCCGGACGGCATTTCTCAGCAATGTCGCGGTCGGAACGTTCCATCCCAAGACCATCGTCTTCTTTGCAGCCTTTGCGCCGCAGTTCATCCGCCCCGAGGCCAGCTATGTGCTGCAAGCTGCGATACTGACCGCCACATTCACCATCGTAGTTGGGGCGACGGACACCGCCTACGCCTTGGCGGCGGCGCGTGCCTCGCATCTGTTGAAGAGCCCCGGCGCGAGGCTCTGGTCGAAGCGCGCCGGCGGTGGCGTGCTGATCGCCGCCGGCGTCGCGACCGCCGCGGTGAGGCGCAGCTGACTAGGACCGCGCCCCGAACACGGCCGAACCAACCCGAACGCTGGTAGCGCCGAAGGCGATGGCGGTCTCGAAGTCATCGCTCATGCCCATGGAGAGCTTCCCGAGCCCGTTGCGCGCGGCGATCTTAGCCAGCAGTGCGAAATGCGGCCCCCCAGGCTCATCCACTGGCGGAATGCACATCAGGCCCTCCGGCGCGAGGTCGTAGGTCGTGCGGACGGCGGCGATGAAGGCGTCGGCCTCGCGCGGCAGCACTCCGGCCTTTTGCGGCTCCTCACCGGTGTTGACCTGGACGTAGAACCGCGGGCGGCGCCCCTGAGCCTGGACCTGCTCTGCCAGGACCCGGGCCAGCTTCTCGCGGTCGAGGGTTTCGATGACGTCGAAGAACGCCACCGCCTCGGCGGCCTTATTGCTCTGTAGTGGTCCAATCAGGTGCAGCGTGATCTCGTCGCGCCGCTCGGCCCAGCGCGCCTGCGCTTCCTGGACCCGGTTTTCTCCGAACACCCTGTGGCCGGCCGCCAGCACGGGAGCGACCGCCTCCCAGGGCTGCATCTTGGAGACAGCCACCAGCGAGACGTCCGCCGGCGCCCGACCGGCCGCTTGCGCTGCATGGGCGATCCGGGTCACGACGTTCGTGTAGGATGCGACGGCGCTGAGAGAGGGGGCGGCCATTTCCGAGGGCTTCTGGACCTTGGCGAGAACCGCTTGGTTCCTACGGCGCCGCGCCGTGGGGCGAAAGGGGGCGCGGAGCGGCGCGCCAGAACGCCTGCCGGCAGTGCTCTTCTTCACCGATCCCGAGCGGACCCCAGATCCCGAAGCGATAGCCCGACGTCTGCCGCGCGGCGCAACGATAGTGCTTCGCTCATTCGGCGCCGCAGGCGCTGAGGCGCAAGGGGCGCGGCTCCTGGCGATCGCCCGCAAGCGGGGCCTGACGCTGTTGATCGGCGCCGACGCCGGGCTCGCGGCGCGACTGGGAGCCGACGGCGTACACCTACCTGAGCGCCTGGCGCATCGCGCGCGCCGATTGAAGGCCGCTCACCCTTGTTGGCTTGTCACCGCCGCAGCCCATTCGAGCCTCGCGGCTCGGCGCGCTCTCGCCCAGGGCGCAGATGCGGCCGT
>NZ_DASXNL010000107.1:0-6281 GCF_036495085.1 Phenylobacterium sp. | reverse complement strand
CCGGTGGATCCAAAAGCCGTCCAGGCCAGCCTCCTGAATGACGATGATCGGAAACCGCGCGCCAGTCCGCGCACAGGCCTTCTCCTGGAGCTGGGAGAACCGCTCCAGCAAGCCCGCCATATCGGCCGCCGTCACCGCGTGCTTGGACATCTTCTCCCCGCCGCCCGGCGACAAGGACGTGATCAACCAACTCGAGCGAGACAGTTCCAACGAAACGAAGATCGCGCCAAGATCTGTACGGATAGCGGCCTGCGCAGGGCCAGGTGCAGCGTCATGCATCGTCGCCTCCAGAGTGGGTGGGTAGCAACCTCACTCTGCCAGAGCGCCGGTCGCTATCCAGACGCCCATAGGATCTCAACAGAAGGCGACCATCGAAGACCGGCAAAGCCGACCCCGGCCTCAATGGCCCGCGAGCGCGGCGTCGGGCATCTCGATATCGATCTCCAGTGTGGAGACCTGATCCCCTCGATCGAGCTTCACAACCACCTGATCGCGGTCGATCGGAATGTGCTTGGCGATCACCGCGAGGATCTCTTGTTGCAGGATTGCCGCCAGGTCGGCGCCGCCAGCCAGTCCGCGCTCATGCGCCAGCAGGACCTGAAGCCGCTCGCGAGCGACGGGCGCGGAGCGGCGGCCGCGCGCGAAGAGGCTCAGAAAATTCATGCGGCGGCCTTTCGTCCGAACAGGCGGCTCATAAAACCCCGCCGCTCGCGCGGCTCGTCGACTGCGATCGTCTCACCCAGCAGCCGCCGGGCGGCGTCCCGGTAGGCGCGCGCCGCCGCCGACCCCGGATTGTGGAGCGTGACCGGACAGCCGACGTTGGAGGCGGTCAGCACGTCCGGGCTCTCGGCGACGATCCCAAGCAGCGGGATCGCCAGAATCTCAAGCACGTCCTCGACCTTCATCATCTCGTCGCGGGCCGCGCGCGCCGGATCGTAGCGGGTGAGCAGCAACTGCTTCTCCAGCCGCTCGCCGTTCTCAGCGCGCCGGGTCTTTGAATCCAGCATTCCGATGATGCGGTCGGAATCGCGGACGGAGGAGATCTCGGGATTGGTGACCACCACCGCCAGGTCGGCGAAACGCATGGCGAGGGTGGCGCCCTTCTCGATCCCGGCGGGGCTGTCACAGACGATCCAGTCGAAGCTCTCGCGAAGCTCGTCGATCACCCGACCGACGCCGGCCTCGGTGAGCGCGTCCTTGTCGCGGGTCTGCGAGGCGGGAAGCAGGGACAGGGTGTCGACCCGCTTGTCGCGGATCAGCGCCTGCGGAAGCTTCGCGTCGCCCTGCACGACATTGACGAGATCGAAGACGACCCGCCGCTCCGCCCCCATCACCAGGTCAAGGTTGCGCAGGCCCACGTCGAAATCGACCACGACGACCTTGCGGCCTTCCTGAGCGAGCGCTGCGCCCAGGGATGCGGAAGAGGTGGTCTTTCCGACCCCGCCTTTTCCCGATGTGACGACGACGACCTTGCACATATCACTCACTGTTGCCTCCCCCGCCGCCAGGCGGGCTGCGTTCAATCGAGAGCCGAGATCTGGAGCGCGCCGCGATCGCAGCGCACCTGGACAGCGCGCCCGTGCAGATCGGGGCCCCAGTGCTCCGCGGTGCGGTAGAGCTGGTCCACCCCCACCAGTTCCGCCTCCATCCGGCGGCAGAAGATCCGGGCGCCGGCGGCCGTCTTGAGTCCGGCGAGCGCCCGGCCGCGCAGGGCGCCGTAGACGTGGATCGAGCCGCCTGCGATGACCTCGGCGCCCGAGGCGACAGCGCCGACGACGATGATGTCGCCCTCCTCGAAGACGATGGACTGGCCCGAGCGAACGGGCCGATCGACCAGCAGCGACGGCGCCGAGGGCGCAGCGGGCGGATCGTCCTGGGGCGCCTGGGCCACGTCGCGCCCGCGCAGGCTGGTCGGCAGCCGGGCCCACCTTGTGCGGGCAAGCGCGTTTGGCTCCACGCCCTCGGCGCCTATCACTCTTAGGCCGCGCTCCTCTAGGCCCTCGAGCGCCACCGGAATGGCGTCGCGCCCGGCGCTCTCGAGCACCGCACCGAGGTCGACGACGACCGGTCGGTCGGCAAAGAAGCTTGCAGATCGACGCATCTGCTCGTCGAGCGTGGCGAACCAGTCGGTGAACGGAGGCTCGGGCGCGATGACAAGCGCCATGACGCTGCGCCCGCGGACACGCAGCGTTGGCAGCGCGGCCCCATCGGTGTCCGCCTCGAGCGTCGGGCGCGGACCGGACGCTGCGTGGGCCCCGTAGTAGAGCTGGGCGACCATGGAGCCTCCGTCCGAAACGCTGGCGAGGGGCTTCCGCCGGAACGCCCTTAGGCCCCGTCGAGTCATTGATTCGTGGGGCTTTCTTGGGGCCAGAGCGCCCCCGTTTCGCCGCAGAAAAGCCCCCGTGCGGCGAAGCTTTCCCCCGGCTTGGGACGTCGCTCCAAGCGTCATTGAGCTGGATCGAAGAACATCAGACGGAGCATGCCGGGCCGTGGGGTCGGTCGGCCGGCGGCGGTGGCCGGATCGGTGTCGAGAGCGGCGATGTAGAGCCGGCCGGTTTCCGGGTCGATCGACATGGTGCGCGCGCTGATGGCTGTGGGGACGGTCGCCGCCGGGGTGTAGTTGTCGGCGTCATTCTGGCGGAGCAGCGAGAGGCGCCGTCGAGGCCGTCGGCGCTGAACACCAGCCGACGCTTGGGATCGTAGGCGGCTGCGTCCGTACCTTTCCCGATCGGGGCGGTCGCGACGACCCGTCCGGTGTCGGCGTTCACCACGGGCATCAGGCCGTTCGCACAGCTCGAGAACAGCCTGAAACGCGGCGTTGGGTCGGGCAGCGTTGGAGCCGCGGCGACGCTCCGGCTCTCGCAGACCCTATCCCACCCAATCCTTCTCCAGCCGCGTCGAACCGATCCAGTAGTGGACGGCCGCCCAGAGGTTCACCACCACGCCACACACCAGCGCGTAACGCAGTCCCTGGGCGCTGGCGTGGGCGGCGTCGGAGAGGCCGAACGCCACCACATGGGCCTTCATGAAATCGCTGAGCGCGCCGACGGCTGGCGGGCCGAAGCCGTAGCCGATGGTGTTGATCACCACGATCACCATGGCCGAGGCGGTGGCCCGCACCGCCGGCTGCACCACGCCCTGGGCGGTTGTGTAGAGCGAGGTGAGGTAGGCTCCGATGCAGAGCAGTTGCGCCAGGAGCATGGCGATCATTAAAGGGAACGATGGCGTGAGGTAGGCGACGACGCCTAAGGGCACGGCCAGCAACACGCCGATCGCCGGCCAGCGCGCCAGCCAGGCGCGGTCCCGCGCCGTCAGATAGTCCAGAGCCTTACCGACGACGACACCCGACACAACTGTCAGCCCGCCCACCAGGGGCCCCAGGATCAGGCCAACCTGGGTCAGCGAGACGTGGTGCACCCGCAACATAAAGGAGACCAGGTACTGGCCATTGCCGACAGCCACGAAGTTCACCAGGCCGGTCGCCAGAGCAATGTGGAAGAAGCTCGACTTGCTTCGAAGCTCGCGCAGCGCGGCCCTCAGGTTGGGTGTCGCGACTGGCTGGCCATCGGTGGCCAGCGCCGCGCCACGGGGGGGCTCCTTCACCGTCAGCCGGCAGATCAAAGCGATCAGGAGCCCCGGCGCGCCCAGCACTATGAAAGCCATGCGCCAGCCGTACCGATCGGCCACGACAGCGCCGATCATGCTGGCGAGGATCGCCCCGATCGGTATCGAAATCAGGTGGATGGCGATCGCCGAGGCGCGCTTGTTGGCCGGGAAATAGTCGGAGATCACGCTCTGCGATGGCGGCAGACAACCGGCCTCGCCGATGCCGACCCCGAAGCGCGCAAGCAGCAACATGGGGAAGGACACCGCCAGGCCGCAAAGCGCAGTCATCAGGCTCCAGACGGCGACGCAAATCGACAGGATGTTGACGCGGTTGAAGCGGTCCGCGAGACGGCCGATCGGCAGGCTGGCCACGGTGTTGAAGAAGGCGAAAGCCGGCCCGCCCAGGAGGCCGAGCTGGAAGTCGCTGAGATGGAACTCCGGCTTGAATTTCTCCTGCAGCAGGGCGACCAATCCGCGATCCATGAGGTTGAGGCCGTAGATGACCATCAGGACACCGAGGACATAGGCCCGATAGGGCCGCGCGCCGTAACCCGGATAGCTTTCGCCTGTCTGCACCGGGCTCAATCCAGGACTCAGGTCGGCCATGCCCTTCTCCCTGCGGCGTCCACGAATGCGACCGATCCGGCGACGACGATGCGCACCCGACTCAGATTCTTCGGCCGCGCATAGAGGCTGTCATCCTCAATACGGCGCGCCGAGGCCCTAACCGCCGGAAAGTAGGTTCCGGCGTGTGCGAAGGCGAACGTCTTGCGCGTCGATGTTTTCGGCGACGGCGCCCCCAAATCCGATTCGTCCGGCTTCGTGGTGATGCAGCTTCGGCCCTGTGATCACCGGGCTGAGCGATGATCCCCTCGTCAGCTCGCCTACCCGTTAGGCCCAGCTGATCGATCCCGGCGTTGCCGGAGCTGGTGCTATTCGAAAAAATATTCCGAAACTCAATTCAACTCTAGTGTATTATGCATTATCTTGCGTGCTTACGGGGCGGCGAGGCGCGTGCCCGCATGTTCCGCGCGCGGTAGGTTTCACACGACGAACCCGCTTGGGAGGGCCGCGACATCTGGCATCCGGGCAGCACCCCGTCGGACCGGCCACCCACCCCTGGGGCGCGGCCGCCAAAGGCTGGCGTCCGGCGGCTTGCCGAGAGCCTTACATCACTCCTGCGGGCTGGCCTTGTAGGTCTAACATGCGCAGCCGGCGCGACCGCGCTGCGGGCCCTGTTGGATTTTGCGGCCCCAGACATGGCCCCCTACCCGCTTATATTCCCGGCTGTCCTGTTCGGCACATTGGCGGCAGGCCTTACCGGCGGACTGGTCGCGCTTGTTATTGGAATGGCTGCTTCCGACTATTTATTTGTCCCCCCGAGATTTACCTTCAATCCAGAGAATTTGACTCATGGGCTGAGTCTGACAGTTACAGTCATCGCACTCCTTATTGTTTTGTGGTTGGCTGCGATATATCGCACTACTATGTTGTTGCGCGCCAACGAGCGTGAGGAAGCAGAGAATCATCTGCGGTTTCTCCTGCGCGAGGTCGATCATCGCGCCAACAACCTCCTCGCCGTCGTGCAAAGCATTGTCAAACTGACCAAGGCAGACGATGGCGAGTTGCTGAGGCGCACGCTCCTCGGACGCATCAGCGCTTTAGGTCACGCCCATCAGCTGCTTGCAGCCTCGAGGTGGCGCGGCGCCGACCTTGCGACGCTCGTTGGCGAAGAACTGCGGCCCTATGCCCTTGGGGATGCAGGGCGCGTGAGTATCCGTGGCCCCAGCATGCCGCTGAGCCCGGGCGAGGCCGAAGCGCTCGCCATGGCCTTCCACGAGTTGGCGACGAACGCGGCCAAATATGGCGCGTTCAGCACGCCCGGCGGGATGGTGGCCGTCACCTGGGATCGCGACGACAGCGGCGCTCGGCACATTCGCTGGCAGGAAGACGGCGGCCCAGCCGTCGTCACGCCAGACCGCAAGGGTTTCGGCGCCCGCGTGCTGGAACAAGCCTTGGCTGCCGTGCCGGGCGGCCGCACCGCACTGGTCTGGCGGCGTGAGGGGCTCATCTGCGAATTCGATCTGGCGCCCCAGCGCCAAAAGGAACACCGCGCCCCCGCCGACGAACGCAAGGCGCAGCTCGACCCAGACTTTCGCCAAGGCGCGGGCTTTTAGAACTACCACCTGCAAACGCCGAACAGTCCGACCGGATCAGCCACAGTCGCCGTCTCGAAGCGCTCGGCGGCGAGGTCCATGTCGCCGGCCCGATCGTGAACGGCGCCGCTGTAGATTCGGTGCGGCCTTGGTCGCGGTGAACAGCGCGGCGATCTTCGGCGTGCAGGCGCGGGGCGCCAGCAGATCGTCTTCTATCCAGACGCTGTAGGCGGACGGGCGCAGCGGCTCGGCCGCAGCGTGAGCATCTCGCGCGGTTGTGTGCGCGGTGGATATGAAGGCGTCGGACATGCCGGCGAGCCCGCAATCCAGGCTCGACCGTAGGGGGCCGACCGCCGCGTCAATCAAGAAATGTAGGTCGGGACGGCTCGCTGAAACTGGACGACGATGCGCGCCGCCAGTTGTCGGCATAGAAGCCCTCCACCAGCCCATCCACCAGCGCGCGCGGTTGCAGGAACGTGTGGAGTTGGTCGAACTGCCGGATTTCCGTGGCGCTGACAC
>NZ_DASXNL010000106.1:0-60313 GCF_036495085.1 Phenylobacterium sp. | reverse complement strand
GCCGCCGCGAGCGCGAAAATGCGCCCATCGATCGCGTCTCCGAGCTCCGGTGAGGCGCTATGCTCGCGCAGGGTCTGTCGCACGAGAGCTTGCACCGTCACCAAGGTGTTTTTGACGCGCAGATTGAGCTCGTTGATCAGGAGACGCTGGCGCGCCTCCGCCGCCCGCACCTCAGTCACGTCCGTCGCAGTGCCCACGTGGCCAGTGAAGTTTCCCTCGTGATCGAAGCGTGGGCGTCCGTACAGCTGGATGATACGCAGGCTCCCGTCTGGACGACGAAACTTTCCTTCATACTGAACCGGAGCGGCGTTCATGCGCGCCTCTGCGCGGGCGATCGCCAGGCCCGCGCGGTCGTCGGGATCTATCGATTGCATCCAGCCCTCGCCAAGCAGCTCGCCACGCGGGCGACCGAGCGCCTGAACCATCGCCTCGTTTATGAAGATCAACCCTCCGTTGGCCTTGCTTAACCAGGCTGCGGCCGGAAGATCGTCTGCAACCTCGCGCTGGTGCGCCTCACTCGCGGCGAGACGCCGCTCCGTGGCGCGCACCTTCGTTATGTCGCGCCATACCGCCGCAACGCCGCCGGCGAGTGGGAAGGCGCGGACAAGAAACAGCCGCGAGCGGCGGTCAACGCGATAGGCGAACTCCGCCTCCTCCGGCCGCCTTCTCCGGGCCACGCGCCGGCCTAGCTCGGCGAAGGCGCTGTCTTTCGCCAGGCCAGCGACGCTCCAGAGCCTCAGTCCAAGCAGGTCGTCTCGCTTCCGCCGTAGCAGCCGCTCGGCTCCCGCACTGCAGTCGGTGATACGCCAATCGGCGCCCAAACTGATGAAGCCTTCAGCCACACCCTCCACGATCTCCCGGGCGCGTCGCTCAGATAGCGACGGTTCCGCCGGGCTATAGACGTCACCGACTGTCATGGGGCTGGCCGTTTGCTCGTTTCGCCCAGCCTCATAACGAAGTCGTCGCAAGCTCAATCAGGAGAAACCCGAGGGCCTCGTTAAGCGCCGGACCAACATCGGTGGCGGTGCAACCTGGAGGGTGGCGCGGAGGCGTCGCCCGTGAGGCCGCCTTCCGCTCGCCGCCGCTATCGTGCCGCTGTCGTTGGGTGGGCGCGACCTGCGATCCTGTCGTCGAGCTCCAGACGATCCGGGCGCCGTCCGGCGTTGTCGTCCGCGCCTTCTCAGAGAATTCCGGGCCCTGCCGCCTCAGGGCAACAGTAGGGATCGGCTTTGCGCGCCGGGCAGCGGGCTCTGGTGCGCTGGTGGGGCGGCCCCACCCGCCGAGACCTTGAACCGACCCAGACCCTTGGTGGATCGAGGTCCAGTCAGCGGCTGTAAGGCGCGAGGTTGCGGCGGATACGGTCCAGCACCGGTTCGTCCGCGGTGGGTGGTTCAAAGGTTTGTCCGGTGATGGCCTCGAACGCCTGGATGTAGACCTTCGAGGTATCCTCGATCATCCCGGCCGGTATCTCGGGGATCGCGTCGGCGTAGGGATCGCACTGCGCCGCCACCCAGCTGCGAACGAAATCTTTATCGAAGGAATCGGGGCGCTCGCCAGCTGCGAACTTTGCTGGATACGTCGCGCCAATCCAGTAGCGGCTGGAGTCGGGCGTATGGATTTCGTCGGCCAGGAGGATCTGGCCGTCGGCGTCGGTTCCGAACTCGTACTTGGTGTCGACCAGGATCAGACCTCGCTCGGCGGCAATGTGTTGACCGCGGGCGAAGAGCGCCAGCGCGTAGGCAGACACCGTCTCCCACTGCTCCGCCGTCAGCAGCCCTTGGGCCAGGATCTCGTCCGGCGTCAGCGGCTCGTCGTGGCCGGCGTCGAAGGCCTTGCTGGACGGCGTGATGATCGGCTGCTGCAGGCGCTGATTATCGCGCAGGCCATCGGGCAAGGTGTGCCCGTACATGTTGCGCTGGCCTTGCTTGTACAGGGTCAGGATCGAGGTGCCGGTCGTCCCAGCGAGGTAGTCTCGCACGACGATCTCAACAGGCAGGATGGTCAGGCGCCGCCCCACGACCACGTTGGGATCGGGGTACTCCAAGACGTGGTTCGGGCAGATGTCGGCCGTCTGATCGAACCAATAGCGCGCCGTCTGGGTCAGTACCTGGCCCTTGTGAGGAATGGCCGCCAGGATGCGGTCAAAGGCGCTCAGCCGATCTGAAGCGATGATGATCCGACGCCCGTCGGGCAGGTCGTAGTTGTCCCTGACCTTCCCGCGGTAGTGGTTTGGCAACTCGGGAAGGGTGGCGTCGGCCAGAGCGGGCGCGGCGGTGGACTTCATGAGCTCGGTATTGGAGTCGCCTCGGGCCACGTCAAGGTCGAATCGGTCGCCGCGCGGGGAGCCAACGGCCGGTCGCGAACCACCGGGATGGTGGAACCGACTCGCCATCTTCGTGGGCAATACCAGAGCGGGTCAACGGGCTCGGGCAACCCGAAAGCCCATATTGTCGTGGCGGGCTCCGGAAGGGTCAGCCAATCGGTGCGGCGACCCCGTCAAGTAAATGGTGCGCCACACAGGTCATTGGAGACCGCAGCATTTCTTGTATTTCTTGCCTGAGCCGCAGGGACACGGATCGTTGCGGCCGACTTTTGGGGCGGCAGGGGGGTCGTTTGCGGTCGGATGAAGTTGGTGCTGGGTTAGGCGCCATTCGTGAAGGGTTTCGACGCACATGGGGATTAGATCTGGCGCAGAGGCGGCGAGCTCCTCAGCCAGGTCCTTTGGAAGCTCGCTGTCGCCCACGTCGATGGCGACGAGTGTGATCAAACCCGCCAAGGCTACCGCCGCTTCGCTGTCGCCCTTAAGCAGTCGCCCCCACTCCGCCGGGCGAAGCGACATGGCTGCCCCGAAGCCTGCGATCCAAGGCTCCCAGTAGATTTCGTCGTGATCTGGATCGATGTCGAAGATCGGCGTGTACTTGCCGGGCCGGGAGTGGAGCGTGTCGGCGACGTCGTTGTAATGCGCCATGATCAGCGTCACGAGCCGCTTGAGTTTCTGCTTGGTGAAGACGGGAGCGCTGTCCTCCTCCTCCCCGCCCCAGACCATCGGTAGCCATTCGCCTGGCATGATGAGGTCTGGACAGGTGAGGAGCCCCGCCACGAAGCCATCAAATTGGCTGAGCATCATCGTCTCGCTGCCCCCGTCGAGGTCAGCCAGCTGTTTGTCCAGCGCCATGAGGCGACGCGATAGGCCTGCCATGCGATATCCGCGGATGTCCTACGATCGGCGTATTGGCATCTCCCTCGGCGCGGGTAAAGACCGGGGCGGTCACAGTCCGCGGCGCGTTGGGCGGCGTAGTGTGTCAAGCTTGCGGGGTTTGCGCCTAGCGGCGTGGAAACTGTTTTACAGCGAGCACCGCGGCGGCGACCTGAGGCGCCTACGGCTTTGCGCCATGGTAGGCGAGCCGGACGCCGCCTGAACTGCGGATGGCCTGCACGAACTCGTGCTTTCCCTGGAGGCGATGCGCAAGGGCGAGATGTTCCCCGATACGGTGATGGACGCGTTGCGCGAGAACTTCGGGGACCACGTTGTGACCCGGGCCGCCGACCAGATCGCTACCGATATCGGGGCGGCATGCAGCAGTCCCGTCAGCTCTACACCCGGCAGGACGGCGTGCTGTTGCCGTCCGCCGTTGCGGTCGCGGCGTCGACCATCAACCAGGCAGTGTCGGCGGCGCGACCTCACACCTCCCTGGCGCAAGATCTGACGATGGCCACGCCCCCTATCGGGCCGTCAGAAGATGACAGGCGAGCGCGCGCTCGCCCAGCACGTTGAGAAGATCTCGAAGTACTCGGCCCACGCGTGTGGAAAGCCACTCTGCGGCTACCAGCTGACCCTAATGCCGGCGCGCCCGCCGATGCTGTCGCCCGGCTGACTGAGGCTGATGTTGTAGTCGAAGGCGCCGAAGAGGCTGACCTTGTCGGTGATGCGGCCGGAGAGACCGAGACCGAGTTGCGCCCAGCTGCCGCCGAGGCTTGCCCCGACCGAAGTCGGCGAGGCGCCCTCAAGCGTGGCGAACGTGGTCCTGGCCTCGCTGCCGAACTGGCGCCAGACGTTGGCATCGGCCCAGCCGGTCACGGTTTGACCGCTGTCGGTCCGCCAGTCCTTGGCGAAGCGGGCGCCGAACCGGCCGTAAACCTCGTCGGTGGCGTCGTAGCTGATCCGGCCGAACTGGTCGGCGCCGCCGCCGAGGTCGGTGCGCTGATAGATCAGCTGGCCTTGCGGGATCACGCTGTAGCCGTCGCCGAGCCCGATCCGATAGCCGGCCTCGGCCGATGCGGTGAGGCCCCAGCCGGCGGTGTCGAAGCTCTGGCCGGCCGACGAGCTGGCGCGGATGTTGTCGTACCAGCTCCCCTGCAGCACGAGGTCGGTGTACCAGCCTGCTCGATCCTGGTGGGTCCAGTAGGCGCCGAGCGAATAGGCGTCCATGCCGACCCGGCCGGCAGCGGCGCCATTGGGGGTTTTGACATCGCTGCGCAGGGTGGCCGCGCCGGCATAGAAACCGGCGCTGTCGAACATGGTGCGGTAGAGGTCCGCCCCGGCCTGGAAGCCGCCGTAATCGAAGCTGTAGGCCGGACCGGAGCCGGCGAAGGCGCCATCGGAGCCATTGCCGCCGAACGAGCCGGTCTCCCCGAACACCCGTCCCCATAACCGCGTGTTGCAGGCGCTGCCGCGCGGTGATCGCCGAGCCGATGCATCGTCGGCGCACAGTTGGGCGATGCCGCCGTCGCCGGTGCGCTGCGTGTAGGCGCCGAGCATGGCAAGGCCGAGCCGGCTCGCCAGCGCCGGGGCCACGTTATCGACCGCCACTTCGGGCCGGAAGCTCGAGCGCAGATACCAGTCGCCATCCGCCGCATCGGCGCCGACGCCGTTCTTGAACAGATCGTAGTCGAAGGCGCCGGCCGCGAGACGGCCGGTCAGGCGGAACGCACCGTTCGAGGCCCCGTTGACCTCGACGAGTTCGATGCCGTTACCCGTCGTCTGCGCACCGAGGCCGCCCGCATTGACGACCCGCAGGTTCGTTGCACCCGACGTCGAGCCGTTTACCACCAGCCGGTCGGTCGGCGAGGTGTCGGCGCCCAGGACCGTGTTGAAGACGATCGTGCCGCCGTTGCCGACATAGTCGCCGTTGACGGTCAGCACGGCGCCTGGCGCGGTACCGCTGCCCATGTTGATGAGGCCGGCATTGCTGAGGCCCGCCACGGTCTGGCTGAAGCCGGCCAGATCCAGCGTGCCGGCGCTGGCCACGGTCATGGCCGAGTTCGGCGAGAAGCTGTTCGCCGCGCCCGCCTGCAACATGCCGGCGTTGATGAGCGTATCGCCGCTATAGGTGTTGGCGGTGTTGTCCAGCAGCAGCGTGCCGGCGCCGGCCTTGCTGAGGCTGCCGGCGCCATCAATCGCACCCGTCATGGTCAGGGTGGTATCCGGATTGACGGCGAACGTGCCACCGAGCCCGGCCAGCGTGGTGGGCCGCGCCGTGGTGAAGCTCGCCGTCGCGTTCAGCGTGCCGCCGTCGAAGCTCAGCGACCCCGACGCCGCACCCAGATTGTTATCCGCCGACACCCGCAGCGTGCCGCCGTTGATCGCCGTGCCACCGCTGTAGGTGTTGGCTCCGGAGAGCACGAGCGTGCCCAGATCGTCCTTCACCAGCTGCGTGGCGCCGGCCAGGTTTGAGGCGATCGTCGCCGTGAAGTTCGCGCCCAGCGAAGTGCCGTCACCGACACGAATGAGCGACTGGCCTTGCGCGTCGGGGAGCAATGTGAGGTCGTCGCCCTGGATCACATAGCCATCCGATGCGAATTGCATGCCCGAGGCGGTGACCTGACCCTGGCTGTTGTCGACGGTGACCGTGCCGGGCCTCGCCACGAAGATGGCGAAGTTGCCATCGCTCCATGGGCCGATCGGCACACCGGTCTGGTCCGTCCAGTTGGTGTTGCCGGCCGAGCTCTGCCACACGCCATCGCCCCCGTTGACCGTGCCGTTGCCGTGCAGGCCGGCGTCTCCTCCATTCCAGAAGGTGAAGGTGTTGAGCGAAGCGCCGACGATGAGATTGACCTCTCCGGGAGTCGAGGTCTGAACCTGATAGGTGTCCCCTGCGGGCACGGAGCCGAGCGCGAGGGTGTTGTCCGTCAACGATCCGCCATAGCTGATGATGCGATAGATGCCCTGATCGAAGCTGCCGCCCGGCGAGGCCGTCACGTTCAGCGTGCCATCGAGCGTCAGGTCACCGCGAACGATGGTGAGGTCATTGAAGACGCCGCCGACGACATTGGCGTCCCCGAAGTTGTAGTTGAGGATGGAGCCGGGGCTTAACGTGAGATCGCCATTGATGGTCAGCGTGCTGGCGCTCGACCCAGCGCCGGCGTTGGGCGCCAGAATGCCGCCGTCCGCGACTGTCATATTGCCGCCGATGAACCCGCTGCCGCCCAGCGTGCCGCCGGAGCCGACGTCGAGCGTGCTGGCGCTGTTACCCAGCGTTCCCTCAACCCACAGCACGCCGCCCGTGACAGCGACCGCGCCGGAAAAACCGCTGCTGTCTCCCGTCAGGCTCAGCACGCCCGCGCCGGTCTTGGTGAGGCTGCCCGCGCCATTGATGGGGGCCGCCAGCGTGGGGCTGAAACCGTTCGTATCGATCGTGCCGCCGCCGCCGGCGAGCAAGATCGGATTGGCGACGCTGAGGGTCGCCGCCGCGCCGTAGCGCAGGGTACCCGCATCGAGCGTGAGGTTGGTGACGCTCGAATCGCCCGTCATCGTCCAGAGCGAACCGCTCTGCAATGTGACGTTGGTGGTCGAACCGGAAGAGAATTCGGTCAGCGCCGCGCCGGTCAGCGTCGACGAGTCGGCCATAAGGTTGAGGGCGCCGCCATTGACTGTGGCCGATAGCGCAGCACCCCCGCTCACTGATGAACCCGTGAGCGACGCGTTGAGCGTTGTACCGGTGGTGTAGATGCCGACGCTCTGCGCCGAGCTGAGCGTGCTGTTGGCGACAATGACGATGCTGGGATTGGCGTCATAGGCCGACGTATATAGCGCGGCCGATCCGGCCCCCGCGGTGGTGATGCTGCTGCCATTTTCGATGGTCAGGCTGGAGCCGCCGCGGACCACCGCGCCGTGCGAATTTGCACCGGATGTCGTCACCGTCACGCCATCTGCGGTCAGGGATGCGCCGGTCCCTCCCAAAAGGCCAACCGAGAACAAGCCCGCGCCCGAATCGCCGGTGTTCCTGATGGTGCCGCCCTTCACAAGGACCTGGGCGCCGAACTGCGCGGACGCACCGATGCTACTGCTGTTGGTGACCGCGACGGCGACATCGGTGGCCGTCAGGCTGGTGCCACTGGTGCCGAGCAGGCCATAGGATGAAGACCCGTTGGCGGTAATTGAACCGCCGGTGATGGTCAGGGCGCCACTGCCACCGCCACTGCCGATGACGCCGCCGCTATCGACGGCCGCTCCTGTTGCGTTGGCGCCGTTTGTGACGATGGTGACGTTCTGCAACGTCATCGTCTGCCCTGCGAGAAGGAATGCGCCATTCGCAGAATCCCCCCACGTTTGAACCACGGTCCCGTCGGCGTTCACTGTGGCGCCCGTGCCGATCGCAAAGAGGCCATAGCCATCAGCGCCATTGGTGGTGACCGTGCCACCTGTCAGGTTGACGATGCCGTTCACGTTTGCCTGGACGCCGTAGCCGCCACTGGAGACCGCAACGCCAGATGCATTGATCGTTGCGTTGCTGCTTAGGTCGGCGGAAAATGCGTAAAGAGCGCTACTTCCCGAACCAGCAGTGACTGAACCGCCGGTCAAATTGATCATGCCGCCTCGCGTGGCGTACACCACGAAGGAGCCGGTCGCTGCCGAGGAGATCGTGGTGTCCGTCGCGCTGATCGTGGAGACCGTGCCGCCGGTTCCCGTACCTGTGGCGAATAGTGCGGACGCGCCGGACCCGGTCGTGGTGACCGTTGAACCGCTGGCAATGGTAATCCGCCCGCCGCTTTCGGCGTAAGCTCCCGCAGCGTAGCCGCCTCCGGTGATCAGCGTCAGCGGACTGGAGCTGGTGATGACACCGTTATTGAGCGCATACAATGCGCGGCCGTTGGGCTGCGCTAACGTCCCGGTGTCGATCGTGCCCGTCGCAGTTTCAGTCGTCCCATTGGCCATGACCTGTTGTGCGTGCGCTGACCGCCCATCGAATGCCGCCAGCAAAAGAACGGCGAGAGACACCGTCGAGAGACCCAGGAATTTCAAACGTGAACGACACGAGGGATGGGGCGTCTTGACCGCGAGGGTCTTCCAGGCATCAGCATGATCCCGCCGGGGTCTCGTTTCCAACCGGCGAACCACGGCGCGCAGCCGAAGATCATCAGTTTCGTTGTGCTCGGCGACAGCACACTGAATGTTCGGCAGCGCCCTTTGCCGTGTTTTCCTCATCAGCAATTTCTGGACTTTCGGCCACCATCAAACGGCGACAAAGACGAGTCGCTTCACCGCTCGCCTACCCGCTCAAACTCGCCCCGCAGGAATGGGAAATTCGGAACGTACAATCCGGCCCCCAATTGCTATGTCCCGCAGGACAAAGCCGGGTCTTGGATAAACGTTTTGCTGTTCGTAAAATCGTTCAGGAAAAGTCGCTCTGCCGAGCAGACCCGGTCGCTAATCCCAGCGCTTTAGGCTGACGGTCTCCGGCGCGTCCGCGGACATCTGGGGCGTTAGGCTGTTTCGATCCACGCCACCGCACAGGGGCGACTTTGGTCTTGTTCAGCCTCGGCACGGAGAACGGGTTTCGATCCACGCCCTCGCGACGGGGCGACACGGGGCCAGTGGCCCAGGTCGTTTCAATCCAGCCCCGTTCGACGCGCCGTCCTCTTATGCGCACGCGTTTGGGTTGATGCGGGGGCGCCGGCCGTTCGGCCGCGAGGACATGGCCCCGGCGCAGTGCCTGGACACCGCCGCCTTCCATTTCACCCGCATCCCGCACTTCTTTGGCGCGAAGGCTGACTCCGCGGGGCTCTACGACCTGCTATGGACATGGACGCCCCGGCCAGGCTTCCGCTGAGCGTCACCAGCCTACATGCCGCTGGCCCACCAGAAGACCTTCGACATTAGGCGGCGTAAACGAGCGGGTGATGGTGGGCCAGCAACGCGGCGCTGTAGGCCGTAAAGCACTGCTCGCCGCAGATGAGGCGCATCAGCGCCCCTTCGGCGATGAACTTGGCGCGGGCCGGAGCTTCCTCGACCAGCGGGATCAAAGCCTCAGCGTTCCAGGCGATCGAATGCTCCACGTCGAGGTGGGCGTGAAGGGCGAAATACTTCCGCTGCTCCGGAGCGCAGCCCAGCCGCTTGAGGCCGGCGTCGAGGCTGGACACTCGGGTTGGGGCGGTCAACTCGACCACACCCAGCGCGCCGATCGACTGGTAGGTGTAGCGCCGGGTCGTCGCCAGCGCGGTCATCAGGTTGGCGAGGCACAGGCTCTGCCAAAGCGTGCCCTCGATGGTTGGATGCAGGTCGAGGCCCGCGACGGTCCGCTCGAGCATCGGCCCGTGCATGCCGCCCGGGGACCCGCGGCCCATCTCGTCCCAGTAGTTGCGGGCGAGTTCCAGCTTGGCCCGGGCCGGCAGCTTCACCTGGGTCAGAGCGACCAGGTCCTCGAACCCGGCTTCGCCGGCCGCCTCCTGGTTGAGAAACCACTTCATCTGCTCAAGCGTGGCGGTGGTCGCCAGCCAGTCGAATAGCGGGTCCCATTGGCCGGGGCCGGACATCTTGAGGTCCTCGAACCAGGCGATGAAGCGCTCCGGATTCGAGGGGACGCCGCTCACCAGCTCGGCGACATGCGTGCGGAACGCCTCGACGAAGGCGCCCTCCAGCCGCAGCATCCGCTGGTCTTCGAGGAGTTGCGACGGCCAGTCGCCGTGCGGCGTCTGGACCGCCAGCCGTCGCCGGTTCCAGCGGGCCAGGCCGACATGGAGCGCCTCGGCGTCCGGAAATTCCGGTGTGAACTTGCCCATCGCGGCGAGCCTTTGTCCTGCGAGCATCGTCTCTCCTCCTCAGAGGGCGCGGGAGCGCTTGGCTTTGAATTCCGTTCCCCTCCGAAGGTCGCCCGTCGAAAGGCCGATACGCTCGGCCTTGCGCGCAGGCCGGCGGCCAACCCGAACATCCGGCCCCCCTGAGGCCGACGGCTTGAAATCCTTGGTCGGCCGGCTGGGCGCACGAAGGGGCAGTCTTGGAGCAGATCGAGGACACCATCATCGACGGGGTCCTGAGCGCCCGCGCCCGCCTGGCGTCCGGCGACCGCTCGGCCCAATGCGTGGAATGTGGCGATGACATCCCGGAGGCCCGCCGCCGCGCCCTGCCCGGCGTTCATACCTGCGTCGGCTGCCGGTCGGGCCGCGATCGCCGCGCCGTATGTCCAGGCATTAACCGACGCGGCGGCAAGGACAGCCAGTTCCGCTGAGTCGCGCCCTGACCGGGTCTTTTTTTTGTGAGACCGGGTCGCGCTCTTCACCGGGTCCTCAGGCTGCGCTTCGCACCCCTTCCATCCCGGAGCTTCATCCCACCCTGCGGCGGCCCTGAGCGCTGACCGGCGCCACCGGACCGCCAGGCCCTCGGCGCTCAAGGGAACCAACCTCCCACTTCACGATTCCCGGTGAACAAAGGAGGCGCCGCCATGACCGCACGCGAGACTATTGAGCCCAACAAGGGCGACAAGCGCTACGCCCGCCGTGACGAGAAGGGCCAATTCACCGACGACCAGGTGGACGTCGGCAAAAGCCTGGCCGCCGACCAGCGGCAGCATTCGAAGACACCGGCCAAGAAGGGCCAGGGCGACCGTGGAGATCGCCAATCCTAGCGCGCTGATGGCGCCGCCGTTCAACGGCGCCGCCCGACCGCATACGGGCGGAGCGGCTTAATGGCCGAGCACGCCCGACAGTCCAAGCATCTCGACTGCGCGGAGAAGGCCAAGGCCGAGCAGAACGCGCCGCTGCGGCCCCTCGTCATCCACGAAATCGTCCGCGCCGAAGGCGAGACCGAATTGCGCCGCCCGGCCAGTGCCCTGCTCTGGTCGGGCCTGGCCGCCGGCCTTTCCATGGGCTTCTCCTTCGTCGCCCAGGCCCTGCTGCAGACCAGCTTCAGCGGCGTCGCGGGCCGCGACGCCATCGCCGCCGCCGGCTACGCCGTGGGCTTTGCGATCGTCATCCTCGGTCGCCAGCAACTGTTCACGGAAAGTACTTTGACCGCGATGCTTCCGGCGCTGCACGATCGAAAGCTGGCGACCGGAATGGCCACCCTGCGCCTGTGGGCGATCGTGCTGGCGGCCAATCTGGTCGGCACTTGGCTCTTTGCAGCGATGCTGGCGGTGGGCCACCCGCTGCCCCCAGAGACCTCGGCCGCCCTCAACCAGCTGGCCGGCGACCCGCTCGCCCATCCCTTCTGGAACACCTTGCTCCGCGCACTCCTCGCCGGCTGGCTGATCGCGCTGATGGTCTGGCTGCTCCCGAGCGGCGGCTCGGCGAAGATCGTCATTATCGCCCTGCTCACCTGGTTGGTCGCCTTCGCTAAGCTCAACCACATCATCGCGGGCTCGACCGAAGGCGCCTACGGCGTACTCACCGGCCAGGCGACCCTTGCCGCCTACCTTGGCTCGTTTCTCCTCCCCACATTCATCGGCAATACCCTCGGCGGCGTCGGCCTGGTCGCGCTGCTCAACCACGCTCCGGTCTCAGCCGACGGCGACATCGAATGACAGGGGGCTTCCGAACGGCTGAACTCGCGCCGATCATTCGGGCCGCGCCCGCAGAGTCCGCCCCAGGGTATTGCGCCTTTTGTGTCAGCCCCCCAGCGGAACGGCCGTGCCGAGGCCGCGTTTCCCGCCCAAGACCAAGCCCAGGAGGCATTCCATGCTCTCGAGCCCGCGCACGACCGCTGGCGCAGAGCCGTCGCCGAGCCCCGACGGCGCTCAGCCGCACAGCCTGGCCGGCGATCCGCATCCGGTCCGCCACGGGGTGATGGCGGCGATCGGCGCGATGTTCTTCGGCGTGCCGATCGCCGGGCGGGCCAGGCCGGAGAAGCGCACCTTCGCGCCCGCCCGCGCGCCGCAGCCGGGCCTCAGCCCGGGCCGCGACACGTGAGGGGGGCTGACGCAAGCGTTGTCACGCCCTTCCGCCGGCGTGCGGCGCTCCCGGCCGCCGCGGCGGCCCGATCCGATGCGGGCGAAGCGTTCCAGGACGCGGCGCTAGCGGCCCTGCTCGCACGGCTGAGGACGGAGGGCTATCGCTTCACCGTCCCGACACCTGCGACCCACCGCCGGGTGATCTCCCGGCCCGGCAAAGCGCGGGCGGCCAGTGTGCGCGACGCCCTGGGCTGGAGCCTGCCGTTCGGCGAGGGGATCGTGCCTGCCGCGATCCTGAAGCTGCTGGACGCGGCGGATGTGCTGCAGCCGACCTCCGAGGGCCTGAAGGCCGGCCTGCGCGTCGCCTCGCTCGGCCAGGATCTGTTCCTGCATTCGGCCTTCCCGCCGACCGGCGCCGACGCCGTGTTCTTCGGGCCCGACACCTACCGGTTCTCGAACTTCCTTGGCGAGGTCCTGAGCGACACCCCGCCGCCCGCCGTGGCCGTGGATGTGGGCGCCGGCTCCGGCGCCGGCGCCGTCGTGGTCTCCCGCTTGGTCAAGCCCGATCGCCTGATCCTGACAGATGTCAATCCGCTGGCGCTGCGCCTGGCGCGGATCAACCTGCACGCCGCCGGGATCAGCGCCGACTTCCGCCTGAGCGATGGCCTCGAGGGGGTGTCCGAGCGGCCTGACCTGATCATTGCGAACCCGCCGTTCATTGCTGGGGACGAGGGCCGGACCTACCGGGACGGCGGCGACCTGCATGGGGCGCGCCTGTCCCTCGACTGGGCGCTCGACGGCGCGGCAAAGATGGCCGACCGCGGCCGGTTGGTGCTCTACACCGGCAGCGCCATCATCGACGGCCGCGATCCCTTGCGAGAAAGGCTCGAAGCCGGCCTCGACCCGGCCGCCTTCGCCGTCACCTACCGCGAGCTCGACCCCGACATCTTCAGCGCCCAGCTCGACGCCCCCGCTTATGCCGACGTGGAGCGTATCGCTGCGGTCGGAGCGATCATCACGCGTCGCTAGTCGGCCTTTTGGAAGGCCGGCCGCGCCCTGGCCTGGTCGGGGCTGAGCGGCTGGCGCTTATCGAGATCAAAACCGTCGCCCGCCGCCAACACGTGAAGGCGCACGTCGTGCAGAGACAGGGCGGACTCCGAGCGCGCCTCGGCGATGTTCGACTGGGTGACATCCTCGGCGTCGACCACATAGACCGCACCGGAGCCGAGGACGTCGAAGCGCACGCCGGAGAGGCAAATGGCGGTGTCCTCGTCTATGCCGACCCCGAGGATTCGCGGGTTGTGCGCCACGGCCCCCAGAAGGCGCCCGATCCGGCCGCCCGGGAGCTGGTTCGTGGGATGGGCTTCCAGATCGCCGAGGTCGACCATCAGGCGCACCATCGGCAGGCGACTGTAGAGATGCGGCCCCCGATAGACCGCCTTCTGCAGCAGGGTCATCGGCCGGGCCGGCGCGGCGCCAGAGCCGAGGCCGGTGGCTTGTCGCGGGGCCTGGGTTCCGTCCGGCATCGCACTCCTCCCGTTTCCGGGGCCAGAACGACGGCTGTCAAAACCCGTTCCCCACCGTTCTTCCAGGATTTCAACGGCATTGTCGGCCGCCAACGGAACCGAGGCGCCGCGTCGCCGGATCTGCGCTCCGCTCTGCCGTCCTCTGCTCCGGCGTTTGCCCGTCCGGGGGCGGCGTTGCGGGAGCGCCCACTCGATGGTCCGCCGCGACCGCCGGCGCGGCCGAGGGGAAGGCGTTCCGCCGCGTCCTCGACCCGGCGGCTTCATCGGCAGGGAACCGTTGCGGGCTTCAGGACCTTGCCCGATCAGGCACGCTTGGAGGCCCTGATGTCCGATCTTAGCCCCGACTTTAGCCCCGCTGCTCAGTCCAACCCTGAAGCCAACCCCCAGCTCGACTCCCAACTCGACACTCAGGCCGAGCCGCATGCGGGCGTTCAACCCGCTCCCGATCCTGTCGCCGGGCCCACGGTCCGGATCGTCCAGGGCCATCCGACGGGCTTCGAACCCGACGTGAACAAGGGGGGCCAGAACGGTGCGCCCAAGCCGGACGGCCGCTCGGCCGCCGAGGTCCTGGCGAGCGCCGCGCAGACCGCCCCGTCACCGACCGATCCCTTCGCGAGCGACGCGATGCCGCCGGGTGGCGCGGACGCCGGCGCCAGTCTCGACGACCCCGGCCGCGGCGGCGATTAGGGGCGGCGCCTAACCCGCCAGATCCCGCAGCCGCAGCGCATCACCCGGCGCCGCGCAGCCGATGTCGTTGTCGAAATAGGCGTAGACGTCGTGACCGTCGGCTCGCCACCCGCGGATCTCGCCCACCCAGCGCTTGAGTTCGGCGTTGCTGTAGGATCCGACGTAGGCGCCGCCGGGACCGTGGCCCCGGACATAGACGAAGCTCGCGGTCCGGACCCAGGGCGCGGGCGCGTTGTGATGGTCGGAGATGCAGAAGGCGACGTTGCGCGCCGCCAGCGCCTCGAACACCGGGTCGACGTACCAACTGGGATGGCGGAACTCCATCGCTTGCCGACCGCTCGGCAGCAACTTCAGGAAGCCGGTCAGCCGGTCCAGGTTGAGCCGCAGCTGCGGCGGCAACTGGAAGAGCGTCGGGCCGGTCCTATCGCCGAGCGCGGCCATCGGCGCGTAGACCCGCGCCAGCGGAGCCTCGGCGTCCCTGAGCTTCTTGGCCTGGGTGATGTAGCGCGACGCCTTCCACGCAAACTCGAACCCCTCCGGCGCCGCCTCGCGCCAAGCCGCCACCGCCGCCTGCGAAGGCAGCCGGTAGAAAGTGGCGTTGATCTCGGCGGTATCGAACTGGCGGGCGTAGAACCTGAACCAGGCTTTCTGCGGCAGGTCCTGGGGATAGAACAGGCCACGCCAGGGCCGGTAGATCCAGCCCGACGTCCCTACGCGCAGTCGGCCCTCGCTCATCAGGTCTCCTCGGCCGCGGTCCCCGGCGCGGAAATCCCACGCCGGCGCGCCGGGTTCCGCGGGGCCGGCACCGGTCGGGAACGGAGCCGAATGGGCGCGCGCGGGTTTTCGCCTCCGGCGCGCCCCTGCGCCGGACCCAAAGAGAGAACTTCTCCGATGCGAACCCTGCTCCTGGCCGGCGCGCTGGCCCTGACCCTGCCCGCCACGGCTTTCGCCCAGGCGCCGCCGCCGGCAGCGCAATACATGACGATGGCCGGCCAGTCCGACCAGTTCGAGATCGAAAGCGGCAAGCTGGCGGCCCGCAAGGCCACGAACCCGGACGTGAAGAGCTTCGCGCAGAAGATGGTCACCGACCACACCCAGAGCACCCAGATGGTGATGGCGGCCGCGAAGAAGAGCGGCCTGTCCGTTGGGCCGCCCCCGGCGCTGACGGCCGATCAGCAGGCGAAGCTCACCCAGCTGAAGGCCCAGAGCGGCGCGGCGTTCGACAAGACCTACGTCGGCCAGCAGCTGGCGGCGCACAAGCAGGCCTTGGCCCTGCAGAGCGGCTACGCCAAGGCCGGCGACGACCCCAACCTCAAGGCCGCCGCGGCGAAGATCGTGCCGGTGGTGCAGATGCACCTCGGCATGCTGCAGAAGATGCCCGCGGGTCAATAGGGGGTCGCGGGCCCGTCGCCGTGTCCGCCGGCGGCGGCCCGGCCCTGGTCCACCCGCCGCAATGCTGCCTTGGCCACGCCGAAAAGTCCGAACGCGATCAACCCGGCGGCAATGGCGGCCAGGCCGCCGCGGCCGAACGGGGTGGCCAGAACGGTTTCAAGGCCCCGGCCGATGTCGAGCGCCTCGTTCGGGCGAGCCCGCCAACCGGCCCGCAGCGTCAACCAGCCTGCGGGGAGGAAGGCCAGGCCGCGCGCGAAGTAGCCGGCCCGCGCGGTCCATTCGAGAGGCGCCCGCCAGTCCGGGCGGCAGTCCAGGGAGGGCGTAAAGCGGTCAACGCCTGCGCGGACCATGTTGCCGAGCCCTGCCAACAGGACCGCGGCGCCGACCCCCATGAGCAGGGTGCGGCTGAACGGCGACGCCATAAGGCCGCCGAACGGCGCCGCGAACTCGTCATCGCCGGCGTGGCGCAGGTCGCGCAAGGTGTCGAGAAAGCGGAGAACCTCGTACCCCAGGGTCCCATAAAGCACGCCGCTCACCGCCTTGCCGACCCGGCCCAGGAGCGCTTTGGGTCCGCGGCCGGAGCGCTCGATATCAAGAACGGCCTGCAGCGCGCGCCAAGCGGCGAAGGCGCAGAGGCCCAGGCCGATCACCCACAGGAGAACCACGCCCAGCGGCCACTGCGCCCAGGCTCGCAGAGCGTCGAGGCTCCCCTTGGCGTGCGGGGTCAATCCCGCCGCCTTCAGCCCGGCAATCCCGCCGACGCTGAGGTAGACGGCGCCGCGCGACAGGTAGCCCAGCCGAGCCAGCACCGCGATGGCTCCGGTGCTGCGCCCGATCGCCAGCCCTCGGAGCGTCAGTCGCCCCAACCGGACCCCCAGACGGCTCACCGCGGTCTCGCCGCGAAGTCCAGCCGCGCCGGGTCGGCGCAGCGCGCCTGCCGGCGCGGATGGGGCGCTCTGGCGAAGGTGCGCACAAGCTTCCGCGCGGCCGCACAGGCGATCCGCTGCGCCGAGATCGAATTTAACTGCGAGGGGATCATGGCGCCGATGAGGCGGCGGGCGGGACTGGCGGTCTTGGCATACGAGCAGTCCCAGGGGCCCGGTCCGGCGCGGACCGCCAGCGGCAATGCCGCCCCCCGCTCCACGTTCCGGCGTCAAGCCAGGTTTCGGCGATTTCTTTTAACCTGGGTGGTTTTTTGCCGGCCATCCATCCCATCCCATCCCTGCGGTCGAAGCGGCTTTCGGGACGAGCCCCAGGAAGACGCGCCGTCGCGGCCTGCCAAACACCGACCGCGCGCAAGTCATCGCGCCTCGCGTGTTCGGCGCGCGCCCCGGCGTGAAAGCGGAAAACTTACATAGGTCGGTGAAAACCGCGCAAAGCGCCGGCGCTCCACTGTCACCCAGGAACCCCGTAAAAAACCGCAGGTTGCCTTGGTGTCCCGCGGCGTCGTTCGGCGGGCATCCCACAGAAGGCCCTGCCGATGCAGACAGCAGACCCCCGCGCGCCGAGCGCGTCCGCTTACTCGACTGTTGACCCGGACGATTTCCAGCAGGCGCTGATCGCCCTGATCCCGCAGCTGCGCGCCTTCGCCCGCAGTCTTTGCCGCGACCCCAGCCGCGCCGACGACCTGGCCCAGGAGGCGCTGGCCAGCGCCTGGAAGGCGCGCGACGCCTTCGAAAGGGGCACGAACCTGCGCGCCTGGGTCTATCTCATCCTGCGGAACCGGTTCTACTCCGACGCCCGGCGCGCCTGGCGCTCCACCGTCCTCAATCCGGAGGTGGCCGAGGCGACTCTGCAGGCGCGGGACAATGTGGACAGCATCCTGGAGCTGGATGAAGTGCGCCGCGCACTGACCCGTCTCACCGACCAGCATCGGGAGGCCCTGGTGCTGGTCGGTGTCGGCGGGTTTTCCTACGATGAGGCCGCCGACATCCTGCAGGTCCCCCCCGGCACCGTGAAGAGCCGGGTCTGCCGCGCGCGCATGGCGCTGGGGCGGCTGCTGGAAGCCGGCCATATCCCGGCGGACGGCCGCCCCGCCGAGGGGGCTTTCGACGCCATCCTCGACCACCTCTCGCCGCATCGCGCCGCCCGCGCCGCGAGCCCGCTCCGCGAGGCGATCGCCGCCTAGTCGAGGCTCCACGTCACCCTTCATACCGGGGGAGACCTTCGCGCCACCTTGCGCGCGCGCGCCGGCGCGCCGCCGGCTGGGTCCCTCTGACGGACAGCGACCTGTGGATTCTTCAGGTTTTCGACGATCGGGAGGGGAACGGCTCAGGGGTCGGGGTGTTGG
The DNA here is from genome assembly GCF_036495085.1 of Phenylobacterium sp. Classification (GTDB taxonomy): domain Bacteria; phylum Pseudomonadota; class Alphaproteobacteria; order Caulobacterales; family Caulobacteraceae; genus Phenylobacterium. The sequence continues at coordinate 42,317 of NZ_DASXNL010000106.1, read as the reverse complement.
CGGTCCCCATCCACCCACCCCCTTAGGACGCCCCCCATGTTCATGCACAACAAGCGCTTGCAATACACGGTGCGCGTCGCCGAACCGAACCCGGCGCTGGCCTCCCTGCTGCTCGAGCAGTTCGGCGGTCCCGACGGCGAGCTCGCCGCGGCAATGCGCTATTTCACCCAGGGCCTCGGCGAATTCGATCCCGGCCGCAAGGACCTGCTGCTGGATATCGCCACCGAGGAGCTCAGTCACCTGGAGGTGATCGGCTCGATCGTCGCGATGCTGAACAAGGGCGTGAAGGCGCAGCTCTCCGAGGCCGCGATGGAAGAGGCCGACCTCTACATGGCGATCAACGCCGGCGGCGACAGCCACACCCAGTCGCTGCTCTACGGCGGCGGCCCGGCCCTGACCAACTCCTCCGGCGTCCCGTGGACCGCGGCCTATGTGGACACCAAGGGCGACCCGACCTGCGACCTGCGGTCCAACATCGCCGCCGAGAGCCGCGCCAAGATTGTCTACGAGCGGCTGATCAACATCACCGACGACCCGGGCATCAAGGAGGCCCTGGGTTTCCTGATGACCCGCGAGATCGCCCACCAGAAGTCCTTCGAGAAGGCGCTCTATTCGATCGAGGACAACTTCCCGCCCGGCAAGCTGCCCGGCATCGTCAAGTACGCCAACATGTACGTGAACACCTCGCAGGGCGAGGGCGACATGGAGGGCCCCTGGAACACCGGCGAGCAATGGGAGCGGGTCGATGACCTCAACGCCACCCTGCCCGCCGACGGCGGCGACGGCCTGGCCAGCGTCACGCTCGACGAGAAGACCGACGCGGTGGTCAAGAAGCTCGCCGCCCGGACCTTGTCCGATCCCGCGCAGGACCCCGAGACCGGCGCGGACCTGGGCGCCGGCCCAGGCGCCGGCAAGATCAGCGAAGAGGATCTCGGCGGCGCCAAGGACATCGCCGACGCCACCGCGCAAGCCAAGGCGATCTAGGCCGGGCGGGCCGGTCCTTCGTGGGACCGGCCCAGGCCTGACCTGTCGCTCGCTATGCCTCCGCCCCCCGAGTTCGCGGCCACCGCAACCCTGCCGCTGGGCGCCGCCGCGCCCCTGCGCCGGCCCCGCGCCGGCGCAGGGGCGTTGCGCCGGATCGCCGCGGCCGCCGGGCCCGGCTACCTGGTGGCGGTCGGCTCCATGGATCCGGGCAACTGGGCCAACGGCCTGGCCGGCGGCTCGGCCTTCGGCTACCGCCTCCTGAGCCTGGTGGTGCTGGCCAATGTCATGGCCATGGCGCTGCAGGCCATGGCCGCGCGGCTGGGGATCGCCACCGGCCAGGACCTGGCCCAGGCCTGTCGCGCCCGCTACGGCCCGGCGGTCCGCACGATGCTCTGGTTGTTGTGCGAGATCGCGATCATCACCTGCGACCTGGCCGAAGTGCTGGGCGCGGCGATCGCCCTACAGCTGCTCTTCCACCTGCCCCTGGTCGCCGGCATCGCCCTGCTCGCCGCCGGCCAGAACGCCACCCTGACCAGCACCCTCGCCGGCCAGATCGTACTGGAGGGGTTCACGACCTTCCGGATCGCGCCGTGGGCGCGACGGCTGGTTTCACGCGGGCTGGCCATCGTTCCCGCCGCCGCCATCGCCTGGCTCTACGGCGCCGCCGGGGTCGGCCAGTTGCTCGTGGCCGGCCAGGTGGTCCTCAGCCTGTAGCTGCCGTTCGCTGTGATCGCGCTTATCCTGCTGACCAGCGACAAGGCGCGGATGGGCGACCTCGTCAACACGCCGGCGCGCGCGGCTTATTGGGCCATCGCCGCCGTCCTGGTGGCGCTCAACGCCGGCCTGCTCGTCCTTCGGATCCCGCGCTGAGGCCCGCTAGGCGGGGTCGGGCGCAGCCTTCTCCGGCGGCGGCTTGAGGTCGTCGGGCACGGCGTCCGGGCGCAGGTGCAGGTAGTCGAGGTCGAAGTCGCCGGCCGCGCACAGCGCCGGCCAGTCGACGATCTCGACCTGCCGCCCGCGGCTGCGGATCAGCCCGTCGGCGCGCAGGCTTTTCAGGACCCGGTTGATGTGGACGTTCGAGACCCCAAGCGCATCGGCCAGCTGGGTCTGGGTGAGCGGCAGGAGGAACTGGGTCCCTTCGACCAGGTCCAGCACCTTCAGCCGGACGGCCATCTCGCAGATCAGGTGCGCCACGCGCTCGCGGGCGGTCCGCCGCCCCAGGCCGGCCATCCCGTCGCGGAAGATCGAGGCGTCCACCAGGGTGTCGCGCCAGAGCGCTGCGGCCACATTGGGCCAGGCCTCGATCAGGCGGCGCAGCGCCGGGTGCGGGATAAAGGCGGCGCGTCCTTTCGTGAGGGTGGCGAGGCCATGGTCCATCCGGTCCAGGAACAGGCTCTGCAGGTCGGGCAGGTCCCCGGGTACGTGCACCGAGAGGATTTGCCGGCGGCCCTCGCTCAGACATTTGTAGCGGCAAACGATGCCCTCGACGATGAGACAGGCGTGGTGCGGCTGGTCGCCCTGCTCGACCAGGTCCACGCGCTTCTCGAAGGGCCGGGTCTTCAGGGGCAGCGCGCAGATGGCCGCCTTTTCCTCCGCCGTCACCCTCGATTCCGTGTCGAGCTTTCGCAGCAGCCGGTAGTGTTCGTGCGAGACGACGGCGGTCACAGACGGGCTCCCGGGCCCACGGTCAAGGCGGGCATTGCGCTAGCGCCTGGCCCGCGGCCTGGTTCCCTTAGAGGTAGATGGCGTCCGCCTGCGCGGCCAGCCGCTCGCAGGTGGCGAAAATCGCGACGGCGAACGGCAGCCGTCGCCGCCTTTCGTAGGAGGGCGTGCAGGGCTCTACGCCGCCGTCGACGCGATCCGCGGCCTGAACCGGATAGCGGTGGCGGCCGGTGAAGCAGCGATCGCCGTAACCGACATAAACAACCGCCGGCGCCTCGCGGCGGCCGCGCGCGGCGGGGTAATCGTCCTGCGCCCCGGCAAGATGCGAGAACGGCGCGCCGCCGAAGCGACGCGCCGCCTTTGTCTTTTCGCCGGAGACGTCCACTTCGAGGGACGGGGAGCGTGTCCGCCTCCGGTGTTGCACGATCGCGCCCGACGCCTGAACCGGCGATGAACCATCTGGGGTCAGCCTGGGGGCGCGTCCCGCAGCACGATCCAGGTCGGGGCGTGGTCGCTGGCCTTCTCGCGACCGCGGAATGCGCGATCGACGCCGGCCGCTTCGAGACGCCCGGCCACCGCTGGACTGAGCAGCAGGTGGTCGATCCTCAGGCCCGCGTCGCGGCCGTAGGCGTTCCGGAAGTAGTCCCAGAAAGTGTAGATGCGTTCGCCCGGATGCCGCGCGCGCAGCGCATCGGTCCAACCCTGGTCGACCAGCGCCTTGTAGGCCGCGCGCACCTCCGGCCGGAACAGCGCGTCGTCCAGCCAGCGCTCCGGCTTGTAGACGTCCAACTCGGTCGGCATGACGTTGTAGTCGCCGGCCAGGACCACCGGGTGGCCGCTCTTCAGCAGGCCCGCGGCGTACCGGCTGAAGCGCTCGAACCACCTGAGCTTGAATTCGAACTTCGGCCCCGGCGCCGGATTGCCGTTCGGCAGGTAGAGACAGCCGACGATCAGGCCGTTGATCGCGGCCTCGATGTAGCGGCACTGGACGTCGTCCGGGTCGCCCGGGAGGCCCTTGCGGGTCTCCACCGGCTGGCGGCCGCGGGCGAGTATCGCCACGCCGTTCCAACTTTTCTGGCCGTGCCAGATGGCGCCGTAGCCGGCCTTCTCGATCTCGCCGCGCGGAAACTTCTCCTGGGGCGCCTTGAGCTCCTGCAGGCAGACGACATCGGGCTTCGTCTCCACCAGCCATTCCAGCAGCCGCGGCAGCCGGCCGTTGATCCCGTTCACGTTGAAGGTCGCCAGGCGCATCCCGACGATACGCGCCGCGCGCCGCGGCGTTGCACGCCGGGCGCATCGGAACGGCGCCGGGCGCAAGGCGTTGCCGAGCCGCAAGCCGCAAGCCGCAAGCCGCAAGCCGAAAGGGGGCCGCGATGCCGAACCGCCCGCGAACGCCGCGATGACCTCAGCGACCGCCACCGTCGTCGGCGTCGCCGCGGCCCTCTGTTCCATGTCAAGTTTCGTGCCGCAGGTGCTCAAGATCTGGCGCGAGCGGGACGCCGAAGCCGTCTCGCTACGCATGTACGCGGTGACGGTGACCGGATTTGCCTTGTGGATCGGGTATGGGGTCCTGCTGAAGAGCTGGCCGCTGGTCGCCTCCAACGCCGTTTGCCTGGCGCTCTCAGGCCTGATCCTCGGCCTCACCCTGCGCTTCAAGCGCAGCGGCTGAGCCGGCGGAGAACTTAGGCCGCACAGGGGGTGGTCCGGGCCATCCGGTCCGGCGCGCCGTCCGACCAGCAGATCGGCCCGCGCTCGCCGAGCGCCCGCTTCGGCGCGTCGACCGTCGCGTGCGTGTCCGCCACGGTGGCCGTGTCCCCGCGCCGGCGCGCCCGGCCCACCGCGCGGCGCGCCGTCATCAGCTGCGGAACCAGCGCGGCGCGCTCCGGCGCAGCCAGGCGCGCATCGCTGCGCCGGCAGAGCCGTCCGCGGACGACCAGGTAGCGGCCGTCCGGGGTCACCCGGACCGTGGCGCCCGCCTCAGACCTTGCCGAGTTTGCGGATCGCCGCTGCGAGCGGGCGCTCGGCTTCACAGTAGCCGTCCCAGGCGGTGAGCTTGCCCAGCAACGCCGGCGCCGTGCGGACGGTGTAGCGCGCCGGGTCCAGGCCGCGCTTAACCTGCCCCCAGGCCAGTGGGAAAGACACCGGGGCGCCCGGCCGGCCGCGCGGCGAGAGGGGCGCCACCGCGGTCGCCATCCGGTCGTTGCGAAGATAGTCGAGGAAGATGCGGCCGGTGCGTTCCTTCTTGGCCATGTTGATCAGGAACCGGTCCGGGGCGTCGGCCGCCATCACCTTGCAGACATCGCGCGCAAAGGCTTTGGCCGTCGGCCAGTCGGCGCCCTTGGCGTTGAGCGGCGTCACCACGTGCAGGCCCTTGCCGCCGGTCGTCTTGCAGAAGGCTTCCAGCCCCAGCGCCTCCAGACGCGCGCGGACCTCCTTGGCGCCGGCGATCACCGCGTCGAACGCGACGTCCGGCGCCGGGTCCAGGTCGAAGACCAGCCGGCCCGGCTGCTCCGGCTCGAAGGGTTCGCAGTTCCAGGGATGCAGCTCCACGGCGCCGACCTGCGCGGCCGCCACCAGGGCCTCCACCCGGTCGAACTGGGTGTAGGGCTTGCGGTCGCCCCACACCGTCACTTCGCTGATCAGCGCGGACTGACCCTTGCCGGTGTGCCGCTGGAAGAACTTCTGTTCGCCATCGATGCCGTCCGGCATGCGGATCATCGAGCAGGGCCGGCCGCGGACGTGCCGCAGCATCCAGGGACCTACCGCCTCGTAATACCGGGCGAGGTCGAGCTTGCTCACCGGCCGGCCGTCACCGCCGTCCGGCCACAGGGCCTTATCGGCGTGCGAGATGCTGATCCCCATGACGGGGACTGACCCGCGAGGCATGACGCCGGCGCGGAGCGTCCCCGCGCCCGGCTGCGCCACCGGCGTGGCGGCGGGCGCGGGCCGTTCGGCCTCGACCTCCTGCGCCGGCTTGTCCGAGCGCAGGCCCTTGAAGGCCGCCTGGCGCAGCCGGCCGTCGCTGGTGAAACCCTCGTATTCGATCTCGGCGACCAACTCAGGCTTTAGCCAGTGCACTTCTGCGGTCTTGCGCGGCGCGCTCTTCCCCCCGAACGGGCTTTCGTCGGTCTCCAGGGCCTTCAGACGCGGCAGCAGGCTGCCCACCTTGTCGCGGCTGAAACCGGTGCCGATCCGCCCCACGTGGGCGAGTTGTCCATCGCGGTACACGCCCGCGATCAGCGAGCGGAACGCCGAGCCGGTGGTCGTGTAGCCGCCGATCACCACCTCGTGCCCGGCGCGGCACTTGGCCTTGGTCCAGGTGTCGCCGCGGCCCGACGCATAGGGCGCGTCGAGCCGCTTGGAGACGATGCCCTCCAGGTCCATCCGGCACGCCGACTGCAGCACCGCATCCCCAGCGGTGACGAAGTGGTCTACGTAGCGCAGGTTGGCCGCCGCGCCCTCCAGGCTGGCCTCCAATCGCGCCTTACGCTCCGCAAGCGGCAGACCGCGCAGATCCTCCCGGCCCGCGAACATCCGGTCGAAGGCGAAGAACACCAGGTCACGGGTCTTGCCGCTGGAGATCGCCGCCTGCAGCGCCGCGAAATCCGGCGCGCCGCCGGCGTTCAGCGCCACCACCTCGCCGTCGACGATGCCATCGTCGAGTTTGCCGCCGGCGGCGACGATCTCCTTGAACTTGTCGGACCAGTCGAGGCCCTTTCGGGTCAGGAGGCGCGCGCGGCCACCTTCCGTGCGCAGTTGCATCCGATAGCCGTCGAACTTGATCTCGTGGGCCCAGCCGGGCCCGGAGGGCGGCTTCTCCAGCGGGCGGGTCAGCTGCGGCTCGATGAAGGCCGGCAGCGCCTTGGCGACCACCGGCTTCGGCGCCGCTTTCGCCTTGGCCGGCCTCGACGGCGCGACCGGAGGGGCGGCCTTTTCCTGCCGTCGGTTGCTCTGCCACACGGCGCCCGCCTCCGCCCCCGCCGCGGTCATGAACGGCTTGGCCTTGCGGCCTTTGCCGTTGGCGATCTCCACCATGGTGCGGCCCGAGGCCACGGAGCGGTCGGCGTCCGACGGCCCGTTGGAATCGCCGGGGACCGCGGCCTCGTCGCGGTGCTTGATCAGCATCCAGCTGGCCTTGCCGCGAGCGTCCGTCCGGGTGCGGACGATCACCCACGAGCCGTGCATCCGCTCGCCCTCCATGACGAACTTCAGCTCCCCCTTGGCCAGCGCCCGGCCGATCGCCTCGAAGCCCTTTTCCGGCGCCCAATAGCCGCGGTCCCACAGCATCACCGTGCCCCCGCCGTACTGGCCCTCGGGGATGGTCCCCTCGAAGTCGCCGTAGTCCAGCGGGTGGTCCTCCACCTCCATCGCCAGTCGGCGGACCCCCGGATCGAGCGACGGTCCCTTCGGCACCGCCCAGGAGCGGAAGGCGCCCTCGTACTCCAGGCGCAGGTCGAAGTGCAGGTGGCTCGCGGCATGCTTCTGGATCACGAACCGCAGCGCCTCGGAGGGCTTGACCTTCGCGTCCTCTCCCGACGGCTCGGCCGTGCGGGCGAAGTCGCGCATCCCCTGGTACTTGGCGAGTTTTGTCGCGGCCATGGCGGTCTCCGACTCAGGTCATGATGCGCAACGACCGACCGCGGCCACACGATCCGCACGGCGCCGTCGCCGGCGCATGAATCCTTTCCGGGCCACGGGCGTTACCACCTCAGGAGCCCCCTATGACCCAGACTGCCCAGAGCCCCGGGACCGCGAGCCCCGAGACCCCGAGCCCCGAGTTTCGCAGCTTCAGCGTCCATGCGCGTCACATCGACGCCCACCACGCCCGCGTGGTCGAGGAGGCCAGTTTCGAGGCGGCGGCGGTGGCCTATGTCGAAGACCTGCACGACCTTCCCGCCGACGATGAAATCCGCATCATCGTCCGTGAGGTCGCCAGTGGTCATGAGCATTGCTTCGTCGTCGATCTCCACACCGGCGACGCCGCGCCTTGTGCGTGACCCTAACGCGAGCCGCGGCCGGCATCCGTCGGACGGCGCGCGCCTTTGGGGAGCTAAATGCCGCCGCGGCGGTTCAGTCGGAAAATGGAGATTCCCATGTCCGACGACGCCGCGTCCCGCCTGACCATGCAGGACCCTCGCGAGCAATATCCGAAGCCGCCCTTTCCCAAGCAGCCGCAACCGGCGCCCGGCCTGGCTGCCGAGATGGATCCCCGACCGGATCATGGGGAGACCAGCTATGTCGGCCATGGCCGCCTGGCGGGTCGCAAGGCGCTGGTGACCGGGTCGGATTCCGGGATCGGACGGGCTGCGGCCATCGCGTTCGCGCGCGAAGGGGCGGACGTCGCCCTGGTCTATCTGCCGGAAGAGCAGAAGGACGCTGACGAGGTCGTGGCGCTGATCGCGGGCGCGGGCCGAACAGCGATCGCGATTCCCGGCGACATCAAGTCACCTGAGTTCTGCAAGGCGCTGGTCGCAACCGCCGTCGAGAAGCTCGGCGGGCTCGACATCCTGGTGAACAACGCCGGCAAGCAGGTCACCCAGCCGGGGATCGCCGAGATCAGCGCCGAGCAGTTCGACGCGACCATGAAGACCAATCTCTACGCCATGTTCTGGATCACCCAGGCGGCCACGCCGCACCTGAAGCCAGGCTCGGCCATCATCAACACCGCCTCGATCCAGGCCTACGACCCCTCCGCCAGCCTCCTCGACTACGCCACCACAAAGGGCGGGATCGTCGCCTTCACCAAGGCGCTCTCCAAGCAGCTGATCGAGAAGGGCGTGCGGGTGAACGCCGTCGCGCCGGGTCCGGTCTGGACGGTGCTGCAGCCTTCCGGCGGACAGACCCAGGAGAAGGTGCAGCACTTCGGCGAGCACTCGGCCTTCGGCCGCCCGGGCCAGCCGGTGGAACTCGCGCCCGTCTACGTCCTCCTGGCGTCCCAGGAGGCAAGCTTCACCACGGGCGAAGTCTACGGCGTCACCGGCGGCGAAGGCATCGGCTGAGGTCACGTTCACCGCCGATCCCCGAACGAATTGCTCGAACAGCCGTTGAGTCGGCGCGGCCAAAGAGGCCGGCTTTGGAGACGGACATGGCCTACCGCCCGACCTGGCAAGGACACTTGAAGCTCTCGCTGGTGACGTGTCCGGTCGCCCTTTACACAGCGACCAACTCCGCCGGCGACGTCCACTTCAACCTGATCAATCCGGAGACCAATAACCGGATCAAGATGATCACCACCGATCCGGACACCGGGCCGGTGGAGCGCTCCAAGCTGGTGAAGGGCTACGAGGTCTCCAAGGGCGAATACATCCTGCTGACCAACGACGAGATCAACTCGGTCAAGCTGGAAAGCACCAAGACGATCGACATCGAGCGGTTCGTCGCCGAGGACCAGATCGACCGGCTCTATTGGGACAATCCCTACTTCCTCGCGCCGGACGGCAAGCTCGCCCAGGAGGCCTTCGGCGTGATCCGCACCGCCATGGAGAAATCCGGCCAGATCGCGCTGGGCCGCGTGGTCATCGGCACCCGCGAGCGGATCCTGGCCCTGGAGCCGCGCGGCAAGGGCATCTTGGCCTACACGATCCGGACCGACGCGGAAGTGCGCAAGCCGGAGGAGATCTTCAAGGACATCGACGACGCAAAGGCCGATCCGGCGATGATCGCCATCGCCGAGAAGATCATCGAGCAGCAGGAAGGCCCCTTCGATCCCAGCCAGTTCGTCGACCGCTACGAAGAGGCGCTGAAGGCGCTGATCGCCGAGAAGCAGAAAGGCCACAAACCCGCCAAGGTGGCCGAGCCCGCCGACACCAACGTGGTGGACCTGATGTCGGCCCTGCGCGCCAGCCTGGCCGGCAAGGACAAGGAAGGCGGCAAGGGGAAGGCCAAGCCCGCGCCGCCGAAGGCCGCGGCTCGGGCCGGGACCCGCAAGGCGGGCTGAGACGATGACGGAGGGTCCGGCCACCCCGAGGATCGGGACGGCCGGCTGGTCGATCCCGCGGACCTGTGCGCCGGCGTTTTCGGCCGAGGGGACGGGCCTGTGGCGCTACGCCGCCCGCTTCGCCGCCGTCGAGATCAACACCACCTTCTATCGCAGCCCAAGGCCGCAGACCCTGGCGCGATGGGCGCAGACCACGCCGCCCGGCTTCCGATTTTCGGTCAAGGCGCCCCGGGCCCTGACCCACGAGGCCAAGCTCGTGGACTGCGAGCCTCGCCTGGCGCGGTTCCTCGCCGAGCTCGAACCCCTGGGCCGGAAGCTCGGCCCGATCCTGCTGCAGCTGCCGCCTAGTCTCGCGTTCTCGCGCCCGACCGCCGAGCGCTTCTTCGGGTTCTTGCGCGCGCAGTGGGCGGGGCCCGTCGCCTGCGAGCCGCGCCACGCCAGCTGGTTCGAGGACGCCGCCGAGCTTTGCCTGCAGTCCTTCCGGATCGCCCGCGTCGCCGCCGATCCGGTGCGGGCGCCCGGCGCGGACAGACCCGGCGGCGATCCCGGTCTCGCCTACTGGCGGCTGCACGGCGCGCCGCGACCCTACTATTCGAGCTACCCCCCGGAGGCGCTCGATCACCTCGCCGCGGCGCTGGCGCAGCGGGCTCCCGAAAGCACCTGGTGCATCTTCGACAACACCGCCAGCGGCGCGGCCGTCGCCAACGCGCTGGCGCTCTGCGAAGTGCTGCGGGCCCGCGCCGCCGATCCCGACTAATCCGTCCCACCGGCCTTTCGATAGGCCTGTCGAGCGGCCACGACCGCCGCCGTCGCCGCCTCTCGCGCGGCGACGTAGCGCGCCTGCGAGTCGGCCACGCGCCGGTCGAGCTCAACCTGGCGGCGCCGCAGATCGGCCTCTTCCCGCGTGCGCACCGCGTCCAGTTTGTGCAGCGCCTGCTCCGCCGCATCGAGGGCGGAGCGGTCGGCCGGCGGCCGCTGGGGCGCCGCGGGCGGCCGGGCCTGGTCCGGCCTGGTCTTGCGAAGTCCCGCCGGCCGGGACGCATCCGGCATATGCGGCAGGTCGCTCGGCTCCATGGCGAAGGCCCCCTTTGATCCCACGGCCCGCCGCAGCGGGACGCCGGGATGCGCCGGCGCCGCCTGCGCGGCCGCCGCGTCCTCGGTAACCCGCGCCAGCCCTCGGCGAACAAGTTCTGCCGCGTGCCCCAGGCGCGCAAGGCGGCCGCCTGGCTGGGCGCCGCCACAAGGGAATCGTGGAAGCCGAACCGAGCCTGGAAAACCTTCAGTCGGGGGTTGCGGGCCGTCGCCATGCCGAGTTGACGCAAACCGGGCGCGCCGATTTCCCGCGCTAGCCTTGTCCCGGCGGGAAACCAGATCCGCCGCACCGCATTTCCGGGCTCGCAAGCGCGCGACGTCCAGCGACGCCCCACCACGACAGCCTCCGGCTCAGCCTCGCGTGGTGGGCCCGCTGGCGCGGCCATCGCCGGGGACATGGTCCGCATGGGCAAAGGGCGGAAGGACAGCACCCAGCTCAGCGACCGGCCGACCGACCGACCAGGACTGAAGCTAATCGAGCGGAAAACGGAATTCGACGCGAAGGCCGTGCGGCGTCCACTGCCGCTCCAGCCGGCCCCGCAGCTGCGCGCGCACCACCGAGTCGATGATCCGGAAGCCCAGGCGCTCGACATGATCCGCCCGCGGCGCCGGCCCGACCTCGCGCCAGGTGAGCCGCAGGTCCGGCGGCTCACCTTCCAGGGTCCAGCCGACCTCGACCTCGCCTCCGGACTCCGACAGGGCGCCGTGCGCAACGGTGTTGGCCATCATCTCGTGGAACAGCAGCGCGAGCGGCTGCACGTCCTGCGGCGAGACCAGCACCTCAGATCCGGTCAGCCGCATCCGCCCCAGGTCGTACCCCTGGGTCTCGCTGTCGAGGATGGCGCGTAGGGAGACGGGCGCCCAGGCGCCGCCGGCGAGCAGGGTGTGGGCATTGGCGAGCGCGGCGATGCGGCCCTGCACGGCGGCGGCGTAGGCCTCCACCGTCTCCGCCTCCGTCAAGCGGGTGAAGGCCTGCACCAGGGCCAGGGCGTTCATCGCCCGATGGTCGACCTCGCGCAGGAGGCGATGCTCGGCGGCGCGCAGCGTCTCGGCGCGGCGGCGTTCCGTCACGTCCTTCTGCGAGGCGAAGAAGTACTGCACCGTCCCGGCGGCGTCGCGCACGGGGCCGACGTGCAGCTGGTTGATGAAGGTCGCGCCGTCCTTGCGGTAGTTGAGCAGTTCGATCTCCAGGGTCTCGCCCTGGGCGATCGCCTCTCCGATCCGCTGGACCGCCTCGCGGGCGGTGTCCGGCCCCTGCAGGAAACGGCAGTTGCGTCCGACGACCTCCTCGGCGGCATAGCCGGTCAGGTCGAGGAACGCCTGATTGGCGAGCACGACCGGGGTGTCGTCCGCCTGGGCGTCGCAGATCACCATCGGCATACGGGTGCTGGCCATCGCGACGAGGGCCAGCTGCTCGCGGTCCGCCAAGCCCTGCATCGTGGCGACCGGGGTCACCGGGGCGCGCAGATCGTGGGTCCTCACCGCCTTGGTCACCGTATGCCTCGCCAACCGCAGGCTCTCCGAACGTTGGCGTAGGGCCTTGGTTCAAAGGATTTTTCGGTGGCCCCGCGGCCCGGCCCGGCGCGCCGGGCAGCTCGCGGAGGAGAGCTCCGAGGACAGCATTTGAGGTGATGGGAGGCGAGGGCGACGTCGGCATCCCGCCGCGGAGCCGCCACGCCGCGTCCCCGGTCGCAGCCCTGCGGCGGCCCAGGTATCGACACCGACGAACCCCTGAGCGCCTGCCGCGTTTGCGGCCCATGCAGTCACGCTGGCCAAGCCGCCTTTGGATCGTCCGCCACGGGGAAAGCGCGGGCAATGTCGCGCGCGACCTCGCCCGCCGCACCGGTGCGGCGCGCATCGACATCGGGGCGCGCGACGTCGATGTGCCCCTCAGCCCGCTCGGCGAGACCCAGGCCGAAGCGCTGGGCGCCTGGTTCGCCCGGATGCCGGCAGATGAACGCCCGGAAGTGGCGATCGCGTCCCCCTATCGCCGCGCCCAGGGCACGGCGGCGGCGCTGGCCGCGGCAGGCGGCCTGGCGGCGGACGCCCAGCCCCTGGTGGTCGATGAGCGCCTGCGCGAGCGCGAGTTCGGCATTCTCGACCGCCTGACCTCCGCCGGCATCAAGAGCCTGTTCCCGGAGCAGGCGGAGTTGCGCCGCGCCATCGGCAAGTTCTATCACCGCCCGCCGGGGGGCGAGAGCTGGTGCGACGTAATCCTGCGGCTGCGCAGCGCGCTCGATACCATCAGCCTGCACTACGCACGCCGCCGCGTGGTGATCGTCGGCCACCAGGTGGTCGTGCTCTGCCTTCGCTACCTGCTGGAGAATCTCACCGAGGCCGAGCTGATGGCGATCGACGCGCAAGGCGACGTCGTCAACTGCGGGGTCACCGAGTACTGCTTCGACGCCCGCGAAGGTCCGGACGGCGCGCTGCGCCTGGTCCGCTACAACTTCGCCGCCCCGCTCGCCCAGGCCGGCGCCCCGGTCACCTCAGCACCCGACGCGATCGCAGGCGCCCGGTGAGCCCGACCCCGATCGCGCCAGGCGACCTGCAGCGGTTCCCGCTCCCCCGCCTGACCCACGACGGCGACAAGGAGGATCGCGGCGAGGTGCTGGTCGTCGCCGGCGGCAGCGGGGTTCCGGGCGCGGCCCTGCTCACCGGCCTCGCCGCCTTGCGGGCGGGCGCGGGCAAGTTGCAACTGGCCGCCCCGCTGGCGCTGCGCGTTCCCTTGGGCGTGGCGGCGCCCGAAGCCGCGATCGTCCCGGTTCCGGCGGATCCGCAGGGCGAGATCGCCGCCCACGCGGCCGAGGCTCTGCAGGACCGGGCCGCGCTCGCCCGCGCGGTGGTGATCGGCCCGGGGATGCTCGATGAGGCCGCCGCGGCCGCGGTCGCTTGCGGGCTCATTGCGCGGGCCGAGATGGCCGCCTTCGTGCTCGACGCCGGCGCCTTGCCCCGCCTCGCTGCACACGCGCAGATGACGCGGACCCTGGCGGGCCGGCTGGTCATCACCCCCCACGCCGGCGAGATGGCCAAGCTCTGTGGCTGCGAACGCCAGGCCATCCGGGACGACCCGCTGGCGGCCGCCCTGCGCGTCAGCCGCGAGCTGGGCGCCGTGGTGGCGTTGAAGGGCGCTGACACCTACATCGCGACCCCGCGGGGAGAGGCCTTCCTGCACGCCGGCGGCGCCGTCGGCCTGGCGACCTCCGGCTCTGGCGACGTGCTGGCGGGGATCGTTGGCGGTCTGCTGGCGCGCGGCGCGGACGCCCTGACCGCGACCTTGTGGGGAGTCTGTATCCATGGCGCCGCCGGCGGGCGCCTGACCCGCGAGGTCGGCGCGGTCGGCTTCCTGGCGCGCGAGCTGCTGGAGGTGATCGCCCCGATGATCGACGCGACGCCCGGCGCCGCCGGGTAGGCCCGGGTACGGACGGGCCCGACCGCGCTCTGGCCACTAGATCCGCGAGTTCTGTCGTCTGGAAGATGGTCCGATCGGGCAGGGCCCCGCGGGATCGGGGTTCTTCGCGGCGAATGGAAACCGAATTCGAAGATGCGCGTCTACGCAGCCTGAGGGACCCCGTGCCGAACCGCGCCGCAGGAAAACCAGACGTCCGCCTTGCCGCCGCCGGCCGCCGCGTCGCGGTCGGCCTGTTCGCCGTGCTGCTGGCGGCCTGCAGCGTGGAGAAGCGGGACGTCGGTCCATCGCCCCCCGGCTCGGCGCCGTCCGGGCCGAACGACCCGCGCGAGAAGCACTACACCACCAACTTCTACGAGATGAGCGAGGGCGGCCGGCTGTTCAGGTGGATCGGCTGCGACCGATGCCACGCCGAGGGCGCGCCCGGGTTCCGCAACCTGGCGGACGCCCAGTGGCGGCAGGGCGGCTCTGCGCCCCAGATCTATGCCTCCATCGCCCACGGCGCGCCGGGCATGCCGGGCTACGATGGCCTGCTGACGCCGCAGCAGATTTGGCAGCTCGCCGGCTATGTGCACGGCCTCCAGGAGGTGAAGCCGAACATGCGGCGGCGCAACGCCGACGCCCAGGAGGGCGAGCCGTCCGGCGCCACCTGGTCCGGGGGGCTGCGATGAGCGGGCGCGCCTCGCGCATCGCGTCGCTTTTCGCCGGGCTCTGCGCTGCGAGCCTCGCCGGCTGCGCTGGACCGCAGTCGGTGTTCAGCCCGGCCAGCGACCAGGCCCGGTGGCTGCACGGTCTGTTCGGCCTGATGCTCTGGGTCTGTGGGATCGCGTACCTGCTGGTGCTGGCGTTCCTGGCCGTGGCGCTCTGGCGCGCCCGCGGCGCCTTGGCCGAGACGCCGATCACCGAACCGCACGACGGCCGCCTGCAATGGGGGCTGAGGGCCTGGGCGGCGCTGATCGTCGCCGGCCTCCTCACCCTGGCGGTCGCCAGCTTCCTCGTCGACCGCGCCCTGGCCGGCGCCGAGCCCCGCGGAGACCCGAGCGTGCGGGTCACCGGCCAGCAGTGGTGGTGGCGGATCGAGGTGAAGGATCCGGCGAGCGGACGCTGGGTGGAGAGCGCCAACGAACTGCACCTGCCGCTCAATCAGCCGACCCCGGTCGAGGTGGTCTCCGCCGACGTCATCCATTCCTTCTGGATCCCCAACCTTAGCGGCAAGATCGACATGGTTCCCGGGCGCGTGAACCGCCTGACGATCACGCCGCGCCAGCTGGGCTGGGTGCGGGGGCAGTGCGCCGAGTTCTGCGGCCTGCAGCACGCACAGATGGCCCTGGACGTGAAGGTCGACAGCCCGGCCGACTACGCCGCCTGGGTGGCGCGCCAGGCCGCGCCGGCCGCGGCGCCGAAGGACCCGGTCGCCGCGCGCGGCCTGGCCCTGGTGCAAGACGGGACCTGCGGGCAGTGCCATGCGCTGCGAGGCACGGCGGCCGCGGCGCGCGCTGCGCCGGATCTCACCCACATCGCCGGCCGCCGCTTCCTGGCGGCCGGCGCGGCGCCCCTCACCCGGGGCAGCCTGCAGGGCTGGATCGCGCAGCCGCAGGCGCTCAAGCCCGGCGCGGAGATGCCCGCCACCGGCTTGTCGCCGCGCGACGCCGAGGCGGTCGCCCACTATCTCGAGGGCCTGACGTGACGGGCGCCGCCGACATCCACGCCGCCTCCGACGCCGAACGCTGCGCCCGGCTGGCCAAGACCTGGGGCGACGCGCCGGGCCTATGGGGGTTCCTCACCACCACCGATCACAAGAAGATCGCCGCCCGCTACATCCTGGTGGCCATGGCGCTCCTGGTGCTCGATGGCCTGCTGGCCGTCGACATGCGCCTGCAACTGGCTTTTCCGGCCGTGAAGCGATTGGGGCCTCAGGGCTTCAACGAGTCCTTCAGCCTGCACGGCTCCAGCATGCTCTTCCTGGTCTCCGTGCCGGTGATGGAGGCCATGGCCATCTGGCTGGTCCCGCTCATGCTGGGCCAGCGCAACATGGCCTTCCCCCGCCTGAACGCCTTCTCCTTCTGGATGTATCTCGGCGGGGTGCTGATGCTGTGGATTCCCCACATCGCCAACGTCACCCCAGATCTGGGCTGGTTCGAATACGCCCCGCTTTCCGGGCCGAACTATGCGCCCGGCCATCGCGCGGACGTCTGGGCCCAGATGATCACCTTCACGGAAGTCGCGGCCCTGGCGGTCTCGGTCAACACCTTCGCCACGATCATGCGGCTGCGGCCGCCCGGCATGACGCTCGCGCGCCTCCCGATCTTCCTGTGGTCGATGCTGATCTCAGCATTGATGACCATCTTCGCCCTGCCGGCGGTGATGCTGGTCACCAGCATGCTGATCACCGACCGGCTGGTGGGCACGCACTTCTTCGATCCCGCGGTGGGCGGCGACGTGCTGCTGTTCCAGCACCTGTTCTGGTTCTTCGGTCACCCGGAAGTCTATCTGATCTTCATCCCGGCGCTCGGCTTTGTCGCTTCGATCGTGGAGACCTTCTCGCGGCGCGTGGGCTTCGGCTATGTGCCGGTGGTCCTCTCGCTCGTCTCGATCGGCGTGCTCGCCTTCGGCCTGTGGGTGCACCACATGTTCGCGGTCGGCCTGCCGAAGCTTGGGAACAGCTTCTACACCGCCGCCAGCATGGCGATCGCCGTTCCAACCGGGCTGCAGATCTTCTGCTGGATCGCCACGATCTTCGGTGGCAAGCCGGTGTTCAGGACGCCCCTGCTGTGGGTGATCGGATTTATCGCCACCTTCGTCATCGGCGGCCTCTCCGGCCTGATGACCGCGTCCGCGCCGCTCGACCTGCAGCTGACCGACACCTATTTCGTGGTCGCCCACCTGCACTATGTGCTGGTCGGCGGGGCTATGTTCCCGCTCTTCGGCGCCTTCACGTTCTGGTATCCCAAGGCCACCGGCCGGGTGATGTCGGAGGCTTGGGGCAAGGTCGCCTTCTGGCTGATCCTGGGCGGCTTCAACCTCGGCTTCTTCCCGATGCACATCCTCGGGCTGATGGGCATGCCGCGACGCATCTACACCTATTCCGACGCCATGGGCTGGGGTCCCCTGAACATCGTCGTCTCCATCGGCTCGGTGATCGCGGCCGGCGGCGCCGCGGTCTTCGTGGCCAATGCCCTCTTTAGCTACTGGCGCGGCGCTAAGGCCGGCCCCGATCCCTGGGGCGGCGCCACCCTGGAGTGGGCCACGCAAAGCCCGCCACCGGCCTACAACTTCGACCACATCCCGGTGGTCGACAGCCTGACGCCGCTCTGGACCCAGACGGGCCCGCGGCCGGTGCTCGAGGGCCTGTCCCTCGACCATCGCGAGCTCCTGCTGACCTCCCCCGTCGAGGCCGAGCCCGACTACCGCCAGCACAGCCCCACGCCGTCGATCTGGCCGCTCCTGGCTGCTCTGGCGACCAGCGCCATGTTTGTCGGCAGCATCTTCAGCCCCTGGGCGCTGGTCTGGGGCGCCCTTCCCGTCGGGGCCACCATCACGGCCTGGTTCTGGCCGAAGCAACCCCGCCGTCACCTCGGAGACAAGCCATGACGGCGCCCTTCGAGATCGAGGTGGTGGGCTCGGTGGAAGGGCTGCCGAAGTCGGCCATCGGGCCGCGCAGCTTGCTCTGGTGGGGCACCTTCGGCTTCATGCTGATCGAGGGCACCGCCTTCCTGCTGGCGGCGGCGGCGTACCTCTACCTGCGCGGCCAGGCCGGCGGCTGGCCGCCGCCCGGCGACGCCCCGCCCGATCACCTCTGGGGCGCCGTCTTCACAGGGGTCGCGGTCCTCAGCCTGATCCCAAACCTGTGGACCGCGCGCATGGCCAAGCAGAAGCGTGCGTTGGAAGCGCGCTGGGGCGTGCTCGCCATGACCCTGATCGCGGTCGGCCTCATGGTCGTGCGGGGCTTCGAGTTCGCCCACCTCAATCTGCGCTGGGACCAGGACGCCTATGGCTCGGTCACCTGGCTGATGATCGTGCTGCACACCACCCACGTCGTCACCGACCTCGGCGACACCGCCGTGCTGGGCGCCTGGTTGTTCAGCCACGAGTGCGGCGACGACCAGTTCTCCGACATCAATGACAACGCCGTCTACTGGAACTTCGTCGTGCTGGCCTGGCTGCCGATCTACCTGCTGGTGTACTGGGGGCCGCGATGGCTGTGAGCCGGTCAGTCCTGCGCGTCACCCTGGCCACAGCCGCCGCGCTGTTCGGCCCCGGGGCGGCCTGGGTGCTGTTCCAACAGGGCGAAGGCGGCCTGGTCTACTTCGCCTGCGCCGCCGCCGGCCCGCCGCTCGGCGCGGCGCTCGGCTTGGCGGCCATCGCGCTGTGCGGAGCTGCGGGCGCGCTCGCCTGGCAGGTGGTTCGGAGCGACCCCGACGCCACCCGACGCTTCCTCGGGCGGATCGGGCTCGGGGCCTCGGCGATCTTCGCGCTGGCGAGCCTGGTGATGACCGCCGCGATCTGGCTGGTGCCCCCATGCGCCCGGTGACCCGCCTCGCCAGCCTGGCGCTCGCCCTATCCGTGGCCGCCCCGCCCGCTCTGGCGCATCCCGCGGGCGGCGCGGGCCAACGGTTCGGCTGGACCCTCGACCCCGTGATCGTGGCGCCCTGGCTGCTGGGCGTCGGCCTTTTCGCTTTGGGGTGGCGTCGGCTCGCGCCCCGCGCCAACCTCGGCGCGGGCCGGCTTCGCCGGCGCACGTCCCTGTTCGCCGCTGGGATGCTGCTGCTGGCCTCGGCGCTGATCAGCCCGCTGCACCAAGCCGGCGGACACTCCTTCACCGCCCACATGGCCGAGCACGAGTTGCTGATGCTGGCCGTCGCGCCGCTGCTGGTGCTAGCCGAGCCGCTGTCAGTCATGCTCTGGGCCTTCCCCGCAGGTGGCCGCCAGACGCTGGGCGCGCTCAGCCGGACCCCGGCCGTGGCCCGTCCGTGGCGCGTCTTAACCGAACCCGTCACCGCCACCCTCCTGCAGGCCGCCGCGCTCTGGCTCTGGCACGCCCCGGCCCTCTTCGACGTCGCACTCGCACATCCCGCCTGGCATATCGCCCAGCATCTTTGCTTCGTCCTGAGCGCGCTTTTCTTCTGGAGCGCGGTCCTGAAGCGGCGGCCCTGCAACCCCGGTGTCGCCGCACTCTGCTTGTTCGCGACCTCGGTGGTGTCGGGCGCGCTCGGGGCGATGATGGCCGTCGCCCAGAGCCCCTGGTATGCGGGCTACGCCCGGCTGGGGATGACGCCGCTGGGCCTGACTCCGATCGAGGACCAGCAGCTGGCTGGGCTGCTGATGTGGGTCCCCGGCGGCGTCGTGCATGCCGCCGCCGCCCTGGCGGTGGTCGCCCATGTGCTGCGGCCCGCCAAGCGCGAGGTCGCCGATGCTGTTTCCTAGGCTGCCGCCGGCCCTGGTGTTCATCGCCATCCTGTTGGGGCTCGGCTCCGTGGCCGCGGCGGTGTCGCTGGGGGTCCAGCGCATTCAGACCAACCACACCACCGTCCAGGCCGCCCAGGCCCTCACCGGCGGCCACGTGGCCTCGGGGCGCGCCCTGTTCGCGGAGAAGGGCTGCGGCGGCTGCCATTCGATCACCGGCCAAAACTTCGCCAACGGCGCCGTCGGGCCCTCGCTGGACAAGGTGGCGATCCGGGCCTTCCTGGCGGGCAAGCTGGCCAACGACCCGCAGCAGATGACGGCCTGGATCCAGCATCCGCAGGCCCTCGATCCGGGGTCCGGCATGCCGGAGATGGGGCTCACCGACGGCGAGGCGCGCGACCTTGCGGCCTATCTCTACATTCTGCGCTGAGCCCAGCCGCGCACCGACGGGGCGTTACCCCGCACGGTCGTGACCTGCGGATCCGCCGCCAACCCAAGCAGCCCCCCATCGCCATGGCCGCGGTCACCCCGCAGACCCAGCTCGCGGAAATGCACCGCCGCATGGCCGAGCCCGGACCGGGCGAGAACGGCCAATCGTCATGGCCGCCCCCAAGCCGTCCAACGCTCAGGGCTTGAGGGACGTGCGGGCCGGTTCCTGGCCCAGCGCCTGCGTGATCTCGGCGGCATGCGGCGTCCCTGCCGCCAGCGCCTTTTCGAGCTTCTCCATATATTCGGGCCGCCGCTTGGGCGGCAGCATCGGCTCGTCGGGGTCGACCACCGCGTCGACCAGCGCAGGTCCCTCGTGGGCCAGGGCCTCGTCCAGCACCCGCGCGCAGTCGTTGGGATCTTCGATGCGCCAGGCCTTCACCCCCATGGCCTGCGCGACCTTGGCGAAGTCGATCGGCTGCAGGTCGCAGGCGAATTCCGGATTGCCCAGGAACAGCATCTGCTCCCACTTGATCTGGCCAAGCGTGCCGTTGTTCAACACGATCACCTTCACCGGGAGCCGGTAGCGCGCGCAGGTGGCCAATTCGGCCAGACTCATGGACAGCCCGCCATCGCCGACCACGGCCACCACTGGGCGCCCAGGGAACGCTAAGGCCGCAGCGATCGCGTAGGGCACGCCGCCGCCCATGGACGCCAGGGTGCCCGACACGCCGAAGGCTTGTCCCTGGCGGATCTGCACATATTGGGCCGTGAGGCCGGTGTTGTGGCCGCAGTCGGCCGCGATCACGGCGTGATCTGGCAGCCGCCGGTTCAGGTCGCGGACCACCCGTTGCGGCTTCATCGGAACGTCGCTGCGGTCCGCGCCCGTGTCGAGGGCCTCCAGCCACTCCTGTTTCCACGCCTGCGCCCGGGCCAGGAACCCGCGCTCGGCGAGATCCGGCAGATGCGGCGTGAGCGCCTGCAGGCAGGCCGCGGCGTCGCCCACCAGGGCGGCGTCGACCGGATAGCGCAGGCCGATCCGCGCGGGATCGACGTCGATCTGCACCACCTTCGCCTGCCCGGGCTCCGGGTAGTACTCGACATACGGAAAGCCGGACCCGACGATCAGCAGGGTGTCGCAGGCGTCCATGGCCAACTGCGAGGGGCGCGCTCCGAGGTAGCCCACCCCGCCGGTAACGTAGGGATGGTCGTCGGGGACCACAGCCTTGCCGAGCAAGGCCTTGGCGATCGGCGCGCCGAGCCGCTCGGCCACCCGCAGAAGGTCCTCCTCAGCGCCGAACGCCCCCTGGCCGGCAAGGATCAGCACGCGGCGGCCCGCCTTGAGAATCTCCGCCGCAGCGCCGACGGCCTCAGGGTCGGGCGCGTGCGGGCTCTCGGCATAGGCTTTGGTCGGACGGGCCTTGTTGCGCGGCGAACGCTTGTCGGCCGACAAGGTCTGTTCTTGGACGTCGACCGGCACCGCCAGGTGGGTGACCCCGCGGCG
Organism: Phenylobacterium sp.; assembly: GCF_036495085.1. GTDB lineage: Bacteria > Pseudomonadota > Alphaproteobacteria > Caulobacterales > Caulobacteraceae > Phenylobacterium. The sequence continues at coordinate 20,900 of NZ_DASXNL010000106.1, read as the reverse complement.
CGCCAACGCGGTGCGGCAGGCGAGCGCCACCGCGCCTTCGACCTGCGCCGCGCCGGTGATCGCCGCGGCGTGCTCGGCGACATCGTTGAAAAGCCGAACGTGGTCGATGTCCTGCTGCGTGCTGGTCTGGGCGAGATCGTGGTACGGCAGGCCGGTGATCGCCAGGACCGGCGCACGGTCGAACTTGGCGTCGTAGAGTCCGTTGAGCAGATGGACCCCGCCGGGGCCCGTCGTCGCCAGGCAGCAGCCGATCCTGCCCGTCCACTTGGCGTAGGCGCAGGCCATAAAGGCGGCGGCCTCCTCGTGCCGCGCCTGAATGAAACGGATCTTTGCCTGTCGCGTCCGCAGCGCTTCCATAATCCCGTTGATGCCGTCCCCCGGCAGACCGAACACCGTGTCGATTCCCCAGTCGATCAGGCTGTCGATCAGCAGGTCGGCGGCGGTCGGGTCGGGTTTGGGCTTCGCGGCGGCGTCGTCCATCGGGCTCTCCTATCGGCTTGGCAACCGCTTGCCGCGAGACCCGTTCCGCACCCCTGTGCATTAAGATGAGAATGTGTCCGGGCGCGGCTGGACAGCCCGCCATCGCGGCGACCGGCGCTGTGCGCAGGGCTCGTCGCGAAGGCTTTAGGCAGGAGGTAAATCCTTGGGTCTCGGCGTGGCGATCCTGACGGGCGGCGCATCGTCCCGCATGGGTGAGGACAAGGCCGCCGCGGAATGGCACGGCCAACGCGCGGTGGATCGGGTCGCCGCGCTTGCCGAGAGCCTGCGGCCGATCGCCGTGCTCACCGTTGGCCACACCGACTACGGCCTGCCGTTCGTGGCCGACGCGCAGCCCTTGGCGGGTCCGGTCGGCGGTGTTCTGGCCGGCGCCGCGGCGCTCGCTGCGCTGGGCTGCGACCGCATGCTGGTCCTGGCCGTGGACGCCCCAACGCTCCGGACGGCGGACCTCGCACCGTTGATCGCCGCCGAACCGCCTGGGGCGGCGTATGCACGGTTTCCCCTGCCTCTGGTGGTCCAGATCGCCCGGCTGCCGCCCGAGGCCGAGGCCGGCTGGCCCTTGCGCCGCCTGGTGGAGGCCAGCGGCCTGTCGCACGTTTCCTGCCCGCCCGCGGTGGCGCTGCGCGTTCGGGGCGCCAACACGCCGAGCGAGCGCGTCGCGCTGTTCCGCTCGGCGCCCTAGGCGACCGCCGATATCGGCGCGGCGTCGATCAGACCGAATTCCCGCATCGCCGGGACGAAATTGACATTGTCATGGTTGTCGCGGCTGAGCTTCAGCAGCACGAAGCGTTGCAGCTCGGTGAGCCGGCGCCAATCGGCGTCGGAAGGCGGTTGGACCTTTCGGCTGTGCGCGAAGGCGAGAACCTGCGCGGGGGTCGCCTCCGATTCCTCCCACGGCACCAGCCCCTCGCTCCCGAGGAGCTTGGCCACATCGCCGGTGCGCACCGCGATGAGGTTCACGAGACGCTCCCGATAGGCCTCCACCTCCCGCAGCGACCCGCAAGGGGCCAAGAGCAGGGTCTGTCGCTCGTCCCGGGTGAAGCGGCTCCACTGGCGGAGGGTCAGCTTGATGCCGCAGGCGTCCAGCTTGAAGCGCACCGCCATCGGCACGCAGCGCAAGGTGACCACGAAGTCGTTCTCAAAGGCGTAGAGGGCGGTGTCGTTCATCTCAAGCGGTCTCGCGACTCGGGGTTTTCGAGATCCGCACCGGCGTCGCCTTGTAGGCGGGGGTGTGGGCCTTCTTGTCGTGATGGCCCAGCGGCACCAGCGGATTGGCTTCGGGGTAGTAGGCGCCGATACAGCCCGGCGGGATGTTGTAGGGGACCACCCGAAACCCGTTCACCCGGCGCTCGACCTCGGCCTCGATCACCGTGGTCAGGTCGATCAGGTCGTCCTTCTCGACGCCAAGCCGCGCCATATCGGTGGGGTTCATAAACACCACCATCCGGGTGCCCTTCACGCCGCGGAAGCGGTCCACATCGCTGTAGACGGTGGTGTTGAACTGGCCGTTGCTGCGCAGGGTGATGAGCTGCAGGGTGTCGGGCGCGTTGAAGCTCTCCACATCCCCCGCGAACAGCTGGGTGGGCGGGATGAAGTTGGCCTTGCCGCTGCGGGTCGCCCACTTGCGCTCCCGAGCCCCCAGCGGCCGGGTCAGGCCACCGGGCTGGAACATCTTCTCGTTCAGTCCCTTGAACGTCGCCGGCCAGGTCTTCTCGATGGCGTCGCGGATCGTGGCGTAGTCATCGATCCAGGCGTCCCAGGGGACCTTGGGATTAGGCTCGAGGGTCGCCTTCGCGATGCCCGCGATGATTGCGGGCTCAGATTTCAGGTGCGGGCTGGCCGGCTTCACCTGACCGTTCGAGCCATGGAAGTGCGCCAGGCTGCTTTCCATTGAAACCGCCTGGGGTCCGGTCGCCTGCTGATCGATCTCGATCCGCCCGAGGCACGGCAGCAGATAGGCCACTTCGCCGTGCGCCACATGGCTCCGGTTCAGCTTCGTTGCGATCGCCACTGTCAGCCGCAGCTTGCGCCACGCCGCCTCGACCCGCGGCAGGTCCGGCGCGGCGCGGGAGAAGTTGCCGCCGAGCGCGACAAAGGCCTTCACCTCGCCGGAAATCATCTTCTCGCAGGTCTTCACCGTGGTCAGGCCCTCGTGACGCGGCGGCGCGAAGCCATAGAGCTCCTGCAGCTTGTCGAGCGGCGCCAATTCCGGCTTTTCGGTGATCCCGACGGTGCGCTGCCCCTGAACGTTGGAGTGGCCGCGCACCGAACAGACGCCGGCGCCCGGCTTGCCGATGTTGCCGCGCAACAGCAGCAGGTTGACCACCATCTGCACGTTCTCGACGCCGGCCACGTGCTGGGTCAGGCCCATGCCGTAGATGCCCATCACCGCGTTGGCCTCGGCGTAGGTCCTGGCCAGGCCCTCGATGTCGAGGCGGCTGAGGCCGGAGACCATCTCGATGTCGCTCCAGGCGGTCCCGCGGCAGTAGGCCGCGAACGCCTCGAACCCCGCCGTGTGGTGCGCGATGAAGTCATGGTCGAGCATGCGGCGGTTCTCCTTCCCCGCCGCCGCCGCCTTCACCGAGAAGCCGGCGTCATTGGTCGTCTCCGCCAGCAGCTTGTCGCGGTAGGTGACATGCGCCTCACCGTCAGCAGCCAGAACGTCGTCCCACTCGATCAGCGCCTTGCAGACCCCCGTCAGCAACGCGATGTCGCCGCCGTTGCGCACCTGCAGGATCTCGTCGGCGATCTCCGTCTCCTTCGGCGTCAACATCTCGAGCGGTTTTTGGGGGTTCCTGAAGCGCTCAAGCCCCCGCTCGCGGAGCGGGTTGACCCCGATGATCTTGGCGCCCCGCTGGGCCGCGCTCTGCAGCTGGTGGAGGATGCGGGGCGACGAAGTTCCGGGGTTGTGCCCCATGTAGAGCAACAGGTCCGCCATCTCGAAGTCCTGCAGCGTAACGGTCCCGACCGAGACGCCGATGCTTTCCGGCAGGGCCACTGATGTGCTCTCGTGGCACATGTTCGAGCTGTCCGGCAGGTTGTTGGTGCCGTACATCCGCGCCAGCAGCTGGTAGAGGTAGCTGGCCTCCAGGCTCGCCCGGCCGCTGGTGTAGAAGACCGTGGCGTCGGGGTTCGCGCTAAGGGCTTTCAGCTCCCGCCCGATCCCTTCGAAAGCTTCCTCCCAACTGATCGGGACATATCTGTCGCTGGCCGCATCCCAGCACATCGGCCGGGTCAGGCGCCCGGCCTTCTCCAACTCATGGTCGGACCAGCTCTCCAGCTCCTTCAGGGTGTGTTTGGCGAAGAAGGCGTCACCCGCGCGATGCCGCGTGATCTCCCAGGCGGTCGCCTTTACGCCGTTCTCGCACACCTCCAGGGGGTGCGGCTCGGCCGGCTTCCCCCACGCGCAGCTGACGCACATGAAGCCGTCGGGCTTGTTCTGCCTGGTTATCAGGTCGAGGTCGGCCGGAATCCCCTCCCGCGCCAGGATGTCGGCGACGGAGAACGCGGACCCGTAGCCGCCGGCCGGACCGGGGTAAGGGTGGATCTGGCCTTTATGCGATTTCGTCATAGGCGTTTTCCGCGGCGTGCGCCTTGGCGGAACGCCAAGGCGGACCGATGCGATGCATCGATCGCGGCGTAAGCGCGCTAAGCTGAAAACCGCTCCCCTCGGAACCGTCATGTCCGTCGAATCCATGCAGCCGGTCTCTCGTCTCCGCTGGCGCGTCGCGGACGGCGCGGAAGTCGAACCCCGCCTGGCCGCCGAAGAGGCGCCGATCGCTTTGGTCCACCAGGCGACGACCACCGCGGTGATGATGGCGACGCCGGCGGACCTTGAGGACCTGGGCCTAGGGTTCTCCCTTTCCGAAGGCATTGTCGGTTCGCCCGCTGACATTCAGGACGTGGAAGTCCACCATGGCGCCGACGGCGTCGAAGTCCGGCTTTGGCTCTCCGGCGACTGCTCCGAGCAACTCGCCGCGCGGCGCCGCCACCTTGCGGGACCGACCGGCTGTGGGCTCTGCGGCGTCGAAAGCCTGGCAGCGGCGGCCAAGCCCGCCCGCCCGATCCCGGCCACCGACTTCAAGGTGTCGCCTGCCGCGCTACTGGACGCCATGGCCGGGCTTGATGGGGCTCAGCCGCTCGGGCGCGCCACCCGTGCGGCCCATGCCGCCGCGCTCTGGCGACCTGACGGCGAGCTCGTCGTCCGCGAGGATGTCGGACGCCATAACGCCCTCGACAAGCTGATCGGCGCAACCTGCCGGCGCGGCGGCGGCGCGCGCGGCGTACTGCTGCTCACCAGCCGCGTGTCGGTGGAAATGGTCCAGAAGGCCGCGGTGCTGGGCGCGCCGGTCATCTGCGCCGTTTCCGCCCCGACAGCGCTCGCGGTGCGGACGGCGCAGGCCGCCGGCCTCACCCTGGTGGGCGTGGCGCGCGCCGACGGCTTCGAGGTGTTCACCCACCCCGATCGCATCGACCTACCGGCGGAGATGCGCGCCGGCCTCTGACGGGGCCCCCGCCGGCAGGGAAGCAAAAGACCAACGCGGAGGCGGAAGTGGATGCTGGGCTGCCGCCAAGCTTTCCGCGACCAGGCAGGGATGGTTTCGTCCTGGCGCACGCCGCGCGCGACGATTCTGCAGTCTGCCGTCCGGCGCCGACGGCGATTGAACCGGCCCGCGAGCACGGGCCGTCTGAGGGTCGCCCCTGAAGGCGGCGCGCCCTAGCCTGTCGTCGCGGCGGACGCCTTCGGCGCCGTGAGGAATTCGAAACGGCACAGCATGCCGTCGGGTCCGAAGACAACATCGGTCCTGCCTTCGCGCTCGCGGGACACCGCGGAGCGGACGACGCGATCGCCAAAGCCTTGGCGGGTCGGCGGGGACAGGATCTTGGGACCGCCGCGCTCCTCCCACTCGATCCGCACCCGGTCGGCTTCGCGGCCCGGCTCGACCGACCAGGTCAGGGACACGCGGCCCTTGGGGACCTTCAGGGCGCCATACTTGAGCGCATTGGTCGCCAGCTCGTGCGTGGCCAGCGCCAAGGCGCCCGAGGTGTGTTCGGGAAGGGGCAGGGGCGGACCGTCGAGCGTGATCGGCGAGGCCTTGGACGGGTCGAGGAAGGGCTGAAGCACGTTTTCCACCACTTGCCGCAGATCAGCGTGGCGGTCCGAAGCGGACATCACGAGCTCGCCGGTGGAGAGCAGGGCGTGCACCCGCCCGAGGAAACGCGCCACGAAGGCTTTCACGCCGGGGTCGTCGTCCGGCTGCGACTGGCGGGCCAGCCCGTCGATGACGGCGGCCAGATTTTTGACCCGGTGCTGCATCTCGCCCAGCATCAGGCTCTGCTGTTCGAGAACTCTCCGCCGGTCGGTGACGTCGCGCGCGATCTTCGAGGCGCCGACCACCCGTCCGGTGGAATCCCGGATCGGCGATACCGTGAGCGATATGTCCACCAGGCTGCCGTCCTTGCGGCGGCGGACCGTCTCAAAGTGGTCGATCCGCTCGCCTCTGTGAAGGCGCGCCAGGATCGAAGGCTCCTCGTCCAGCCGGTCGGCCGGGATCAGAAGGGTGACGGACTGGCCCACCGCTTCTTCAGCCGTGTAGCCAAAGAGTTGTTCCGCGCCGCGGTTCCAGCTGGTGATGACGCCGTCAAGATTCTTCGAAAGGATCGCGTCGCCGGAGGACTCCACGATCGCGGCGAGATGCTGACGGAGTTCCTCAAGGGCTTGCGCCGCTTCGACCCCGTCGTGAGCACCCCAAGGTGCTATGGGTATTTCGGGCATCGGACTTCCAACAAACCGGCAGGGCGCGAGACGTCGAAGTCTAGGTTCCACCCCCCGGTCGGTCAAACGACCGGGCCGCTCCGCAGGCCAGGCAATCCCGGGCCCTGGTTCGGCAATCTGCAGTGGCGCAAGCTCGGCGCCCGAACGGGCCGAACGCAAGACAGCGCTGGCATTCGTCGTCTCCGGTACTTTTCCCGTTATGTGTGCGCCCGACAGCGGATTTCCAACTCGGACGCTACCCATGTGAGCGGCGAAGTGAGAACCAGGGTGGCCAATTTCACCCGCGGACCTCACCGTATTTCCGAGCTGCAGTAAGACAATCTGCGAGACCATTCTCCGTCACCAGAGTCCTGGTATCCGCAGAAGCTCATGCCCAGGCGGCTCGCCATCGTCGTCTGGTTCAGTCCGGCTCAGGCCGCTGCTCTTCAGAAATGCGCGTAGGGCAGGCCAGGGCTGGCTCGCGGATGTCCACGTTGCCCCGGCCAATTGCACAGCCGGAAGGTAAACGGGGTCTTCGAACGTCGGTAATCGGGTCGATTGGGTCGATAAACTCGGCGGTTGGGATCGCGGGACTGTCTAACGGGACGGGCAAGCCGATCGAACTCGCGGCGGTCTCATGGATGTCGCCGATCAGCTGGGTCTTGGCGACCTTGCGGCCGAGCACGGGCCAAGCCGCTTCGAGGAAGGCCGCCTTCGAGAACGCTGTAATGCTGGCTGGGGTCGGAAACGCTCGAGGAAGGCGAAGAGCCAGTCGGTGCGGGAGCCGCGGCGGAAGCCCTCGATCTCCGGGAAGTACAGCGGCAGATAGTGCGTCAAGCGACGATGGGCGACGTCTTCCGCTACGGTCGTTCGGAGCGATGATTGCCGGTTTCAGCACATCTTCCGATATTCAGAGGGCCGAAAGCCCGTGCGCTGACCAAAGACTTTGGTGAAATGCGCTTGATCGGTGAAGCCACAAGCAATGGCTATTTCCGAGATTGGCAGTTTGCCCTCAGCCAAAAGCTGCTTTCCTTTTTCCAAGCGCACCTGAATTAAATATTGGTAGGGCGTCATACCCTTTGATGCCTTGAAGCGGCTCGAAAAGGCAGTGACACTGACACCGCAAAGAGATGCCAGATCACTGATGCGCACGTCCTGCGCCAGATTCGACTCAAGGTAATCTTGCATGAGCGCGATTTGGCGCCTGCTGAGGCCCTCCAGCATGGGCCTGAAATCACCCCGCTCGACCGGCTCAAGGGCGTATTTTTCCAGGAGATCAGCGCACAGGGCTCGCGAGAGATAGTCCATCTTCAACGGCGACGCATTGTCCGTTTCCGCCAGGGATCGTTTAATAGCGCGCAACAGATAACCCAATTCCGCATCAGTCTTGTTGAAGAGCGGGTTCAACAACACATTGCGCATTGTCTTCTGGGCAATCTCCGACGCGACTTCGTCGATCAAGGCAGGATTGACGAATACGTGCAACAGGTCGGTCTGCCGGCCGAGTTGGATGCTTTTGTTGGTGCCAGGGGAAACGATATAGATCGAGTGGCGTGCGACCTCCCCCTCTTCATCCTTGCCGTCCAGCCGCCTTTGGACAAACGAGTCGTCGAGGGACATCGAGACCCAGAACGTCGACGTAACGCCGTATTGTGTGTTGTGTGGAAGCTCGCTGGTGCGAGCAGCAAAAACATCCGACCAGCCAAGCGCCCGGCTGTCGACTACCGGTGCGATGCAGTCCGACACATAAAGGGTCTTCCTTGTCACATCGTCGATGGTCGGCGCCGCGACGCCCCGGGGCGGCTGGCTATGCGCATACGGCCGCCGCGGAGCGGCTGCCAACGCCGCTTCCATGGTGCCGGCACGAAGGAACGAAGGCTCCTGATCGGCGAGACCGGAATTGTTGTCGGTCATGCTTCCTCCTGCACCCCAAATGACTGCCGCCCCCCTGCCATCCTTGATTGGAGCAATTAGGGCAAACTGGTGGTGACGAAGCGGGCGCCAATGTCGCGGGGGCGCCCGCCGTGAGGTGCGATGTGCGCAACGCTATCAAGGCCAGGGCAGGACGGCGCCAGACAGCCGGAAAGTCATTCGGGCCAACCCCCTTTTCTTGCTTCAGCCATTCAAGCGCTAGGCGAGAGAATTGTCGTGCTGTTTGGTAGATTCGTAAAGTCTCTATCCTGATCTATGAGAAACGTTTGTCGAAATATACAAACTATTACCTTATTCTACAAACCTGACCTCGCTAAACAACTTTCAGTCCATGGTGCATGGACTCGCTGTCTAGTCGTTCGTCGACCGACTGTCTCATGAAGACCAGGCCAGTCCAACGTGGCAGCGAGACGCGCGCAGCCTGAAGTCGGGGGCGGAGCCGAGCGTGCATGGCGAAGGTCGCGACGCGCCTTTGACGGCTTCGCGTGGCCGACGACGCCATCAGTTGCCGCTCCGAGCGGCTCGAATGGAAGGCCTGCAGCAACACGCCCGCGGCAGCATCGCCGGCGGGAGCGAGGGCCGCCCCATCCCCGAATAGAGAGTGCAGTGAATTACGGGAAATCCGCCCCGCCACGGAGCTCCTCAAGAGCCTGCTAGCGCAGCGCGGGCGGCATGGCGTTGCTGGTAGCTCATGGTGAAGGTGGCAAGCCCGTTCACGACGCCCGGGGTAGGGGAATTGCTCCTCGAGTAGTATTGCGCGGTCAATGGAATGCTGGCCGCACTTGCCACGGGGCCGACGAACCATTGGTTGGGGTTGCCGGGGGCGGACGAATCCGGTCCGAAACTGGTCGACGACCCGTCCGATCGTTTCAGGATGCGCAGGCTACGCCGGTGGCCGTAGAGCCGGAGGCGGGTGAAAGCACGTCGGTTACGTTGGCGGGGGCGGTCGCGTCGGTGAAGGTGACGTAGACGTCTCCGCCCCCGGTCGACGGGCAGGACAGGCCGATCTCGAAGGATCTGTTCCCGGCCGTGGCGCCTACGGCGTTCAGTTGCGATACGGGGACATCGGGCAAAGTCACGTTGAGCGCGGTCGTGGTCACGGCGCAGGTGGCTGGAAGAACAGTCAATTTAGGCAATCCCGACACTGTTGCGATCGCGTTCCGGCGGTGCGGTTCAGGTTCGGGGCCGGCCGCGCGGGCCGGACACGGTTGACGGTGATCTCCGCACCCTCAAATCGAGGATGCCCGCCGGTGGCAGGAGAGAACGAAACCTTCCGCATCGCCCCTTCGGCCGCTTCATCCGCCGCACAGGGGCTAACGGCGTCCCCGGAGGAACCCTTCGCCCGTGCGCGATCGAACGAGGGCCTGGGGGTTACCAACTTTAATTGTAGCTGATCGTAAAAATGGCGACGCCATTGGCCGAACCGGGCTTCGCCACAGGTAAAGTCCTGATATAGCGAGCGGTTAATGGGATCGTGAACGTGCCGTTACCGGCTGATCCGGCAAACCATTGGCTCGCATCACCACCGATCACATCGGGAGCGAGCCCGTAATGGACAGGCACGCCACCATTCAGCACCTGAATGCCGACACCGGCGGCGGTCGAAGTTGGGGTCAATGACAGAATATCTGACGTGTTACCTGGACTGGTTTGATCTGTAAGTGTCACGTAGACGCTGGTAACCAGGCTGGGAGCACCGCCCGAACATTCTAGATCGATGCTGAAGGACTTCTCCGGAGACGTTGTGTCCATCCCAGTGAGGGTGCTTAACGCAACGGCACCGAGAGGAACCTCTATCGGCGATGCGGTCACTGCACACGTTGGTATGGGAGCAACGACAATGCTGGTCGTCCATAAGTGTTCTGCGATGACTACACCGCCGTCTGTCACCCAGTTGGCGAATAGACCAGACAGTACCCCGCTACCGCTAATGGGACCTGTCTTGACAAGTTCCACGGTCATCGACGCACCCGTAATAAGACTGGTTGTGTTGTTTACTTTACAGGATACCGGCCAATAAGCGGTACTGCAGATACCGTCGACGTAATCGAATTTCATTCTTAGCGCGATACCCGGGATTCCAGAATCATACAGGTTGCCGCCCGTCGGATTTGGCATGACGACAGCGCCGGTGCCGGCATAAACCATCGTGTAGCTTCCCCGCGCGCAGGGTCCGGCAAGAGTTGTGGGCCAGGTAACCGTAATACTGGTAAGCACCGAACCTACGGCTTTGCTGGGATCGACACGAAGTTCTGCTGGACCTGAAGCGTATAGAATTTCAGGGCAAGCCGCCCGACTGATGGAGGGTGTCGAACATAACAAAATGACAGAGCCAATATAGGCGAGAATCTGGGTCAGGTTTTTCATCATTTGGCTCGCGATTTATTTCGGCGCGCAATCCCAGCTGTCATGAGCCCCCGCGGAACACCGGAAGACAAAGTCGCTACTTCAACCCCAACTGCCAAGGCGATTGCAGATACCACATATCTCGCGCGAACTTACTATTACCATTTGTTGTCAATGATATACTATCTCACCTTGCGTCTATTCTCTCCCACGACCTTCCGTCATTTGGTTGTTTGCTGCGAACTCGTCGTGGCGCCCATCGCATGCGCGTCTACCTGGGTGTCAGATTGAGGCGGGTTGCCCGGAGCCTTGCTCGCGCTGGCCTCGCCCAGCGTGCAAACGGCGCCGATCTGAGGGTAAGTCGTCTGGTCCTTGCTCTTCGCGGGCAATTCATAAGCAAATGCGCAGCGCTCTTCGGCGCCTTCGCCCCATCTGACGGCAAGCGTGCCTCGGTCGGCCAGGCCGCTTGCGAAGATCCGGCCGTCCTGGCCCGCCAGGCCGATGCTCCCGCCCTTCGCGTCCTGGACCTCGGCGCCGAACGGCACGGCCTGTCCGTTCGGCAACTTCGCCGAGATCACCGCAGTGCGTCCCGCGGCCGTTGGGAAGCGGACCATGACCACGGAATTCGCCCTCGGCGCCACCTGCTGGCTGGTGGAGGCGAGTTGGACGTCCAGCGACATGCCCTTCGGGTCGATATCGACCGTGTTCATTCTGTAGGGCGTCAGATAGGGGATGACCGCATACCCGTGGCCGTCGATCCGCACGCCGGACGAATTGGTGATGCGCGCGCCGGCAGCGTCCTTGGCCTCGACGACAGCGACCGTATCGCCCAGATCGTTGGCGAACGAGAGCCCTCCGGGATGCAGGACGATCGCACCGGATGTGCGCCCCGAGAATTGCGTATAGTTCGGCCCCGCGCTCGCGCTGGCGGAGAGCGTGGCGTATGGGCTCCGATACTGCCCGTTCACGCCGCCCGACGTGCCGCCGCCGGGTGAATTGTTGAGGTTCAGTCCATAGTTGAATTGATTGTCAACGCCGAGCGTGCCGCTCAGCACGCCCTGTTCGGACGTTCCGCTTGCCCTGTCGTGAGTCACGCTTGTGTTGAGCATCGGTGCATGCGCTCCGCGTCCCAACGCCATCGACAGGCCGAACGTGACCCGATTGTCCATCTGGCCGCTCATGCCGTCTCGCTCACGAGACGCTGCTATGTTGTAGGAGACGTTCGACTTGGCGAAGCGCAGCGTATTGTTGTAGCCGACCTGGAATTGTGTGGTGGAGCCAGGGCGGTTCCAATAGTCGAGCACCGACGCGGCAGCGTAGAGACTGCCAAAAGTGCGACCGAAGTTCTGGTTCACACTCAACTGGATCTGATTGCGTTGACGGGCCGCAGCGTTGGGACTGTTCCCTGCCAAGGCAGCGGCGTTTGCCAGCGCCGCGTCGCGCAATGCCCAGTATCCGCTGGACGAATACCGGTAAGCCACGACCGAGAAGTTGGTCTTCGTCGAGGGCACCAGCTTGCTGTACGAGACACGCAAACTCTGACCGGCTGTTGCCGAGAGACCGGTGATGCTGGCCTTGGCCTGGGTCAGATCGACGGCGAAGGCGCCAAGGTTCGTGTTGAGCGCCACCCCGACCAGGCCGGCCAGATAGTCGGGCGTCGCGGCGAGGCCGGCGTAGCCCGTAAACGCGTTGGTGAAACCGTGTTGCACCGTCGCCTGAAGCACCGCCGGATGCTGAGGGAGCTGCGCATCGCGCAACTCGCCGGCCGCGACGCTGAAGCGGGTCACGCCCGGACGCAACAACTGCACAAGCGAAGCGTAAGGCACGGTGAAGCTGCGCTGACTTCCATTGGCCTCGGTGACCGTCACCAACAGGTTGCCGCCGTACCCTGTCGGATAAAGGTCGTTGATCTCAAACGGGCCGGGCGCCACCGTCGTCTCGTAGAGCTTGTTGCCGTTCTGCGTCACCGTCACCCGGGCGTTGCTGTCGGCCACCCCGCGGATCAGCGGGGCGTAGCCCCGCTGCGAATCCGGCAGCATCCGATCGTCCGTGGCGAGCTGAACGCCGCGGATCCCGATGCTGTCGAAGACCATACCGTCGGTGAACGACTCCCCGAGTGTGAGCTGGCTACGGATCGATGGCAGGTCGTGTTGGACGTAGGTTGAGATGTCCTGGAAGTTCACCGCGCCGTTCGGTTGATAGGAGAGGGCGGAATTGTGCCTGAAGTGCCAGCCGCCTAGATTGGCGCCGGCGTTCAGCCCCAGGTAGGCGCTGGTGCTGGCCTCGCCGGCGGCGTCCTGGCGCGTGGCGTTCAGATTGTAGCCCAACGTGGCCGAGGGAACGCCCTCGTCCAGGAATTCCGGAGGCACGTAGCCGCGTGGGGTGCGCAGCAGCATCGCCTGCGGGATACTCAGATCCAGACGCAGCTCCGAAAGGTCGAAGGTTTCGGACGCCCCGGCGACGACCTGCGCCAGGCTTAGGCACTCGCCCTCGGCGAGCTTCGCGATGTCGGCCCCGCCCCTGTTGGACAGGGCTGTGAAATCGAGCGGCAGGCGGCGGAGCAGGGCCTTGTCGTAGCAGGGCGTAGCACTGGCTTGGCTGGTCGCCGCTTCAAAGCGGATCTCGGTGCGGCCGGTCCAGGCGCCGTTGACGTACACGTCGACACGATAGCTACCGGCAGGCGTTGGATTGCCGTGCTCGAAGCGCGACACGTCGATGCTCCGCCCGCCCGCCGGTCGCATCAGCAATTCGCTATTGAACGCGACAGCGGTTCCTGCGTCGACGCTAGCCGCCCCATTCGTAGCGGTCCCCCCGCGGTCCGGCGCCGAGGGCTGGCGATCCCCCGATGTGCGGGCGAGCGGGCTGGACGTCGACATGGCGAGTTGCATGTCCTGGCGGCTGGTTTCGGTCCCCACCCCTTCTGTGCTCGTCGCTGCAGGAAGTCGGTTTGTGGAGATGACTTCGGGGAATAGGGTTTCGGCGATGTCCTCCGCGGAAAGGTTCGCGCGCTCCCGCCTGGAAACGCCGGCAAGTTGCAATGCGGTGTTTAGAATCGCCCGCTGAAGGATCCGGTCGTCGGCTGACACGAGTTGCCGAGCCAGATCGCTGCGCGACATTTGCGCGAGCCTCTCCGGTGTAAAGCCGGCCTCGAGTAACACCTCCTGATCCGCGGCCAATGTCGCGCGCTGATCCGCGTCCACCGAAGTCGTCGGCGTCTCCCGGAAGGACGACGCGAGAGAGGACGGCCTTCCACCGATCGCGGGACCCGCAGTACGGTCGGGGTCCGTTGCTGGCTGACGCGTCGTGTCGGCCAGGGCGAATTGGCGAGTTGGAATCGCGGGCTCTTCGGCTGCCGGCGCTATGGTCGCCTCGACGACCCGGCCTGGCCGGCGGGCGGCGGCGGACTGACCCCGATCCAAACCGTTGCGCACCTCCGCGGCTATCTCGTGGATGCGTTGGATCGAGGCGGCGATGTCTTCATCGGCCGACGGTTTCGGGATGGCTCCGCCTGCCGGGGCGCGCGCCTCGCCCAGGCTGGATATCGAGTCTGCGGCGCTTTGGCTCCGATCGCTTGGTTCTGCTGCGAGGTTGGTGCGTGCGAATTCCGGCTCATGGAGCTCGAGCTCCGACGCCGGTTCTGCGTCGCCGCCTTCGCTGTGCGCCAAAGTCGCCGGAACCTGCCGCGGGCCTGCGGGCGCGCCTGACACCCCGCCAGAAGCAGCTTCCGGGAATCGTGCGCTGGCCAGGAATCCGGCCCCCGCTCCGAACTGTTCGAGCTGCGTGCGCGACGCCTTGTCGGGCGCACCAGCTTCTATCTGCTGGACCGTCGTCGGGCCGGCCGGCGCGCGGATGATGGGGAGCGGCTGAAGGTCCGCCACAACAATTTTCTGTTGCACCGAGGCGGCTTGGTCCGGTGCGAGCACCGTCTGCGCAAGCCCCTCTGTCGAGGTCGTCCACGGGTGCGCGGCGTTGGATGTGCTGATCATCTCCGTCAGCTGTTCGTACGGTTGGGTCGCCTCGCCCGCAGCGCCGTCGGACTTCAGGCCCGAACGGTCACTGAGGGGCGTGACGTCTCCGAGGGCGACAACCGGAGCGGCGGACGTTCGCGGTTCGGCGATACCTTCCGGGGCGAGCGCGGGCCCCGGCGCCGCGGCGAAGGACGGCGTCGGAGCGATCGCGGCGGCCGAGACGGCTGCCAGGGATGCGGCCGCCGAGCCTGCATCGTCTTCTGCGCCGTCCGCCAGTGGGACCGACTGAGCGGGCTGAGCCGTGGGATGGACTAGCGTCTTCTCCGCCACGGCCAAATGAGTCTCAGACGCGTCCGAACGATCAGCCGCAGTCGAGAGGTCCCCGCGGGAAGCTTCGTGGCGATCGGCGGCTTCGGCGAGCGGGTCCGCCCGGTGAACGGAGACTGCGTCTGAAATGGAGGCGTCAGATTGGGCAACCGTTCCGACCGCCGAAGTCCGCGCCGGAGGCTTCGTGACGCCGGGTGGTCGCGCCGGCTCCCCAATCGCAACCGACGCCGTACGTCCTCCGATCACCGATGCGCCAAGGCTGATGACCGCCACGCCGCCAAGCAGCAAGCCGCGCCGCTTACGCTCATGCATGATTGCCCTCTATCGTGCCGTCGGGGACGGCGGTGAGGACGACTTCGAGCCGAGCGGCAGGCGGGCGTGTTTCCCCCGCCACCAGGATGGCGAATGCGTCGGTCGATCCGCTGAATTTGGAGGCGGGCCAGATCACCGCGATCCTCATCCCGGCGGCGCCGCGTGGGCGCCGAGGGCCGGGAAGGCCCGGCCAAAAGGCGCCTCAGCCGCAGACATTTTGGCTGCTTCCGAGACCGGCCGTGCCAGAGACCGCAGCGCCATAGTCGTTGAGGAATGTGTAGTCGATCTGGGTTGGCCCGGTTGGACGGCGCGGGCCTTTCTGTGCGTTCAAGACTGCAGCCGCGCGGGGATCGACCATCGCCCCCCTATCGTTCGCCCAGGTTCTGTCGCCTTCGCTGATGACGATCTTCGTCAGCGTCACGTGATAAGGCGTAGGATTGGTCGCTTCGACGCCGCACTGTCCATCGGCCTGGCGCACGAGGCGCCAGGCGATTTTCGCCGGGGCGTCTTCGGCCGCGCCCGGCAGGCCCGCCGGGCGGAAGAAGAACTTGATGCGCGAACGAAACGCAAACTGCATGTGATTCGACGAGGCCCCTTCTTCAAGCTTCGCCTTCGGTGGGATCTCCAGCACGTTGAGCCAGAAGAGCGACTCCCTGTCCCGGGGCAGCGGATCGCGCGTGTAGATCAGACGCAGGCTCTGGCCCTTGTTTGCGTCGAGACGGAACAGGGGAGGGGCCAGCGTGAACGGCGCCTTGGAGACGTCTGGACCGTCCTTCGGGTCGCCTGCGTCAATCCAGGCCTGCACCAGCGACGGCGTATCGCCGTGATTGGTGACCTTGACCGTCACTTCCCGATCCTTTTCCGAATAGATCACGCGGGTGCCGCCAATAACGACGCCGGCGCAGGCAGTGCCTGAAGCCACCGAGACAGATACGGCCGCCGCGGCTAAGAGCAGAACTTTTCTGGTGACCATCTAGTTGAGGCGCGCTGTCTCGCCATTAAAGGCCGCCACTCAAGGCGAATTCTGGCCGGGGCGGCACCCCGGCCATGATTGACCGACGAACAGGCGTCTATTTGTAAATCAGAGAGTACGTGACGCTGGTCTCGACAGAGCCCGGCCCAGTCGGGCCCAGGGCGTAATATCGCGCGACGTAGTCCAGCGTCGCCTCACCGCCCACGATCTCCATATACGCCGCGTTCTGGCTCGCTGCATCCACCGCTCCGAGCTCAATCTTCCCGCCGTCAGCAGCATTGAGCAGTTGAACTTCGACATTCGTGGCGTCGCCGAGGGCGTTCACAAGGTTTCCGGTCTCATAGTCGACGGTCGGACCCGCCTCATAATAGACTGCGACGTTAGTCAAATCGCCGGTGCAACCGGACAGTTTGATCTGGTAGTGCGTGTCGCCGGTGACGTCCCCCTTCTTAGCGAGGGCATCGACCGACACTGTCGGCAAGTTGACTTGACCGTCTTTGCCCGTGCCGTTGACGCTGGGCTTGCAGGTGTTGTCGGTGAGCATGCCAGAGAAGTTGATGGTGCCGTCGGACGCGAACGAAGCCGTCGGCGCGGCGACCGCCCCGAACAGCGCGACGGCGAGCAAAGTTTTGCGGATATTCTGAATCAAGTGTTGGCTCCCTGCGATTGTTGCTCACCCGAGCTTGAGTGAGGCTGTGCTATCAGGAGCCAAGCGAGTTGGTCTTTGATGGAACCACAATATATTGTAAAATTGCCCGGTAATGCTGACCTCGCGGATTCGGACGAGCCTGACGCGCGAGAGCATCATCCAATTTCAAGCGTCTGGATCGCCACGGTGCTCACTCCTCCGATCATCCAACGGATGATAGGAGGCAAAACGGTCCAGGCCACACTCGAGCCAGATGCGATCGTCTTAACCCCGCCCGGGGAAGTTGTTGATACGATCGGCGCTATTGCCGCTCATGTTCTGTAACGGCATGCGTGCTCGGAGGAAAAGAGTCCGCCGGCGCCGGCGTGCTTCTGTCACCATCGCAACTCAGGAAAGAGGATGAACTTTTCCGCAATTCCCTGACCAACCACTTCACGTTCGGAGAGTTGGCTGCCTCCGCCGGCCTGAGCCGAACCACATTTTCAGCGCTTTACGCTGACGTTGGACCAAACGCCGAACCAGTATCACCAGAGCCTTCGGGTGGTACAGGCCCGGCAGCGACCTAACGGGAGCTACCCCCCGCCATGGCGCTGTGCGTCGAGCATGGATGGTCCAGGGGTAGCGTGGCCGTGACATCGGGTGGAGTACGGAGGCCGCACTCCTGTTCGATCCAGGCCCAGCTTGTGGTTCGCAACCGGCGCGAGGCTGGCGGCTCACCGGCGGCCGAAGCGCCGGTTCTCAGGTGTTTCCCGGATGGCGGAGCTCATGAATTCATTTGAAGCTTGAGGGCTGGCGAAGGTGACGGCGGCCGGAACCGACCGCCGAGCCGACGCCCCCGTCGGTGGAGAAAACTCGATGCCTGACGTCCTGGACGCGCCGCCCCCCGTCGCAAACCTGAACAAGGCGAAGCGTGCGGAGAGCAGGATCTCTACCGCAGCATCAGCGTCCGCGAATGCCGACAGCAAGCGCTCTCCGGAGGAGCGCGCGCAGGCCGGCAGGGCCTTGCGCTCCATGACCACACGCGAATCCCATGGGAAGTGGAAACGGCCGGAGGACCGGGCGAATCCGATCGATGTCCTTCGGTCAGCGGACGCGGGTCGGATACCGGAGCTGATTCCAATCCGATACGGTCGCATGCTGGCCTCACCGTTCACCTTTTTTCGTGGAGCTGCCGGCGTCATGGCAGCCGACTTGGCGCGAACGCCGGCGACCGGAATTCGAGTGCAGGTCTGCGGTGACTGTCATCTGCTGAACTTTGGCGGCTTCGCCACGCCTGAGCGAAACATCGTCTTCGATATCAACGATTTCGACGAGACCGCCCCTGGGCCGTGGGAATGGGACATCAAACGCCTGGCGGCTTCGTTTGTGCTGGCGGCGCGCTCGAACGGTCTCTCTGATGACAACGCACGCGACCTGGCCGCGACCTGCGCCCAGACCTACCGCAAACGGATGCGCGACTTCTCCCAAATGAGCCCGCTCGAGGTCTGGTACGCGCGCGTCACCGCTCAAGACGTCGCAAACGCCGTGCCGGCGTCAAGGCGGGGGAGAGTGAACGCCCGGATCGAGAAGGCGAGCGCCCGAGACGGATCGGAAATGGATTTTCCCAAGCTGGCCGGCATGGTCGGCGGCCAGGTCGCCATCCGCGACGCCCCGCCGTTGATTTTCCACCCCGAGCAAGCGCGCGAGCCCGGGTTCCAAGGGGTCATGGAACAGGCGTTCGGCGCCTATCGCGAGACGCTGACGGACGACCGGCGCGCTCTGTTGGACCGCTATCGGATTGTGGACGCCGCCATCAAGGTCGTGGGCATCGGCAGCGTCGGACGGCGATGCTGGATCTTGCTCCTGATGTCTTCGTCGAACGATCCGCTGTTCCTGCAATTCAAGGAAGCGGAAGCCTCGGTGCTCGAGCCGTACGCGGGCGAGAGCGTCTATCCTCACCACGGTCAGCGGGTCGTCGCCGGCCAGCGGCTGATGCAGCCGGTCTCGGACATGTTCCTGGGCTGGGTGACGGTGGAGGCGACCGGAAAACAGTACTATGTCCGGCAATTGCGCGACGCCAAGATCAAGCCGCTGGTCGAGACGTTCGACCGCGAACTGTTCTCGGTCTACGCCAAGGCCTGTGGCTGGGTTCTGGCTCGCGCGCACGCCAAGGCGGGCGATGCCGCGTCCATCGGCGGCTACTTGGGCTCAGGGGACGCGTTCGACGAAGCCATGGGCGCCTTTGGGGTCGCCTACGCCGATCAAACCGAGCGCGATCATGCCGCACTGAAGGCCGCGGTCCGGAAGGGCGACGTGGTCGCCTTCAGCGATGTGTAAGACCACTGCGATCGGCCGGTCGGTCGCGGCGCACGCTCAACCATCTGCCGACAGTTCGGCCAGCATGACGTTCTAGTGGCCAGTCGGGCCAGGTCTGAAACCCAAAGGGCGTTCGCGTGGTGCAAGACGAACCAATCGCGCCCGACTCCAGGACCCTGGATTTAAGCGCACTGTCCTTCTTCGAAGGTGGTCCGACCTATCGCCTGATGCAGCGGATCGGCGTCATCAAGGGCGCCGGACCCTCCGTCGCGCGCCGCAGCATAGCTGCGATCGCCGTCACCTGGCTGCCGCTGCTCCTGCTGTCAGCCCTCCATGGCGAGGCGATCGGACCCACGCCGAGGACGAGTTTTCTGTGGGACTTCGACTCGTATGCACGGTTTTTTCTCGCCGTTCCGCTGATCATCGCCGCTGAGAGCGTGGTCGGCCCGCGCCTGCGCAACGCCGCCCTTCGCTTCATCAACGGCGGGATCGTTGGCCCGGAGGACTATCCGGAATTCGCGGCCGCCGCTGAACGGGTCCGGACAAGGCGTGAGGCTCTACTACCGGAGCTTTTCATTTTCGCCGTCGTGATCTTCTTCGCCAGGTCGCTGAACGTTGAGCAATTGGCTGGACTACATGAGGCGGATTGGGGGACCACGGTGGTCAACGGTATTGAACACCGGACTCCGGCTGGGCTGTGGTATTTTTACGTCGCGCTGCCTTTGTTGCAGTTGTTCTTCATCCGCCTGTTCTGGCGCCTGATTATTTGGACCTTGTTCCTCTGGGACGTCTCACGGCTTCACCTCAACCTGCTGCCCACCCACACCGACATGTCCGCAGGTCTGGGATTCCTGGGGACCGCTCATGTCACCACCGTGATCATCCCCTTCGCCGTGGGCTGCGCCCTCAGCGCTGAATTGGCGTTCCGGGCCGTCTTCGAGGGCTTCGACCTCGTGGCGGCGAAGACCATGATCCCGGTGCTGGTGGCCTATGTGCTGTTCGTGGAAGTGGCGACCTATAGTCCCCTGCTGTTGTTCGTTCGGCCTTTGACCTTGGCCAAGCACGAGGCTTTGAGGAGCTACGGAATCCTCGTCCAGCAGCATAACCAGATGTTCCACGACAAATGGATTCAGGGGAAGAAGCAACCGGAAGAGATTATACTCGGCAATCCGGACGCCTCCTCACTCGTTGATCTCGGCTCTAGTTTTCTGGTGGTTCGACAAATGACCGTCTTCCCGGTGAGTCGGGCGCAGTTCATACAGACGGCGCTGATCAGCTGCCTCCCCGGGCTGCCGCTCGCGTTCTTGGTGCTGCCTTTCGACGAGGTGCTCAAACTGATCGCCGGCGTCCTCACCTAGGACTGGCCGATCAGGATGTCGCGCCGGCAACGATTTGCCGGCTTGAACCCGCTTTCAGCGGCCTGTTCGTCGCCGCCCAGTTCGCCTCTAGCAGCACGGCCCTTGTCCGGCTTGCGCCGCCAGCGACATCGAAGATCGACCATGCGACGCCGCCGCGGTTCAGCTTCGCGTTGCCGCCAAGCTCGAAATCGATCGCCGGAACGACCCCGGACGGCCCGTGGCTCACCACGCTGGCTGGATTGACCAAAGCATTCTCTGCTGGCCTAACGATGGTCGCGGACCTTTGTTTTTCTAAATGACGAAATTGTCGTTGTGCTCCCTGGCTTCTAAGCCGGGCGGCTGTGGAGACGCGCCCTGCGGCGAAGTGCTCCGCCGATCAGGCCAAAGCCCCCCATCATCAGGGCCCAGCTCGCCGGTTCCGGAACGGGTGTGGCCTTGAAGGTTGACGCATCCGGCGCAAAGTCGGCGAGTTCGGTTATGCCGCCGT
>NZ_DASXNL010000105.1:0-3740 GCF_036495085.1 Phenylobacterium sp. | reverse complement strand
TTTCATGCGGACCAGGTCGACGATGCCCTTCAGGCTCGCTTCTGAGCCGATCGGCAGCTGGATCGGCACGGCCTTGACGCCCAGGCGTTCGCGGATGGTGCGCAGGCACATTTCGAAGTCGGCGCCGATCTTGTCCATCTTATTGACGAACACGATCCGCGGGACGTTGTAGCGGTCGGCCTGGCGCCAGACGGTTTCGGTCTGGGGTTCGACGCCCTGATTGCCGTCGAGCACGGCGACGGCGCCGTCCAGCACGCGCAGCGAACGCTCCACCTCGATGGTGAAATCGACGTGCCCGGGCGTGTCGATGATGTTCAGGCGCTTGCCGTTCCAGATTGCGGTCGTCGCGGCTGACGTGATGGTGATGCCGCGCTCCTGCTCCTGCTCCATCCAGTCCATGGTGGCCGCGCCGTCGTGGACCTCGCCGATCTTATGGCTCTTGCCCGTGTAATAGAGAATCCGCTCCGTCGTCGTCGTCTTGCCCGCATCGATGTGGGCCATGATTCCGAAGTTGCGGTAGTCTTCGATTTTGTGAGCGCGGGGCATGACAATAGCTCTGGGAAATAGGCGGTTCGTAGGGGCCTGAACGAACGGCGCGGGCGGTTTAGCTCAAACCGCCCGCGCCGGAAAGCTCAGTCTATGTGGGCTTACCAGCGGTAGTGCGAGAACGCCCGGTTGGCCTCGGCCATCTTGTGGGTGTCCTCGCGCTTCTTCACCGCGGCGCCGCGGTTGGAAGAAGCATCGAGCAACTCGCCAGCCAGCTTTTCGGTCATGGTGTTTTCACCCCGGTTGCGGGCGGCTGTGACGATCCAGCGGATCGCCAGCGCGCGGCGGCGGTCGGGACGGACTTCCATCGGCACCTGGTAGGTGGCGCCGCCGACCCGGCGGGACTTCACTTCGATGGCGGGCGAGACGTTCTCGAGAGCCGAGTGGAAGGTTTCCAGGGGACCCTGGTCCTTGCGCTTGGCCTCCAGGATATCGAAGGCGCCGTAGAGGATGTTCTCGGCGACAGCCTTCTTACCTTCGTACATCACGTAGTTCATGAACTTGGTGACGATCAGGTCCCCGAACTTCGGGTCCGGCAGGACTTGGCGTTTCTCGGCGCGACGGCGGCGGGACATACTTCTTCTTCCTTACTTCGGACGCTTGGCGCCGTAGAGCGAACGGCGCTGGCGGCGATCCTTGACGCCTTGCGTGTCGAGCACGCCGCGCAGGATGTGATAGCGGACGCCGGGAAGGTCCTTCACACGGCCGCCGCGGATCAGCACCACCGAGTGCTCCTGGAGGTTGTGGCCTTCGCCGGGAATGTAGCACACCGCCTCGATGCCCGTGGTCAGGCGCACCTTGGCGACCTTCCGCAGGGCGGAGTTCGGCTTCTTCGGGGTCGTCGTATAGACCCGGGTGCAGACGCCGCGGCGCTGCGGGCAGCCCTTCAGGGCCGGGACCTTGTTCCGCGACGGCTTGTCTTGCCGCGGCTTGCGGATGAGCTGGTTGACTGTGGGCATCTAATCTCGCTTGCGTGGAGGCGTGTGCCGTTTGGCCGAAGCGCCTCAGTTAAGGTCCTGGTTATCGGGTTTCCGAAACCGCCCGCTGAACGCAAAAACCCGCCGGAACGCGACTATCGTGCGTGCCGACGGAAGAGGTTCATCGGGACAGGGACGAATCCCGGCCTCGAAAGAGCGCGCTACATAGTCGGGAAGCGCCCGCCCGTCAACGTTTGCAGGGCCCCGTCAACCGCACGGCGCACCCGTACGCGTCACGCCACGAAATTGCCGCGGATCAACCGCCCCTTACGGCAAAGCTGGCAGGGGCGCTGACACTCAATGCCGACGGCGAGGCGGCGCCGAACCTCCTGGGCTATCGCAGCTTCAGCCATCGCGCATCTGGCCGTGCTGGTCGTGGCGCTTCTGCAAAAGCCGATGCTGCCCCTCCCCCCCGCCGAGTTCGCTGGGCCGCCGCAGGCCGTTATCCCGATCCTGCTCCTTCCGAGAGCGCCGGCCCGGACCGCGGGTGGGCCACCGCAGCCGGGCGAGCTTCGCCTGCATCGCCGCCCCCAGCGCCCCATCAAAGGCGCCCTCCCCGTGGCGCCGCTGCCCGCCGCCCCCACACCGACCAAGCCTGCCGAGCGGGCGGCGGCGCCCGCCTCGGGCCCCGCAGGACAGGCGCCGGGCGCATCGGGCGGCCCGGACCTCAGCCTTGCGCTGCGCCATGGGGCGGCAGGTTGCGCCAACGCCGGCCTGGTCGGGATGAGCCGCACGGAGCGGGAACGCTGCGACGAACGGCTCGGGCGCGCCATGGCCTCAGCCCCCTACCTGCCGGCCGCGATCGAACCTCGCGTCCGCGCCTACTACGACGCCGTCGCCGAGGCGAAGAAGCCGGATCCTCAACCGGTCCATCCAGCGCTCGAGGGCGGCTTTGGGCCAGCTCAGATGGATAGGGCCTTTGGGCTCCCTGACGCACGAGGCGCCAACGGCCATGGCCCGGCCGTCGGGTGCCGGGTACAATTCGGCGCAGGGAAGAAGCCCAACGACCTTCCGAATGCTTTAAAGCTGGGCCCCTGTTACATCGAGCCGCCCAAGGGGCCGTTGACGCCGGAGGTCGACATTCCGATCCCTTAGGACCACGGGTGCGCCGCCACGAAATCGCCGCCGCGGCGCTTACCTCTAGGATCAAGCTGAACAGGGACGACTGCGAGGATGATGGCGGCCAAGCGACGCCGAACGATCTGGGCCGTCGCGGCCTCAATTACCGCGCACCTGGCGGTGATCCTCATCGTGGCCGCTCAGCGGCCGATACTGATGATGCCGCCGGAAGATCTCGGTCCGCCGTCGCCGATCATCCCGATCCTGATCCTGCCGAAGACACCGCCTCCGGCCACCGGCCGGCCGGCCCCGATCAACCCGATCCGTCTGCACCGCCGGCCGCAGCGCTTCATTCCGCCCGAAGCGCCGACTGCGCCAATCGCCCCGCCCACGCCGGCCCCTGCCCCACCGGCCCAGCCGTCGCGCGCGCCACCCGCGCTTCATCCCGCGCCGCAGCCGGAGGGCCCCAAGGGCGACGTGAGGACCGCGCTTCGGCATAGCGAGGTTGGCTGCGCCAACCGGGAGGCCGTTGGGCTGAACGGCGCCGAGCGCGACCTCTGCGACGAGAAGTTCGGCAAAGGCGCCAAGACGGCGCCGTTCCTCGGTCTCGGCCTTGCCGCCGATAAGCAGCGCGCGCTCGACGCAACGGCTGCGCAGCGGGAAGCCGACTACAAGTACAAGCACGGCAACAGCGTGCCGAGCGCCACCCTCGGCGGGACCGGCGCCAGCGCCGAAGACATCGCCAAGGGGACCGGCAACGACAAGCCCGTCGCCAAGGTGCCGTTCTAGAGCCTCGGCGCTCGGGAGGCGGCGGTCGAGGTTGATCGTCTTCGCGCAAACCAAAACGGCCCGGGATCGCTCCCGGGCCGTTCGGTACGCTTAGGCTGGAAGCCTTTAGGACTCGACCTTCTCGGCTTCCGCATCAGCCGCGATCACGTCCGGAAGCGGCTCCATGGCCTCTTCGCGGCTGGCGGTCAGCGCCTCGTCGCGCTTTGCAGCGATGCGCTGAAGGTTGCGCAGGTAAGAGCCCGTGCCCGCCGGGATCAGGCGGCCCACGATCACGTTCTCCTTCAGCCCTTCCAGGGTGTCGATCTTGCCCTGGACGGAGGCCTCGGTGAGCACGCGGGTGGTCTCCTGGAACGACGCGGCCGAGATGAA
>NZ_DASXNL010000104.1:0-5627 GCF_036495085.1 Phenylobacterium sp. | reverse complement strand
GCGTTCAGCCGCCGGATCTCGACCTCGCGGCCCTGGAAGCGGAAGCTGTCGCCCGCGCCCTTCTTGCGCGGCGACGGATAGCCGGCGCGCCCGGCGAAGAAGTTGCCGTAGGCCTTGTCGAGATCGCGCAGGGCCTGCTGTCGGCAGGTCTGCGAGACGGCGGCGATCCAGTCGTAGTCAGCCCGCAGGGCGGTCAGCTCGCCGGCCTGGGCGACGTAGTTGAGTTTCGATCCGGTCTGCCGCTCGAACCGGCGCCCCCAGTCGCGGCGTTGTTCGAGGGCGAGATTGTAGATCAGGCGGCAGACCCCCGCGAACTGCCGGAACCGCCCCTCCTGCCCGCAGCTCGGGGCCGATTTGTAGCGGAAGCCGCGATGGATCATCGCCTCGAATCTACAGGCGTCACCGTGCTGTTCAACCCCGGAGAAGCGGCCGCCGGCCGAAATCGCTTACCTCCCCGCCCGGAAGGACGGGGTTTCTCGCGAGGGACTCGATGAAATGGGAGGTTTCAATCCTGCGCGTGCCCGAAGAAAGGGGGATTTCCGTGGCCGCGCAAGGGTCCTTGGCGTCACGCAGAGCCCAGGCTCGGGCTAACCTTCTGGGAGAAGCCGCTGGTAGGTCCTGCGAATAACACCGTAGCATTCGCAGCTGAGCTGCTCGAGCACATCGCGGTCGACGATATCAACGACCCCACGGCGATAGCGGATCGCGCCGCGCGCCTGCAGCGTCCTGGCGACCGCCGTCACCGTTGTGCGTTGGACTCCCAGCATGTCGGCCAGAAATTCCTGCGTAAGGGCCAGGGTGTCGCTGGAGATGCGGTCGTGGCAGGCCAGCAACCAGCGGCAGAACCGGGCCTCGACGGAGTGCAGCGCGTTGCAGGCCACCGACTGGATTGCGTGACCAAACAGCGCCTCGGTGTGGCGGTCGACGAGGTCTCGGATGCGTGGGCTTCTCGTCCAGGCTTCGTGCATCTGGGCCACGCCGATGCGAGCGGCGCGCGTCGGGGTCTGGACGATGGCGCGCGAAAGCGATTGGCGCGGAGCAACAGCGGCCATCAGGCCAAGTGCGCCCTCCAGGCCAATGGTGGCGCTCTCGATGGCCGCGCCGTCCTCCATCAAGGTCATCAGCGAGATGACGCCGTCGTGCGGAAAATAAATGACATCGACCGGGTCGCCCGGGTCGTAAAGCAGTCGACCCTTCTCGAGGTCGACCAGCGCGAGGTGCGGCGCAACCAGCCCGAAATCGTCGCGGGGGAGCGAGTCGAGCAGTCGGTTCTGTGTCGTGGACAGGAGCCTTTGCATCGGGAACTCGAAACGCCGATTCAAAGCTTAGGTTTCAAGCCGTCGCGTCGAGTCCCGCCGAGCGTCTGATACTCGACATTTGCGCCGCGGACGTTCGCAGCCACCGGAAAAGGGCGGGCCAACGCTTGGCCCGCGATTTGTCGCTCGCGCGAGTATCGGGTTTCCGTTTTCTCTATGGCTGCTCTTGCCATCAGGCGCGGCTAGCTAAGCGGTCTGAGGTCAAAGCCGTATTCGACCTCAACCCGCAACCCCCGGTGCGCACGTTGTCCGCTGACGCGACGCGCCGGGCCTGCCTAGTGCGTGCTGATCATCGCCGAGGAGATCCAGCCGCGGTTGCCGTTCTCGTCGTCGACTTCCCACCAGATTCCGTTCTTCTGGCCAGTGGGATAGACCATGTCGCCGGGGTTGAAGGTGCGCACCATCTGCGCCTGCGGCGAGGGGGACTTGCGCAGTACGACCGGCTGCTTGACCGCATAGGCCTGGACGCCGGCAGCCTGGCTCGCCTGTTGCCCGGTGGGCGCACCGCGCTGCATGTAGCCGATCAGGTCGATGAAGGCGTTGAAGTAGGCCGCGGTGACAACCTTGCCGATGTCGGTGTTGGCATAGCCGCCGCCGGCGGCCGCGGCAAAGCCGCTCCAGCCATAGCCGCCGCCGCCTGCGCCGAACGAGACGTCGGTCTTCTGCGAGACCCCCTCGGCGACGTAGAGCTGCTCGGTGGTGCGCGCATCGACCAGCGTGATGAGCGCCTGGGCCTCCGACTTCTTCGTGTGGATGCTGCCGGCCAGGGCTCCGAGCCCGCCGAGCCGTGAGCCAAAGGCGCCGGCCACGGCGCCGATGTTGTTGCCGCCGGAGTTGCTGTTGCTGTTCGCCAGGTCCGGCACGATGAAGAAATCGGCTCCCGCCACCTGGCCCTTGCCGATGTTGGAACCCCGGCGCAGGTCACCCGAGGCGCCGAGCGCCGCCTCCTCATTGCGCATCGCAAGCCCGCCGTTGCGGTCGACGATCCGCAGGCAGTTGGAGCGCGAGGCGAAGAGTTTGATGAGGGTTTCCGGATTGGAGAGGCCCAGACCCGTCCACCAATCCCGTTGCGGCTCGCGGATCGCTGCGCGGCCCAGCGGCTGCGCGCACTGCGGCAGCTCCGGCGTGGCCGCGTTCTTCGGCCCCTTCTTGTCCATTCCGTACTGGGCAAACGCCGGCTGGGCGGCGAGGACGGCGGTAAGGCCGATGGCGACGGCCGTGGAGGAGATCTTGCGCATGCTTGCCCCCGTGTCAGTGACCGTAAAAAACAATGCTAACCTAACCCTGCTATACGAATGCTTCAATTGCGCTCGCAGGGTGGTGACCGGCGTCACTGCATCGTCACTGGGGGCCGCCCGAGCCAGAGCTCGCAGACGAGGCCGTCCGGCGCCCAGATTAGCTGCGTGCGCCCGCCTGCAGCGCCCCACAGAGCTCGCTCAAGCACGCTCATGCCCAATCCACGCCGCGCCGGTTCGCGCACCCTCGGCCCACCCATCTCCCGCCAGGTGATCACCGCCGGTGAAATATCGGTGACTTGGGTCCAGGACACCGCGACACGCCCCTCCAGCGTCGACAGCGCGCCGTGCTTGACGGCGTTGGTGGCCAGTTCGTGCATCGCCATCGCCACCCCTTGCGCGGTCGCCGGCGAAAGGGCGAAAGCTTCTCCCTCTATGCTCACCCGCGCGTCGCCTGCGCTGGCGAATGCGCGAAGTTCCTCTTCGACAAGTCGCCTCAGGTCCGCCCCAGTCCAGCGGCCCCCGGCCAGCAACTGGTGCGCGCGGGCGAGCGCCGAGACGCGGCCGAGCAGGACTTCCTTCAGGGCGGCCGGCGTCTCGGCGGTGGACAGGGAGATCGCGCCCTGCACCACCGCCAGCAGGTTGTTCGCCCGATGATCGACCTCGCGCGCCAGGAGCTTCAACCGCTCTTCGCTCTCACGCCGTTCGGAGACGTCGCGAACCATGCCGAACCATCGGCCGTCAGCCAGGACGTGGGCGCTGATCTCGACATCGATCCAGCTGTCGTCTCGACGCTTGAGCCGCCAATCGCCCCGCCGCGGGTTCGCCGGCTGGGAAGTGCGCCAGGCTTCCACGCGGGGGATCTCATCAGCGTGGATCACCTCGACGACGGAGCGCCCGAGAAGCTCGTCGCGCCCGTAGCCCAGCAGCGCCGCGCCCGCCGGATTGACGTAGGTATAAAAGCCGCGCGGATCGGACACGAACACCCCGTCGCGCGAGCCGTCGAACAGCTCGCGCAGCGGCCAGTCGACTGGGTTGCCCTCAGTCAGCCCCGACATGCCCCTCCGATCCCGATGGCCCGGTCAGGCGACATCATGGCGGGAGTCGTCGGACGGCTCAACGCGGCCGGACAGGAAGACGGTGGATCGTGCACGAAGATTTCCGGATAGCCTGACTTGGAATTCTGACGCGACATTTTTTCCAACCGCTGATCACTAGCCCCGACGTCCCTAACCGGAAGACCCGATGATCCGCCGAACTGCCCCAACTCTTGCGATGTTCCTCCTCGCAGCCCCCGCCATCGCCGCGTGGGCGCCTGCGCCGAAGATTGGCATTGAGAGCTTCGCCGAGCTCCAGACGCCATTGCCCTATCCGTACGACGAGACGGCCAACGCCGACAGGCAGGTGGCCCGGGCCAAGGCCCGCGCCAAAGCCTCGGGCAAGCTTTTGCTGATCGACCTCGGCGGCAACTGGTGCGGTGATTGCCGGATCCTCACCGCCACCATGGACCGCCCTGATCTGAAGCCCTTCGTCGAGCGCCATTACGAGACCGTCCTTGTCGATGTCGGGCGCTTCGACAAGAACCTGCAGATTCCGGCTCACTATGGCATCACCGAACGCCTCGAAGGCGTCCCGGCCCTGCTGATCGTAGACCCCCACACCGACAAGCTCCTTGATGGCGGTCACGTTTCGGCCTTGGAGGACGCCCGTCATATGACCCCCCAAGCGCTGGCCGACTGGCTGGCGCAATGGACGCGCTAGGGTGTGCCGCCGATAGCTTCCCCGCAGGTCCAGGTCAGCCTAAGCTGCACACTTCTGCTGGCGGCGCCACGGAGGGGCTGTGAGGATCAGGGCCACGTTGGTCGCGACGATCGCCTTGGCTGTCGCGGTGGGTGCGCGAGCTGAAGAAAACACCCGCGAGCGCGTCCATGCCACCATGGATTCCGTCTTCGGCGTCCAGAACTGGCGCGAGACCGGCGGCTATCGCACGCCGGAGCGAGAGAACGAGCTTCGCGCGCAGGGCGCGCAGACGGTTCCGCCCGGGGTCCTTTCACATCATTCGATGGGCCGGCCGGGGGATGCCGGCGCCTACGACCTTGTGGTCAACGGCCTCAGCCCTGCCGCGGCAGCTGAAAAGCTGCGCCGCGCCGGCGCCCCGTTCAGGATCCTCGCCGAGGGCGCCCATGGCGGGCAGGGGGCGCATCTTCATTTGGAGATCCCCACGGATTCAAAAGGCGCGCCCGTCCGGCCGCCTGGGCTCGAGTGGACGGTCGCCGATCCCACGCCTGCCCAGCTCGCCATGTCCGAGCTTCGCCGCGAGGCAGAACAAGGCCGGGCGGACGCTCAACTGCGACTTGGCCAGATCTATGCGCAGGGTCGGGTGGCGCCGAAGGACGCGGTAGGCGCCTACGTGTGGACGGCGCTCGCTGCGTCGAATGACGCCGCCGATCCAGCCACGCGAGGCGAGGCCGAACGGGCCCTTGCGGCGCTCGCCACGTCAATGCGGCCGCAGGACATCGCCCAGGCGCGCCGGTTCGTGAGCGCGCCCTTGACGGGCGCCGGGCGCATGGATTGCCAGGCCAAGGGCGCCACTGGAGCGCCCGTCCTACTCATCGGCCCACTCGGTCCGCAGGCGTCATGCGCCGCATCCAGCGGCGGCGCGCTGCGGGTGACGGCCGGCTAGGCCGTTCGCGGCAAAAATTCGAAGGCGCCGGTCGTGGGGCGCGAATTAAGCGGCGGCTTCGACTGAGCGCAGTTTGCCCTGCCCGAGACGGTGCGAGCGCAAGGCAGCCCCCAGGCCGGCCTTGGCCGGAACGAGGCCAGCTTAGCCTGAGAGCCAGCGGCGGGGGTGGCGCCAGCCAAGTTCG
This sequence comes from Phenylobacterium sp., assembly GCF_036495085.1. Taxonomy (GTDB): domain Bacteria; phylum Pseudomonadota; class Alphaproteobacteria; order Caulobacterales; family Caulobacteraceae; genus Phenylobacterium. The sequence goes on along the minus strand of NZ_DASXNL010000104.1, from coordinate 209 downwards.
CGGACTTCCCCCGGAGCAAGGCCAAGGTCCTTCATGCGCGCCGGAGTGAGCACACGGATCGCCTCGACGGGCTCCTGGCCACCGGTCGGACTAGAGGCGATGCGGCCGCTGAGCCCTGCGCGGTCGATGGCTGTCCACTCCGACTTGGCGCGGTCCTCGTGACCGACGGCGAAGTAGTGGCGCAAGGGGGCGGGCTCGCCTGCGAGTTC
>NZ_DASXNL010000103.1:0-7839 GCF_036495085.1 Phenylobacterium sp. | reverse complement strand
TTCTCCGGCCAAGCAGCCGGCGCATAACTGGATTTCCCCGCCCCGTCGGCCGGGTGAGAGCCTTACCGTGAAGGGCTACTACGATGGCAACACGCTGCTCGATCTCTGTCGCCGCGATGACAACCTTTGCATCGCCTATGTCGTCGGGGTTACCGACGGGCAGCTATCCGCCATCGTTGGGACCAGCCGAACTCTTCCTTATTGCACCCCGGTGAACTCCACGTCGGGGCAGGTCAAAGACGTGGTGGTCAAGTTCCTGAACGATCACCCGGAAGAGCGGCACCTGCTCGGTAGCGTCCTGGTTGCAGAGGCGCTGTCGCAAGCTTGGCCTGGCTGCCCAGGTTCTGGGGACGGCCTCACGGCCCCGGACCAGCCCCAGGGTTATCCCTTACACCCGGCGCTTGAGAGGCCTACGCCTCCGAAATAAGGCCTTCGACGAGCGGCCCTCGCGTCGGCGGGGTGGAAGCGGAACCCGGCGTGCCGTTGCGCACAGGGGACGCCGGCCCCGCTCACCGAAGAACCAGGTAATACAGGGCGAGGTCCGCCAGTGAATTACTTCAGCCGCGTCAGGCAGGCCTTGAAGACCGCAACCCAAGTGCGTCCGTCATCCTAGCCAGGTTGTAGTTGCTTTCACCAGGGTCTCGACTGCACTCCCACTTGAACCGGGTTCTGGGGTCCGCCAACTCCGCCCTCATCGCTCTTGCCTTCCAGGCCCTTGCCGCTTGACGCTGTCCCGCGGTGGCCTACCGTCACCCCCAGGTCTAGAGGAGCAGCCGATGCGGTTCGGTGCTTGCGCCGTTGTATTGGGTCTTAGCGGGTTCGGCGCGACGCCCTGTCTCGCCCTCACCGTCCAGGCCGGGCCGCTGCGGCCCGACGTCGCCCAGCACCTGCACTCGCAGACAGCGCCGGTGTCCAGCGCGTTGCCGGCGCCCAGCGAGCTTAGTGACAGTTTCCTGGCATCGGAGCGGCCGCAACAAGGGCAACGGTTCACCGGCTCCGCTAGCACCGGGATGACAAGCTTCAGCTTCGGGCCGCTTCGCGGCGCCACCACGGTGACGTCCGTCTATGGCGCCTTCTGGAACGGTACGAGCCCCCACGGCAATCCGCTGTCGCTCACCCCGCCCCGGCCCTGAACTCGCCAAACTGCTGCGTGGCTGTCCTCGAGGCGGGGGGGCGGAACTGGACGGGGCGCAGCGTTGCATTAGCGAAGTAGCGCCCTTGCAAGTTCTCAGGGTTTTCCCGGGGGGACATCAGCCGGAACCTGAGATCAGATATCAGGATGCAAGGGTCATTCCCCTCTCCTTGCAATTTCGACTGTCTGAGAGCGCCTCCTGCCCCCCGTCAGAGGCGCTCTCTTCTTGCCCGCCTACGCAAGACCACGATCGAGGCGTTGGTCGCCCGGGCTCGGAGGCGAGCGTGATCGGGCGACAGGCTGGAGACGTCGGGGGGTGATCGCGAGCCGGCAGATCGTCCCTGCGACACCGGTCGCCCGACGTTTTCCGTCAGTGACCGCGAATTGTCGGCTCGTCTTGCGCCACCGTCCCGGACCTCTCCCGGCCGGCTCCGGCGGCGCTCCGGCGATAGCCCAGGATACCCGCGATGGATCACCGCAGACCGGGCCTAACCGAACTCGCACTTCGCCGCTGGGCGCGAGACCTTCGCCAGCGGGAGCAAGCTCTCGCCGACCGGGAGGCGGCGTTCGAGCGACGCGTCGAGACGCTCGTCGACACCCGCGCCAGCGACGTCGCGGCGGCGTGCGAGGTCGTCAATGCGGCGTTCCCGGCAGGGATTGCTCCCCCCTTGGCAGGCAGGGTCAGGTGTTCACTAAGCCGGTCGGTTGATCTACCGGCCTGTTAGCGTCGATTTGCCAGAACCATCTGCTGCATAGCTCGCCCGCCTCTGGACCGCGCGCGCGTGATGGTCCGTCGTGAGCTGCTGGTGAACCAGCGGGCGCTATCTGTCCATATACGCGAGGGAGGAAGGTTCTGTGGGCGTGAAGGATCGCAGGGGATTTTGTCTTGAACGACCGAACGTCATTCGAGCCACCGAGGATAGAGCGATCCCGCCGGGATACTATCCGCCTCGATGTGAAACGCGACGTCTTGTATTGGGCGGGAACGTGGGGCCTGACCGATCAGGAACTTCGCGACGCCGTCGCGGCGGTCGGACCGAACGCCGGTGACGTCGCCGACTATCTCGGCCAAGCGATTAACGGGAAGAACCTGGGCGACAATGTTGAGCGTTCTGGTTGAGACGCCTTCGACCGCTTCGCGCACGGCTCCGATCCGGACATTGACGCCGCTCTCGCCCGAGGGGCCGGACAGCCGTCGTGAGGGACCGTGATCGACCCCGTCCCCGACATTGTGAAGTCTGGAAGCACGGATCGGGGTCGGCCCTAGGATGCCCAGGGCGGCCCCGCGGATCATGGGACGACAGCAGGCTCTGGCGCTGGGCGGTCTTGCAGACCCAAAACACGCACGCAAGCCCGACCCCCGTGACCGGCATGGTCTCGATGGTCCAGAACAACAGTGTCGTATTCAACGCGACCCGGTTCGTCAGTTGGCAACTCGCCCGCGAGGCGGTGCGGCTATCCCGGGGGCGGTTAGGACCGCGACGCGCTGCTCTCGCCGCATCTCCCGGCCGTCTTGCGTAACTGGTGGAAGGTGGCGCGCCCGCCGGTGTGGCTGTTTCCCAACCGCCTGACGCCCTTCGACCCGGTCACCCCCCGCTCGCTCAACCGCGCCTTTCACGAGGCGGTCAGAAGCGCTGGGATTACGAAGCCGGTCAGCCTGCACACCATGAGGCACTGCTTCGCCATCCGCACGTCCACTGCATCGTCCCCGGCGGCGGCCTCTCCCCGGACGGCGCGCGCTGGATCGCTTGCCGCCCGCGGTTCTTCCTGCCGGTGCGGGTGCTTTCCCGGCTGTTCCGACGCCTGTTCCCGGACCAGCTCGCCGCCAACCTCGCCAAGGCCCGCGCGCTGCTTCCGGCGCCGCCGCCACCGCCACCGGCTCCCGACACCAGCGCCGAGCCAGAAGCTCCTGAGGGGTCAGCAAACCCCTGTCCCGCTGCCGCGGCCGCATGCGTCTCATCGAGATCTTCGAGCGCGGGGACTGGCCACGGACCGCGCCGCCGCCGGCGTTCCGGATCGACAGCTCATGACCGTCATCGACCGCCTCAACGTACACAGCCGATCTGCAGCGCCCGCCCGACGCCGGCTGTGCTGGCGCTTGCGCCAAGCCCCAGATCCATGGGGTCCACGACGCGGAAGGCCGAGCCTCCGGCGCGCCGCCACCGCCGAAGACCAGATATATCCGCCGATCCGCACCGCCTCTGCGGCGCTGCAACGGATCGCCAGCCCACCGATGGCCCCACCGCACAACTCAAATCCCCATAAGCCGCGTCGCCATCCCGCGGGTCAGACTTCCAGGTTTCTCAGACACCCGCCTCGATGACACACCTCCCGTCGCGCCTGGCGGGCGTCCATGAAACCTGAAGGAAAGCCGTCCCCATCACTCGGCGGTGTCGTCGGCAAACACCTTGAGGCGGCGCGCTCGTTGCCACAGTTCTGCTGGGCCTGTGGCCCTCAACTGCTCCGCTTGCTTCAAGGCCTCGCTGTCGGAGCAAGCGACGTATTCCGCAAAGTCGCGGATGTGGCCCGTCGCGTCGAGAAGATAGAGCCTGTAGTCGCTCATAGCCGACACCCCTATGTCGACAAGCGCAATCGAACCGTAACCCTGCCACCCAAAGTGAAGCCTGACAGTTCGACAGCCGACAATTGGGCCGAGTATTTTGTCAGGGGGCGCTACCGCTGGACCGTCGGGCCCTTTGAGGCGCTTGGCGCATTCTCGTTGCGCTGCGTCGATCACCTATGGTTGTCCGACCGTAACAGCGGCCAGCTACAGCGCTGCCGATGTCGAGGCCGCCATCGACGCGCTGATCGGGACGCTACAGGCGGCAGCACAGGTCCCGCTCTCGTCGTTGCAGTTCATCACCTCGACGACCATCGGCTTGAATTTGTCGAGCCTGCGCTTTCCGAACGGCGAATTGGCCTTACCGGGCGTCGGTCTTGGCGGCGGGCAGATCAAAGTCGCCGAGCTCGTGACCTCGAATTGGGCTGGGCCGCAGGTCGTCGCGTTGGCCGGAGACCACCTCCTCTCGGCGACCGGCGGTCTGGAGATCGAAACCTCGCGAGAGGGCTCGCTCGAAATGGTCGATAGCCCGGTCGGCGATAGCGGCGTGCCGACCCCCGCGGCGACGATGGGAGCGCTGGCGCTCGGTTTCGCGATCTACTGGGTCATTGAGCAGGTGCTGCTCGCTAGCGGCATACATATTCTCGAGGTTGCTGCTGTCTGGCTGTCACCCATCTCCATCTTCGGCTGGCTCGCCTATGGGGTCCTGGCGGTCGGTGCCTACCTTGTTCTTGGTCGCGCCCACAGACGTTGGCCGTCAAGGAAGCTCCCCTAACCACCCCGAGCCAACCGTGGCGACATCCGCTTGTCCGCGGTTGCGCTCAAACTCCGCTTCATGGCGCGACGTCAATGACCGCGCCCGACCGATTTGGGACGTGCCCGCTAGTCGGGGCTACGGCTTAGTCACCATCCATCCAAACAGGCGATGCCCGAGCCCGAGCGCAGAAATGGTGCTGAAGATAATCGCCACAGAAGCGCAGCCCCCGAGGGTGAGCACCTTCCACTTCCGAAGAAGCAGCCCACGTGCAGCAAGAAAGGCCCAGGCGATCCCCACAGCGAAGACGCCAAGCCACATTGTGAAGATCACTGGAACATCGCTCATTCGGCATCTACCTCGGCGTGTGCGGGCGTCCCGACGGTCCGCTCCTCCGACTGGCGCTCGAAGGTCGCGTTCCTGGCCCAGAGCCAAAGACCGCTCGCGACCCCATTGCGGACGTTCAGGGGCACCCATACCGTATCGGCTGACGATGTGCCGCGGCGCGCGGCTGTGCGCCTGCGGTCTAGCTCCGGGGGAGCCAATGAAAGAAGAGATCGACCGCCTGCTTGCGCTCTACGAAAAGAGCAAGATCAGCCGACGCAGCCTCATCGAGGGCGTCGCAGCCATGTCCGCGGCTGCGGTCGTCGCCCCGGGGGTCGCCCAGGCTGCCGGTCCGATGGTGCGCGGCCGAACCCTCAATCATGTCACGCTTACGACAACGGATGTCGGTCGGTCGAAGGCCTTTTACCAACGTCTCCTGGGGCTGTCGGTCAGGGATGAAGGCGATGGTTTCTGCGACTTGCAGCTAGAGAACGGCTTCCTCGGCTTATACGCGCCTTGGGAAAGCAAGCAGCGCATCGGAATCGATCATGTCTGTCTTGGGATCGATGAATACGAGCCGAAGACCCTTCTCGGTGAGCTGAAGGCGAAAATGCCCGACACGCGGCCGACTGTAGAGTTCGAAAATCAGCTCTACCTTCGCGATCCAGATGGAACGAAAATTCAACTCGCCGGGGTGAGCTACAAGCGCTGAAGCGCGGCAGGCTCTATGTCCGCAATCCACCCCTCAACTTACCTTGCGAAGGTCCGACCTGGGCATCGTCCGCCAAGGTCGTGTTCGCGCCCTGAAGGCAAGGACCGCTCGCGACCCCTTAGCGGACCGTAGGAGAACGGCCTCGATCGCGCAGGAGACGGCCTCGGTCGGCTGCCTACGCGGAGGCGCGCGCATCCTTGTGGATCTTTCCGGCCTTCATGATGACGACGAGGTTCTTGTCCGGCGCGGCGAGCAGGCTGATGTCCTGCAACGGATCGCCGGCCACCACCAGCAGGTCGGCGTGAGCGCCGGGTTCGACGACGCCTAGCTTTCCGGGATAAGGGTTGAGCGGGCCCGATAGGGCCAGCAGTTCGGCGTTATCGGAGGTCGCCATCTTCAGGATCTCGGCATTGCTGTACCAGCGCTTCAGATGGGTCAGCATCAAGCCTTGCCGCTCGGCGAGCTCCGGTGAGAACAGCAGGTCGGTGCCGAAGGCGGTTTTGATCCCATGTTTTTTGGCGAGCGGGTAGAGGGCGACGGTCCCGGCGAGGAGCTTCAGGAAGTTGATGCGAGACTGCCCGGCTAGCGGCGCTTGGTCCTCCTCAACGACGAAAGGCTGGGTGCTGAGCCACACCCCCTTATCCGCCATCAGCTTCGCGGTCTGCTCGTCCATCAGGTGGCCGTGCTCGATACACACTGCCCCGGCGTCGATCGCCCGGCGGACGGCTGCCGGCGGAAAGGCGTGGACCGCCGCGTAGGTGTTGCGGTCGGCTGCGGTTTCGACGCCCGCGCGCAGCTCGGGCAGGCTGAAGGTCAGCATGTCCAGCGTGGTGCGCGGCGAGGACACCCCGCCGCCGGCGACCAGCTTAATCTGCGAGGCGCCGAGCAGCAGTTGCTCGCGTACGCGCAGGCGGACCTCGTCAGCGCTGTCGGCGATGGCCGCGCCGCCGTGGCGCTCGAAGTCGCTTGTCGGACCGCCTGGGCTTCTGGGGAGATCGGAGACCGGCCGCAGATCCCCGTGGCCGCCGGTCGTGGTGATCATTGCTCCGGAAGGATAGATGCGCGGGCCGACGAACTGCCCGGCGTCTATCGCCTTCTTCAGCGGAAAGGACGGTCCCCCCAGGTCGCGAACGGTCGTGAAGCCGCGCATCAGCGTCCGTTCCGCCTGGGCGCCGGAGGCCCCTATGATGTGGTCGACATCGGAGGTCATCATCTCGGTGATCGACAGGCCGGCCAACAATGCGTGCCAATGCGCGTCGATCAGCCCCGGCATCAGCACGCGGCCGCCACAATCGATCACTCTCGCGCCTTCGGGCGCGCCCAGAGAGCCGCCGACGACGTCTTTGATCTTAGCGTCCTCGATCAAAACATGGACGCCGCCGCGTAGGCTGGGGGACCTGCCGTCGAACAGCCGGACGTTCGTGAACACGATCGGCGGCGTCGCGGTCGCCTGCGCGCTGGACGCGAGGCCGCGACCCGCGATGGCGCTTGCCGCACCGCCCATCATTCCGCGGCGAGAAAGCTCGAGGGTGATCCGCCGTTCCGCGGAGCGAAGCGCCGGCTGACAGCAAAGGCAACTCGCGCCGCCCCCCTCATCTGCAACGCAGGTGAACACTGACAGCCTCCTTGCGGCGACCGCGCCACGGAAGGGCCGCGCGGAGCGCCCGGTTTGGGGTTGCCAACCAAGTCCGGGGGCGAGGACGCGTCAATCAGGCGAAGCACCGATGATCTACGAGCAATTCCGTGGTACGCGGATTTTCGCTGGCCGCTGGGTGAAGCAAGTTCCGCTTTCCACCACCCCCTGGCGACGTTGCGAATGTCCGCTCCAGGGCCGATGCGGCAACGTCCGGTTTCTGACCGCGGGTGAACGGGGAAAATCGACCCTCCAACGAAGTTGAGCAGGTCCGTTTTCCGGCCTGAAGGAGGCACACGACCTCCCGGGGGTTCAAGCGTAAGGTCCAGCCTTGGGCGCTCGGTCCAAGAGGCGGCCCATGTCCAGAACCGAAAGCGTAGCAACGCTCATGGGCATCGGGGTGCTTGCCTATGTCGGCGAGACCGTCGGCCACGAACTGCTCGGCCACGGGAGCGTGTGTGTTTTGGGTGGCGGCCGGATCACCGCCCTGGCTCCGCTCTTCATGCGCTGTTCCAACCACACGATCCCCATGGTCGTTGCCGGACCGGCATTCAATTTTCTCGCCGCGGGCGGCTGCGCCCTCGCGCTGCGCGCGCGCGCTCGCGTCGACATTTTGAGCTACTTCCTGTGGCTGAGTTGCGGGTTCAATCTGCTGGTCGCGTGCGGCTATCTGATCGTCGGCGGCGCCACAACGTTTGGTGATTGGGGCGTCGTCTTCGCCTCG
>NZ_DASXNL010000102.1:0-9930 GCF_036495085.1 Phenylobacterium sp. | reverse complement strand
CGCGCGCGTCAGTCGCACGGCTTCCGCCATGATCTCACCTTCACTGGCGTCAGAGCTCAGCCTTGGTGTGTGACCTTGAAGGCCGCGCGCCAGAGTGGCCTCATATTCCTGGTCGAGCAGGGCTCTGCCGGCGGCCCAAGCCCCGGCTTTCACCGCGTCCTCGCCGGCCGCCTCTAGCCGCCGCAGCGCATCGCGGGCCGATGGCGAGAGGCGGACATACCAACGGACCGCCGCCGAGGTGATCTGCGACGAAGTGCGATCCTCAAGCCGGGCCATATCGTTGACCCTGGCGGCGGTCGCTTCGTCGGTATGGCCGGACAGGGTTGGCATGCGAATCCTCTCGTACCTATAGAATCAATAGAAACGTGATCATCCACTAAATACGTGAGATTTCTGTCCGTTAAGACTCGCTCGGTCACTCGGCGCGACAGGGAGGAACAACGCCTCCTCGCTCAAGACCACCGACGGCTGGTGATGAGCAGGGCGGGTACCGCCGGCACGGCGTGCAAGCGATGGTCCAGCGCGACGACGAAGTCTCTGATGACGAAATCCGCATCTCCGGGACGCCTGAGCGTCTCCTCCGGGCTCTCGCGCCTCCGAATGTAAGTTCGGCGGGCGAATTTCGCGGTATTGTTCCTCGATGGCTCCCGGAGCAGGACTCGAACCTGCGACAAGTCGGTTAACAGCCGACTGCTCTACCAACTGAGCTATCCGGGATCAGGCCGTCGAGGGGCGGGGGTATACGTTGGCCCTCGCTTGCGCGCAAGTCGGCCCGAGCACCTTCAGAAAAAGAGCCCGGCGCGAGCGCCGGGCTATGAAAAGTCGGTGATGGTGGGTGTCTTCAGAGAAGACGCCGTGAAGGTGGGCTTACGTGGTTAAGGGGGGATTAACCGGCAGGCGGTGGCGTAACGGAGACGCTTTGTCGCGGGTCGATTGGAGCAGGCGGCGCAATCGGCTAGTCGTTTGGACTGGGGTCTAACGAGCAGCAGAGGAAGCGCGTCTATGCGCATCCATTTCACCGGGATCGCCGGGGCCGGCATGGGAGCCGCGGCCGTGATGATGCGCGAAGCCGGCCATGAGGTGTCGGGTTCGGACGAAGACGTATTTCCGCCGATGTCGACCTACGTGGAGGGACTGGGCTTCCCGTTCCACCGCCGGTTCGACGCCGCGAATCTGCCGCATGACCTCGATGTGCTGGTGCTTGGCGCGAGCGCCAAGCTCGGCGGCGAATCCAACGCAGAGGTCGCCGAGGCGCGCCGGCGCGGCGTGCGGGTCACGACCTTTCCGGAACTGGTCGGCCAGGCGACGGCGGGGCGACGCAATACCGTTGTCGCGGGCTCCTTTGGTAAGTCGACCTGCACGGCCCTGATGGCGCATGTCCTGCGCGAGGCGGGCCATGATGCGGGCTGGATGGTCGGTGCGATTTCTCCGTCGCTGCCGGACACGGGCCACTGGGGTGCGGCGGCCGAAGTGGTGCTCGAGGGTGACGAATACATCGTCGCGCCCACCGACCGGCGCTCAAAGTTCTTGCTCTATCACCCCCGTGACGTGCTCCTGACCTCACTGGTTCATGACCACGTCAACGTCTTCCCGACCTTCGCCGACTACGAGGCGCCGTTCCGCGAGCTTCTGCGACTGCTGCCCGCCGACGGCCTGCTGGTCGCTCGCGAACATCCGGCGATCCGCGCCATCGCCGGCGAGGCAGGCCGCCATATCGTCTGGTACGACACCGCCCGCTGCGAGGGATGGTGGGCCGATGGCGTGGTTCTGGGCGAGGTGACACACTTCAGCCTGGTACGTCCCGACGGCGGCCGCATCGCGCTCTCGACCAGCCTGCTGGGCGAGCACAACATCGAGAATATTGTGGGCGTCAGCGCCTACCTTCTGGAGCGCGGGCTCGTCAGCGAGAGCGCCTTGCAGGCGGGCGTCGCCGGCTTCGCCGGGATCCGTCGACGCCTCGACCGGCTCACCAGCCGCTCGGCTGTGCCGGTGATCGAGGGCTTCGGCTCGTCCTACGAGAAGGCCCGCTCGGCGATCGAGGCGTTGCTGTTGCACTATCCGCACAGGCCGCTGGTGGTGGTGTTCGAGCCGCATACCTTCTCCTGGCGCAGCCGCGACGCGCTGCCCTGGTACGACACCGTCTTTGAGGGCGCGGCTCAGGTCCTGATCGTCCCGCCGCCGACGCACGGCGCAAGCACCCATCATCAGGCAAGCTTCGAGGAGATCCTTGCTCGGGTCGCCGCCACGGGCGTGCCCGTTCAGGGCGTCCGCTCGGCCGAGGCCGCCGTCCTGGCGCTCGCCGGCCTGAAGGGCGACGAAGTCGTCCTCCTGCTTTCGTCCGGCCCGTTACTCGGTCTGCCCGATAGCCTCCCGGCCGTCTTCGACGACGTCTACGCCGGCGCGCGGCCGCCTAGACCTGCCGCGGTTCAGGTGGGAGCCACCTGAACCGGACAAGAAGCACCTGGCTTCAAGAACCTGGAGCACGAGGACGGGGCCCCCGCCCTCTATTCGGCGTTACGCCCTCTATGGCCGGGCGGGGGTCGGCTGGACGTACTCATCGCGCTCGGCTGACGCAAGCGCCTCGAATTCGCGCCGCTTCGGCCCGGCATAGCCGAACAGGTAGGCCGCCACCTTGCGGATCTGGATCTCCTCGGAGCCCTCGGTGATCCGATAGCGGCGGTGGTGGCGGTAGATGTGCTCGAACGGCGTATGGCGCGAATAGCCCATGCCGCCGTGCACCTGCATGGCGCGGTCGGCGGCCTCGCACACGAGCCGGTTGCCCCAGTAGTTGCACATCGAGACCTTGTCGGAGATCGTCCGCTCGATCTCCTTGTGCTCCATCCGGTCCATCTGCCAGGCGGTCTTGCGGATCAAAAGACGCAGCATTTCGCACTGGGTCTGCAGCTCGACGAGCGGCCACTGGATAGCCTGGTTTTCCGCCAGCGCCTTGCCGAACGGCTTGCGTTTGCGGGCGTATTTAACGCTTTCGTCGATGCAGAATTGCGCCGCGCCCAGTGACGAGGCCGCCTGGCGGATGCGGTTCTGGTGCACGAAGCTCTGGCCCAGCCCCAGGCCGCGATCGATCTGGCCCCAGTAGCTGTCCTCCGGGATCCAGACGTCTGTGAAGCTCACACGCGGGTGGTCCGTGGGCATGTTGAAGGTCCACATGTACTCTTCGATCTTCACCCCGGGAGTGTCGGCGGGGACGATGAAGCAGGTGATGCCGAGGGCGTCGCCGTCCTTGCCGGAGGTGCGGGCGAACACCATCACGTGGCTCGCCACGTGCATCCCCGTCGTCCACATCTTTTCGCCGTTGATCAGCCAGCCGGGCTTGCCGTCCTTTTCATGCGGGACCGCACGGGTCTCCATGAAAGTGGCGTCCGAGCCGTGGTTCGGTTCGGTGAGGCCGAAGCCGGTGCGCATCTTGCCCGACAGCAACTTGTCGCCGTCGCGTTCGTATTGGGCGTTGGTGGCGAACTCCTTGAACATCAGGATGAAGGGGTTGTTGCCGACGATCGAGTGTTCGGTCTGCAGGTCGTTGAAGAGGCCCAGGCCCTTGGCCGCCAGGTGCTCGCGAATCACCGCCATGGCGAGCTGGCTGCCGCCCTTGCCGCCCATCTCCGGCGGCCAGGCGAAGCGCAGGTGGCCGGCGTCGTCGGCCAACTTGCGGGCCTGGGCCAGCAGATCCTCCCACTCCTTGCGGGGCAGGCCGTTGTTGTCCCAATCCGTACGAGCGTGCTCACGGCGGTGGTCGAAGAAGCGCTCGTTGTCATCCTGCGCCTGCAGAGGCTTGATCTTCGCCTCGATGAAGGCGTCCAGTTCGGCCAGGTAGGCGGTGAGTTCCTGGGGCAGTTCGAAGTCCATAGCGCTTTCCTTCATGCTCTTGGGCGGGTTCACGCCGAGAGGCATTTACAAGCCTGCGAAGGCCCGCCAGACCGACAACCTAGATCAAATAATGAGTTCCGTGGGGTCATGGCCATCGACGTTGCCGAAGGACTATCAAGACTGGCAGCCAGGTTGGGCGGCGAGGGCGCCCGGCTGGCCGAAGCCCAGCGCTTGTCCGGCGGGGCGAGCATGGAGACCTGGGCCTTCGCCATCGAGGGCTCAGGCGCGCGCGAGGCGCTGATCCTGCGCCGCCGCTCTGCGCCTTTCGATCCTGAAACCGCCCGCTCGATCAGTCTGACAACCGAGGCGGCCCTGATCCAGGCGACGGGGGCGAACGGGGCGCCGGTGCCGCCGGTGCGCCACCTTTGCGACGAGATGGATGGACTGGGCGAGGCCTATGTCATGGGCCGTGTCGAGGGCGAGACGCTGGGCAAGCGGATCGTCGCCGATCCGCGCTTCGATGCGGTGCGGCCGCGGCTAGCGCGCCAGTGCGGCGAGGTGCTGGTCCCGATCCACCGCACGGCTCCTCCACCGCACCTGAAACTGAAGACCGTCGACGCCGCCGCAGAACTCGACCGCTACGAAGAGGTCTATCGCAGCACGGGCGCAGAGCGGCCGATCCTGGACCTGGCGTTTCAATACCTGCGCAGGCATATCCCCGAGCCGGTCGCGCCGGCCCTGCTGCACGGCGATTTCCGCAACGGGAACATCATGTTCGACCCGGAAAAGGGCGTCGCCGCGGTGCTGGACTGGGAGCTCTCGCACATCGGCGACCCGGCCGAGGACATGGGCTGGATCTGCACCAATTCCTGGCGTTTCGGTCGGCCCGACCGGCCAGTGGGCGGCTTCGGAGACTATGCGGACCTGCTTGCCGGCTATGCGGCCGCGGGCGGTCGGCCGATCGAGCTCGCCCGCGTCCGCTTCTGGCAGATGCTGGGGTCGCTTCGCTGGGGCGTCATGTGCCTGACGATGTACATGAGCTGGGCCTCTGGCGTTGAGCGCTCTGTCGAACGGCCGATGATCGGCCGCCGGGTTTCCGAGACCGAAGCCGACCTGGTCGTCCTTTTGGAGCAAGGCCTTTGATCACCCATCCAAGGACGGAGGAGCTCGCCGAGGCCGTCGGCGCCTGGATCGACCAGATCCGGCCCACCCTCGACCCTCGCAACGCCTTCCTTGCCCGCGTGGCGGCCAATGCCTTGGCGACGGTGGGCCGGGAACTCACCCAAGGTCCAGCTGCGGAGGCCAGGGCCGTGGGCCTGATGTCGGAACTGCTGGGCCACGGGGGGACCCATGGGGACCTCAACGCGGAGCTTTGCGCCCGCATCCGGTCAGGCGAACTGACGGTCGACTCACCGGGGCTGCTCAGTCTCATGCAGGCCACGGCCAAAGACCAACTCGCCATCGACCAGCCGAGCTACAAGCCCGAGGGTAGCCTCTAAGCCGCTTCCAGCACCTGGATTATCTGGCTCTCGTCCTCGTTCCAGAGGACGGCGACGTTGGCTGCCCGCTGCGCGAGTTTGCCGAGCGCCTTCTTCACCTCCGGCGCGCGCAGGCGCTTTTCGCTGAGGCGCAGCAGTGTGCGCCCTGACCCCTGGTCCTGGGCTTCATCGTGATAGCGCAACACAGCATCGACGACTGAGCCCGGCAGGGTGGGGCGTTCGAAGGCCGCGGTCTCGATCGGACGGGTGGCGGGACGAGGGCGGAAGGTCCGGTAAGCCATGGTCTGAACTCCGTTGCGGGTTTCAACGCGTTCAGCTCTGATTGGTTGTCACGACAGAATCGGACGTAGAAAGATGCGGCATCAAAAGGCTGGCCGGTTGCTGGAGCTGGCGCGGATGCTGGCCAGCACCTCGGAGGGCCTGACCCTCGACGAAATGGCCGAGCGGCTGGGGGTCGGGCGCCGGACCGCCGAACGAATGCGCGACGCAGCGCGCGACGTCTTCCCACAGCTCGAGGATATCGACGACCCGCCGACCCGGCGCTTCCGTATCCCGGCCGGGCTGGACGGCCTCTTTCAGGCCCCGACCGCGGAGGAACTAGCCGCCCTGTCGGCCGCCGCCGAGACCTTCGCCCACCAGGGCGCCGTCGCGCGCGCCGGCGCGCTCAAGTCGTTGGAGCACAAGGTGCTGTCCGCCACCCGGGCCGCCGCGCGCCGCAAGCTTGCGCCCGACCTGGAAGCTCTGCTGCAGGCCGAAACGATCGCCGTCCTGGCAGGCCCGCGGCCCTTTGAGGACGAGACGGTGCTGGCCGCGGTCCGCGCCGCCTTGCTCTCGATGCGGACGCTGAGGTTCCGCTACGAAGGCGGGACCACGCCTGGCCGCATACGAGAGGTGACGCCCTTCGGCGTGCTCTTCGGGCGTTCGAACTATCTGGTCGCCGACGAGGGCGCCGGGCCGCGCAACTGGCGGCTCGACCGCATCCACGAGGTCGCGGTCACCGAACGGGCGGCCGCGCGCCCCGCGGACTTCTCACTGCAGGACTACGCCGACGAAAGCTTCGGCATCTTCCACGACGATGTTGAGGATGTGGTGCTGCGGGTGACCCCGGCCGGCGCGGAAGACGCGCTGCGCTGGCGCTTTCACGCCAATCAGTCCGTGGAGCAGCAAGACGATGGCTTCGTGCTGGTGCGGTTCCGGGCCAGCGGCATGCTGGAGCTGGCCTGGCACCTCTTCACCTGGGGCGACAAGGTCGAGGTGCTTGCCCCGGCGGTGCTGAAGGCGACGCTCGTGCAGCAGATCGACATCGCGCGACGGGCCCATACGTCCGGAACTGTCGTCGCGGGGCCTTAGGCCGGTCCTCATTGAATGAGGACACCGCCATGAGCGTTATCGCTGACTACGCCAACCTCTACGAGACCGAGTTCCGGCCACGTCGCCGGGGCCTTCGCTACCTTGGCGTACTGGTCGTATGGCTGGCGCTATTCGTCGCCCGGCCACGGCTGGCGCTGGCCATCTGGCGCGAGCGGGCCTGAACTCGCCGGGCGGCTTGGATTTGTGAAGACGGGTGGCGCCTCGGCCAATGAGGGGCGTCGGGGTCCAGCAGGGCATGCGTTACGGGTTCCCACCGATGCCCATTCCTCTGCCCGGGGGTTGAGATCGCCTCCCTATAAGTGTTGGCAAACATCATGCACCGCTGTTGCCTCTCCGCGTTCGCGACGCTCTCCCTCGCGCTGGGCGCGCCGGTCTTAGCCCAGGCCCAGGAGAGCGACGTAGACCTCGCCAAGAAGCTCGCCAATCCGGTGGCGAGCCTGATCAGCGTGCCGCTCCAGTTCAACTATGACTGCTGTTTCGGACCGTCTGACGGAGGACGCTACACCCTGAACGTGCAGCCGGTCGTTCCGATCGCCCTGAACGACGACTGGAACGTGATCATCCGCACCATCTTGCCGGTTATCTACCAGGACCGGGTCGCGCCGAGCATCGGCGCGGCCGGCGGCCTCGGCGACACCACCCAGAGCTTCTTCTTCTCACCGAAACCGACGGCCAGCGGGCTGATCTGGGCGATAGGTCCGGCCTTCCTCTGGCCGACCGGTGAGGCGGAGCTCGGAAGCAAGAAATGGGGCGCGGGCCCAACGGCGCTCCTCCTCAAGCAGCAGGGCGCGAACACCTATGGAGTTCTCGTAAATCATATCTGGTCGTACGCCGATCTCGGCAGCAACAGTCACCAGGACGTCAGTGCAACCTTCATCCAGCCCTTCTTCAGCTGGACGAGCCCGACCGCCACCACCATCACGATCAATTCCGAGTCGACCTACAATTGGCGCGACGGTCAGTGGTCGATCCCCATCAACATGACGGTCGCCCACCTGTACAAATTCGGCGCCCAGCGGGTCTCGCTGGGCGGCGCCGTTAGGGTCTACGCAGCCCGCGACGCGCCTCCGGGGCAGGGACCGGCATGGGGCCTGAGGTTCGTCGCCACCTTCCTTTACCCGAAGTAGTCGCTGCTCGATCGACGGGCCGATTTATGGGGCCTTACGAGGCGGTTGGGGTTTGACCGGAGAGACTCCGCATCATCGGGCTGCGAACCTCGGAGCGCTGGGGACGTTCCGATGCCAAGGACATCATGACTCTTCATCGAATGTCGCCGTCGCCGTGACGGTGTCCCAGCAAACACACAGTGGCCGCAGGCTTCCCTGAAGTCGCGGTCCGGTCTCTCAACCACAAATTCCGCTCAACAAGCCACACTTTCAGAAGGGGAAATCATGATGAATCGTTTCCTGTGCATAGGAGCCACGACGGTGTCCTTCGCGCTCCTCGCCGTCGCCGCGCCTGCCCTGGCCCAAGATCAGTCCCAAGTTAACTGGACCGGCTTTTATGTAGGTGGCGTCGCCGGGGGCGCCTGGGGCGACACGAGAGCCCGCGCGAGGGTGAGCGTCGGGAATGGCAACGTCGTCATAAACCCCGGGGACGCCGCCGCGCTCGCGGCAACCTCCAACGACCAGACAAAGGCCGGTTTCGTCGGCGGCATCGAGGGCGGCTACAACTACCAGATGGACAACTGGCTGTTCGGTATCGAGGGCGACTGGACCTCGATGGATCTTAAGAACAGCAACTCAAAGACCCTGGTGTCCGGGGCGCTCATCAGTCCGCCAATCACCTACAGCCTGAACCAATCCATCAAGACCGACTGGATGGTGTCGCTTCGACCGCGGATCGGCTACGCCTCGGGGCCCTGGATGGGCTACGCGACAGGTGGTTTCGGCTGGAGTGAGCTCAAATATAACGTCGACTTCTCCGATAACCGCAGTGGGAATGACGCCCTCTCCACAGGCTCAAAAAGCACCAAGACCGGATGGGTCGCGGGGCTCGGCGGCGCCTACGCCTTCAATCAAAACGTGTCACTGAAGGGCGAGTGGCTCTATGCCGACTTCGGCCACGTCGGCACTGCTGTCGTCAATAACTTCATCAGCATTACGCCGAGCGACGTCGTGAAAGCGAACATGTTCCGCGTCGGCCTCGACTATAGGTTCTGAACGATCAAGGATGGCCGGCCGGGCCCCCAGGCTCGGCCGGCGCATCCCCCGCCCGACGTTGCTTGCGGGGATCAGGTTCTACTCCTGGAACCCGCGACCCGGTACTTGTGAAAGTATCAGTCTCCGACCGCAGGACGGGCGGGGCATTGAGCATCTTGATCTTTATCCTTCTCTCGCCCATGGGCGCGGCCGGGACTTAATGTTGAGCGAGCTCAAGCTCGTCATCTCGGATCTTATTCGCGGAGATTTCGCTTAGTTGCCGGCGGTCACGGGCGTTCCGCTCGAGGTCAGGGTCCGATATGTCGTCGGCGCCTTCATGGCCGTATTGGCCTGGTGGATCGAGCACAAGGTGAGAATCGCTCCCATGGAAGTCGACGCGATGTTCCAACGGTTGAGCCGCGGTAGTCTGGATGCAGCCTGACGGTCGCCGCTTTCCGTCCGGTCGCGGGTGGTGTTGGGCGGTATGCGTTGGCCAAGCCTCAACGCATCGGCCTTGGCCAAGGACAAGAGCCTTATGCACTTGCTGCGCCGCCGTGCGTCTTACGAGGCGTCCTTGACCAGGTTCGGAGACAGGGCTCACGCTATGCTGTGGGATCGAAAGGCGGGGCATGGCGGACGAAAAGAGCATCGAGCGACGCGCTTCATGCGCCTGCGGGCAGGTGCGATTGAGGCTGGTCGGCGCACCGATCCTAAGCGCGGCGTGCTGTTGTTCAGATTGCCAAGCCGCCGGACGGCTTATCGAGGCACGGGCGCACGCGGCGCCGATCCGCGACGAGTTCGGCGGGACGCCTTACCTGATCTATCGCAACGACAGGTTCGCCTGCGTGGCCGGAGCCGAGGCCCTCGAAGGGGTTAAGATTTCGGAAGGGGCGCCGACGACGCGATACGTCGCGACGTGCTGCAATTCCGGCATGTACCTGAAGTTCGCTCCGGGGTGGTGGACCTCGGTCTATCGCGCCCGCGTCCTGGATGACCCGCCACCCGTGAAGATGAGAAACAAGGTCGCCAGCCTGCCGCCGGGAGCCGTGCTTCCACGGGACATCCCTGCCTATCCGGGTTTTCCAATGCAGCTC
>NZ_DASXNL010000101.1:0-47546 GCF_036495085.1 Phenylobacterium sp. | reverse complement strand
TGCGCGATCCTGTCGCTGCACCTGGCCGGCGCCAGCTCGATCCTGGGCGCCATCAACTTCATCACCACCATCTTCAACATGCGGGCGCCGGGCATGACGCTGCACCGCATGCCGTTGTTCGTCTGGTCGATCCTGGTGACGGTGTTCCTGCTGCTGCTCTCGCTGCCGGTGTTGGCGGGTGCGATCACCATGCTGCTCACCGATCGTAACTTCCACACGCACTTCTTCGATGCGGCCGGCGGCGGCGACCCGGTGATGTACCAGCACCTGTTCTGGTTCTTCGGGCACCCGGAGGTCTACATCCTGATCCTGCCGGGGTTCGGGATGATCAGCCACATCGTGTCGACCTTCTCGAGGAAGCCGGTGTTCGGCTACCTGGCCATGGCCTACGCCATGGTGGCGATCGGTTTCATCGGCTTCCTGGTCTGGGCGCATCACATGTTCACGACCGGTATGAACGTGAACCTGACGGCCTATTTCGTCGCAGCGACGATGGTCATCGCGGTGCCCACAGGCATCAAGGTGTTCAGCTGGATCGCCACGATGTGGGGTGGGTCGATCGATTTCAAGACGCCCATGCTGTGGGCGATCGGCTTCATCTTCCTGTTCACCCTGGGCGGCGTCACCGGTGTGGTCCTGGCCAACGCCGGCGTCGACTACCAATTCCAGGACACCTACTACGTGGTGGCCCACTTCCACTACGTCCTGAGCCTGGGCGCCGTGTTCGCGATCTTTGCCGGCTTCTACTACTGGTTCGAGAAGATGTGGGGCGTGAAGTACCGGGAGTGGCTGGGCACGCTGCACTTCTGGATCACCTTCGTCGGGGTGAACGTCATCTTCTTCCCGCAGCACTTCCTGGGCCTGCAGGGGATGCCGCGACGCTATGTGGACTATCCGGAGGGCTTCGCCTTCTGGAACAAGGTCTCCTCGATCGGCTATGTCATTACGCTGGTCGGCGTCGGGGTGTTCCTCGTTGTCCTGCTCGACGCGATGATCTTCCGCCGCAAGGCCGAGGCCAATCCCTGGGGCGAAGGCGCCACGACCCTGGAATGGACGCTCTCCTCGCCGCCGCCGTTCCACCAGTTCAACGAACTGCCGGTGGTGCAGGCCGAAACCCACTAAGGTCCGGCTTCACCAAACACGACCCAAGGGGCGCGGATCGCAGGGTTCGCGCCCCTCTACCATTTAAGAGTAGTGTCTCATGGCCATGTCTCCGGCCCTCTCCACCACCGCCCGAGCGCCTGCCCGTTGGCAGGACTTCGTGCAACTTCTGAAGCCGCGCGTGATGTCGCTGGTGGTGTTCACCGGGTTGACAGGCCTGGTCAGCGCCGATCACCCGGTGAACCCGATCCTGGGCGCAGTGGCGATCCTCTGCATCGCCGTGGGCGCCGGCGCGTCGGGCGCCCTGAACATGTGGTACGACGCCGACATCGACGCCAAGATGCGGCGCACGCGCGGCCGGCCGGGGCCGGCGGGCAGGGTGCAGGGCGCCGACGCGCTGGCGCTCGGCGTGGTGCTTTCACTGTTCTCGGTCATGCTGATGGGCATGGCGCTGAACTGGCTGGCCGCAGGCCTGCTCGCCTTCACCATCTTCTTCTATGCGGTCGTCTACACGATGTGGCTGAAGCGCTGGACGGCGCAGAACATCGTCATCGGCGGCCTGGCCGGCGCCCTGCCGCCGGTGATCGGCTGGGCGGCGGCCAGCAACTCGACTCCGCTCAACGCCTGGCTGCTCTGCGCGATCATCTTCATGTGGACGCCGCCGCATTTCTGGGCGCTCTCGCTCTACACCAGCGAGGACTACAAGAAGGCCGGCGTCCCAATGATGCCGCTGGTCGCCGGGCCATCCTCCACGCGCCGCCAAATCCTGATCTACAGCCTGCTGTTCACGCCGATCTGCATTGTCCCGGCCTTCACCGGCCTCGGCGGCCCGGTCTATCTGGGGGTGGCGGCTCTGGGCGGGTTGGTCTTCGTGCTCCTGGCTTTCCGACTGTTCCGCAGCCGGGCCGGCGAGGTGGGCGCGCAGCGCAACGACGATGGCCTGTACGACGTGCGCGCCGGCGCCAAGGACGCGCGCAACCTCTTCGCTTTCTCGATTCTCTACCTCTCCCTGCTCTTCGCCACCCTGCTGGTCGAACACCTGATTGGCATCAAGCCGCTGGAGCTTCTGCGATGAGCGATCCCGCCCGTGAAACCGACGTCGAGGCCAAGGCGCGCCGTGGCCGCAACATCGCGCTGGCGCTCGGCCTGGTGCTCTTCGTGATCCTGGTCTTCGTCGTCACCCTCGTTCGCCTGGGCGCCAATGTCGCAAACCGGCCCTTCTGATCTCCGGCCGAAGGCCAGGCTAGGCCGCAACGGCGGCGTCGCGCTCATCTGCGGCGCGGTGATCGTCGGCATGGTCGGGGCGGCCTACGCTTCGGTGCCGCTCTATCGCGCCTTCTGCCAGGTGACCGGCTACGGCGGCACCGTGCGCAAGGCCGAAACCAAGCCGGCCACGGTGCTGGACCAGACCCTGGAAATCCATTTCGACACCAATGTCCGGGGCTTGCCCTGGGACTTCGCCTCCGAGCAGACGTCGCAGACCGTCAAGATCGGCGAAACCTCTGTCGCGACGTTCAAGGTCACGAACCATGCCGACCATCCGGTGACGGCGCGCGCCGTGTTCAACGTCTCGCCGGACCAGGCCGCCGTCTATTTCCGCAAGTTGTCCTGCTTCTGCTTCTCCGACCAGACTGTGGCCGCCGGCGCCACGGTGGAGATGCCCGTGCTCTATTTCATCGACCCGAAATACGCCCAGGACTTCGAAACCAAGAACGGCAAGGTCGTGACGCTGTCCTACACCTTCTTTCCGGCTACGGACGTGAAGCCCCAGACGGCGACGGCGGCCGCAACGCCGCGAAGGGCTGGTTAGCCCCGAGCGCAGCGGCCGGCGCGGCGTTCGATCGCTGATGGCGAAGCTAAATATCGGCGGCGCAGGTCGAGTTCTGAAATTGAATGGTTTAACGGCGCCGTAGCCTCCCCCTTTCCCCTTGGCGGAGGCGGCGCGGCAGGGCTATAGCGTCACGCGAACCGGTCTTCCGCGCGGATGAGTCCCGCAAGGCTCGGCCGCGTGGATTTGTGAGGGACTAAGGACGAAGATGGCCGAAGGCGTGAAGCACGACTACCACCTGGTCAATCCGTCGCCATGGCCCCTGGTCGGCTCGATATCCGCGACGGTGATGGCGCTGGGCGGCGTCACCTGGATGAAGGGGATGTTCGGCCTGCCGCAGCATACGGCTTGGTTGTTCTTCGCTGGCCTCGCCGGCGTGCTTTTCACAATGATCGTCTGGTGGCGTGATGTGGTTCTGGAAGCCAACAAGGGCGACCACACGCCGGTGGTGTCGATCGGCCTGCGCTACGGGATGATCCTGTTCATCGCCTCGGAGGTGATGTTCTTCGTCGCGTGGTTCTGGATCTTCTTCGAGATGGCGCTCTTCCATCACGTACGGACGCAGTCCGCGATCGAAGACGTGAGAACCGCCTGGGCCAACTGGCCGCCGCATGGCGTCGAGACAGTGCCGGCCTTCCAGTTGCCCTTGGTCAACACGCTCACCCTGCTGCTCTCCGGCACCACGGTGACCTGGGCGCACCATGCTCTGCAGGTGGGCGATCGAAAGGGCGCGAAGATCGGCCTCTTGCTGACGATCTGCCTGGGCATCCTCTTCACGTCGATCCAGGCCTACGAGTACAGCCACATCATCGAGCACAAGTACTTCTTCTCCCCTGAGGCGGCGAACGCCGGGCTCTACGGCTCGTCCTTCTTCATGGCCACGGGCTTCCACGGCTTCCACGTGCTGATCGGAACGATCTTCCTGAGCGTCTGCCTGGCGCGGCTGCTGGGTGGCGGCTTCACGCCGCAAAAGCACTTCGGCTTCGAGGCGGCCGCCTGGTACTGGCACTTCGTCGACGTCGTATGGCTGTTCCTGTTCGCCTTCATCTACGTGATCTTCGGAGCGAACGGCGGCGGTTGATGAGTAAGCCCAATCCTCTGCTCTCGGGCGCGGCCGGGCGCTGCCCCAACTGCGGAGAGGGCCATCTCTTCGAGGGCTTCCTGAAGGTGTCGCCGGCTTGCGAGGCCTGCGGCTTCGATCTGGCGGCCGCCGACTCCGGCGATGGGCCGGCGGTGTTCGTAATCCTGATCGCGGGCGTGTTCGTGGCCTTCGGTGCGCTTTTCACGATGGTGGCCTTCAATCCACCGGTCTGGGTGACGCTCGGCATCTGGCTGCCGATGACCCTGGTTATCGTGCTGGTGCTGCTGCGGCCCATGAAGGGGCTGATGCTGGCCGCCCAGTTCATGAACAAGGCCAGCCAAGCTCGCCATGACTGAGGCCTGGGAGCCGCAGATCGAGCCCCGGACGGCCAGGCCTCAGTCGCGCGGCTTTCCGCTTGGCCTGACAATCGCCACCCTTATCGCGTTCGCGATCCTGATCGGCCTGGGTGTCTGGCAGCTCCAACGCCTGAAATGGAAAGAGGGCCTGCTGACCCGCATCGCCGCCCTGCAGTCGGCGCCGGCGCGACCGATCGAGCCTGTGCTGGATGCGCTCAGCGCTGGGCGCGACACCGACTTCACCCGCGTGACGGCGAACTGCCCGGGCCTGGCGGCCGCCCCCTTCGTCGAGATGTACGGGATCATCGACGGTGAGGCCGGAGCCCGCCTCATCTCACGCTGCGACGTGACGAGCGCGCGCTATCACACCGTGCTGGTCGATCGCGGCTTCGTGCCGGACACGGTCACGGCGCGCCCGCCCGTCGATCCAGCTTCGAAAGCCCCGATGACCGTCACGGGGATCTTGCGCAGGCCCGAGCGCGGCAACCTCTTCACGCCGCCGAGCCGGCCTGAGCGCTGGTTTCTGCGCGATGCCCTCGGCATGGCCCGGCAACTGCATGCGCCCGCGCCTGCGCCCTATTTCCTGATGGCCGAGACGGTGACCAGCCCAGAGTTCAAGGCGCTGGTCCCGGCGCCCGTTCCGACGGACATCCCCAACCGGCACCTGGAATATGCGCTTACGTGGTTCGGTCTTGCCGGGGCCCTGGCCGGCGTCTATGCCGCCGCTCTCTTCAAAAGGATGAGAGCCTGATGCGGTACGTCTCCACCCGGGGGCAGGCGCCCTCGGTCGGCTTTGTCGACGCCGTGCTGGGCGGGCTTGCGCCCGATGGCGGCCTCTATGTGCCCGAGACCTGGCCGCAGATCTCCCCCGACGAGATCGCAGGCTTCAGCGACATGGCCTACGCCGACGTCGCCGCCCGGGTGATCGGCGCCTTCGCCGACGGCGAGATCGCGCCCGCCGACCTTACGCAGATGTGCTGCGACGCCTATGCGACCTTCACTCATGCCGCGGTCGCGCCGATGACCCAGCTTTATCCCGGCGTGTTCATGGCTGAGCTGTTCCACGGGCCAAGTCTCGCCTTCAAGGACGTGGCCATGCAGATCCTGGCTCGCCTCTACGATCACTTGCTGGGTGCGCAGCGGCGAACCCAGACGATCCTTTGCGCCACCTCCGGCGACACCGGCGGGGCTGCCGTCGAGGCGTTCCGCGGACGCAAGAACGTGAAGGTCGTGGCGCTCTTTCCGGAGGGCCGCATCTCCGAGGTGCAACGGCGGTTCATGACGACAGCGGTTGAGGCCAATGTCGCCTGCGTGGCGGTGAAAGGCTCTTTCGACGACTGCCAGGCAATCGTGAAGCAGGCCTTCCAGGACAAGAACCTGCGCCAGGCGGTGGACCTTTCAGGTGTCAACTCCATCAACTTCGCGCGGATTGCGGCGCAGGCGGTCTACTATTTCACGACGGCCGCGGCGCTTGGCGCGCCGGCGCGGAAGGTCTCGTTCTGCGTGCCCTCCGGCAACTTCGGCGACGCCTTCGCAGGCTACGTCGCCCACCGGATGGGCCTGCCCGTAGGCAGGATTCTGGTCGCCACAAATTCGAACGATATCCTGGCGCGCACCTTCGAGACCGGCCGATACACGCGCGGCAAGGTGCATCCCACCATGTCGCCGGCCATGGACATCCAGTCGGCCTCGAACTTCGAACGACTCTATTTCGAGGGCGTGGGTCGCGAACCCGTTGAAACCGCCCGCGCCTTCAACGCATTCGCCGAAAGCGGAACCATCGAGGTGCCCCCGCAAGCCTTCGCGGGCATGCGCGAGCTGTTCCGCGGCGTCTCGGTGAGCGAGGTCGACACGGGGGCAAGCATCGTCGCGACCCTCAGGGAAACCGGCGAGCTGATCGATCCGCACACGGCCGTGGCGGTCGCGGGCCTGCGCAGCGCCGGCGGTCTCGATTCCCCGGTCGTCGTGATGTCTACGGCGCACGCGGCGAAGTTTCCCGAGGCGGTGGCCGAGGCCTGCGGCGTCACCCCGGAGCTGCCGCGCGGCGTCGAAGGTCTGGCCAGCCGCGCCGAACGCTTCGATCGGCTGCCTGCGGAAGCCGAGACCATCAAGGCCTACGTCCAGGCTTTCGCGGAGGCTTGAGGCCCATTTCGTCGCCTGCCGCCAAGCCCCCGGTCACCGGCCCTCTGCTCGCCAAGCCCGGGCTCCATACGTTGGCGAATGGTGTCCGCGTGGTCTGTGATCCGATGCCGGGCCTTCAAACCGTGGCGCTTTCGGTCGTGGCCGGGCGCGGCGCGCGGGCGGAAGACGAGTTGCGCTCGGGCTGGTCGCACCTTCTGGAACACATGGTCTTCAAGGGGGCCGGCGCCCGCTCGGCCCGCCAGATCGTCGAGGTGATCGAGGCGCAGGGCGGCAACATCAACGCCGCCACCGGCTATGAGCGGACGAGCTTCCAGGTGCGCGCCCTCGCCGGCGGACTCGATCTTGGTTCTGCTGTGCTCGCCGATCTGGTTCAGCGTCCGGCCCTGGATGAGGCGGACCTTGAGCGCGAAAAGCAGGTGGTGGGCCAAGAGATCGCCGAGGCGGCTGATGCGCCCGACGACCTGGTCTTCGAGCTGGCCCAGACCGCAGCCTTCGAGGGCCAGCCGCTGGGACGTCCGATCCTGGGCACCCCGCAATCAATCGCGACGACGACCCCGCAAGCGCTCGGCGCCTGGCGGGCCAGCCTCTACGGGCCCAAGACGCTCGTGGTCAGCGCTGCCGGGGCGGTGGACGAGAACGAACTGCTGCGGCTCGTGGAGCGCGACTTCGGACACGCAAGCGACGACGGCGCGGCGCCGGAGGCGCAGGCTCCCGCGCGCTTTGTCGGCGGCCAGCGGCCTCTCGCCAAGAAACTCGAACAAGCCAACCTCGTGCTGCTGCTGCCCGCCGTAGGGGTGATGGATCCGGCTTATTTTTCGCTCAGGCTGTTGGCCGAGGTGCTCGGCGGCGGCATGGCCTCGCGGTTGTTCCAAGAGGCGCGCGAGAACCGGGGACTGGCCTACGCAATCGACGCCTATTCGGAGACCTATGCCGACGCAGGCGTTCTCGGGGTCTTCGCCGGCTGTGCGGCCGGCGACGCGGCCGAACTGGCGCGGGTGGCTGCCGGAGAGATCGCCGGCATGTTGAAGCCTGTCGGCGAGGCCGAGCTCTCCCGCGCAAAGGCCCAGCTCAAAGGAGCCATGTTCATGGGCCGCGAAGGTGCGCTCGCCCGCGCCGAGCAGGCCGCGGGGCAGGTGCTGCTGTTCGGCCATACGCTTGATCCCGTCGAGGTGGCCGCAGAGGTCGATGCGGTGACGCCTTCCCATCTGGTTTCCCTGACGGAGCAGATCCTGGCCCACAAGCGCGCGGCCGTGGCGGTCCTTGGACCGAAGGCGGCGCTGAAGGCTGCGCCTGCATTCGAGCGGTCGCTGTTCGGCTAGTTCTGCGGCCCGATCAGCTTGCCCAGCGCTTCCAGGTAGACCGCGAAGGCCTTGCGTCCCGTCGCCGTCATGCGGACCCGGGTGCGCGGCTTTCGTCCCAGATAGCCCTTTTCGATCGTCACGTAGTTGGCGTCCTCGAGCTTGCGCAGTTGGACTGACAGGTTGCCCTGAGTGACGTCGAGGAGGGTCTTCAGCTCGTTGAAGTCGGCAACCTCGACGTTGACCAGATAAGCCATCACCCCCAGGCGCAGGCGCCCGTGGATGACATCGTCAATCTTGCCGATGTCGTAGCTGGTCAAGTTCGCGCGCTCCGGCGCGCCTGCAAGATCATCAGGCCGCCAGGCGCCGCCATGAAGGCGAGCATTCCTATGCCGGCGATGACGACGTAGGCGCGGAGGTTCTGAAGGGCGAAGGCCATGCCGACGCCGGTGAGGAAGAACCCGAGCGCGACGCCGCCCATCCACCCCTTGCGCCTCAGGGAAGCGGCCACCATCCACGCCATGCCCTGCAGCACCATCACAACGCATGGGTAGATCAGCCAGATAAGCAGGCTCTGCTGGCGCCAAGCCTGGAGGCCGAAAATCAGGATCATCACAAGGTTGGCGAGGCCGACGGACCCGAACACCGCTGCGACGGCCCGGTTAACGGCGGTGGGCGCCTGGGCGACCCGCCGCCGAGTGAGGATCCAGATCAGCAGGGCCACGAACACTGCCGTGGGCCCGAAGCCGATCAACAAGGCGCCCTGCCCCTCGCTCGGCGCCCAGCCCAGGAACTGGAGGCCGTGCATCACCATCTGACCGCCGTAGCAAAGGCCGCACGCCAGGTAGGTTTCACCGAAGGTCAGTTGCGAGTCTTCGGTGGTCGACACCAGGGCGCGCATGAAGGCGAGATCGTCGCGGGCTTCTTCAAGGTTCATTGGAAGGTCTCCCGGGCGAGGGGCGCAAGCTGCGGCGGAGCCTCGGCGGCGGCCTTCGGCGCGCGCCGACCATTCAGGATCGCGCCGACGAAGCTGCGGCGCACGAGGAACTGATAGCTGGCGAACATCAGCGGAAAGGCCACCCCGAGGACGAGCAGGATCTTCACCTCCGCCGGCCAGTCGAGTTTGGCCACCGCAGCCTGCAGAGCCATCACGATCGGCAAGTGGATCAAGTATAGCCAGTACGACGAGTCGGCGATGTAGCGCCGCACGGGGCTATGGTTCGAAAGGAAGCGAAGCGCCATGCCGACGACAGCGAAGGTCCAGGTCCAGGTCGCGAGGCTGTAGACGCCAGCGAAGAGCGTGCGTTGCGGCCCGAGCGGCTCCAGCGCCATCAGCGGGGCCACGCCTGCCATGGACAGGCAGAGCGCGGTGAAGCCCAACGCCAACGCCAGGTTCAGCGGCCAGCGCCGTGTCCAGCTGTTGATCAGGCCGGGCTGGCGATGCAGCAGCCAGCCGAACCCGAAGGCGGTGAAGTACGAGACCAGCGCCGGGATATTGGGGAGGAGAGAGTTGTCGGGGGTCGGCACACCGAACCATTTCGCCCATGGGCCGACGAACGAAAGGGCGAGGGTGGATGGGACGGCCAGGGCGAGCGGCGCCAGGGGGCTTTCCACGATGCTCGCCAGGGCGGCGTCGGCACGCCTGCGGAACCGGCCGCTCCTGTCCAGTCGAAGCACGAGGGCGCGACATCCCAGGGTGAGCCCGTAGAGGATGAGCAGGAGGTAGAGGAACCACAGGTGGGTCAGCGGGAAGGCCAGCGCAGGCGCCTGCGGGTTCGGAGGCGGCGGCTTGGGGATATGGCCGGTCATCACGTAGGCGCCGTAGACGCTGGCTGCGATGATCGCTGCGAAGATGATCGGCCAGCCGACCAGGAGCGGGACCAAGATCCGCTTGGCGCGGTCCTTCACGAAGCCCTTCACTCCGCGCTTTTCGACCATCATGTGCGCGAAGAAGCCGGCGATCAGGAAGAAGGTGGTCATCCGGAAGGTGTGTGAGAGGAAGAAGAGGCCAGACAGCAGCAGGCTTCTGTGCGTGTCTTCGACCACCCAGATCGGCCGTCCCGGCAGGAACGACATGGTGGCGTGGTAGACGATCCCGACCAGCAGGGCATAGCCCCTCACGGCATCGAGCCCGTGCAGGCGCTCTGACGCCAGGTCAGTCGCAGGGGCGGCGGTCATCGCACTCCCTCCATTGGCTAGCGGCCCCGGCGCCGCAAGCGGCAGCTTCGTATATCAACTAGTCTATAATGTAAACTGGTCTATCAAAGCCCGGATCGGGCTCGCCTTGCGGGCGAGGAGCAATTGCGCGACCTTCGCTCATGGCCCTGCTGGACTGGATCGCGCCGGAGAGCGGCCTTCGCGTAGAGGGCGAAGGCGTCAGCCTGCGGCCGCCAAGAGCCTCGGACTACGCGGAGTGGCGCGAACTGAGGGCGGTGAGCCGCGCCTTCCTCCAGCCCTGGGAGCCCACCTGGCCGGCCGACGACCTGAGCCGCGCGGCCTACCGCAGGCGACTGGTGGCCTATGCCCGCGACCGCGACGCCGGCGCGGCCTATCCGTTGTTCGTGTTCCGCAACGGCGATGGGGCCCTGACAGGCGGCATCACTCTGTCCAACATCCGACGGGGCGTCGCCCAGATGGGTTCAGTCGGCTACTGGTGCGGCAAGCCCTTCGCGCGCCACGGCCATACGCTGGCGGCTGTGCGTGCGCTCAGCGACTTCGCCTTTCGGAGCCTCGGCCTTCACCGCCTGGAGGCCGCCTGCATTCCAGAGAACCTGCCTTCGCGCCGATTGTTGGTGAAAGCCGGCTTCGACGAGGAAGGCTTCGCTAAGGCTTATCTGAAAATTAACGGCGCTTGGCGAGATCATGTGCTGTTCGGATTGACCTCGCCGTTCAAGAGGCCAGAGGGTCCGGACGAAGGCGTGTCGGTCTGATCCGACGCTTAAGTTTGCGGGACCGATCTTCCTTTGGCGATGCCGAACGACCGTTGGATGTGGGACGCCACCTCAACTCTTGAGGCGTTGGGCGCGGCAGATGTCGCCCTATGGGTCTGGGAGCCGGAACGTGATCGTATGCGGCTCACCGGGGCGACACGAGCCCTCGGCCTTGGCCCGTTGGCCCCCGATTGCTCCTCGGCCGCGTTGCGCGCGCTGGCTCTGCCGCAGGATCGGGCCTACGCCGAGGACATCCTGCGTGTCCAGGAACCGGGAACCGACGTCGCCGTGAGGCTTCGCATGCGCGGCGCAGGCATCTCCATCTGGCGGGGCGTGTGGCTTGAGGAGGGATGCCGCGCCGCCGGCGTGGTTGCGCCGGAGACCCGCTTCGCGGCCTCCGACCAGGACCTGCTGACGGGATTGCTGGATCGTCGCAGCTTCATCATCCGGGCCCGCGAACAGCTGCAGGTCGCCGGCCGCTACGAGCTGATCGTCGCTGACCTCGACCGCCTGCGCCGCTTGAACGAAGCGCTCGGACACGAGCGGGCCGATTTGGTGCTTGCCGCGCTTGGTTCGCGCCTGGCCGCCGCATTTCCGCCGGACGCCGTCCTGGCGCGCATCGGCGAGGACGAATTCGCCGCGATGGCCCCGGCCGGCGCCTCGCCCCGTGCAGAAATGCTGCGCCGGGCTCTGGAGCAGCCGCTCAGGGTCGCCGGCTTCGATATCCACCCAACGCTCTCGATTGGCGCGGTGGAGGCCGACGGCGGTTCCGACGCGCCGGAAGCCGCCGAGCTGCTGCGCCGGGCGGAGCTTGCGGTGGAATCCGCAAAGAGCCATGGCCGCGGCGGCGCCGCCGCCTATGCACGCGGCCTCGAGAGTGATGGTCTCTCACGCCTGGCGTTGGAAGGTGATCTGAAGGGCGCGCTTGGGCGCGGCGAACTTGCGGCCTTCTACCAACCCATCGTGCGCCTATCCACCGGAGCGCTTTCCGGTTTCGAGGCCCTGGTGCGCTGGCGCCACCCGCGTCGCGGCCTGCTGATGCCCGACGCCTTCCTGACGCTCTGCGAAGAGATGGGCCTGATGCAGGAACTTGGCGCGATGATGATGCGCGACGCCGCCAAACAGCTCTCCGTCTGGCGAACGAAGCACAGGGCGGCCGGTGAGCTCACCATCGCGGTCAACCTCTCCACCGGCGAGATCGATCGGCCGGACCTCGTGGCCGATGTCGCCGCCATCCGGCGTGAAACCGGCTTGCCGCCGGGGGCGCTGAAGCTTGAGGTTACCGAGAGCGACGTCATGCGCGATCCCGAGCGGGCCGCGGTGGTCTTGCACGAGCTGCGCGCTGCTGGCGCTGCGCTGGCGCTCGACGACTTCGGCACCGGCTTTTCGTCGCTGTCTTATTTGACACGCCTGCCTTTCGACACGCTGAAGATCGACCGATACTTCGTGCGCACGATGGCCACCAACGATGGCTCGCTGAAGATCGTTTCCTCAGTGGTGAAGCTTGGTCAGGACCTGGCGCTGGAGGTCGTCGCCGAAGGAGTCGAGAACGCCGGGATGGCCCGCCAGCTACTGGCGCTAGGTTGCGATTATGGCCAAGGCTTCGGCTATGCGCCGGCGCTCTCGGCTCAGGAAGCCGAAGTCTATCTCAACGAAAGCTACGTGGATGGCGCCGCCCCTGTGAAAGCCAGGGGTTCGCGCGGTTAGGCTCTTCCGGCGGCGGCCCCCAGTCGCTCCGGATCGACGCCGAGCTTGCCCAAGGCGCGGCCCCACTTCAGCTCGTGCCGATCGCCGAAGATGAGCGCCTCGTCGGCTTCGCAGGTCAACCAGACGTTTTGCTTGATCTCGTCCTCGAGCTGGCCGGCGCCCCACCCGGCATAGCCCAACGCGAGCAATGCGCGCCGCGGTTGTCCGGTCTGGTTGGCCATGGCCTCGAGAACCTCGCGGGTTGCGGTGAGCGCCACGTCCTCGCCGACGCCCAGGGTGTGCTCGCCTTTGTAGTCGGCGGTGTGCAGCACGAAGCCCCGCTCGCGTTCCACCGGCCCCCCCATAAGGACGAGGTCCGGGGGCAGGGTGATGGTCGATCTGATGTCCAGCTTCTCGAGCAGTTGGGGCACTGTGAGGCCTTCAATGGGCCGGTTCAGCGCCAACCCCATGGCGTGCTCTTCGTCATGGGCGCAGATCAGAATAACCGCGCGCTCGAAGCGTGGGTCGCCAATGCCCGGCATGGCGATCAAGAGCCGGCCGCAGAAGAATCCGCCTTCCATCGTCTCGACATTCGGCTTCGGACGAGGCGCTTTCAAGAGGCCTTCGCCGCCAAGGCGCCATTGTCGGCTTGCCCTGCGCGAAGATGAGGCTATCTCCCGAAGCTTAACGTCAGAGGACGAGGACCCATGACCATCAAAGTCGGCGACAAGCTGCCCAGCGTCACGCTCACCCAGGCCACCGCCGAGGGTCCGAAGCCGATCACAACCGACGAGTTCTTCAAAGGCCGGAAGGTGGCGCTGTTCGCGCTCCCGGGCGCCTTCACCCCGACCTGTTCGGCCAAGCACCTGCCTGGCTTCAAGCAGCTTGCCGGCGACATCAAGTCCAAGGGCGTCGACGTCATCGCCTGCCTGTCGGTCAACGACGCCTTCGTCATGCGCGCCTGGGCCGAGGACCAGGCGGTCGGCGAGGACATCGTCATGCTGGCGGATGGCGGCGCAGCCTTCACCGATGCGGTCGGCCTGGCTTTCGACGCTTCGCGCTTCGGCATGGGCAAGCGTTCGCAGCGCTATTCGATGATCGTCGACGACGGCGTCGTGAAGGAGCTGAACATCGAAGAGGGTGGCGAATTCCGCGTTTCGGCGGCGGATTATCTGTTGGCGCAACTCTAGACGGCGGCAAGGCCCCGCCGGCCCTCAAGCCGCGGGGCCTCGAGCAGGTCGGCAGGGGCCCTGGCGGGGCGAGTGGGCGCTCGCCGCTGCTCGTCGATCCCGCGTAGGGCCTAGCTTTTGGCCGCCGCCAAGATCGGGCCGCCCGGCCCGGCCTGGACCAGGATGGCGCTCTTCAGTCCGGTCGGGGCGGGCGCCACAGCGTAGGTCTTCGGTCCGCCGGACCATTCGCCGAGGCGGGTCAGTTCACGCACGACGTTCTTATGCGGCAGGGTCTTGCCGGTGTTCTCGCCGCGCTTGACCGGCACCTGCACGATGTTGGGGTCATAGCGGACAAGCCAGACGTCGGCGGCGTGGCGCGGCGCGGCGCCCGTGACGATCGCGCCGGTCGTCGTAAAGGTGACTGCCGCGCCGTCGCCGGCCAAGCGTGCGCTCCGAAGCGCGGCCTCGATCTCGGAAACCCGCCGGCCGACGACGTCCAGCCGACCGTTGATCACCACCTGCGGGGTGCCGACGTTGTCGTGGCGCAGGCCCTTGGCGTAGTCCCATTGGCGATCCGTGAATTTCTTCTGCGCGAAGGTGTCCTTCCAGCCAAGCTGGTCCCAGTAAGTGACGCCGAAGGACAACGCCAGGATCTCCGGGCGGGCGGAGAGCTGGGCCACCGCTGCGTTCGCCGGCGGGCAGGATGAGCAGCCCTGGCTGGTGAAAAGCTCCACGACCTGCACCGGCCCAGCCGGCTGAGCGAAGGCCGGCGCGGCAAGGGCGAGAGCCGCCAGGCTGCATGCTATCAGCTGCTTCATTGTCATCTCCGAGGGGGTTCGATGACAGGTTCGACCGAAAACGCAGTTCGGTTACGTGAGGCTAGCCTGTAACCTTTCGTGCGCGCGAACCGAATTCCACAAAGGCGGCGTTGGACGAGATCGAACCCAGACTGCGCAGCTTGATGCTCGCCGGCCTTGCCGGGGAGGCCGGGCCCTACCGCCGGCTGTTGGACGAACTCTCGGGGTTGCTGCGCGCCTACTACCGCCGTCGCGTTCCGCCGGGTGTGGATGCGGAGGACCTCGTGCAAGAAACCCTGATCGCCGTGCACACCCGTCGTGCGACCTACGATGCGGGGCAGCCCTTCACCGCCTGGGCCTATGCGATTGCACGCTACAAGCTGATCGATGCGCTGCGCCGCGGCCGTGCTCATCTTCGCGCGCCGGCAGAGGCGGCCGAGGCGCTGTTCGTCACGGCGGGCGCGGAGGCCGCGATGGCCAGCCGTGATCTGGAACGCGTGATGGCCGAGTTGCCGCCCAGGACCCGGGATTTGATCCGCGATGTGAAGCTTGAAGGTCTCTCGACCCGCGAGGCGGCCCAGAAGCACGGCATGAGCGAGTCGGCTGTGAAGGTCGCCGTCCATCGGGGCCTGAAGGCGCTGGGCGGCAAGTACGGAGGCGCCGGGCGCGATGAAGACTGATGACCTCATCCACAGTCTGGCGGGCGACCTCGCGCCTGTGGCGCCGGGCGCCGTGGCGCGGCGCATCGCCCTTGGGCTGGCCGGCGGCGCCTTGGGCGCAACGGCGATCATGCTGGCCTGGCTCGGCGTTCGCCCAGACCTGGCGCAGGCGGTTTCGACGCCGATGTTCTGGATGAAGTTCGGCTATGCGGCCCTTACCGGCCTTGCCTTGGCTGCGGTCCTCGCACGATTGGCGAGACCGGCCGTCCGCACGGGTGGCTTGGTCCTGGTCGCCGCCGCGCCGCTGGCGCTCGTCGCGGCGATGGCCCTCTACCGGATGGCCAGCGCTCCGCCGGAAGCTCACCACGATCTCTTGATGGGTCACACCTCGATGCTTTGCCCGTGGCGCATCCTGGTGATCGGCCTGCCCCTGCTGGCAGGAGCGGTCTGGGCGGTGCGGGGCCTCGCGCCCACCCGCCTTCTGCTGGCAGGGTTGGTCGCCGGAGGCTGCGCCGGCGGACTCGGAGCTGCGATCTACGCCTTTGCCTGCGACGAGACCGCCGCCCCGTTCCTGGCGGTCTGGTATACGCTGGGCATGGCGCTCGTGGCGGGTCTGGGCGCACTCCTGGGATCGCGATTGCTGCGCTGGAGGTAGCTCCTGCGGCTCACCGCGGGAACGGTTTGCTCACGAAGCGCGATCCGGCTTCTCCGAACCGCCAAGGGACATCGACCGCCTTGCTGATCCCGATCCGCGGGCCCACGACGACCTCGGTCGCCGGGCCCGGCTCCAATGCGAACGGCGCCTCGTCCACGCGAAGGCCGTTCTGTTTTCTCGTCACGCTCAGGGCTTCACAGAGCCGCCCCGGCCCGGAGCAGAGCCGGCGCAGGTCGTCCACGCCGCGGCGGACGATCATCAGGTCGATCCCCACCGTGGGTTCGATTGCGCGGAGCAGAACCGCGCTGCCGGGCTGCGGCCCGCAGACCAGGTTCATGCACCAGTGGATGCCGTAGGAGCGGTAGACGTAGACCACGCCCGGCGGGCCGAACATCACCCCGTTGCGGGCCGTCGGGCCCGCGAAGCTGTGCGAGGCCGGGTCCTCGAAGTGGTAGGCCTCGGTCTCGACGATGCGCCCGCCGACGCCATCCATCGTCAACGTCCACCCGATCAGCATCCGCGCCGCCTGGTCTGAGGGTGCGGTGAACACCTCGGCTTGACGGCGCAAGGTCTCGGGGCGCGAAATAGGGCCAGCCATACCGGGAGGATTTCGCATGCCGTACGTCGAGGGCCAAACCATCCACGACGCCGACAGCCATGTGATGGAGCTGCCGGGCACGATCAATCGCTATATTGACCCCAAATTCCGCGACGCCTTCGTGGCCAAGACCGGGCGCAAGGACGTGCTGCCCGAGTGGTTCGCCAAGGCCGCCGCCCAGCAGGAGGACCCGGAGTTTCGCGCCGGAGCCGAGGCCAACATCCTGCTGCGCAAGAACTACGAAGCCCTGGGCGCCTTCAAAGCCCAGGACCGGCCGGCGACACTCGACCACCTCGGCTTCGCAAGCCAGCTGGTGTTCACGACCGCCTGCCTCTCCAACTTCGGGCTTGAGCAGATGGGCGAGGTGGAACTGGCCGTCGAAACGGCGCGCGCCCACAATCGTATGATGACCGAGTTCTGCTCGGTCGACCGGCGCCTGCTGGCCACCGGCTATGTGCCTCTGATCGATCGGGCGCGTGCGCCGCAGATCGCGCGTGAGGCGCTGGCGCTGGGCGCCAAGGCCCTGGTGATCCCGTCACGCCATCCGCCGGGCTTCTCACCCAGCCATGTGGAACTCGACCCCTTATGGGCGCTCGCGCAGGAGGCCGGGGTGCCCGTGCTCTTCCACGTGGGCGGCGAAGAGAAGATGGCCAGGGACTACCTGGAGAATGGCCTGCCCTTCGTGAAGGATTTCCACGGCGGTGATGAGAACTTCACGTCGCTGACTTTTATGGCGATCCCGCTCAGCCTCTGGCAGACGCTTTCGGCGCTCATCATCGACGGTGTGTTCGACCGCTTCCCACGCCTGAAGTGGGGCGCAATCGAGTTAGGCGCTTCATGGTTGCCCAGCCTGATGCATTTTCTGGATTCCGGCGTTGCGGCGTTCGGCAAGGAAGAACGGCTGCAAAAGCTGTCGGCCAGGCCCAGCCAGATCCTGCGCCGCCAATTCCGCGCAACGCCCTATCCGCATGAGGACACGCGCTGGATCATTGAGAACTCCGGCGAGGAGATGTGCCTGTTCTCGTCGGACTTCCCCCACGTGGAGGGCGGCCGCAACCCGCTCAAGAGATTCAACGACAGCCTGCAAGGCGCCTCGGAGACCGCGCGGCGTCGGTTCTTCCGCGACAACTTCATCGACCTGATGGGAGCCGGCCTCGACCCGGCCCTGCACGATCTGCCTGAGCTGCAGGCGGCTTGAGGCGACGCCTGTCCTGGAGCGGAAGGACCTAAGACGCCAGCGCCGCGGCGGGTGTAGCCTCTAGGTCGTCGGCGCCGTCCATCAGGCCATCGGCAAGGCCACCAGCCTGCGCCAGGACCTGGCCCGCGTAGACCCTGGCGAGCGCCGCCTTGCCCTTGAGCCAAGGGTCATCCGAGCCGGCGGCTGCCAGCGCCTGGCGGCCCAGCATCGCCCCGCCGATCACGTCGCCGGCGAGCTTCAGGTAGGGCGTGGCGGCCGCAAGGCTTGGCGCGCCGCGGTTGGCCAGCAGCCACTCGGTGGCCCGCTCCAGGGCTGCGACCCCGGCCGCCAGCCGCCGTCCTACCAACGCCAGTTCAGGGATCTCGGTCAGGCTCTCGGCGGTCAGGGCCAGTTCCGCGCAAAGGCCGCCCATGACCCTGCCATCCTCCATCGCCACCTTGCGGCCGACGAGGTCGATGGCCTGGATGCCGTTGGTGCCCTCGTAGATGGGGGCGATGCGGGCGTCGCGATAGTGCTGCGCTGCGCCGGTCTCCTCGATAAAGCCCATGCCGCCGTGCACCTGCACGCCGAGCGAGGCCACTTCGACACCAATGTCGGTGGACCAGGCCTTGGCGATGGGGGTCAAGAGTTCCTGGCGCGCGCGAGCCGCGGCGCGTTCCTCCTCGCTGTCGGCCAGGCGGGCGATGTCGGCCAACACGCCGGTCGTCAGGCATATGGCGCGGGCCGCTTCGGTCTTGGCCTTCATCAGGATCAGCATTCGGCGTACGTCGGGATGGCCGTAGATCGTCCCGTCAGCGTCCCAGGTCGTGCGGCCCTGCTTGCGCTCCTGTGCGAAGGCCAGCGCCTGCTGGAAGGCGCGCTCAGCGATGGCGACGCCCTGAACACCGACCTGCAGTCGCGCGGCGTTCATCATGATGAACATATGTGGCAAGCCCTGGCCCAGTTCTCCCACCAGCTCGGCCTGCGCGCCCTCATAGAGCATGACGCAGGTCGGCGAGCCGTGGATCCCCAGCTTGTGCTCGATGGAAGCCGGCCGGAAATCGTTGCGCGGGCCAAGGCTGCCGTCGTCTTTCACCTGGAATTTGGACGCCAGGAACAGGCTGATGCCCTTCACGCCGGGCGGCGCGTCTGGCGTGCGGGCGATGATCAGGTGGCAGATGTTGTCGGCAGCGTCGTGGTCGCCCCAGGTGATGAAGATCTTCTGGCCGGAAAGCTGGTAGCCGCCGGCGCCGTCAGGCTTGGCCATGGCGGTGAGCGCTGCAAGATCGGAGCCGGCCTGCGGCTCGGTCAGGCACATGGCCCCCGTCCACTCGCCGGAGACCAGTTTTGGCAACACCAGGCGCTTCTGGCGTTCGGTGCCGTGCATCGCCAGCGCCTCTATGGCGCCCTGGGTCAGCATAGGGCAGAGGCCAAAGGCCATGTTCGCGGCGTGGACCATCTCGAAGACCGCCAGTTCCATGGCCTTGGAAAGGCCCTGCCCCCCGAAGTCCGGATCGGCGCTCAGCGAGTTCCAGCCGCCATCCACGAACGCCTTGTAAGCATCGGCGAAGCCTGGAGCCGCAGTGACCTTGCCGTTTTCGTAGCGCGCACCCTCGGTGTCGCCCTTGCGGTTCAGCGGCGCCAGCACATCGGTCGCAAAGGCGCCGGCGGCTTCAAGGACCGCAGCCACCGTGCCGGTGTCGAGGTCTGGATAAGCCCGCGCGATCAGCGCGTCGTGGCCCACGCTCGAGAGTGCGAAGGCCAGGTCCCTGACGGGCGCGCGGAAGGTCATGGTCGGGTCTCCTGGTCAGGGTCGGGCGGTGTTTTAAGCTCAGGCGCCCCAGATGTCGCGGGCGTAGCGAACGAAGTTCTGGCCGAGAATCTTCTCGATGCGCGCCGGCTTGTGGCCTCGCGCGGCCAGCAGGCGGTAGAGCTTGCGGAACTGGTCGGGCCCGCGCAGGTCGTCGACGAACGGATGGGTGTCGGCTCGCTCGCCGGCCGCGGCGATCCCCTTGGCCACGCGATCGGCATGCTCTTTGGCGAGCGCGGCCTTGTAGGCCTCCAGGTCGTCGATCGGCGTCGTGCCGCCGTCGGTGCCGATGCCGACATGGTCCTCGCCGCAGACATTGAGCGCATGTTCGATGTGCGCCACCACGTCGGCGGATGTCGGGTGGCCGGAGAGGCTCAGGAACGGCATGAAGTAGACCCCGACAAACCCGCCGCGTTCGGCAACCAGCCGCAGTTCCTCGTCAGTCTTGTTGCGCGGAAGCTCGGTGAGCGCGCGGCAGCCGGTGTGGTTGATCGAGATCGGCTGCTTCGAGGCCCGCGCGGCGTCGAGGCAGATCCGGGTCCCGGAATGCGAGAGGTCGACCATCACCCGGTTGGCGTTGAGGCGTTCGACCACCTCGTGGCCGAACCTCGTGAGGCCCCGTCCCTCGGGCGCCATGGATCCGTCGCCAAGCTGGTTGGCGACATTGTAGGTGAGTTGGATCACGCGCACGCCCATGTTGGCGAAAATGTCCACGCGCGCCGGGTCCTTGCCCATCATGGCTGCGTTCTGGAAGCCGTAGATCACCCCGATCTTCTTCTCCGCCCTGGCGCGGGCGATGTCGGCGGCGCTCAGCACCTTGATGAGGTCGCGCGGATGTTCGCGGGTCAGACGGTCCCATTCGGCGACGTTGGCGACCGAGCTCTCGAACGGCTCATCGGCGCCCGCCACATAGCCGAAGGTGCAGTTCACCGCGGTCATGCCGGAGGCTCGGGCGTCGGCCAGTATGCGCGGG
Source organism: Phenylobacterium sp. (assembly GCF_036495085.1). Classification (GTDB taxonomy): domain Bacteria; phylum Pseudomonadota; class Alphaproteobacteria; order Caulobacterales; family Caulobacteraceae; genus Phenylobacterium. The sequence continues at coordinate 27,286 of NZ_DASXNL010000101.1, read as the reverse complement.
GTGATGACCGGGTGAGGCGGCTGGTCGTGGTTGGGGTCAATCAGGCCGCCCAACGCGTTAATCACGGTCATCCCGGCGATCGGATCGGCTTTGGCGGCAAGCGCCGGCGCGGCGGCCGCCGCAGCCGACATGGCAAGGACTGTGCGGCGGTTGAAGGTCATGCTCAGTCCTCGAGGTCTTGCTTGGTCAGGGGCTTGAAGTCGGCGCGGCGGTAGGTCCGGCCGCGCTTGATGGTGAGTTCCAGGCTCTTCAGGTTCTGGATGTCGGCCAGCGGGTCACGTGTCAGCACGATCATGTCGGCGAGCTTGCCGGGCGCGATCGAACCCATGTCGGGCTCCTGGCCGGCCGCACGCGCGCCCACCAGCGTCGCGGCGTGGATAACCTCGCCAGGCGACATGCCGATCCGCACCAGGGCCGCCAGCTCGTGATACAAGGTGGGCCATGGATCATCCCACGGCGCGACCCAATCGGTGCCGGAAGACACCGCAACCCCGGCGCGCCAGGCCTGGCGGATGAGGGCATCGGACATGGCGCCGCTGCAAAGCGAGGGCTTGGCCTTGGGGTTCTTGGAGGCCAGCTGCTCGGAATGCTCGGCATAGATGCTTCCGGTGGCGTCGAGGATCGTGCCTTGCGCCTTCATGGTCTGCAGCAGCTTCGCAATGGTCGGGTTGTCACCGGCCAGGTAGGGCGCGGGGTCCATCGGCGTGCGCGACTGGTAGGTCTGCGGCGTGCCGGCGACCTCGTGGCCGAGACCGCAGGCATGGGAGACCGCATCCGGCCGCGCCGCCAGCACCTGTGAGGGCGTGGCGGGATAGACGGCGGTATGCGCCCAGACCAGGAGGCCCTGACGATGAGCCTCGGCCGCGATCTTCGAGACCAGATCGGCCGGCAAGTTCGCGTAGATCTTGATCGCCGTGGCGGATGTGCCCTTGGCCAAGGTGACGGCCGTGCGCATGTCGGTCGTCTCGTCGATGGATTGCATCCAGGGCGCCTTGCCCGGTGTCACGCCGAAGGTGGCGGCGTGGGTGCGAGGGTCGTCGAAGAAGCTCGGGCCGGCCATCAGGGCGGCGTAATAGATATCCGGCCCTGGAATCTCCGCGGCGCGCGAGGCGCGAGTGAGCTCGGCCACGGCGCGCAGGTCGTCAGCCATGTCGCGGATGGCCGTCACCCCGCCATAGATGTCGCGGCGCATGTTGGCTTCTGCCTGGCGGCGGTTAGGCGGCGTCGCCAGGTGCTCGTGGGAGTCGATCAGGCCGGGCAACAGATATTTGCCGGTGAGATCGACAACCCGTGCGCCCGTCGGGACGGCCATCTCGGCGTCCGGCGCCACCCACTTGATCCGCTCGCCCTCGACCAGCACCGACATCCCCGGGCGCATCGGCCCCCCCGATCCGTCGATCAGCCAGGCGTGACGATAGACCGTCGCCGGCGGCCCATCCGCGGCGCACGCCGTTCCCCCGACAAGAACGGCGAAGCAGGCCGCGATGGCGGCTGCAAAGCCCAAACGGATCATGCGAACCCCTCCCCGAGCATCGCCCGGAGGGTTAGGTCGCGATCGCGCGCCCGGCAAGGCCGCACTTCATACGGCGTAAATCCGCGCGGCCTGTCTTTCGGTTAGGCTTTCTTCGACCCATCTGCAGCCACGACCCTTGGGAGACGAAGCAATGATCCGTCACGCCGCTGCAGCCCTGACTGTCACCATATTCCTATCAGGATCTGCGGTGGCCAACCCCACCACCCAAGACCCGACCAAGGTCCCGGCGGGGAATTATGTGCTCGACAAGCGCCACGCGAGCCTGACCGCCAAGGTCCTCCACATGGGCTTCTCTCACTACACGCTGCGTTTCAACGGGCTGGACGGGAATTTCACCTACGATCCGGCGAACTGGCAGGCGACCAAGGTCACGTTCACGATCGACCCCAAGTCCGTCGACACCAATGATCCGGCTTTCAACAAACAGATCGCCGGCTATTTTGACGCCGACAAATATCCCGACATCACCTTCGTCTCGACCGGCGTGCAGGGCGGTCAGGACGGAAAGGGTACCCTGACGGGCGACCTGACGTTTCGCGGCGTGACCAAGCCGGTGACCCTGGACGTGACTTTCGCGGGCGCCGGCCATGGCGTGGTGCCCCTGGGCACGCGGCTGGGGTTCTCTGGCGTGACGCAGATCAAGCGATCCGACTTTGGTCTCTCCAATAGTATTCTGAACCAGTTCGCCGCCGACGACGTCGACGTGATCTTCGAGGGCGAGTTCGAAAAGAAGTAGAACCGGCGCCGCAAGCCAGCAGGAAGGCTCCAACGATGACCGAGGCCGCCCGCGATCCACAGAGGATCGGCCGCAGCCGCTACTCGACTGTGGCGATTATCCTGCACTGGATCATCGCGCTGGCCATCGCCTTTCAGGTGAGCATCGCCTGGCGGATGGGCGGCAGACCCACCCCGGAGAGCTTCGCGCTCATCCAGCTCCACAAGTCGATCGGGATCACCATCCTGCTCCTCAGCCTGATCCGGCTGGGCTGGCGCCTGGGCAACCCGCCTCCGCCGGAGCCGCCGGGTTTGGCGCGCTGGGAGCTGGTGCTCTCCAAGATCGTCCACTGGGGCTTCTACGTGATCATGATCGGCATGCCGTTGACCGGCTGGCTGATGGTCTCGGCGAGCCGACGTTCGATTCCGACCCTGCTTTACTGGACCGTGCGGTGGCCCGACTTTCCGGGTGTCGCCGGCCTTGCGCCCGGCGCCAAGAAAATCGCCCATGCCTTCGGCCAGAACGGCCACGAACTGCTCTCGTATGGCGTCTATCTGCTGTTCGTCCTGCATGTCGGCGGCGCCTTGAAACACCAGTTCCTCGGCCGCGACGAGCCGGTGCTGGGGCGCATGGCGCCTGGCGCGGTGGACGGCCGGTGGTGGGAGCCTAGGCTGCTGGTGATCGCGCTCGCCGTCGTAGGCGCGGCCGCATTTGGCAAGATCGTGCAGCCGCCCCGCCCGGCCGCAGGACCCCCGCCGGCCGCTGCTGAGCCGCCGGCGCCCGTGCAAGAGGCAGCTTCATCGCCCGCACCGCAGGAGCCCGCTCCGCCCGCAGCGACGCAGGCGGCTGCAGCGCCGGCTCCGGTCGCGCCGCCGCCACCGGCCGAGCCCGTCGCCTGGAAGGTCGCAGCCGGCTCCAGCCTTACCTTCTCGACAAGCTGGGGCGGCCAGGCTGTGCAAGGCCGCTTTGACACCTGGAAGGCGGACATCGTCTTCAGTCCTGACGCCCTCGACCGCTCAAAGGTGACGGTGACGATCGACACGGCCTCGGCCAAGACCGGCGACGATCAGCGCGACGCCTCGCTGCCGAGCGGCGACTGGTTCGACGCCGCCACGCATCCGAAGGCGACCTTCACCGCGGCTAGGTTCGAGAAGACCGGGGCCGAGCGCTATGTCGCCCACGGATCGCTCAGCTTGCGAGGCGTGACCAGGCCTGTCGACTTGCCGTTCCGCCTGAAGATAACCGGCGACAAGGCGCAGATGAGCGGAGACACGAGCCTCGATCGGATCGCCTTCGGGGTCGGCCAGGGTGAGTTCGCCGCCACCGACCAGATCCCGGCCAAAGTGGCTGTCCACGTCCAACTGACGGCTAGGCGCGACCAACGGTAGAGGGCGGCATTGACAGGGGCGCTGCGCAGCCGGAGCGTGGCCACACCCGCACCACGATGGATGGAAGATGAAAACCTTGCTTGTGGCCGCCTGCGTGGCCGTCAGCCTGGGCGCTGTGGCCGCCGCCGCGACAGCGATCCCGCCATATCTTGCATCCGCGGTCGCCGACAAAGGCCGCGACGCCGACCGCGAGGCCGATTCACGCCGTCATCCCGCCGAACTTCTCGCATTTTCCGGCGTGAAGCCGGGCGACAAGGTCGTCGACCTGATCCCGGGCTCTGGCTATTTCACCAAGATCTTCTCGAAAGCGGTTGGGCCCAAGGGCCACGTCTACATGATCTGGCCAAACGAGTACGCCAAGGAAGCTCAGCCGGATCCGGTGAAGAATGCCGACCTCGCCAAGACCGGCTATCCCAATACCTCGGTCATGCTGCAGCCTGGCGCGCAGTTCGCCGCGCCCGAACCGGTGGATCTGGTCTTCACGGTTCAGAACTACCACGACTATCCGGACAAATTCATGGGCAAGATCGACCCGATGGTGCTGAATCGGGCGGTGTTCCGGGCGCTGAAACCCGGCGGGACCTTCCTCGTTGTCGACCACGTCGCCGAGGCGGGCTCCGGCCTGCGCGACACCGACACGCTGCATCGCATCGACCCGGCGATCGTGAAAAAGCAGGTCACCGATGCGGGCTTCGTCTTCGATGGCGAGAGCGACGTGCTGCGCAACCCCGCCGACGACCACAAGAAGCTGGTCTTCGACAAGACCATCCGCGGCCATACCGACCAATTCGTCTACAAGTTTCGCAAACCCAAGAAGTAGGACAGCCGACGCCCAGGCGGTGTAACGAGCCGGCGTGGAGAAAGCCGCCGACATCGAAGCCGCCGTCGCCGCCCTGAAAAGGGGGGGCCTCGTCATCATGCCGACTGAGACGGTGTACGGCCTGGCGGCCGACGCGGGCGACGCCCGCGCCGTGGCGGCGGTCTATGCGGCCAAGGGGCGGCCGGCGTTCAATCCGTTGATCGCCCATGTGGCGGACGTCGCGACTGCGCGGCGCATCGCCAGGTTCGACGAGCGCGCCGAGCGGCTGGCGGCGGCGTTTTGGCCAGGACCGCTGACTTTGGTGTTGCCGGTGGAGGACGATGCGCTCGTCTGCGACCTGGCCCGCGCCGGCCTCGACACCGTGGCCGTGCGCTCTCCAGCCCATCTGGTGGCCCATGCCCTGCTGGAGGCCTTCGGCGGGCCCCTTGTGGCGCCCTCCGCCAACCGCTCGGGTCGCCCAAGCCCCACCACCTATGCCGACGCGGTCGAAGAGACCGGGCCCGCCGCCGCTGCCGCGCTTGACGGCGGTCCGTGCGCCATCGGCCTGGAGTCGACGGTCGTCGCCCTGATCGACGAGGCGCGACTGCTGCGGCCCGGCTCGGTTACGCGAAGCCAGATCGAGGCGTTGATCGGGCCGCTCCTGGAGGCCGAGGCCGACGCCAGGCGCTCGCCGGGGCGGCTTTCCCGCCACTACGCTCCAAGCCTGCCGCTGCGACTGAACGCGACCGAGCCGCGGACCGACGAGGTCTGGCTGGGCTTCGGTCCACACGGCGGCAGTGGCTTCAACCTCAGCCCCGAGGGCGATCTCGCCGAGGCCGCGGCCAATCTCTTCGCCTACCTGCGCGCCGCCGACCGCAGCCAGGGCGCAGCGGGCATATCGGTGGCCCCGATACCGGACACCGGCCTTGGCGAGGCGATCAACGATCGTCTGCGCCGCGCGGCGGGGTTTGTCGGCTAGGCCTGCGGCGCTAAGGTCCTGCGATGACCGTGTCCGTGCCCGCCGATGTGCTGTCCCGCCTGAAGGCGGTGCTGGGTGAAGATGGCTGGAGCCAGGATCCCGCGCGACTGGCCCCGAAGCTTCTGGAGTGGCGCGACCGCTGGACGGGCGAGACACCCCTCCTGGCGCTGCCCAGGACCACTAAGGACGTCGCGGCGATAATCGGCATCTGCTGCGAGTCCGGGACGCCAGTCACCACCCAGGGCGGCAACACGGGGCTGGTCGGCGGCCAGATCCCGATGGGCGAGGTCCTGCTGTCGACTGAGCGGATGCGGGCAATCCGCGAAACCGACACGTTCGATGACGTCCTGGTTGCAGAGGCCGGCGTGACGCTGGCTGGGGTGCACGAGGCCGCAGCGGCCGTGCGTCGGCGCTTTCCGCTGGGTCTGGCGTCGGAAGGGTCCGCAACCATCGGCGGCGTCGTCTCCACGAACGCCGGCGGCACGCAGGTGCTGCGCTACGGAATGACGCGCAGCCTGGTGTTGGGACTGGAGGCGGTGCTGCCGAACGGCGAGGTGTGGAACGGGCTGAAGCACCTGCGCAAGGACAACACCGGCTACGACCTTAAGCAGCTCCTGATCGGCGCGGAGGGGACGCTGGGCGTGGTCACCGCCGCGTCGCTGAAACTCTATCCGGTGATGGCCTCGCGCGCGGTGGCGATGATCGGCCTGGCCTCGCCACAAGAGGCCTTGAAGCTTTTGGTCCGCGCCAAGGACGAGACCGGCGGCGCTGTCGAGGCTTTCGAGCTGATGGGCCGCCTCGGCGTCGACTTCGCGCTTAGGAACATCGCCGGCACGCGCGATCCGCTGGCCGAGATCCATCCGTGGTACGTTCTGGCGGAATTCTCGTCCGGCGAGCCGGGATCGGCCGAGGCCTCGATGGAGCGGTTCCTGGCCGCCGGCCTGGAGCATGGCCTGATCCAGGATGCGGTGGTCGCTCAGACGGACGCACAGGCCAAGGCGCTATGGGCCATCCGCGAAAACCAGTCGCCCGCCCAGAAGCCGGAAGGCGCGACGTGGAAGCACGATATCTCTGTGCCCGTGAGCCGGGTGGCTGAATTCCTGGATCAGGCGACGGCGGCGATGCAGGCCTTCCGGCCCGGCGCGCGGATCGCCGCATTCGGGCATATGGGCGATGGCAACATCCACTACGACGTCCTGCGACCAGACGGCGGCTCGGACGCTGAGCACGCCGCAAAGCGCGATGCAGGGGCGCGCATCGTCCACGACCTTGTCGCCTCGATGGGCGGTTCGATCAGCGCCGAGCATGGCCTGGGCTCCATGAAGACCGAGGAAGCTCGTCGTTACAAATCATCGGTCGAGATCGAGGCGCTTTCGGCGATCCGCCGGGCGATCGACCCAAAGCGGATCATGAACCCGCGGGTGTTGTTCTAGGTTATCCAATTGGACGGTTGGCGCCGTGGGCAAGACGCGGCAAAGCATCGGCGATGCTGATCGTCCTATCCCCGGCCAAGGCGCTCGATTTCACCGCCCCGCCTGAGGCCGCGCCGCTGACGGCGCCGGAGCTCACCGACCACACCGCCGAACTCGCCAAGGTCGCCAAGAAGCTCAGGGTCGTTGACCTGAAGCGGATGATGGATCTCTCCGACAACCTGGCGAAGCTCAACCGAGAGCGGTTTCAGGCCTTCCAGCCCGAGAGCGAGGACGGCCTGCAGGCCGCCTTTGCCTTCAACGGCGACGTCTACCTGGGCCTGCGCGCCCGCGAGCTCGACCGCAAGGCGCTCGGCTGGGCGCAGAACCATGTGCGTATCCTGTCGGGACTCTATGGCGTGCTCAGACCGCTCGACGCCATCCAGCCTTACCGGCTGGAGATGGGCGTGCGAATCCGGACCCGGCGGGGATCCAGCCTCTACGATTTCTGGGGCCCGCGGGTCTCGCAGACGTTGGACGCCGCGCTGGCCGGCCACAAGGACGCGACCCTCGTGAACTGCGCGAGCCAGGAGTACTTCGGCGCCGTCGACCGCGAGGCCCTGAAGGCGCCGGTGGTCGCCTGCCGGTTCCTCGAAGAGAAGGATGGCGAGGCGCGGATCATGTCGTTCTTCGCCAAGCGGGCGCGCGGCACGATGGCGCGCTTTGCTATCGACAACCGGATAGAGCGCGCGGCCGACCTGAAGGCCTTCGACCGCGATGGCTACCGGTTCGTGGCCAACCTCTCGACCGACGAGGAATATACCTTCGCCCGGCCTCAGCCGGCCCCGGTCGCCCAAACTCGCGCCCGTCAGCGGGCCCAAACCAAACAGGAGGCCTGACGATGGCGGTGGACTACAAGCTCGACGGCCAGGTGGCCGTGATAACCGGCTCGACCAGCGGCATCGGCCAGGCGCTTGCGACCTCGCTTGCGGAGCAGGGCGTCAACGTGGTGCTGAACGGCTTCGGAGATCCGGCCAAGATCGAGGCCGACCGCCTGGCGATCCAGCAGAAGACCAACGCCGCGGTCCGTTATCATGGCGCCGACATGACCAAGCCCGAGGAGATCGCCGACCTGATCGCCTTCGCCCACAAGGAATTCGGTCGCCTGGACATCCTCGTGAACAACGCCGGCATCCAGCATGTTGCGCCGGTCGACGAATATCCGGAGGAGAAATGGGACGCCCTGATCGCGGTGATCCTGTCCTCTACCTTCCACGCCACCAAAGCGGCGATCCCGATCATGAAGAGCCAGGGGCGCGGGCGGATCGTCAACATCGCTTCGGCCCACGGCCTGGTCGCCTCCGCGTTCAAGGCGCCCTATGTGGCCGCCAAGTTCGGGGTGGTGGGCTTCACCAAGGGCTGCGCGGTAGAACTCGCGCGCACCGGGATCACGGTCAACGCGATCTGCCCAGGCTATGTGAAGACGCCCCTGATCGAGGCCCAGGTGGTCGACCAGGCCAAGACCCGCGGCATTCCCGAGGATCGGGTGATCGAAGACGTCATCCTGGCGGCTCAGCCCACCAAGGCGTTCGTGGAGTATGCTCACCTGGCCGGCATGCTGCTCTACCTTGTCTCCGACCTGGGGGCGTCTGCGACCGGTGCGGCGCTTTCGGTCGATGGCGGATGGACTGCCACCTGATCCGAGGTGGGCGCGCGCGCCAATCTCACGCGAGGCGCCCCATGTTCGCGCGCACTTCAACGCGGTCGGTGACCGGCACGTCGTCCCAACTGAACCAGGTGAAGGTCGAGGTAGCCTGGTTGGGGCCGCACGCCGCGGCTTGACGAGCGCCGTCCGATCGAGGCCTTTCGCAACCAACAACCGTTTGAAAACCACGAGGGGAGGAGGCGGTTATGGCCTACAAGCCGTTCGACTTGACGGGCAAGGTGGCGCTGGTCACCGGCGGCAACGGCGGCATCGGCCTCGGCATGGCCGACGCCATGGCCCAGTCCGGTGCGGACGTGGTGATCTGGGGCACCAACGCGGCGAAGAACGCCGCGGCCGAGGCCCAGCTCAAGGCGCATGGCCGCCGGGTTATGGTCCAGAAGGTGGACGTCGCCGACGAGGCCGCGGTGACCGCTGGCATGGCCGAGGCCGTCTCGAAGATCGGCCGGGTGGACACCGTGATCGCTAATGCCGGTGTTGGCGGCGGGGCCAAGTCCTTCGCAGAATTTTCGACCGAAACCTATCGCCGGGTGCTCGCGGTGAACCTGGATGGCGTCTTCTTCACCTTCCGCGAAGCCTGCAAGCACATGGTCGAGCGGTCTGGCGCGGGCGACAAGGCCGGCGGCTCCTTGATCGTCACCTCGTCGCTCTCGGCGATCGATGGGGCGGCGCGCAACGAGGCCTACGCCTCGACCAAGGGCGCGGTGATCTCGATGATCCGGGCCATCGCCGTCGAACATGCCCGTTATGGCGTACGCGCCAACGCCGTCCTGCCGGGCTGGATCGCCACCGACATGACCGCGGGCGCCCAGGGCAATGACAAGTTCAACGACGCCGTGATCAAGCGAGTTCCGTTCCGGCGCTGGGGCGAACCGGAGGACTTCGGCGGCATCGCCGTCTACCTGGCGTCCGACGCATCGCGCTTCCACACCGGCGACAGCTTCCTGATCGACGGGGGCTACGCGATCTTCTGACCCCACGTCACGGTTTGCACGCGGCCGCCGCGGCGCCATGCTTCCCACGACAAGACCGGGAAGGAACACCATGACCCTGCACACCAAGCTCTGCGATCTCCTTGGCGTCGAGCATCCGATCATGCTTGCCGGCATGGGCGGGGTTTCCTACGGCGAGCTCGTAGCGGCGGTGTCGAACGCTGGCGGCTATGGGGTGCTGGGCATGGCGGGCCGCACCCCGGACTTCATCCGCGACGAGATGCGCAAGGTGAAGGCGCTGACCCGCAGGCCATTCGGTGTCGACCTTCTGGCCGCCAGTCCCGAGAGCCTCACCGCCTCGGTGGATATCATCATCGAGGAGGGCGCGTCGTCCTTTGTCGCCGGTCTTGGTGTGCCGATGCCGATCATGCAGCGGCTGAAGAGCGCCGGCCTGAAGGTGATGGTGGTCTGCGGGGCAGTGAAGCACGCGGTGAAGGCCGAGCAGGCCGGCTGCGATGCGGTGATCTGCCAAGGCGGCGAGGGCGGCGGTCACACCGGTCTCGTCGGCACCATGCCGTTGGTCGCTCAGGCGGTCGAGGCGGTGAAGATCCCCGTGGTGGCGGCCGGTGGTCTCTATGACGGCCGCGGTCTGGCTGCGGCCCTCAGCCTGGGCGCGGTAGGCGTCTGGATGGGCACGCGGTTCATCGCCTCCGAAGAAGCGCATGCCGGCCAGATGTACCGGGACGTCATCGTCGAGGCTTCCGATGAGGACACGGTCCGAACCCGCAGCTATTCCGGCAAGCCGATGCGGGTGAAAAAGAACCCCTACGTCGAGGACTGGGAGCGTCGGCCGCAAGAGATTCAGCCGTTTCCCCAGCAGGCCATCCTCTCCAGTCGCGCAGGCGTAATGGGCGGCATCGGCGGCCAGATCGAAGGCCTCGACGCCGACACCTCCGCCTTCGCCATGGGGCAGTCGGCTGGGGGAGTCCATGATGTCCTGCCCGCCGGCGAGATCGTCAGGCGCATCATGGCCGAGGCCGAGGCTTCCATCGACCGAGTTGCAGCGCTCCGCGCGAAGGCCAACGCCCCAGCGTAGTCCAACCGTTAGCCGGCCAATGGAGCCCGCCTTGAGGCTCGATGAACAAGTCGCGGCGGTGAAAGCCAGTGTGGAGGCCATGCCCGGGGCCGTGGGTGCGCCGTTGGCCTCCGCGCCCGGCGTCCTGATCTACAAGGTCGTCGGAAAGATGTTCGCCATACTGACGCTCGGGCGCACGAAGTCCGTCATCCTAAAATGTGACCCGCACTTGGCGGAGGTCCTGCGCGAGCAATATGCCGGCGTGGGCCACCGCTCCCATCTGGATCGGCGTTTCTGGATAAGCGTCGGCCTCGAGGCCGATGTGCCGGTTGAGGAGATCGAACGCCTGGTCGGCCACTCCTACGATCAGGTGCGCTCCAAACTCACGCGCAAGCAGAAAGCCGAGCTCGAGGCTTTGCACTCGGGTCAGGGCGCCGAAGCCAGGTAGCCGTTCGGATCCTTCAAAAAGTTGCGGAACTCGCCGATGCACCCGGTCCAGGCTTCCATCTGGACGCGGAAGTGGTCGTAGGTGTCGTCCGGGAATAGCAGGGTCGAATAGAGGACATGGGGCTTGCCGGTCTTGTCCTCCGTGCCGCGGCATAGGGCTGAGGTCTGGTTGAACGCATTGAGCTGGGCGAACGTCGGGCCCGACCCTTCAGCCAGGGAATCGAACTGCACGGCCTTGCAGCCGCGACCCTGGGCGTCGCACGCGGCGAACTGCAGGCTGAAATTGGCCGCGACCGAAGTCACGAGCACCAGCACTGCGTCCGGGTCCTTGCGCGCGATCGCAGCCTTGCCGCCGCCAGCGTTCAGGAGTTCCACGACACTCGCCGGATTGCGGGCGTCGAAGTTCGCGACGGGCGCAACCTGGGGCCTGACGGGAGCGGACCTTGTCGCCGCCGGCTTGGCCGCAGTCGCCTTGGGCGCGTTGGACTTGGGGGCGGCGGCCGAGACGAGGAGGGCGGCGGCGACGAGGGCTTGGGTCTTCAAGAGCATGGGCAAGCGCTACCAGACCTCAGAATTGGGCGCGAGCACGGCGTTCGGTTTCCGTGGCGTCCGGGCTGCGCGGTGGCTAAGCTTGGAGTCTGGCTGAGGAGCTTTTCATGGGTCTTGCTGTCGCTGCGGTCTTCCTGGTGCTGGCCGTCGTGGTCGCGCTCGGGGCCATCAAGATCGTGCCGCAAGGACGCGAGTACACCATCGAGCGGTTTGGGCGTTACACCCGTACGCTCAAGCCCGGCATCAGCTTCCTGACCCCGTTCGTCGAAGGCATCGGCCGGCGCATCAACATGATGGAGCAGGTGCTGGACGTGCCGCGCCAGGACGTGATCACCAAGGACAACGTCTCGGTCCAGGTGGACGCCATTGTCTTCATCCAGGTGATGGATGCCTCCGCCGCAGCCTATCGCGTGACGAACCTCGACTTCGCCATCACCCAGCTCACCATGACCAACCTGCGGACTGTGGTCGGCAATATGGAGCTGGATGAGGTGCTGTCGCAGCGCGACCAGATCAACACTCGCCTTCTGGAGGTCATCGATCAGGCGACCAGCCCGTGGGGTGTCAAGGTGGCGCGGATCGAAATCAAGGACCTGCAGCCGCCGCCGGACATCACCAACGCGATGGCGCGGCAGATGAAGGCCGAACGCGAACGGCGCGCGGTGATAACCGAGGCCGACGGCGAGAAACAGGCGGCGATCACGGTGGCCGAGGGCCAGAAACAATCGGCGATTCTGCAGGCCGAGGGCCGTCGCGAGGCCGCCTTCCGCGACGCCGAGGCGCGCGAGCGTTCCGCCCAGGCCGAGGCCACGGCGACCGAGCTGGTTTCCACCGCCATCGCCAAGGGCGACGTCAACGCGATCAACTACTTCATCGCCCAGAAATATGTGGAGGCTTTCGGCAAGCTGGCTGAGAGTCCACAGCAGAAGACGGTGATCGTGCCGGCTGACATGGCGTCCCTGGTGGGCTCCATCGCCGGCATCACCCAACTCGTAAAAACCGCCCAGGCCGAGCAGCCGCCGGCCCCGCCCCGCGGCGGCGGCTCTACCCGGCCGGCGACGCGCGGCGGATCTGCGGTGCCGCCCACCGGGAGCTAGGCCATGCCCGACCTGACGATGTTTTACGCCAACCACCCCTTCTGGGTGTGGATCGCGCTCTCAGCGGCCTTGCTGGCCCTCGAGGTGGCTACCGGCTCGGGCTGGTTGCTGTGGCCCTCCGCCTCGGCCGGCGCGGTGGCCGTGCTGGCGACTTTCGCAGACCTTGGCCTGGCGGAGTCGGTGCTGGCGTTCGCCGTGCTGACGATAGCCTCGACCGTCCTCGCCCGCCGTTATCTGCCCCGATCGCTGCTCACCCATCCTGTCGGGGACATCAACGACAATGTGGCGAGGCTGGTCGGCCACCAGGGGCGCGCGGTCGGTGCGTTCCACGGTCGCGCGGGCCGCGTCTTCATCGACGGCAAGGAATGGGCGGCCGAACTCGACGAGGGCGACGGCCTCGAGGCGGGGTCGCGGGTCGAGGTCACCGGGGTGGCCGGCGCCCACCTCAAGGTGCGCAGCGCCTGAGATTCGACCGCTGGCGGGCTCCATGACGGCCTTGCGGCCTGCTAAACCCTTGGAAGTGCGTCATAGTTCGCCGCTCCCATAGGGCCTTCTTGACCCCCGGGACGTTCATGGCACTTATGTGCGCCAAAGGGGTCATACCCGCACCAAACGTCCAGGAGATACCGAAGTCATGAGGCCAATAGGATTAAGGCTGCTCGCGGCCCTCATCGTCATGATGATGGCGCCGGCAGCGGCGATGGCCGCCACCCCGAAGGCGCCGGCGATCGCCGTCAGCCCGGAAGCGCGCAAGGCCGGCATGGCCGACGCCCCGGCGCTGGTCGCGGCCGCATCGCTTCCCTGTAAGGTCAGCGACGCACGCCTCATCGGCAAGGCGCCGCCCGACAAGAAGACCGGCTCGCCCGGTTCCAGCCTGTATGAAGTCGCCTGTGACGCAGCGCCGGGCTTCTTGCTGCAGACCGCAGCGGCGGGCCCGCCGAACGCCTTCAGCTGCATCCTGGTCAACTATCCGGCTGACCCGGCGACCAAGACGAACACCCCCTGCATTCTGCCCACCAACCTCGAACTGAAGCCGGCGGTCGCGACGCTGCTGTCCTCGGCCAAGGTGAATTGTGCGCCGGACGGGATCCGCGGCATCGGCCAGACCGCCAACAATACGCTGATTGAGGTCTCCTGCCCCGGCGGCGTCGGCTACGTCGTCACGGCCAGCGCTCCGCTCGACATCGCCAAGCCCGCGAGCGCCACCAACTGCCTTGCCTATGACGCGGCGAGCGGCAACATCAAGTGCACGCTGGCCACGCCCGCCGTGCGTCTGGCTGTTGTCGACAACTTGGCCAAGACGGCCAACAACGGCTGCGTGGTGAAGGACCGCCGCTTCGTCGGCCTCTTCACTGACGGCACCGAGGGCTTCGAAGTCTCCTGCGAAGGCGGCAAGGGCTACATCTTCAAGGTCAGCCAAGGCGCGATCAAGGAGACGCTGGACTGTGCAAAAGTCCCGGGCGGCACCTGCACGCTCACCGACACCCGTGCGGCCACCGCCGAACAGGCCGGCCTCTACACCAAGCTTGCCAAGAACTCCGGGTCCAACTGCAACGTGTCGCGATATGCCATCTTCCCGGCAAAGGGCGACACCGAAGTGGTCGAGCTGGTCTGCGCGGATGGCTCCGGCGCCATCGGCATGTTCCCGGCGACCGGCAAGGGCGTCGTGCTGGACTGCGGGCATGCGCTCGTCGCCGGCTACAAGTGCACCCTCGGCAAAGCCGACTACGCCAGCCTGACCGCCGACCTGCGCAAGTTCGACAAGAAGGAATGCGTCGTGTCGAGCGTTGGCCAGCCGCTGAAGGGCGCTGACGGCGCCATCCGGCTGGAAGTGGCCTGCTCCGACGGCCTGCCGGGCTACATGATCTCCTTCTCGGATCCGCAGACGCCGAAGGAAGCCGTGGCCTGCAGCTTCGCCGGCAACTGCGTGCTGCCGACCAACAAGCCGAAGGGCAAGAGCTAACGCTCGCCCGCCCGAGCGGCGGTCCATGAAGGCCCGCGGGGTTAAAGCCTCGCGGGCCTTTTTTATCGTCCAGCGTTGGGAAGCGGGATCGCCCCTTAGATGGCTGCCTCGATGAACATCGGGCCGCGCTGGGACATGGCGGCGGCGAAGGCGTTTTCGAAGTCCTCGGCGCTGGCGCAGCGCACGGCGCTCACGCCCATGCCCCGGGCGAGCGAGACCCAGTCCAGCGACGGATCACCCAGGCCCAGCAGTTTGGCGGCCTGCGGGCCGGCGTCACCCGCGCCCGTCCGGGTCATTTCGATGTTCAGGATGCGGTAGCTGTTGTTGACGAAGACGACGACTGTCACGTCGAGGTTCTCGCGCGCCATCGTCCAGAGCGACTGCACCGTGTACATCGCCGCGCCATCGCCGTTCAGGGAGAGGACCTTGCGGTCCGGCGCCGCCACCGCCGCGCCGATCGCCAGCGGCAGGCCGGCCCCGATCGCCCCGCCGGTCAGCGCCAGCACCTCGTGCGGTCGCGCCGTCATCGCCGCCGCCGCGACGCCCGCTCCGGACGTCACCGCGTCGTCGCAGACGATGGCGCCCTCGGGCATGTGTCGGGCGATCGAGGCGCCGATCGTGTAGGCGGTCTGTTTGCCGCTGGGCGCGGCCTCGGGCAGGGCGAGCGCCTGGCTTGGGCCTAGGCTCGGCGCGCCGAGCTCATCGGCCAGGGCGGCGAGACCCGCGACGGCGTCCTCGCTCCGTTCGGCCAACGTCAGGGTGGCGCAGCCGTCGGGCACCAGCACGCTCGGGCGGTTCGGATAGGCGAAGAAGGCCACCGGCTGGGTCGTGCCTGCGAAAACCATCAGGTCGACGCCTTCCAGCTCGGCCAGCGCCATCTCGCCGAAATACGGCATCTTCTTCGGCGCGAACGCGCCGGCTCCGCGCGGCTGGCGCGCGACGAAGGTGTCGCAATAGACCGTGACGCCTGCCGCCTGCAGGCGCGCGGCCTGGGCCAGGCCTTCGGCGCGGCAGGCCTGGGCGCCGATCAGGATCACCGGCTTGGCGGCGGCCTTCAGCGCGCGGGCGACGGTGTCCACGGCTGATCCAGCGGGCGCAGGACGCACCGGCCTTTGTGCGATGACGGGATCGCTCGAGGTCTCCAGCCAGGCGCTGTCGGCCGGCAGAATTAGGCTCGCGGGGCCGCCCGGCGGCCCCAGGCTTGCGGCGATGGCTTCTGCGGCCAGGCCGGCCACGGCGTCGGGGCTGTCGGCGGACCTCACCCAGACGGAATTGGGCGCGGCCAGAGCTGGAATATCGGAGTTCAGCGGTGCGTCGTACTGGCGGTGATAGGTCGCGTGGTCGCCGATGACGTTCACGATCGGGGTATAGGCGCGGCGCGCGTTGTGCAGGTTCGCGACCCCGTTCCCGTAGCCTGGGCCGAGGTGCAGCAGCGTGCAGGCCGGCTTCTCGGCAATGCGGCCATAGCCGTCCGCCGCCCCGGTGGCCACGCCCTCGAAGAGGCAGAGAACCGGCCGCATTTTCGGGCTTCGGTCGAGTGCGGCGACGAACTGCATCTCGCTGGTGCCAGGGTTGGCGAAGCATGCCGTGACCTCGTTGGCCACCAGGGTCGCGAGCAGGGCGTCTGCGCCGTTCATCATGCCAAGCCTTTCACGTCAGAACACCAAAACGTCGGGCGGCGCAGGGTCCGCGAACAGCCGCGAAATCGCATCCGCACGGCGCGAGCGGGCGAGCGCCTGGGCGATGTGGCCCTTGTCGGTGATCTCGCCACAGGCCGCATCGGGCGCATCCGGCAGAACGAGCGCGCGCGCCACGCGGCCGCCGGAACCGCGGGCCCTGGCGTTGAAGCTTTCGAGCCCGGCTCGAACGGCCGCTGCGACAGCGTCCGGCGCGAGGCGAGGATTTGGGTAGAAGAGCAGGCCCACCGCCTCGCGCCCCTCGCCGCAGACGACCGCGTCGGTCACGGCCCCACCGATCGCCGAGACGGCGCCGATCCGCAGGTCGCCGACGCCCACGAAGGTGCCGGAGGCCAGCTTGAAGTTCTCCGAGAGCCGGCCGTCGAAAATCATCCCTTGCGCAGGATCTTCGGGATCGATGAAGCGCGCCGCATCGCCGATCACATAGAAGCCCTCGTCGTCGAAGGACTGCGCCGAGAGTTCGGGCCGGCCAAGGTAGCCTTGCGTGATTTGCGGACCTTTCACGCGGAAGTCGAGCTTGCCGGCCTCTGGGACCAGGCGCACCGAGGTTCCGGGCACGGGCAGGCCGATCATACCCATGCGGTCGTTCGGCCAATGGACATTGCAGGCGGTGGGGCCGGTCTCCGTCGCGCCATAGCCCGAGGCGAAGCTGATCTTCTCACCCACAGTGCGGACCGCCAGGGCCTGGATGCGGTCGGCGACCGCCTGGCCCAGCGCGGCGCCGCCGTACTGGAGCACCCGCACGCGCTCGAAGAACCGCCGGGCCAACGCCTCGTCGCGTTCGAGTTCGTCGACGAACAGCATCCAGCCCGCCGGGACCATGTTCTGATAGGTGGGTGAGATCTCTTTCAGATTTCGCACCGTCTCACCGAACCGCGCCGCCGTCGGTTGGCCATGATCGATGTAGAGCGTGCCGCCGCGGTGCGCCGACATATGCAGGATCGAATTGGCGCCCAGGCTATGGCTCCAGGGCGCGGAGTTCACCATCACCGGGGGTTCTGGGTCGTCGTAGCAGGCGGCGATCTGGGCTGAGTTCAGGCAGACATTGGCGTGGCTGCAGATCACCGCCTTGGGATGGCCCGTCGAGCCGGAGGTCAGCAGATATTTGGCATGGCTTCCCGCCACAGCGGTTGCGGCCAGAGCCGGGCCGGCGAGCAGCTCCTTGAAGGAGATATCGCCCGCTCGGGCGTGCTTTGCCGCAATCACCGGCAAGCCGGCCAGGTCGGGCGAAGCCAGGCCTTCGGCGAATATTGCGGGGTCATCGGTGAACACGGCCGCCGGCTTCAGAACCTCGCAGGCGCGGGTCAGGCGCTCGGGATTGGCGTTCTTCAGACCATATTGCGGGGACACCGGTGCGACCGGCATGCCCTGGCTCATGGCAGCGTAGGCGATGAGTCCATGGTCAATCCCGTTGTAGGCGAGGATCAAGAGCGGCCGGCTGCTCACGACCCCCTGCGCCCGCAGGCCGCCCGCGATCGCGCAGATCGTTTCGTGCGCCTCGGCGAATGTCACCATCCGCCAGCCTTCGCCCGACCGCTCAGCCAGCCATACCCGACCCGGCGCGATCTTCGCCCAGTACGCCAGGGCGGCGGTCATGGTCTGGAATTCGGTGGAGTAGGGCGTCGGATTGGTCAGCACCAGCTCGCCACCCGGCCGCCGCTCCACCTCCAGCCGCCGCGGGGCATAGCGCGGGTCGCGGAGCGGGGCGGTGGAGATATTAGGTTCGGCGTCCATGCAGGGAGCCTTATTCCAAGCGCCGGGGGCGAAGGGAAGGCTCAGCGGCTCAATGCAGCCAGTCTCTGCTCCAGGAACAGGCGCTCCGCCGGCGGCGGGTGCAGCGCCAAGGCCGCGTGCAGTGCCGAGATAGCTTCATCTTCACGGCCGACCTTGGCGAAGAGGCCGGCGCGAGCCGCCTGATAGGGCAGCCAGGCGACGAGGCGCTCGGGGCTGGCCACGGCCGTCAGGGCCGCGAGACCGGCCTCAGCACTTTCTGCCTCCGCCACAGCGACTGCGCGGTTGACCTGAGCGAGCGGAGAGGGCCGCACGGTCAACAGGGCGTCATAGAGGGCGACAATGTCGCTCCAGGGCGTGACGCCGGTCTCAAGGCGCGAGGCGTGGGCGGCGTGGATCGCGGCCATCAACTGATAGGGTCCGCTGCGGCCGATGCCGGCGGCGCGGCGCATCAGGCCGACCGCCTGGGCGATCAGCTCGCCGTCCCAAAGCGTCACGTCCTGCTCCGACAACGGCACCGCGGCGCCGGCGCGGTCGAGCCGGGCGGGCCGCCGTGACTCGGCCAGCCGGATCAGGGCGGCCAGGCCCAGGACCTCGGGCTCGGCTGGCAGCAGTTCGGCCAGGAGGCCGGAGAGCCTGAGCGTCTCGCCGGCCAGTTCGGCCGCGTCGGATCGGCCGGCGGCGTCCTCGTAGGCCTGAGCGTAGGCGATCTCCAATGTGGCGAGCACCGCCTCGAGACGCTCTCCCCAGGCGTCCGGCCCGGGGATCTCGAAGCGAATGCGCGCCTGGCGGATCTTGCGCTTGGCCCGCGTCAAGCGCTGGAGCATGGCGGTCTCGCTGGCCAGCCAGGCCCGGGCGATCCGCTCCACGGACAGGCCGCAGAGTGTGCGAAGGGTGAGCGCGATCCGAGCCTCAGGGGCCAGCGCTGGATGGCAGCAGACGAAGATCAGCCGCAGCCGCTCGTCCGGGATCGGTTCGAAGGCCGCCACCAGGATGGTTTCGGGGTCGGGCTCCGGTTCGGGCGGATCGTGCATTGCTGCGCCGCGCACCTTGGCGCGACGCCCGATGTCGAATGCCCGCCGCCTCGCCACCGCGTAGAGCCACGCGGCGGGGTTTCGAGGAGCGCCGTCCCGCCGCCAGGTCTCGACGGCGCGTAGGCTGGCGAAGGCGAAGGCCTCCTCGGCCATGTCTAAGTCGCGAAAACGCATGGCGAGCGCGGCGCGAATGCGGTCGCCCGCTTCGCGCACGGCTTCGTCAAGGATGGCCTCCGGGCCCACCGCGGCCGGCTCCGGAACGCCTACTGCAGGGGCCAAATCGGGCGGACCTCGATGGCGTAGTTCGGTCCGCCGGGGATCTTCTTGGCCCAGCCGATGGCGGCATCGAGGTCGGGCGCCTCGACCAGATAGTATCCGCCCAGCTGTTCGCGGGTCTCCGCATAAGGGCCGTCGTGCAGGCTCTGCGAACCGGCGACCGTGCGCACGGTGGTGGCGGTGTCGGTGGGCTTGAGCCGATTGCCGCCCACGATGACGCCGGCCTCCTGGAGCTCGGCGCCCAGACGCATGTGCGCCGCGGTGATCTCCTGCAGGGCCTGGGGATCGCTCAGGCTCTCGTCCCCGTAGATGAGCAGCAGATATTGCATGATGTGGTCCTTTCCCGTTTCGTCAGTCTGATCGACGCGAGAGGCCGCGTCATCGGAGAGACGCGCCTGGCCGACGGGATTCGACATCTGCCTGCCGGGCCTAGCCGGCGCGTGGGGAAGGCGGCCTTTCCAGCAGCTTGCGAAGTTCCGCCATGGCCGCGGCGGCCGGCGAGCGGCGCTGGCGCCAGACCAGCAGCGTGACTGCGCCCACGGTTGCGACCATGAAGGCGATGGGACCGAAAAGCCACGAGGCTGCCGCCAGTGCGAAATAGTAGCCGCGGACGCCGGAATTGAAGGAGTGCATCGCCGGGTTCAGGAGCCGGGCGGCGAGGTCGCCGAAGGCGTGGTGGGTGGCGTCGTCGACATGCTCCGGCGTCGCCCCGATGGCGGCCAGGCAATAGTTCATCTGCCGGATCGCCCAGATGAAGTCGAGCAGGCCACGCGCCAGGGTCAGCAGCACGAGCGCCATCTGGCCCTCGAACAGCACCCGCGACGACGTCTTGATCACGACGAGGCTGGCGACGTTCCTGAATGTCGCCTGGCCGCCGAAGAGCGCGCCGGCGGTGGCCGCGATGAGCAGCAGATTTGAAGAGGCGAAGAACGAGGCCGAGTTCAGTGACTGAGCCAGGAGCTGGCCGTCCATGAAGCGGTTCTCTCGCCTGGCCATGTTGCGCATCCAGGCGGCGCGCACGACCGTCAGGTCGGTGTTGATCGACCCCCTTCCCCGACGGGCCAGAAAGGTCAGCACCGGTTGGTAGAAAAGCCAGCAGAGCGCGAACAATCCGATCGCGACGGTGTTCAGAGGGCTGAGCTCAATCATCGTGGATCAGGCTTGTGGTATTGGTGTTGCGAAGCCGCACGGCGGCGACAGCGCCGACCAGCATGACGACCGCGACGTAGACATAAAAACCGCTTTCGATCTTCGCCCCTTTAAGCCACTCGGCGACATATTCCGCTGTGCCGCCAAAGAGAGCGTTCGCGATCGCGTAGGGAAGCGCCACCCCAAGCGCGCGGACGTGGGCCGGGAACAGCTCGGCCTTCACCGCGGCGTTCACCGCCGAGTAGCCCGAGTGGCAGAGCACCAGGATCATAACCAGTCCGAATGCCGTGAGCGGGGCTCCGGCGTGGCTGATCGCGGTCATCACCGGGTAGGTGGCGAGCCCGCCCAGCACCAGGCCCACAGCCATGGTGGTCTTGCGGCCGACGATGTCGGAAAGCCAGCCGACCGCGGGCTGGATCAGCATGTAGACGACCAGCACAGCGGCCATGATGGCGGTGCCGGTGTCCTTGGAGAAACCCGCGGTATTGACCAGGAACTTCTGCATGTAGGTCGTGTAGGCATAGAAGGCCAAGGAGCCGGCGGCGGTCAGGACAAGGACGATCGAGAACTCCTTCGGGTGATCTCGGAAGAGCGCCAACGTCTGTCCACGCTTGCCGGTCTGGGCGGCGGCCCGGAGGTAGGCGCGGGTCTCCTCGAGGCCCGTTCGAATCCAGAACACGACGATGGCCAGCAGGCCGCCGATAGCGAAGGGAATGCGCCAGCCCCAGGCCTCGAGCGCTTCTGTCGACAGCACGTGCTGCAGCACCACCAGGACGACCAGGGCCGTCACTTGGCCCCCAATGACCGTGGTGTACTGGAAAGACGACCAGAAGCCGCGCCGCCGACTGCCGGCCATTTCCGACATGTAGGTGGCGCTGGCTCCATACTCGCCGCCCAACGACAGGCCCTGGACCAGCCGCGCGGCGAGCAGGCCGAGTTGGGCCAGGACGCCGATCTGGGCGAAGGTGGGTAGGAGTGCGATGGCGAAGGAGCCCAAGCTCATCAGCGCCACCGACAAGGTAAGAGCCGCGCGACGTCCCGCGCGGTCAGCGTAGACGCCCATCAGCCAGGCGCCGGCCGGTCTGGCGATGAACCCGGCGGCGAAGATGGCCGCGGTCTGCAACTGCTGAGCGGTGGCGTCGCCCTTCGGGAAGAAGTGCGCGGCGAAATAGAGGCTGGTCGAGGAATAGGCGAACCAGTCGTACCATTCGACCAGATTGCCGGCCGAGCCGCCGAGGATCGCCTTGATCCGCGCCAGGGTTCCCAGCGCCGGCGGCGGCTGTAGAGCCTGGCCCGCTGTCGTCGCCCCGTCTTCCGCCATGCAGCTCCCCCGTGTGGAGGGCCATGCTAGGGGAGTTTGCGCTCGGCGTCAGGGGCGGCGCTAGATTCGCCCGAGCAACACCAGCACGACGATAATCACCAGGATGAGGCCCAGACCGCCGCTCGGGAAGTAACCCCAACTGCGTGAATAGCCCCAACTCGGCAAGGCGCCGACAAGCAGCAGCACCAAGATGATGATCAAGATCAGGCCGAGGCTCATGTGTCTCTCCTTCGTCGTGTCCGACCGCGGGGCGGCAAACGGACAGTCAGAGGGGAGGTTCCGGTAAGCTAGTCGGCGACGTCGGCGGTGTGCAGCTTTGCGTCGGTGTCCTTGACGCCCAGGGCATACATCATTCCGACCCAGCCGCCCTTAATGCGCGGCAGGAGCCCAAGCGTCAGGATCGAGAGCGGTACGAGGATGATCGGCAGCGCGTAAAGCGGGTTCGAGCGCCAGACGATCGGGAAGAACAGCATCGGCGCCACCACCAGGTGGCCGACCAGCAGGATGGTCAGGTAAGCCGGGCCATCATCGGCCGGATAGCGCGAAAGGTCGGTGTGGCAGACCTCGCAGTGAGCGTTCACCTTCAGGTATTTCCAGAACAGGTTGCCGCGGCCACATGCCGGACAATGCCCCGCAAGGCCCCGAAACACCGAGCGCCTCATTGGATGGATGATCTCAGCCATCGCTCACATATGCGCTCGCGCGCACGCAAAGAAAACCCGCGAGGGCCGATCCGCCGCGGGGCCGCCAAGCTATTTCGGCTCGCCGTCTGTGAGTTTTTGGCCGGCCTAGTGCTTGGCGTCGTCGGCCGTGCGGGTGACCGCCTTGCCGGCCGCCGATACGTCCTTGCCCGCGCCGGCGATGGTGTTGCAGCTAGCCACCAGCAGAGCCGAAGCCGCAGCGGCGAGCACGATCAGTTTGCGCATCCGGAAAATCCCCCTCAGGTCCGGAGCGATTTCGCCAAACCGCGCGGCACAGTCAAGCTCCCGCTTAATGCGCAATAATGACGCCGGCTGCGCCGGGATCACTGCATCGTGCATCTTAGTCGACATGAACGCCCGCCGCCCGCCGGGAACACTCTGCGCGCCCCTGGGTTGGTCATGCCTCCAATCGACGCCGCGCCGCTTTCGGAGCGAACACGGCGCGGCGGGATCGGCCCGCCGAAATCCCTTCAGGAGGCAGCGATGAGAGTGAGCGAATGCATGACGCGCGAGGTGAAACTGGCGAACCCCAACGACACCATCGCTGATGCCGCCAAAGCCATGGCGCAGCTCGACGCCGGCGTGCTGCCGGTCAGCGACAATGACCGCCTAGTCGGCATGATCACCGACCGCGACATCGCGATACGCGCGGTCGCCCAGGGCAAGGGACCAAGCGCCAAGGTCTCCGAGGTGATGAACGCCGAGGTCAAATACTGCTACGACGATCAGGAGATCGGCGAGGTCCTGCGCAACATGGGCGAACTGCAGCTTCGGCGCATGCCTGTGCTGAACCATGAGAAGCGGCTCGTCGGGATCATTTCGCTGGGTGACATGGCGGCTGCAGATGGCCTGTCGCATCGAACCGGCGACGCGCTCTGCGACATTTCTCGGCACGGCGGACAGCACTCACAGACTGCCCACTGAGCCCACCGGGGCGCTGTCTCGGCATAGCGACGCTGGTCTTCACAGGCCGGCGATGGCTTGGCTCTTGCGGCACACGGAGAGCTAGTGCCGAACATGGCTTCGACAGCGGCCCCACTGCTCGGCGATGCGGTCCTTGCACTGCATCTGGCGGTGATCGCCTTCAATGTGCTGGGCCTGATCGCCATCCTGGTCGGCGCGGCGCGCCATTGGGAATGGGTCCATATCCGTTGGTGGCGGCTGCTGCATCTCGCCTCGTGGGGCGTCGTAGCCGCCCAGGCGCTGCTCGGGCGCGCCTGCTTCCTGACTCTGTGGCAAGACCAGCTGAGCCGGACCAGCGGCGAGGCGCCCCTGATCATGCGCTGGGTCAACAGCCTGATCTACTGGCCGCTGCCGATCTGGGTGTTCGGGGTGATCTACATTGCACTGTTCGCCCTGGTGGTCGCGCTTTGGTGGAGGGTCCCTGTCAGGCGGACAAAAGCCGGTGCCGAAGGACGTGTCCGGAAAATTTGAACTTGCCGAACGCGGGCGCCGGATGATCCCCTGACCTCTTCCCCTGCGATGGGCGGGGACCAGGGGAGACGCGACATGGCTGACGGTGCGGTGCAGGGGTCCACACACGAGCGGTACACGCCGGTTCGCGCAGCCTTTGAGGCGAACTTGGCGAGCGGCGCCGACATCGGCGCCTCCTTCTGCGCCACGGTCGAGGGCGAGACGGTGGTCGACCTGTGGGGCGGTTTCGCCGATCCAGCCAAGACCCGGCCATGGGAGCGAGACACAATCGTCAACGTCTACTCGACGACCAAGACGATGACGGCGCTCACCGCCCTGCTCCTGGCCGATCGTGGCGAGCTCGACTTCGAGGCTCCGGTCGCTCGCTACTGGCCCGAGTTCGCAGCCAACGGGAAGGCCGGCGTCAAGGTCAGCCACCTGATGAGCCACGCCGCGGGTCTCTCGGGTTGGAAGGAGCCGATCACTACCAAGGACCTCTACGACTGGGAAAAGGTCACCGCGCTGCTGGCCGCCCAGGCGCCTTACTGGGAGCCGGGGACGCAGTCCGGCTACCACGCGCTCACCCAGGGATACCTGGTCGGCGAGGTGGTGCGTCGGATCACTGGCCGCACGCTCGGCACTGTCTTCCGCCAGGAGATCGCCGAACCCCTTGGGGCTGACTTCCACATCGGCCTGCCCGCCTCGGAGGACGCGCGCGTCGCCGAGCTGCTCCCGCCGCCGCGGGGCTCAGCGATCGCTGACGGCCAGCAAACCGAGCTGCAGGCCAACATGTCGAACAACCCGGGCATCGACGTCTCGGCCACCGGCACCCGCGGCTGGCGCGGCGCGGAGATCCCCGCGGCCGGCGGGACCGGCAACGCCCGCTCGATCGCTGAGATCCATGCAATCCTGGCCAACGGCGGCGTCGCCAGGGGCAAGCGCTTCATGTCCGAGGCCGGCTGCCGCAAGGCCCTGGAGCTGCAGATCGAGGGCGATGACCTGATCCTCGGCGCCCCGTCCCGGTTTGGCATGGGCTTCGGCCTGGCCGGCGGCGTGGTCCCGCTGCCCAACCCCAACACTATCTTCTGGGGCGGCTATGGGGGATCGCTGGTTATCATCGACATGGATGCCCGCACGACCTTCGGCTACGCCATGAACAAGATGGCCGGGACGACGACGGGCGATATGCGCGCGCTCGGGCTGGCGATGGCGATGTGGACAGCGCTGGGGACGATCTAGCGGCTGATCGTTCCGAACCGCTCGCCGACCAGCTCCTCGCTCTTGGCCCACAGCGCCATGGCGCGCTCGGGATCGAGCGCGTAGGGCTGCACGCCGCCGCGCACGTCCGGATCGGCCTCGATCTGGGCGACGTGGCAGTCCTCACAGTAACGCCCGCCGATTTCGTCGGCGGCTGCGACAACGCCGGCCCAGACCGTGGTCGCCGCCCCCTGTGGAATGGTCTTCCAGCTGAAGGCCGGGGCGTCGCCCGCCGGCGTCGCGCGATTGATCGAATCGATCATCGCCTGGGTGACTTCGGGCGTCATGTAGCGGCCGAGCTCGGTCATGATCCCACCCGGGTGGACAGCCGCGGCGCGGACGCCGCCGGCCTTGTGGCGGCGGTCGAACTCCACGGCGAAGAGGGCGTTGGCGGTCTTGGAGCGACCATAGGCGCCGAACTCCGTGTACGGCGTTCGCTCGAAGTTCGGGTCGTCGAGGTCGACGTCAGAGAACCGGTGGCCGGCCGAGGAGAGGTTCACCAGGCGTGCGCCTGGCCGCATCAGCGAGGCGAGCCTGTTGACCAGGACGAAGTGGCCGAGGTGGTTGGTGCCGAATTGGGTTTCGAAGCCATCGGCCGTCCTGCCGAACGGTGTGGCCATTACGCCTGCGTTGGCGATGACGATGTCGAAGGGCTTGCCGGCCGCGACAAGGGCGTCGGCGCAGGCGCGCACGCTGGCCAGGGAAGCCAGGTCGAGTTCCACCAGATCCAATCCGCCGCCCCCGGCGGCCCCAGCGCGGACCGGCTCGGTGGCGGTGCGCGCCTTGGCGAGGTCACGGGCGGCGCCGACCACCTGCGCGCCATGGGCTGCAAGGGCGCGGGCCGTCTCGACGCCCAGGCCGGCTGAAACGCCGGTCACCAGGATACGCTTGCCACTGAGGTCGACGCCCTCAAGGACTTCGTCGGTTGTGGATTGGGCTCCGAAGGGTCCGGCCATGGGGTTCTCGCGAGGTTGGGTTGGGCGTTCTGGACTAAGAGGGGCCACGCTAGCGCCTGCGCTAGCGCCGCGCACGCTTTCGCCTTCGTGGCGCCGGTGGTTCGTATCGCACGAATGGCCCATCCTGGCCGCCAGCCGGCGCCTGCCCGGGAGCGCGGAAGGCCGAACTGATAGTGGCCTTGACTCCGGAGCCGCTCCCGCAAGGCCGGCCACCCGGGCTGACAAGGCGCCCTCCGGTGTCCGGACCAATGCTTCGCTTACCCAGCTCGAGCGGCGGCCGCAGGTCAGGTCGCCAGGGTTCGTGTCGGCCGAAGCCCGAGTCCACGGATCAGAAGCGGGCGCGATACACCATCTGGAGGTCGCGAACTGCCATTGGTATTCCGCACTCGCGACAGTAGCGGCCGCCACAAATGGAGAGCCGCGGTCGCCAGAGCGACCGCGGCTCGTCTCGAACTTGAGGCAACCTGGTCTGACTGGATCAGGCTGTCTGGAGCCGGCGTCTCGAACGGAGGGCCGCGCCCATCGCGCCGAAGCCCGCCAGCATCAGGCCCCAGGTCGCGGGCTCGGGAGTTGGGCTGCCGAACGGCGTGGCGCCAGCGCCCGGCAGGATCTGGAGGACGGCCGGACCCTCGCAGCATTCGCCGTAGGACAGCGTGAAGCTGTAGTTGCCGGCGCTAGGCGCTGTGATCGAGAAGGCCGTCGACTCCGGCGGGGTCGGCCCAGGTGCGTTCAACGGGAAGCCGGAAATACCCCCGACTGACAACTGCACGCCGTCGTCGTGCTCTATGGTGTAATTGTTGACGCCGGCGTGCAGGAAGGTGGACCCGGTGAACAGGAAGACCGTGTTGTCCAGCGCGTGGCTGCCGTTTATGCCGGTGCTGATGCCCAGCCACGTGTCGATCGAGGTCCCGGGGCTGTTAGACGTTGAGAAGTTGAACGTCGAAACGCTGCCCGTTCCGCTGGGCGTGCCAAGCCCGGTGACGTTGGCGATCGTGGCGTTCTGCGCCACGGCCGTCTGATTGACCCAGTACTGCACGGTGACGGCGGCATTGGCCGCGCCGGCGACAAGAATTGCGCTCGAAGCGGCGAGTCCCAGAAGCACCTTACGCATGTGATCTTCTCCCAACACTAGGCAGATGCC
>NZ_DASXNL010000100.1:0-33279 GCF_036495085.1 Phenylobacterium sp. | reverse complement strand
CGATCCGCTCGTCGCTATTTCAAGCGACACCGCGGCCTTGCTGTCCGGCGCCTGCTTCGCCGGGGACCGTTTCACGCGAGGCTTTCGTCCCGCGCCGGAGCGTTCCTCTCCACAGGCTGTCACCGCAGAGCTTGCGGCCGGCCGTTCGAGATTTCGCGCGGCGTTGAGGTCGCGATCGGCCGCATAGCCGCAGGTGTCGCATGTGAAGGTTCGCTGCGACAGCGCCAGCCCGGCCTTGACCGAGCTGCAGCAGGCACAGGTCTTGCTCGAGGGAAACCATCGGTTGGCGACGACGACGGCCGCGCCGGACCTCGGCGCCTTGTAGTCGAGCCGGCGGCGGAATTCATGGAAGCCGCCATCCAGATCACGCGCGCCAGGCGGCGGTTGGCCGCCAGGCCGCGGACGTTGAGGTCCTCCACGCCGATCCGTCGCCAGGTCCTGGCCGGCCGGGTGGTGGCCTTGTGGGGGGCGTCGCGGCGGATATGGGCGATGCGGGCGTGCAGCCGGGCGAGCCGCGGCACGTGTTAATCCATTCGACTTGGAGCGGCGCCGTAGCGGATACTTGGACCATTGATTCGGATTGGGGGGACGTTAGGGGGACCATGCGCCGGCTCACCCTCGGGCTTCTCTGCGCAACCTATCTCTGCCTGTCGCTGATCGTCTCCCTGACGCTCTGGCGCAACGGCGGCGGCTGGGGTGCTGGCGTCGCCGCCCTGGTGGGCGGGCTAGGGCTCTGCTTTGCCTTCCACGGCCTGATCGAGCGTGCGCTGGAGACGGGCCAGATCAAGGGCGACGTCGAACATGTGCGCGAGGCCCACGCCATCCTACTCACCCAGGTCGAGGCGCTGGACGCCCGGGTGAGCGAAATCCTCGACGCCGTCGCCGACGACGCCCATCGCTCTGAAGAGCTGCTTGACGAAGTCCATATGCTGGAGGGCCTCGTCCAGCAGATGCAGCAGCGGCTCGACGAGGGGGGCGCCCAGGCGCCGGCCTTTCCAGTTCGCATAGGCGGCGGCGCGCGCCAGTCGCCGGCGCTTCTGGACACCGTCCGCGACGCCCTGACCGAGAACCGCGTCGACCTCTACCTGCAGCCCATCGTCGCCCTGCCGCAACGCCGGACGCAGTTCTACGAGAGCTTCTCGCGGCTACGTGACGAGACCGGCCGGGTGATGATGCCGGCCGAATACCTCGCCGTCGCCGAGCCGGGCGGTTTGGTCACCGCCATCGACAACCTGCTGCTCTTCCGCTGCGTGCAGATCGTGCGCCGCCTCGCCAAGCAGGACCGCAGAATCGGAATCTTCTGCAACATCTCCATGGCCAGCCTGGGGGACGAGACCTTCTTCCCCCAGTTCCTCGACCTGCTCACGGCCAACCGCGACCTTTCGGGCGCCCTGATCTTCGAGATCGGCCAGGCGGCCTTTGACGCCCGCGGCTCCGTAGAGGCGCGAAACATGGGCAAACTCGCCGACCTCGGCTTTCGCTTCAGCCTCGACAAGGTGACCGACCTCGACCTCGACCTGCAGGATCTGTCACGCTCGGACGTGAAGTTCATCAAGATCGGCGCCCACCTGCTGTTGGACGAGATGACCGAGATCGACGGCCGCCTGGTGCTGCGCTCGCTGCCCGATCTCGCGGCCGAGGACTTCACCACGCTGACCCGCCGCTACGGCGTAGAGGTCGTCGCCGAGAAGGTCGAGTCAGAACGCCAGGCGGTCGACGTTCTCGAGCTCAATATCGGCTTCGGCCAAGGTCACTTGTTCGGCGAGCCCCGCGCCATCAAGGAGGCCGTGCTCACCGAAGCCGGCCCGCCGCCCAACCTGATCCGCCCGCAGTTCCAGCGCCGCGCAGCCTACGGCTGAGAAGCGTTCGGGCTGATTGGCTCGATGGCCCTCGGCACGCCGGAAAAACCTCCGGGCGGTTCCGCGTCGGGCGCTGATGGAATCTCACCAGCGGCGAGTCCGGTTGACTCAGTCTCCGGGCAAGCGCTTGCTCGTTTCATAGCCTAGGTTCAGTTCATATTGGTCCCGCGTAAGAGAGTAATTGTCGGCGACGAGATAGTAGCTCTGCCGGCGATCATAGTGCGACGTGGAATAGAGTTCCAAATCTGTACTTGATCTTCTCGGCAAAGGGAAATTCAAATGAATATCCAAAAAGAAGTGGCGCGGCGCGCCACGTCCAAGCGCGCGGCGTTGCTGGCCGCTGCCGCCCTGTCCATCCCGCTGTTGGCCGGCATCCCGGCCAAGGCGGCGAGCGTGTCCGTGTATGCGGTTGGGCTCAACAACCCGCGGGGCCTCCAATTTGGGCCGGACGGTGACCTCTACGTCGCCGAAGGCGGCGCCGGGGGAACCAACTCGACGCAATGCACCCAGGTCGTGCCCGTCATCGGTCCTTACACCGGCAGCCAAACGGGCGGCCGGATCTCCAAGATCAATTCCAGTCACCAGGTCACGACGGTCATCGACTCGTTTGCATCGGACCAGACCAGCCCTGGCTCGGGTGGACTGGTCAGTGGCGTGGCCGACATCGGCTTCATCGGCAACACGCTCTACGCCCTGACAGCCGGCGGCGGCTGCTCGCATGGCGTGACCGACAAGCCCAACGGTATCTACAAGGTGCAGTCGAACAACACCGCCACGCTGGTCGCCGACCTGAGCGCGTACCAGATGGCCCATCCGACAGCGGTCATCGAGCCGGATGACTTCGAGCCCGATGGCACCTGGTACAGCATGGTCGTGGTCGGCGGCGCGTTTTACGCGGTCGAGCCCAATCACGGCGAGATCGACAAGATCACCACCAACGGCGCCATCAGCCGGCTGATCGACGTTTCTGCGCACGAGGGCCATGTTGTCCCGACGTCGCTCGCCTATCACGGCAATTTCTACGTCGGAAACCTCGGCCGCTTCCCGCAGGACATCGGCAGTTCGAAGATCTGGAAGGTCAACCCGGGCGCACAGATCAAGACCGACACCACCGGTTTTGACATGGTCACGGGCCTGCTGTTCGACAGCCGCGACCGGATGTACGTCCTCGAGATGGCCGCCCAGAATCATGCGCCGGCTCCCTTTGCCGGCCGGGTGACCCGTGTTTCGCCCAACGGCTCCAAGGAGATCATCGCCGACGGGCTCATGTTCCCGACCGGGATGACCATGGGACCTGACGGCAATCTCTATGTCTCGGCCTTCGGCTTCGGCGCACCTCCTGGCGCCGGGCAGGTGCTGAAGATCGACCTGTCCCAGTAACAGCCCAGGTCTTTGAGGCCGGCCCGAGCTTCATTGCGGCGTTGACCCGGACGAAGGCCGCCGGTACCGCGCCCGGATGACGACTGCACCAAAGCTCGCCGCCGGCCTCTCAGCCATCGCCGCCGACTACGACGCACTGCTCTGCGACGTATGGGGTGTGATCCACAACGGCCGTGAAAGCTTTCCGGAGGCCTGTGGGGCGCTGGCGCGCTATCGGGCGGAGCGCGGGCCGGTGATCCTGATTTCGAACTCGCCAAGGCCTCATGGCCCTGTGGTCGCGCAGCTTGACGCCTTGGGGGTGCCGCGCGAGGCCTGGAGCGAGCTCGTCACCTCGGGCGACGCCACTCGACTGCTGCTCGCCGCACGCGCGCCAGGGCCCGCCTGGAAGATAGGCCCTGACCGCGACGACGCGCTCTACGCCGGACTGGACATTGAATTCTCTGACCTCGACCAGGCTCGCTTCATCTCGGTGACCGGCCCCTACGATGACGAGAACGACGAACCGGCCGACTACCGGGACCGCTTCGTGACTGCTGTCGAGCGTGATCTGGAGCTGTTGTGCGCCAATCCCGACATCGTGGTTCAGCGCGGCTCGAAGCTGATCTATTGCGGCGGCGCGCTGGCCCAGCTCTATGAGAGCCTCGGCGGGCGGGTGACCATGGCCGGAAAGCCCTTTCCGGCGATCTACGAACTCTCCCTCGCCAAGGCCGAGCGCGCCCTTGGCCGCCCCCTGGACGGCAAGCGCGTGCTCTGCATCGGTGACGGCTTGCCCACCGACATCCGCGGAGCCAACGCGCGCGGGCTCGATGTGCTCTTCGTGGCCAACGGGATCCACGGCGGCGAGACTGTCGGACCGGATGGACTGAATGTGCCCGCCGTAGAGGACCTGCTGCGCCAGGATGGCCTGGCCGCCACCTACGCCATCGCCGACCTTGTCTGGTGACACCCGGTCTGGCGACGGGGCGCTTTCGCCGCTAAGTGAAGCCGCAAGGCCCCTGCATGGCGGCCAAGGGGAGTCGTCGGTGCTGGGCTATTATTTCGACGAGCTGAGCATGGGACAGTCTGCGGAGAGCACCCACGTCGTGGGCGCCGCCGACGTCGAGGCTTTCGCCGCGGTCTCGGGGGACGTCAATCCCGTCCACATGGACGAGGCCTACGCCAGAACCACCACCTTCGGCGGGCGTATCGCTCACGGTATGCTCGCCGCGGCCTACATCTCCGCTGTTCTCGGCAATCAACTGCCCGGGCCGGGAGCGATCTATCTGTCGCAATCCTTGCGTTTTCGACGGCCGGTGAAGATCGGCGATCCGGTGACCGCGCGGGTGACGGTCAAGGCGCTCGACGCGGCCAAGGGCCACGCGACCTTCGAGACAGCCTGTCTCGTCAACGGCAAGACCGTGGTCGACGGCGAGGCTTTGGTCATGGTCCCGCGCAGGGGCTCATGAGGCGGCTTCGTGTCATTCGCGGCTGGCAAGACCTGGCCGCCGCGGACCGCGGGGCTTCCGTGGCCATGGGCAGCTTTGACGGGGTCCACCGAGGCCATCAGAGGGTCATCGCGCTCGCCGCCAAGGCCGCAGGCGAGCTAGGCCGGCCGCTGGGCGTGATCACCTTCGACCCGCACCAGCGAGCCTACTTCCGCCCTGACGAGCCCGCCTTCCGGCTGATGAAGCCCGACCAGCAGGCGCGCGCCCTGGAGGCGCTGGGCGTCGACGTGCTTTATGTGCTGCCGTTCCAGAACCTCGCCGACATGAGCGACCGTGAGTTCGCCGCCCGGGTGCTGCATGACGGGCTTGGCGCTGCGCATGTGGCCGTCGGTTTCGATATCACCTTCGGCAAGGGCCGCACGGGCAGCCCCGAGGCCATGCGGCGCTATGGGGAGGAACTGGGATTCGGCGTCTCGGTGGCTGAGCCGGTCGCTGATGACTCCGGCGAGAAGTTCTCGTCCACCGAGGTGCGCGACGCTCTTCGCGCCGGGCGCCCAGAGCTCGCCGCGGCGGTGCTCGGCCGGCCCTTCGCCATCGAAGGAGAGGTGCAACGCGGACGACAGCTCGGCCGCAAGCTGGGCTTCCCCACCGCCAATGTGCCGCTCTCCGACTACGTGGTCCCCAAATTCGGGGTCTACGCCACCCGGACCAGGCTGCAGGATGGGCGGCTCGTGCCCGGCGTCGCCAATGTCGGCGTAAACCCGACCATCGAGGGGGTGACCGCCCCGCTGCTCGAAGTCTGGCTGTTCGACTTCGACGAGGACATATACGATCAGGTCATCGAAACCGACCTCATCGCCTTCCTGCGACCCGAGCTGAAATTCGCCAGCCTGGACGCGATGACCGCCCAGATCATGATGGATGCCGAGCAGGCTCGCGACTTGCTGATTCCGCCGCTGGATTAGCCAACTAGAATTCGACCGGAGCGCCCTGCCTCGGCGCGGCGATCACCTCCAGCGTAGCATTGGCGGCGGCTTGCGCATCCGATCGGAGCGCCAACTGCCCCCCCATGAGCTTGACCTTGACCGCGCCGTCGGCCCCCGGCGCGAGCGCCAGCGCGCGCAGCACCTGCGGGCCTTCGCCCCAATCGAGCCGGTACTCCAGCTTGAGCCAACCCTTGGCGTCCCAGCCAGCGAACGCGTAGCTGAGGGTCAGCGGGGGCAGGCTGACCGCCTGGCGGCGCACGTCCGGTGGGTTCGTTTCGCGGATGTCCAGGTCGCTCCAGCTCAGGCCAACCGGCATCAGCGCCGGCCGGCCCTCGACCCACAGGTTGGCCTTGTCGCCGAACGGCAGGCAGGTGGCCGTCCAGGCCTTTGGCTGATCCTTCACCTGACCCTGCTGCGGCGCGCACCAGACCAGATATCGCCCGTCCGGACCGCCCATCGGGATGCCGAACACGCTGGAGCCCGCCAGCAGCTTTCGCTTCTTGCTGAGCCGGCCCCCCTTGGCGTCCACGTCGGAGACCAGCACCCCAGTCACCCCATGGCGGACGCCGACCTCCAGGATGGCCTCGCCCGGCGCCAGGCGCCTGGAGGAGGAGAGCCTCGGGGACTCCTTGGCGATCAGCGCCTGTAGGCCCAGGTCAGCGCGGTCCTGGTCGCTCATGAGCGGCCGTGGCGAATGCTTCTGCGGCGGGGGCGTACCTTGGATGAAGACGGTCGTGGGGTACGGTGCGCCCGCCGCCGCGGGCGAGGAAAGGACGGCAGCCGCCAGGACCGCCGCCAGAAGGATCGGTGATCCCCGGCTCACAGCGCGCCCGTCGCCGCGGACGTCGGCGTCGAGGCGGCCGGCGCAGGCGCAGCGCCCGGCGTCAACGCGGCTGGCGCAACACCCGGCGCCGGAGCCGAAGCGGACGCGTCGGGCTGAGCCTTGGACCCCAGGGCGTAGCCGTCGACGAATGGCCGGTCCGGCAGTTCCAGCGCGTAGATGTAGGCGCCGTGGCACTGGGCCTGGACGCCATTCACCCAGTTGGCGGGCTTCAGCTTCTCGACCACCGGGGAGACCGACGGAAACGCCGCCGTGGCCGGCTCCATCCGCATATCCGGCACGACATTGTTGGGGCTGAACGAGCCGGCATAGATCGCCTCACCAGCGGCAAGGTCGAAGGCCGGGCCGCCCAGGCAGAAGCTCACCGGCACGCTGTTCACCTCGACGTTCTCCAGCCGCCAGCGCCCAGGCGGGACCGCATAGACGTAGGTCGCGCCTTCCGCGGCCCCAGCCTTGGCGAAGGCTTTGGCCGGGCGAAGCACCAGTATGTCCGCCGCGTGGCCGTCGACCCAGGCCGGGGTCGCCGGATCGTGTCCGACACGCTGCAGAGACACCGCCACCTGAGCGTCACCGCGCACATTGACGACGATCAGTCCCTGGTCCGGCGGAATGCCGCCGAGGTCGGCCTCGGCCAGCGGCTTCGGCGGCTCGGCGTTCTTGGACCGCCTCGGCAATTGCGACGACGTTTGCTGTGGAAGGTAGGCCGGGGACGGCGCCGCCGCGACCTTCGCCTTGCCCTGCGCCTTGGCCACCGCGTCGGCGCTGATCGCCACGCCCACGTGGGTGGCAGGTGAGAACAGTTGGTGCTGGTCGGCAGCCGCCGCGTCGTTGGCGAAGCTTCGGACCACCTTCCCATGCGGCTCCGCCGCGCCGATCCACTGGGAAAGCCGGCTCGCCTGGGCGTCCTTCTTCAGCGTCGGGAAAGCCTTGCCCTCCGCCTCTTCGAGGGCGACCACCCGCCAGCCCTTCACCACCATGCAATTTTCCACATTGACCGGTTGGCCCTTGTGGTCGGCGACGGCCTGTTCAATCGCCATGGCGATCGCCATGCCGATGGCTCCGCCCACCCCTGCGGCCAGCGGCGAGCCGCCGGGCGGTACGAACACCGTTGTCGACGGCATCATCGGGCCCGGCTGGTGCAGCTTTTCGGCGATCACACGGCACTCACGGACCGCCGCATCATGCGTCGCGAGATCGGCCCCGGCCTTGTTGAAATAGGTGAACCCTTCCGACGTCCGCGTCAGGTCCGACGCGGCAAGCGCCGGCGCCGCGGCTGCGCTCATGAGCGCAGCCGCCAACATCATACGAAGCATTTATGCCCCCCCTTTGATCAACCGATCGCCGGTCCCCCCAGCGAAGCTGGCTGCCCCCCTACCTCGGCTCGTCGAGCGTTCCAGGTTCTGTCCCGTCACCCTTTCCGCGATCAGGTTTGCGCCCCCGCTCACACTATCGATCAGCGGCCGTCGTCGGCGCAAGATGCGTCAGGTCGAACCGGTCACCCGCGCTCAGCAGGTAATAGTGGCCGCCGTTCGGCTGTTCTCGTCCGTCGTGAATGAAGACATGGCCGACGCCCAGCACCTTGAAGCCGTCTCGTCGCACCTCGATCGCCGTCGACTGGTCGATGCCGATGCCCAGGAGCTCGGGATGAGCCTTCACCACGGCGTCGAGGTCGCCTTCGCGGTGGCGAGCGGTGACGTGCTGGTCGACGGCTGCGCCGGTGACCAGGCCGAAACCCCGTTCATAGCCCGGCGCCATAACGATCTCGTTGCCGGAACGCGCGCCGCGCACGAGGTATGAGGCCTGGATCGAAGCTCCTGCCGAGGTGCCCCCGACCACGCCGCCGCGCGCGAGGAGGTTCTTGATTTCCTGCTCGGTCCGGGTGCCGAGGTAGGAATCCACCAGACGCCACTGCCGTCCGCCAACGAACCAGACGGCCTTGGCGCGCCGTAGCGGAGCGGTGAAGGCGGTGGAATCGGCCAGGACGCGATCGTTGGTGTGCAGCAGGGTCAGATGCGTAGCGCCAAACGCCTTGAAGATCTTCAGACACTCACAGTCGGGGCCGTAGCTGGGGTCACCGCTCGCTGTGGGAATGACCACGATCTCGGCCCCCGGTCCGCCGGCCAGGGCAATGAACCGCCCCATAATCTCCGGCCCCAGCTGCCCCCCGCCGGCGATGATCAGAGCGCCGTTCTGCGGGCCCTGCACGACAGGCTCGGCCCGCACGGCCGAGGCCAAAGCCATGGCCGCAGCCGTGACGGCCGAGGCGATCAATCGAAGTCGCGGTGTCATGGACATTCCTCGGGTGCGCAATCCGAATGTGGCTCAAACAACCGATAGCGCAGACAAAGATCAACCTCGGCGAGACGGGACAGCAATGCGGCGCCTCTTGGGTTCGCGGGCCGCGTCTGTTAGAGCC
This sequence comes from Phenylobacterium sp., assembly GCF_036495085.1. Taxonomy (GTDB): domain Bacteria; phylum Pseudomonadota; class Alphaproteobacteria; order Caulobacterales; family Caulobacteraceae; genus Phenylobacterium. Next base: position 24,373 of record NZ_DASXNL010000100.1, on the reverse strand, counting down.
TCGCGCCATGACTTCGGTTCGGACGAGCTTGCGAATTATCCGCCCGGCGTGACGCCGGTTGACGGACACGTCTCCACGCGCGCCGGGAATTCCCGCCTCTCAAGATCCACCGAACCAAGCTGGAAAGTGCAATGGCCGACGACGCCGAGACCCCTTCGCGCGACTACCGCGAGACCGTCTTTCTCCCCGACACGCCCTTCCCCATGCGGGCGGGCCTGCCGCAGAAGGAACCAGCGATCCTGGCGGAATGGGCGCGGATCGACCTCTACAACACCGTGCGCAAGGCGCGGCAGCACGCCGGCGCGCCGCTGTTCGTGCTGCATGACGGCCCGCCCTACGCAAACGGCGCGATCCACATCGGTCATGCGCTGCAGAAGACCCTGAAGGACTTCGTCGTCCGCTCTCGCTTCCTGCTGGGCTTCGATGTCGACTACGTGCCCGGCTGGGACTGCCACGGCTTGCCGATCGAGTGGAAGATCGAGGAGGAGCTGCGTAGCCAGGGCCGACGCAAGGACGAGGTCTCCAAGGCCGAGTTCCGCACCCGCTGTCGCGACTACGCCGACAAATGGATCGGCGTCCAGATGGCCGGCTTCAAGCGGCTCGGCGTCATCGGGGACTGGGAGCACCGCTACGCGACCATGGACTTTGCGAGCGAGGCCGCGATTGTCGCCGAGTTCCACAAGTTCGTGGCCTCGGGCCAGCTCTACCGCGGCTCAAAGCCGGTGATGTGGAGCCCGGTCGAACGCACTGCCCTGGCGGACGCCGAGGTCGAATACCATGACCATGTCAGTCCCACGGTCTGGGTGAAATTCCCGGTTGTCGAAGGCTCCGACGCTGCGGCGAACGCCAGCGTGGTGATCTGGACGACCACGCCCTGGACCATCCCGGCCAACCGCGCGGTGAGCTACAGCCCTGACATCGCCTATGCCGTCTATGTGGTCGACGACATGGAGACGGGCCTGGAGTTCGAGCCCTGGGCCAGGGCGGGCGACCGGCTGGTCGTCGCAGAAAAGCTTGCGGGCGACGTGATGGCCGCCGCCAAGGTGGCGAAGTTCCACAAGGTCGAGAGCGTCGACTGCGAGGGCATGGTGCTTGCCCACCCGCTGGCGGCGCTGGACTCAGGCTACGGGTTCCAGGTGCCGATGCTGGCCGGGGACCACGTGACCGAAGACGCCGGCACGGGATTTGTCCATACCGCGCCCGGGCACGGGGCCGACGACTATGCGGTCTGGCTGGCGCACGGCCATCGTGAGATCCCCGAGACGGTCGATCCTGACGGGGCCTACTATCCCACCGTACCGCTCTTCGCCGGCCTGAAGGTGCTTGAGACAGAAGGCAAGAAGTCCGGGAAGTTCGGCCCGGCCAACGGCGCGGTCATCGACAAGCTGATCGAGGCCGGCGCTCTACTGGCGCGCGGGCGGCTGGAGCATTCCTACCCCCACTCCTGGCGCTCCAAGGCGCCGGTGATCTTCCGCAACACCGCCCAATGGTTCATCCGCATGGATGAGCCGCTGGACGATCCGGCGCATGGCGGCCGCTCCCTGCGCGAAACCGCGCTCGACGCCATCGAGGCCACCGCCTTTTATCCGGCGGCCGGCAAGAACCGCATACGCGCGATGGTCGAAAGCCGGCCTGACTGGCTGATCAGCCGTCAGCGGGCATGGGGCTCGCCGCTCGCCATGTTCGTCGATAAGGAAACCGGCCACCCGTTGCACGACGAGGACGTCAACCGACGCATCGTCGAGCTGATCCGGGCTGAAGGCGCCGACGCGTGGTTCACCCGCCCGGCGTCCGACTTCCTCGGCAATCACGAGCCGGAGCGCTTCGAGAAGGTCGAGGACATCCTCGACGTCTGGTTCGACTCCGGATCGACCCACACCTTTGTTTTGGAAGACCGGCCGCACACCCGCTGGCCCGCCGACCTCTACCTGGAAGGCTCCGACCAGCACCGCGGCTGGTTCCAGTCCAGCCTGCTGGAGAGTTCCGGAACGCGCGGCCGGGCGCCCTACGACGCCATCCTCACCCATGGCTTCACCATGGATGAGAACGGCGAGAAAATGTCCAAGTCGAAGGGCAACACGGTCGAGCCCGAACAGGTGATCCGCGAGTCGGGGGCCGAGATCATCCGGATGTGGGCGGCGATGATCGACTACGCCGATGACAGCCGCATCGGCAAGACGGTGCTGCAGACGACGTCCGACGCCTACCGCAAGCTCCGCAACACCGTGCGCTACCTGCTGGGCGCGCTCGCCGACTATTCGCCGGACGAAGCGGTGGAGCTGGAAGACATGCCCCCGCTCGAGCGGTTCATCCTGCATCGGCTCTGGCAGCTGGATGGCCAGGTGCGCGCCGCCTACGAAACCTATCTGTTCCAGGACGTGATCCGACCGGTGACCGAGTTCTGCCAGAACGAGCTCTCTGCGCTGTTCTTCGACATCCGCAAGGATGCGCTCTACTGCGACCGCCCCGACAGCGTTCGGCGCCGCGCCGCCCGCACCGTGATGCAGGCGGTGTTCGAGCGGCTCACGGCTTGGCTCAGCCCGCTGATTCCCTTCACCATGGAAGAGGCTTGGACGACGCGCTATCCGCAGGCGAATTCGAACTGCCTGCGCGTGATCCCAGACACGCCCGCCGCCTGGCGCAACGACGGCGAGGCGGCCCGCTGGGCGAAGGTTGGCGCCGTCACCTCGGTGGTCACCGCCGCCCTCGAAATCGAACGCCGGGACAAACGTCTGGGCGCCGCGCTGGAGGCCGCGCCCGTCGCGTACATCATCGACGGCGACCTTCTGGCCGCCTTCGAGGGGCTCGACGCGGCCGAAGTGTTCCGCACCAGCCAGGCGACCCTGGTCGCGGGCGACGGCCCGGCCGCGGCCTTCCGGCTGCCCGAGGCCCCCGGCGTCAGCGTTGAGCCACTGCGCGCAAAAGGGCAGAAATGCGCCCGCTCATGGCGGATCTTGCCGGAGGTGGGCTCAGACCCGCGCTATCCTGATCTGTCCCTGCGCGACGCCGATGCGGTGGCGGCCTGGGACGCAACCCACAAGGCCCTGGCATGAACGGAATTTCGAAACTGGGCTGGCTGGCGTTCGCGCTTGCGGCTGTCGTCGTGGCCATCGATCAGGCGGTGAAGGCCTGGATCCTGGGCGGCCTCAACCTGCCTGAACTGGTCACCTTGAAGGTCTTGGGCCCCTTCTACCTGACCATGGTCTGGAACCCCGGGGTCAGCTTCGGCTTCCTCCAGGCCCAGCACGACCTGGCGCGCTGGGTGTTGGCCGCCTTCTCGATCGCGGTTTCCATTGTCCTGGCGGCCTGGGTGCGCAGATCAGGCCGGCCGTTGTTCGCCGTGGCGGTCGGGCTGGTGATGGGTGGGGCGATCGGCAACGTCATCGACCGGATCCGCTTCGGCGCTGTGGCGGACTTTGTCGACGTTTCGCGGCTGCACTTCCCGTGGGTGTTCAATGTGGCCGACTCGGCGATCACCGTCGGCATCTGCCTGCTGCTTCTGGACATGCTGCGCCAGGACGGACGCGAGAGGGCGACGCGGGTGTCGCAGGATGCGGCCTAACGCATCGTTGGCGCGCGCGCGCGATTGCGCTATCCACTTCCCAAGTGCGGCCTGGGGGGCCGAAGGAGTTTCTAGGTTCATGAGCGTCAATCGAGTGATCGTCGCCTTCGCCCTGATCGCGGCGGCGGGCCTCGCCGGATGCCAGTCCACCCGCGACGCGCTCGGCATGACCAAGGTGACCCCCGACGAATTCCGCGTCGTGACGAAGGCGCCGTTGGTGGTGCCGCCCGACTACGCCTTGCGTCCGCCAGCGCCAGGCAAGCCGCGCCCGCAGGAACTGCAGCCGGAAAGCGCCGCGCGCACGGCCCTGCTTGGCGCCCGCGAGGGCGAGGCGCGCTCGGACGGCGAAAAGCTGCTGGTCGCCAAGGCCGGGGCCGAGAAAGCCGACCCGTTGATCCGCTATGTGGTCGACGACGAGTTCGGCGACGTGGCCCACAAGGACAAGAGCTTCGCCGACCGCGTAATGTTCTGGCGGGCCGATAAGAAGGCTGCGGCGCCGGTGGCGGTGGGCGCCGACACGGCAAGCCCGATCGACCCGGTCGCCGAAGACGCCCGCATCGCGGCCCTCACCGGCGGCAAGACGGTGGTGATCCAGCGCGAGGGCCCGCACAAGATCAAGCTGCCGGGGCTCTAGGCTCTCACCAGGAGGCGGCGCGGGACGCTCAAGGGTCCGCCCAAACGGCCCCCCTTATTCCTCCCACTGGAACACCTCATCCAGCGCCGCCCCGAAGACGTGGGCGATGCGGAACGCCGCCTCCAACGACGGCGAATATTTGCCGGCTTCAATGGCCGCCACGGTCTGGCGGGTCATGCCGATCTTCTGTGCCAGTTCCGACTGGGTCATCTCGCCGTGCTGGAACCGCAGTCGGCGGATCTGATTGACGATGGGCAGCGCCCCTGGCCCCGGCGCCACCCCTAGGCTCCGCGCCGGAACATGACGATCTGGGCCACAGCCACGACCAGCGTCGCGATCACCACATCCAGCAGGGCGAAGTTGGCCATGTCGATGGCGGTGTGCCCCAGGTGCACTGGGACGAAGAGCGCGAGCGCCAGCACCATCAGCACATAGTACCCGAGGGACTGCGCACGCCACTGGATCAGCGCCTCACGCTCGTCCCTCGGCACGCGGCTATCCCTAGGCGTGGTCAAGGCCGCAAACAGCTTCAGGCCGATTTGCAGCACAACCAGAGCCAGCACGCACGAGAGGAGCAGGTGCAGGGTGTCCAACCCCCGCGCGCTGACCCGCCCCGTGACGATCGAGCCGAAATAGAGGCCGAAACAGGCCAACACCGTAAGCAGGGTGATCCAGGCAGACTTCTCGCGAAACGACATGGCTCAAGTCCCCTGCTGCGAAAAGTCTCGACATGATGTAAGAAATCTTTTACATCGTGTCAGACTTTCTTGTCATGGATTATCAGGCGCGGCGGCTGGCGACAACCACGCCCCGTGGCGGAACGAGCATACCGGCTCCAAGGAGTGCGACGTGATCAAGCTCAGCCTTCGAACCCTCGCCGCCGGTGCGCTCACCGCCGCGCTCGGGCTCTGCCAGACGGCGGCGGTCGCCCACCCGGGCGAGGCCAAGGCCGAGACCACCGCCAACCTGCAGGGCGACCAGCAGCGCTGGATCAACGACCCGCACATGCACGCCTTCTATGAGACGACGATCGCGGCCTTCGCCAACGGGCCGTCAAAGGTCGATGTCGCGGCCTACGAGCAGAAGTGCATGGCTGTCTTTGGCGATTTCGGCGTGAAGCAGGGCGTTGGCGCCAAGGCGATGCAGGACCACCTGAAGCTCATCCCGCGTCAGGTCGTGCAGATCGTCAAGGATGATCCCAAGGTCCTCGACAGCTACGACAACTTCGTCTCCGCGACCTTCGGCCCTCAGTAGGCGCCTTTCAGGTCACTCTTCGCCGGGCGTCTTTACCGTGTAGCCCTTGGCGCGCAGTTGATCGAGCACGCCGCCCTGCGCCAATAGCGGCCGAAGCGGCACGACCGCGAGCGCGTGGCCTGGCGTCTTCAGCGCCCTTTCGATGTCGGCGGCCATGTCCGCCTTGACCCGCGCGTCGAAGGTCTGGGCGCCCGGCACCATGGCGATGCAGCGCTCATAGGTCCGCTCGTTGTCGAGCGCGCCGCGGACGTCGCCTTGCGCCCAGGCCTTCGCCGCAGCCCGCGTGACGCCCGGCCCGGCTTCCACCTGCGCCAGCACCTCATCGAAACAGGCTCGTCCGGCGGCCGGCGGCGTGCGCAGGATCGCCCCCATCAGCGGCCCGAGATTGTAGCTTCTCTGCACGATCGGAACTTTTGCTCGCCCGGCCAGCAGCTTGATCAGCTTGGTCGGGTCGGCGTTGGTCAGGTTCTTGTTGTCCCGATAATCTGTGGCGAGGCGCAAGCCCGCCGCCAGCGGATTTCGGGTCCCGTAGTGATCGGCGGCTTGACCGAGCCCGGTGCGGGCGGCCACGAACCGGGTCTTGGTCTGGGGGTCCAGCGTCGCCTCGAACGGGCCGCCACCCCGCAACCGCATGAAGCTGATCGCCGCGCCGAGCGCCCCCGTCACCGTCACCTTTACGTCCTGGAACGGCAGGATCACCACGTTGGCGCCGGTAAGCCTTCGATCGAAGATCGCACGGTCCCACTCCATCCGCTTTGGCGCGAGCGAGGGGGATCCCAGCACATAGACCGTGGTGGCGCCGTTGGAGACCGTCCACCAGGCCGGCCCCGGAAGCCGGCCCATGACGACCAGTTCCTCGACCAGCACCGCGTCAGGATCGCCGGGCACCGGCTGGGCCGGTGTGAGCGGGACCTGCGCCAGGACAGGAGGCGCCATCGCCGGGCCTGTTACGGCCACAACGAACGCAAGGCCTGCCAGCCGCAATCGCATGCTCATCCGCCGCCCCGGAATCGTCCTATATTGATTGACCGCTGAAAGCCTCACCATGCCGATCCGTCGCCTGCCGCCTGAAACCGTCAACCGCATTGCTGCGGGCGAGGTGGTGGAACGACCCGCCAGCGCGGTCAAGGAGCTGGTGGAAAATGCACTGGATGCGGGCGCGCGACGCATCGAGGTGCAGGCCGACGGCGGCGGCCTGACACGCTTGCTGGTCGCCGACGACGGCCAGGGCCTGTCCGCCGCCGAGTTGCCCCTGGCTATCGAGCGCCACGCGACATCCAAGCTCGCGCCGGACGACGCCGGCGACTACGACCTCCTGCACATCGCCACCCTGGGGTTCCGTGGCGAGGCGCTGCCTTCCATCGGCTCCGTGGCGAGGCTTTCGATCGCCAGCCGCGCGCGGGGCGAGGCGGACGCCCACGCCATCTTTGTCGAAGCCGGGGCCGTGGGCGCGGTCTCCCCCGCCGCCTTTCCCGATCCGCACGGCGCCCGCGTCGAAGTTCGCGACCTCTTCTACGCCACGCCCGCGCGATTGAAATTCATGAAGTCCGAGCGTGCCGAGGCCATGGCCATCGCCGAGGAGATCAAGCGCCAGGCGATGGCTCACGAGGCGGTGAGTTTCGCCCTCGATCTGGACGGGCGGCGCACCTTGCGCCTGCCTGCGGAGGCTGCCGGGCCGGTCGGTCGGCTGGCGCGTCTCGCGGCGATCATGGGCCGCGAGTTTTCGGACAACGCGCTGGCTCTCGACCACGAGCGCGAGGGAGTGCGGCTGTCGGGCTTTGCGGGCCTGCCGACCTACAACCGCGGCAACGCCGCCCATCAATACCTGTTCGTCAACGGCCGGCCGGTGCGCGACCGCCTGCTACAGGGGGCGCTGAGAGCCGCTTACGCCGATTTCCTGGCGCGCGACCGCCACCCGCTGGCCGCGCTCTATGTCGAACTCGACACGGCCTACGTCGACGTCAACGTTCACCCAGCCAAGGCGGAGGTCCGGTTCCGAGATCCGGGCCTGGTGCGCGGCCTGATCGTCGGCGGCCTGCGCCACGCCCTGGCCAGCGCAGGCCATCGCGCTTCGACCACCGTAGCCAGCGCAGCGCTGGGAGGGTTCAGGCCCGGCGGCTACACGCCCGCGCCCTCAGCGGCGGGCTATTCCGCGTGGCGCCAGGGTGGCTGGCAGCCCGCCGCCCTCGCCGCCGCAGTTCAGTCGATCCCCGGGCTCACCGAGGTCTCCGCCCGCGCCGAGTCGGCCTGGGAGCCCCGGGCTCCGGGGGGTGTCGCTGAGGACGCCGCGCACGCGCCGATCTTCGACCCCATCGACCACCCGCTAGGCGCCGCGCGCGCCCAGGTGCACGAGACCTACATCGTCGCCCAGACGCGCGACGGTGTTGTCATCGTCGATCAGCACGCAGCCCACGAGCGCCTGGTCTACGAACGCATGAAGCACGAGATGGCCGACGGGGGGGTCACGCGCCAGGCTCTGCTCCTTCCGGAAGTCGTCGAGCTTGACCCGGCCGAGGCCGAACGCGTCGGCGCAAAGTCCGAGGAATTGGCGGCGCTGGGCCTCGTCGTCGAGCCCTTCGGCGCCGGCGCAGTCCTGGTCCGCGAGACCCCGGCCCTGCTGGGCGAGACCGACGTCCAGGGCCTTGTCCGGGACATCGCCGACGACCTCGCCGAGAACGGGCAGGCGCTGGCGCTGAAGGAACGTCTCCAGGATGTGTGCTCGACCATGGCCTGCCACGGCTCCGTCCGCGCCGGGCGCCGGCTGACCGCGCCGGAAATGAACGCCCTGCTTCGTCAGATGGAAGCCACGCCCCACTCCGGCCAGTGCAACCACGGCCGCCCAACATACGTCGAACTCAAGCTGGCCGACATCGAACGCCTGTTTGGGCGGCGCTGAAGCGCTAGGCTGCGAAGTCTTGATTGCAGGGCCGGCGAGAGGTTTCCGCGAACCGAAGGAATGCACCTGCGGCCCGGAGCTAGGCTACGCGGTAATCGCTGATCTGCACCTCGGAGCCGTAGTCGGCGAAGTCGCCGTCAGCGCGGCGGCGACGGAATTCGCTCCAAGGGACGTCGCGGTAGTGGGGCGCCGCCCCGGCGCCGAGCGTCGAGGCCAGCGGCCGGATCACGGCCGGATAGGCCGGATTGAAGAAGTAGGCCAAGCTCAGCCGCTCGTGCTCCTCCATGGCCAGCACCCGGTGCAGGGGGGCCGGATAGCGGTCGTTGGACCAGACCTGGACCATATCCCCGATATTGACGATCAGGCCGCCAGGGACGGAATCGACCGGCCGCCAGCTGCCATCCTTCCGCACTTGCAGCCCGGCCTCGCCGTCGGTCAGCAGGATCGTGAGCGCTCCCGCATCGGTGTGGTGGTGTATGCCCAGCCCGGCGGGCTCAGCGTCCTCCCCCTCCAACAGATCGCGGACCGGATAATGGTTGAGCCGCAAGAAGCTGGTGTGGGCGCCATCGAAGTCGTGGGCGAGCGCGTCAGGGTCGGCGCCCAACCCCGCTGCCACTGGACGCAGCAAGCGCAGGCTGAGCGCCTCGCAGGCCTCGAACCAGCCGCGCATGGCCGGCTTCAGGCTGAGCTGCCACTCCGGGAAAGGCGTCTCGCCGGAAAACACGTCGCCCTCGATCTTCAACGCCGCAGCATCCGGCCCGATGTCGAAAATCTGCTTCTTGTCGCGCCGCTGCTTGGTGAGCTCGCGGTCGTTGTAGCCCCACGGATTGTCGCGGTTCCGAGCCAGCGCCCGCTTCGCCTGCGCCGGCGCGGCGAAGAAGGCCCGCGCCTCGGCCAGCGTGCGGTCAATCAGATCCTGACTTGGACCGTGCCCGACAAGGTGGAAGAAGCCCCACTCGGCGCAGGCCCGCGCCACGGCGTCGGCAACCTGCGCCGGCTCGCCTGCAAGATCGATGACCGGAACCGTCTCAGCTGCTCTTGTTCGTGCGCGCATTCCGGCCTCTGCCGATCGCCTTATTCAGGTAGCGCCAAGGCCTTCCGGCGCCAAAGGGTCAATCGCCGCCGAATCTCAAGAAATGCACCCGTGCGGCCCCGTAGTCGCGCACGTCCAACGGCTCGTAGCCCGCCACGGAGACGTCTGGTTCCCCCGCCCCGCGCTCGAGCACGGCCGTCGCGCCGGACGCCAGCCAACCGCCGGCCGCGAGTCTCTCGAGCGCCATCTCACCCAGGCCCCTGGCGTAGGGCGGGTCGAGGAAGGCGAGGTCGAAGGCCGGCCCATCGGCGCCCGGCCGCACCCCAAGGTCGGTGGCGTCGCGGCGGTGGACGCGCGTCTGGCCGAAAAGATGCATCGCATCGACGTTTTCGCGGATGGCTCCGCGCGCCGCCTCGTCGGTCTCGACGAACAGACAGAAGGCCGCCCCGCGCGACAGGGCCTCGAAACCAAGGGCGCCGGAGCCTGCGAAGAGGTCGATGACGCGAACGTCGCGCACGCCCTTCGACCAGGCGGCGTGCTCGAGGATGTTGAAGATCGCCTGGCGGGCCCGCTCGGAGGTCGGGCGCGTACCCTCGCCCTGCGGCGCAGCCAGGGTCTTGCCGCGGAACGCGCCAGAGACAATGCGCACGATCTTGGGTCCTCCAGCCCGCATGCTTGCCGCACGCCCTCCCCCGTTCCAAGCTTTCGCCACAACAATCAAGAGAGGGACGGGCCATGGGTCTTGTCAGTATCGAGCGCCGGGCCGGAGCGGCCGTTGTCACCTACGCCAACCCACCGATCGGAACCATGACCGCCGCCGGCGCTCAGGAGATGCTCGACAAGCTGCGCCCGCTGGCCGAGGACGCCGCCGTCCGTTCGATCGTGATCACCGGCGGCGTGCCCGGAATCTTCATTCGCCACTACGATGTCGGAGAACTTTCGGCCGCCAGCGACGCCACGGTCGACGCGCCCCCGCCGCCGCCGCCACAGCCCGGCGCGCGCCCTGCCGGCGGCTTCCTGGCTCTAGTGGACCTCATCGCCGAGACCCCCAAGCCGGTGGTGGCGGCGATCAACGGGCTTTGCATGGGCGGAGGCTTCGAGCTCAGCCTGGCCTGCGATATCCGCATCGCCAGTCCCGGCGTCGAGGCCATCGGCCTGCCGGAGACCCGGGTCGGAATCTTCCCTGGCGGCGGCGGCACCCAGCGCCTTCCCCGGGTGGTGGGCGAGGCCAAGGCGCTTGAGATCATCCTTCGCGGCCTGACCTTCGACGCCGATGAAGCGCTGCGCATCGGCGCGATCCACGAGATCAACTTCGATCCCGTCATGCGCGCCATGCAGATGGCCGCCGAGTGGGATCAGCGCGGAGCCGAGGGGATCGCCTTCGCCAAGCGCCTCACGCGCGCGGCTTTGGACCGCCCGATCGCGGAGGGCCTGGCCGACGAGCGCCGGAGCTTCGCGGCGGTGATGCGGACGGCTTCGGCCCGCGAGGGCCTGCGTTCGGCCCGCCCGCCCGTTTCGATCCAGGAGCTTTAGCGGCGATCACCGGCCGCGGCTTCGGCTTGGCCCAGCCGGGCTTGTATTCCTTTTTTTGGGGCGCCTCGCCGGTAGGAGACGGTCCGCGCGCCCGGCGGTGGTCCTTTCCCGACCGGGTCGGCTTGCCGCCGCGATCAATCTCCACAGCACCGCGACGGGGTCCCGCCGCGGCAACGGCCGGCTTCTTCCAAAGCGCCCGATCGCCCTTCGGCAGGTTCTGCGGAGCGATATGTTGCGCGAGCTGTTCGCGGATTACTCGAGGGCCCACTTCTTCGACTTCGCCCGGCATCAAGGTTCCCAGCGCGAAGGGCCCATAGGAGAGCCGAATCAGGCGGTTGACCTTCAGGCCCAGGGCTTCGAGCACGCGGCGGACTTCGCGGTTCTTGCCCTCGGCCAGCACCACGGTGATCCACAGGTTGGCGCCTTGCGGGCCTTCCTTGGCCTTGTCGAGGGTGGCGTCGATCGAGCCGTAGTGCACGCCCTCGACCGTGATCCCCTTCTTCAGGGTGTCGAGCCGTTCCTGGGTGACCCGCCCGCGCGCCCGGGCGCGGTAGCGGCGCACCACGCCGGTGGCCGGCATCTCCAGAGCTCGCGCCAGGCCCCCGTCGTTGGTGAGCAGCAGCAGGCCTTCGGAATTGATATCCAGGCGGCCGACCGAGATCAGCCGCGGAAGACCGGCGGGGAGCCGCTCGAACACGGTCGGTCGGCCTTGTGGGTCCTTGTGGCTGGTCACCAGGTCGACTGGCTTGTGATAGCGGAAGAGGCGCGCGGGCTCGGCCTCGGTGACCACTGCGCCGTCCACCGTCAATATGTCGCCAGCCTCGACCTTCACGGCCGGCGTGGTCAGCACTTTTCCGTTCAGGGCCACCCGGCCTGCCTCGATCAGGCGCTCGACCTCGCGGCGCGAGGCGACCCCGGCGCGGGCCAGAAGCTTGGCGACACGGTCCCCCCCGACCTCGGGCGTCCCAGGGGCTTGCGGCGTGCGGGCTTGACCGGAAGGGCGGCCACCGGTTCGGTGCGGATCGTGGACCATGATCTTCGCACCATGCGCATCGCCCTTGAGGCCGCGCAAGCCGCCGCCGAGCGCGGCGAGACGCCGGTGGGGGCCGTGGTGGTCGACCCGGCGTCGGGCGAGGTGATTTCCGTAGGCGCAAACGGCCCCATCGGCAGCCACGATCCTACCGCCCACGCCGAGGTCGTCGCCCTGCGTGAAGCTGCGCGAAAACTCGGCAACTATCGGCTGAGCGGCCTGACCCTGGTGGTGACGCTGGAGCCCTGCGCCATGTGCGCCGGGGCGATCAGCCACGCGCGGATCGGACGCCTGGTGTTCGGAGCCGAGGATCCCAAAGGCGGGGCGGTCGTCCACGGCCCGCGCTTCTTCGAGCAGCCGACATGCCATTCGCGTCCGATCGTCGTCTCCGGTGTGCTGTCCGACGAAAGCTCGGCGATGCTGAAGGCCTTTTTCCGCGCGCGCCGAGGACGCTGACGGCTTGCAAGCGCCCGAACCCGATCGGAAGATGCTTCCATAAATTCAGAACACATTGGGAGGTGGACTATGGCGGGACTGCTGGACGGCAAGGTTGCGATCGTCACCGGTGCAGGCAACGGGCTGGGCGAGGCTTATGCGAAGCTGTTCGCCAAGGAGGGTGCGTCGGTCGTGGTCAACGACCTCGGAGGCGCCCGTGACGGCACCGGGGCGGACAGGTCTGCGGCGCAGAAGGTTGTCGACGCCATCGAAGCCGCCGGCGGCAGGGCGGTCGCCAACGGCGACGACGTCTCGACGATCCAGGGCGGCGAGAACATCCTGAAGACGGCGCTCGACGCCTTCGGCAAGGTTGACATCCTTGTCTGCAACGCTGGCATCCTGCGCGACAAGACCTTCGCCAACACGTCAGAGGATGACTGGGACAAGGTCATCAAGGTCCACCTGAAGGGGACCTACTGCTGCGCCCTGCCGGTCTGGAAATATATGAAGGATCACGGCGGCGGATCGATGGTGCTGACCTCTTCGACCTCGGGCCTTTATGGCAATTTCGGCCAAACCAATTACGGCGCGGCCAAAGCCGGCATCTACGGAATGGTCCGGGTGATGTCGATCGAGGGGCGCAAGTACAACATCCGGGTCATGGGCCTGGCTCCCGGCGCCTACACCCGCATGACCTCTGACCTGCCGGGCCGCAAGGATCGTGAGCCCGACCCGCTGAGCCTGCCCGAGAACGTCGCGCCCGGCGTGCTGTTCATGGTTTCCGACCTCGCCGCCGACCATTCCGGCAAGATCCTCGGCGTCTCCAGCCGCGGTGTCCGCGAGATCAAGATGCTGCAGACGGGCGGTTTCCAGCCCGGCCGACCCTACACCGCCCAGGAAGTGGCCGAGCACGCCTCGGAAGTGTTCTTCGCCAACGCCGAGGAGCGGACAGCGGTGAGCGCCTGAAAACGCCGATCCCCACGCTCTCGTCTAGCGCCGGCGCGCGACCTGCTGCTCGCCAGCGCTGATGATCAGGGGAACATCGCCAGGCGCCTATCGAGGCCGTCGCGCACGCCTGGCCATTCATCGGCGAGGATCGAGAAGATCACCGTATCTCGGATGCGGCCGGTCCAGGTGACCCGGTCCTGGCGCAGAATTCCTTCCTGGACGGCGCCCAGCTTCAGCACCGCGGCGCGACTGCGCGCGTTGATGGCGTCGACCTTGTACTGCACCCGCCGCGCGCCGGCCCCGAAGGCATGGCCCATAAGGAGGCGCTTGCAGGCCGGGTTCACCGGCCCGCCCCGAACGTCTGGGTGATAGTAAGTGCCCCCAATCTCCAGCGCCTGGTCGAGCGGAGCAATCGACAGATAACTCGAAACCCCCATGCATCGGCCGCCGACGATCACAGCAAAATTCATGCGATCAGGGCCCGGGTCTGCATAGAGCCGCGACCAGCCCGCATCGAAATGTTCAGCGCCCATTGCGTAGGGGTAGAGCTCGGTCCACGTCTGCGGATCAGCGTCGCAAGCGCCTCGGAATTCCTCCCGACGAGCCTCGCTCATCGGCTCCAGCCGGACGAAGCGGTTCTCCAGGACCTTTGGCTCAAGCTGCATTCTTCGTCGCACCCAGTCAAAAAAGTTGCCGCGAAGCTCTTGCGCCGCTTCGATCCGCACATAAGTGAGGGTTGCCCGTTCCTGGGCGTTTCCTCCCTAAACTTCACGAGCCGGGTCTTTGGGCCCGGCTCTTTTTTGCCCGAGCCGCCCGCGGTCGCTAGCCGTGCAGGAACAGCCTGGCCGCTTGCACCAGATAGGCAAGCCCAATAACCGTGAGGATCAGCCGTAGGTAGCGCTTGAAGTCGACATCGTTCAGCCGGTCGAGCACCAGGCCGCCCACCGCGGTTCCCACCATCGAAAGCGGGATCGCAAACGCAAACACCCACGGGGCCGGCAAGCCCTTGCCGCCGACGGCCAGGAGTGGCGCGCCGTAGACGATGATTTTCATGAGGTGGCTGAATACCTGGGTCGCGGCCTTGGTGGCGACGATGGCGTGTCGCGTAAGTTCTGTGCGTACGAAGAAGATATCGAGCAGCGGGCCCGCAACGCCCGCCGTCAGATTTACGCCGGTGACGCTAAGGCCGCAGACGAAAGCCTGAGCCGGCCGCGCGGCGTCCAGCGTGACCCAGCGCTTCGGCAGCCAGACCAGCCCGGGGACCAGGCCCATCAAGAGGAAGAGGGTGGCCGTCGTCGGTTCAAAGACGATGAACGCCATAACGGCGGCCGCGGCGAAGGCGCCCAGCGCATAGACCCCGACAATCCGCCAGACCACGTGCTTGCGGTGCAGGATCGCGCGCCAGCCGTTTGCGACCAGTTGTAGAAGGCCGTGGCTGACGAACACGGCGGAGACCGGCAAGACCAGCGCCAGCGCGCCCTTCAGCATCAGGCCACCGGCCATGCCGAACACGCCAGAAATCGCGGCCGTCAGGAACGCCGAGGCGATAATGAAGACCCCGGTGCTCAGGCCCACGGAAGGCCGCTCAGGAAGCTCCGCCCGCGCGCCGTGATCCGGACGGGTCGCTCGGCCAATCGCGCGGCCGGTGGGGCGGTGACCTCGACCAGCCCAAAGTCGAGCGCATCTTCCCATACCGGCAGGCGCGGGCACGACGTCCGCCAGGCGTCCATGGTCTCGCCATAGGTCCGTGGCCGCTCGTCGACCCACGCCAGCAGCTGGCGCACCAGGGCCTCGGCGGCTCGGCTCTCGGCGGGCTGCGAATTCGGAACCACGAGCACGCTCCTTGGGCGACGCAAGCTCAGGCATAGACCGCAGGATTCCGTGCGTCCAATATATGCTTCTGACAAATCCGATACCTGCTGGGTATGACCCATGGACCTGCGGCGGCTGCGCTACCTCGTCACTGTGGCGGAGGAAGGCCACATCACCCGCGCGGCCGAGCGGCTGGGCATCCAGCAACCGCCGCTGACCCGCCAGATCCGCGCCCTGGAAGAAGAATTGGGAGTGCGGCTCTTCGACCGCCTGCCGCGGGGCGTGCGCGTCACCGAGGCCGGCCGCGTGGTGGTCGAAGCGGCGCAAGCGATTCTCGAACGTACGGAACGCCTGCCCGATCTCGCCGCACGCGCCGCGCGCGGCGAACAAGGCCGCCTGGCGGTGGGCTACACCAGCTCCGGCGCCTTCCACCCCTTCGTCGCCCAGCAGATCCGGGCCTTCCGCGCCGCCAGCCCCGGCGTCCAGCTCGGCTTGGCAGAGGATGGCACGCCGGAGCTTGTGCGGGGACTGGAGGAGGAACGGATCGACGCGGCTTTCGTGCGATCCGGCGGGACCTATGGGGCCGGCCTGCTGGTCGAGCCCGTGCTGGAGGAGCCGATGGTGGCGGCGACGCCGAGCGACCATCCCATCGCCGCCCTGCGCGATGTCGCGTTGAGGGCGCTCGCTGACGAAACCTTCGTGTTTTACCGCCGGCCCACCGGGCCTGGCCTGCACGACGCCATCGTCGCCGCCTGTCTGCGAGCCGGCTTCAGCCCGACGGTTGGCCAGGAAGCGCCCAGGATGTCATCGACGCTCGGCCTGGTGGCGGCGGGACTGGGAGTCTCCATCGTGCCGGCCTCCATGCAGCGGATGAACGTGGCCGGCGTGGCCTTCATCCCCTTCAGCGGCGATCCGGGCCTGACGGCGCCTCTGTTGCTCGTCACGCGCAGGCGAGGCCGCTCGGCGATCGCCGAGCGGTTCCGCCAGCAGGTACGCGCCGCGGCGCCGCCGCGGTGATCAGCCGGTCTTGAGCCGCTTGTAGAAGTACGTCGTTGCGCAAAGCGCCCCATCCGGCATCAGGGCGAAATCCTCGATGACGCCGGCTCGCTTCCAACCGAGCCCCCCATAAAGCTGCTCGGCCGCGCCACCGGTCACCGTGTCCAGCACCAGCAGCCAGCGCCCCATTGCGCTCGCCTCGTCCTCCAGCGCGACCATCAGCGCCTTGGCGGCGCCTCGCCCACGGCCTCGTCGGTGGACAAGCAGCTTGGCGACGTCGGCCCTGTGCGGCTGGTTGGGAGGCCAGGCGGGAATCAGCTGAACCACACCGAACAGACCCTGCGCGTCCTCGGCGACCAGGATCGCGCGCCCATCGGCGGCCCGGGCCTGGTCGCGCCAGAACGTCTCCGCCGCCGTCGGCGTAAGGTCCGCCATGAAGCTCACAGACGCCCCGCCCGCCACGCAGTCCAACAGGATGACGGCAAGGGCGGGCGCGGCAGCCAGCGCCTGCTCAGGCGTCAGGCGACGGATTTGAAACTCCGAGCTCATGAGCCCCGCGCCTGGCGCTTCGAAGACCGTGCCGCCAGTCCTATGGCCAGGACGGATTGTTCATCCCATTTCTTGCCCACGGCGCAGGCAAGCCCGCGTCGGTCCGCCAGGATGGCGTCCAACGCAGGTTTTGGGCTCATGGTTCTCAGCCCTTGGTCTTGGCGAGGGTGCAGACAAAGGCCCCGCCGGACTTTTTGGCCACGGCCGGGTAGGGGCAGAGTTCCTGGCTGGGCGGACCACCCGGTGTCTGGCCGGGGCTTGCGACGGCGGTTAACTGGCCGGGCGCCTTGTTATCGACCACCCAGCTGTCCAGCGCCGCCACCCATTCGACGCCGCTCGGTCCCACGCCGCCGGCGCAATGCAGCATGCCCGGTATCAGGTAGAGCTTGTAGAAGCCGCCGACGTCCCCGCCCATCGTCTTGCGGACATCCTCGTAGTAGCGGATCGACGAGCGCGGCGGGATCGCAGAGTCATTCCAGCCATGGTACTGGATCAGCTTGCCGCCGTGCTTCCTGAAGGCCGAAAGGTTCGGATCGGGCGCATCCAGCACCGCCTCCATCTTCTTGCGCGCGCCTTCGTACTGGGCGCCCATGTCCATCTTCAGGAAATCGAAGTTGGGATCCTGGAAGCCGAAATATTTGAAGGCGTTGGACGAAAACTGATAGCCGGCTGCGCGGCTGTTGGTTTCCTGTGACGGCCCGGTGATCCAGGCGTTCCAGCTGCCGTTGATCGCCTCCGCGCCCGGGCTGTAACCGGGGAAGGCGATCTTTCCGCGGGCGTCCTTGCGGCCATCGTACATGGCCTTGGCCGAGGCCACCTGCGGGGCGGTCAGGCAGCCTTCCGTCTGGCCGGCCTTGCACGCGAGCGCGCCGGGATCGAAGTGGCAGGACATCGGGTCGCGGATGAAGGCCTCGCCGCCGCATTGCGCCAGGGCCGACTTCTGCAAGAGCTCGCGCTGCGCCGGGCCCAGGTATCCGCCGGGCTTAGCCAGGGCCTGTTGTTGCACGGCCGAGAGCCCAAAAAGCCGGCTCATGTAGTTGGCCGGCGCACCGGCGACGATGCCGTCGAAGTCATTCGGAAAGCGCTGGGCTTCCATCAGCGCTTCGCGTCCGCCGTCGGAGCAGCCGATGAAGTAGGAGCGATTGATCTTGCCGCCCATCTTCGCGGCGATCAGCGCCTTCGAGGCGTCGGTGGTTTCCTTCAGCGACCGCCACCCGAAATCGGTGACCTTCTCTGGATGGCCCAACGCCCATGACGCATTGGTGCCGACCGCATCCTGGTGGCCGTCGTCGGTGCCTGCCACGGCGTAGCCGGCGCGAACCAGGCGGCCGAACTGCACAACCGGCACAGACCCGGCGAAGCCCCCATTGCCTACCTGCACGAACTTGCCGTTCCAGGCCGAGCCCTCGGGAATCCACAACTCCAGGCGGATGTCCGAGTCCGGCGTCGGCTTGCTGGTCACAGAGATCTTGCAGACCTGCTTGTCGCCCACCGCCTCGGCGACGGCCTTGGTCACCTCTGCATGCGCCAGCGTGGTATTTGCGAGGTCAGCGCAGGCCGTCTCTGCGTGGGCCGCCGCCGGGCCGGCGAGCCCCAAGACCAGCACCGCGGCCCCAGCCAACATCAACGAACGCGCACTCATCCCCAAGCATCCCAAGCTCTGATTTTGGGAACAGTCTAGGCATGCTCCTCCCCCGAAGAAAGCACTTCGGAGGAGGTGGATCGCGCCGTCGTCGCTAGTTGCGGAAGACCGCCGCTGTCGACGGGTCGTGTGGCATTTCGCGGTACTGTTGCAGCTCGTTTCGGCCGACGACCATGTGATGGACTTCATCCGGACCGTCGGCGATGCGCAGGGTGCGAGTGTTGGCGTACATCCGGGCGAGCGGGGTGTGCTGCGAGACGCCCAGCGCGCCGTGCATCTGGATCGCCTGGTCGATGATCTGGCAGACACGCTCGGGCACCATGGCCTTGACCATGTGGATCCAGACGCGCGCTTCTCGGTTGCCCAGCACGTCCATCGCCTTGGCGGCCTTCAGAACCATCAGGCGCATGGCCTCGATCTCGATCCGCGCGCGGCTGACGATTTCGAGGTTGCCGCCCAGCTGGATGATCGGCTTGCCGAACGCCGTCCGGGTCATGCCGCGGGTCACCATCAGGTCGAGCGCCTTCTCGCCCGAGCCGATGGCGCGCATGCAGTGGTGAATACGGCCCGGACCCAGGCGAAGCTGGCTGATCTCGAAGCCGCGGCCCTCTCCCAGCAACATGTTCGCCGCCGGCACGCGGGCGTTATCGAAGATGATGTGCATGTGGCCGTGCGGCGCGTCGGGGTCGCCGAACACATGCTGCGGCCCCACGATGCGGACGCCCTCGGTCGGAAGCGGCACCAGGATCTGCGACTGCTGCAGGTGCGGCGGGGCGTTCTCCTCGCCGGTCTTGACCATGGTGATCATGATCTTGCAGCGCGGGTCGCCGGCGCCGGAGATGTAGTGCTTCTCGCCGGTGATGATGTACTCGTCGCCGACGCGGACCGCGCGGGTGTCGATGTTCTTGGCGTCCGAACTCGCGGTGTTCAGCTCGGTCATGCAGTAGGCCGAGCGGATCTTCCCTTCGAGCAGCGGCTCAAGCCATTGCTTCTTCTGCTCCGGAGTGCCGACGCGCTCGAGAACCTCCATGTTGCCGGTGTCGGGCGCGGCGCAGTTCATCGTCTCGGAGGCGAGGCGGTTCTTGCCCAGCTCAACGGCGATGTAGGCGTAGTCGAGATTCGAAAGGCCTTCGCCGGTCTCGGCGTTGGGCAGGAAGAAGTTCCACAGGCCCGCGGCCTTGGCCTTGTCCTTGGCGGCTTCCAGCACTTCGAGCTGGCCTGGCGCGTACTGCCAGATGTCCGGGCGCCCCTCGCCGAGGCGGTGAAACTCCTCGCTCATCGGCTCGACGACGTCGCGGATGAAATCCTTCACCTTGTTGAGCAGCGGCAGGGCCTTTTCGGACATCCGCAGGTCGTTGAGGTCGTCCATCGGGTTCAGGGCGAAGCTGGAGGCGCCCTTCTCTGCGGCGATGTTCATCTGGTTTCTCCCAAGGGAATTCGGATGCGCCAGCATTGGCCCATCCCTTCGGTTCAAACAAGTGTTTAAATCACCCCGGCCGCCCGATCAGAGCTCCGACGTCACCGACCTCAAGGCGACAGCTTCCGAAGGCCGGGCGGCGAACAGTTCGCGCACGCCCATGCGTTTGTGGTCGAGGTAGTAAGAGGTCTCCAGGTGGTAGACGCGGTATAGGCCGCTCTTCTTCCAATCCATCTGCGGCGAGCCAGCCTTGAGAGCCGCCAGGTTCTTCGCATAGTCGAACTGCCCTGCCTTGCCGACGTAGTCGGCGTAACCCTCCAACAGCCAATGCGGGTAGCGCAGCGCAGGCGCCCTGCCGAACGCCCGGCTTTCCATGGAATGGGTGAATTCGTGGGCCAGATAGTAGGTCAGGGGCCGGTCGCTCATGTCCGCGCCGGCGTGCGGCGGGATCAGCCGGTTGGCCGCGATGTCGGCGGCGCGCAGGTAGACGTTTCGGGTGAAGATGGTGTCGGTGACGCCGGCCATCTTGCCGGAGAACCGCTGCGAATAGAGCGCCAGGCGCCAGTTGTCATTGCAGACGAAGACCGCGAAGCGCTGGTCCGGCGACCACAGGGGCGAGCGGGAAAGCCGGCGCGCCACATCGTCCAGCACACCGCGCGCCTGGGGCGGGATCGGCCGGTCCGACCAAAGGTCAAAGGCTCCATAGCGCAGGTGGTAGGCGAACAAAGGTTCAGGAAACCAGATGATCGCGAGTGCGATGGCGACCACCAGCGTCAGGCCCGCCAGGATATAGAGCAGCCCCCGGCGCATCCGCGCCCGGTCAGGCGTAGAGAGAGCCGTGCGCGCTCAGCATCAGGAGCGCGGCCGCGAGAGCAAGCGCTCCGATAGGCGCAATGAGCTTCAGCAATGACATGACGCTCAAATAGGAGCGCCGCGGCGAACTTGCCAGTTACGCTTTGGACATGCGCGGCTCGCGTCCGGTTGGCCAGACGCGAGCCGAAGTCATGTCATGCGGCGTCGTTGGTCTTATTTCACCGGCACGTGGTCGATGTGCGGGCAGACCGCCGAGAACAGGGCCTCGTCCTCGGAGCCGCCGGCCTTCTTCGGCGTGTTGGACCGCCAGTCGTTGGGAATGGCGAAGGGAGCCGACGGCTTGTAGGACGCCACCATGATCACGTTGTGCTTGGCGCAATCCAGCGCATAGACGTAACCGACGCCGGCGCCCGGACCGCCAGGCTGGATATTGGCGGAAGGCTTCGAGATCGCCTGCATCACCACCAGTCGGCCGGTCTGCTTGTCCTTGTAGGAATAGTCGCCGTCGTATGACCACTCGGTGCCGTTCTCGCCGTTGGCGAACTTCGTCCAGTGCTCGGCGTAGGCCGCCCCGGCTGTCGCCAAGGCTGCAGTTGTAAGGGCGGCAAGCGCTAGGGCGCGTCGCATAGGGCGTTCTCTCCAGATGGCGTCAGTTCTTCACATCCGACCCTAGCGGCGGCAATGAGGCGCCTCCAGCGGATTAAATCGCGAATCTGAAATGCCGCGACCTTTTGTTGACTCTCGGCGGCGATATTCCTACTTCCTGCGCGGCGTTAGCACTCAAGGGCTGCGACTGCTAACATACGGCCTTGGGCCGGCTGGCGCTGTCACCAAACCAACCGTCGTTCCGAACGGAGAAAGAGCATCATGGCGTTTCGTCCTCTGGGAGATCGCGTCCTCGTCAAGCGCGTCGAGGAAGAAGAGAAGACCCGGGGCGGGATCATCATCCCCGACACCGCGAAGGAAAAGCCGCAGGAAGGCGAAGTGATCGCCACGGGGCCCGGCGCACGCGACGAAAGCGGCAAGATCCAGCCGCTCGACGTCAAGGCCGGCGACCGCATCCTGTTCGGCAAGTGGTCCGGCACCGAGGTCAAGCTCGACGGCCAGGACCTGCTGATCATGAAGGAGAGCGACATCCTGGGCGTCCTCGACGCCGACAAGGCGGCCAAGGCCGCCTGAGACCCGACGCGTCCTTAAAAACCCAACAGCTTAGAAAAGAGAGTTCACCAACATGGCAGCGAAAGACGTCTATTTCGCCTCCGACGCGCGCGATCGGATGCTGCGCGGCGTCAACACCTTGGCCAACGCGGTCAAGGTGACGCTCGGCCCCAAGGGCCGCAACGTGATCATCGAGAAGTCCTTCGGCGCCCCGCGCTCCACCAAGGACGGCGTCTCGGTCGCTAAGGAAATCGAGCTTTCGGACAAGTTCGAGAACCTCGGCGCCCAGCTGATCCGCGAAGTCGCCTCCAAGACCAACGACAAGGCCGGTGACGGCACGACCACCGCCACGGTGCTGGCCCAGGCCATCGTCACCGAAGGCCTGAAGTCGGTGGCCGCGGGCATGAACCCGATGGACCTGAAGCGCGGCGTCGACAAGGCGGTCGCCAAGATCGTCGAGGAGATCAAGAACTCGGCCAAGAAGGTCACCACCAACGCCGAGATCTCCCAGGTCGGCACCATCTCCGCCAACGGCGACCTCGAAGTCGGCGAGATGATCGCACGCGCCATGGACAAGGTCGGCAATGAAGGCGTCATCACGGTCGAAGAGGCCAAGACCGCCGAGACCGAACTCGACGTCGTCGAGGGCATGCAGTTCGACCGCGGCTACCTCTCCCCCTACTTCATCACCAACGCCGAGAAGATGGAGGCCGATCTCGAAGAGCCGATGATCCTGCTCTTCGAAAAGAAGCTTTCCTCGCTGCAGCCCCTGCTGCCGGTGCTGGAAGCGGTGGTCCAATCGGGCCGTCCGCTGCTGATCATCGCCGAAGACGTCGAAGGCGAAGCCTTGGCGACCCTGGTCGTCAACAAGCTGCGCGGCGGCCTGCGGGTCGCGGCCGTGAAGGCTCCGGGCTTCGGCGATCGCCGCAAGGCCATGCTGGAAGACATCGCCATCCTGACCGGCGGCCAGCTGATCAGCGAAGACCTCGGCATCAAGCTCGAGAACGTCACCCTCGAGATGCTGGGCAAGGCCAAGAAGGTCACCATCACCAAGGACGACACCACGATCGTCGACGGCTCCGGCGACAAGTCCGGCATCGAAGGCCGCATCTCGCAGATCAAGAAGCAGATCGAGGACACGACCTCGGACTACGACAAGGAAAAGCTGCAAGAGCGTCTCGCCAAGCTGGCGGGCGGCGTTGCGGTTGTCCGCGTCGGCGGTTCGACTGAAGTCGAGGTGAAGGAGAAGAAGGACCGCGTCGATGACGCCCTGAACGCGACCCGTGCGGCCGTTGAAGAAGGCATCGTCCCCGGCGGCGGCGTCGCCCTCCTGAAGGCCTCCAAGGTTCTGGACGGCTTCAAGGGCGATAACGACGACCAGGAAGCCGGCGTCGCCATCGTACGTCGTGCGCTGCAGGCCCCGATCCGTCAGATCGCCGAAAACGCCGGCGTCGAAGGCTCGATCGTCGTCGGCAAGGTGCTCGAGAACCCCTCGGCCACCTTCGGCTTCAACGCCCAGACCGAAGAGTACGTGGACATGGTCAAGGCCGGCGTCATCGACCCGGCCAAGGTGGTCCGCACGGCCCTGCAGGACGCGGCTTCGGTCGCCGGCCTGATGATCACCACCGAAGCGGCCATCGTCGAAGCCCCCAAGAAGGGCGGCGGCGGCGCGGGCGGCATGCCCGGCGGCGGCATGGGCGGCATGGGCGACATGGACTTCTAGTCCACGAAGCTCGATCGTTCCGAAGAACGGGGCGGGGCCGAAAGGTCCCGCCCTTTTTCGTGCGAGCAGGCGGAGACGCCCTTAATTTGCGATGGCTGTTTTGGCCGAGCCGGCCGTCGACCTGGCCGCTGTCGTCAGGACCTCATCGCAGCGACAATCACTTGGTCCGCATCCCTGAACAGAACGTCGGGGCGCGCAAAACCTGCGACTTGGAGCAGGCGGACCCAGCCGGCGACGGTCATGCCGTCATCGATACGGCTCGCTTGGCGAGGCTCCCAGAGCTTCGTGGGGTCATAGCCAAGGACTTCGTTGGCCCTGGACCAGAACCGTTCCCAATTCTCGCGTGAGTATCGCGGTGGCTGCTTGGCCTTCCAGGCCTCGAACCCGGCGGCAAACAGCGCCTCGGCAGCTACGGGTTCGGCGAATACGAACACCCCGCCGCTATGCAGGAGCCCGTGGACTGTCCGCATCAGTTGCTCCGTGCGCGGGATGTCAAACCAATGCAGCGCGTTGACGACCGCAACGACGTCGTACTCGCCGGGCAAGCCATCGCGCCAGGCATTGTCCGTCAGGTCAGCGACGATGACCTTGCCGGGCACTTGGTCCCGGCGATTCACGCCGGCGCAGATCGAAGTCAGGAACGGGTCCCGATCGACACAGTCGATCTGCGCCTTGGGGAATTCGTGCCGAATTGCGCGCCCGACATCACCGGGGCCGCAGCACAGGTCGAGAACGCGTAGGGCCTGACTGCGCGGAAAGGGAAGCACCGAGGCGATCAGCTGAAGATCACGTGGTTTTGAAACGCCTTGCTCGGCCCACCACAGGTCGAGCAATTCGCTCAGATGGCTGCTGATCCTGGCTTCAATCTCGGCCTGGCTGATGGGCGGGGGCTGCATGGGCGAAAGCTCCGGGCTTCGTTTCACCGGTAGCCTCGGTTT
>NZ_DASXNL010000099.1:0-35633 GCF_036495085.1 Phenylobacterium sp. | reverse complement strand
GTGGGCGAGGGCCTCAGGCATGTCCGCGGCCTGCTGGGCCCCGAGACCACGCTCGGCAGGCGCCGGTCGATCTTCGCCGACGCCCCCGACGTCGACCCCGAGGCCGCCATCGAGGCCATGATCGTGCGCGAGCCGATCACTGTCATCCTCTCCGACCGCGGCTGGATCCGCGCCGCCAAGGGTCGGGTCGAGGACCCCTCGGAGCTGAAGTTCAAGGAGGGCGACAAGCTGGCCTTCCTGGTCCCGGCCGAGACCACCGACAAGCTGCTGGTCTTCGCCTCCGACGGCCGCTTCTTCACCCTGGCCTGCGACAAGCTCCCCTCGGCCCGCGGTCACGGCGAGCCGCTGCGCCTGATGATCGACCTCGATGACAAGGTCGGCATCCTCGACGTCTTCGTCCACAAGCCGGGCGCCAAGCGTTTCCTCGCCGGCAAGGAGGGCTACGGCTTCATTCTGCCGGAAGACGAAGCCATCGCCTTCCGAAGGGCCGGCAAGCAGGTGCTGAACGCCGGCGCCAAGGGCGCGGCTGTCAGCTTGCCGTTGGGCGGCGCCGACCACCTCGCCGTCATCGGCGACAACGGCAAGATCCTGATCTTCCCGATGGTCGAGCTCCCCGAGATGCCCCGAGGCAAGGGCGTCAAGCTCCAGGCCTACCGTGAAGGCGGGCTCCGGGACGCCACAGTCTTCACGGCAGAGCAGGGCGCTGCGTGGACCACCGCCGACGGCCGCAACCGCGACTGGCCGGAGTGGCGCGAATGGCTGGGGCGCAGGGCAGGGGCAGGTAAGCTCGCGCCGAAGGGCTTCCCGGCGACGAAGCGGTTCAGGCCGAGGTAGAGGGCGGACAAGAGTCCGCCACCCTACGCCGGGCCAACGCTCACGCCGCGGTATCCAGATCCGGCCGCAACGCCTCCCGCAACGCCTCTGCCACCGCCTGGGCGATCGCGTCCTGCAGGGCGAATACGTCCGACAGTTCACGCTCGAATCCCTGCGACCAAAGCGTTGTCTGGCCGCCGCACTCGATCAGGTGGGCGCAGACCCGCACCCGTCGCTCGTGGCGCCGCACAGAGCCGTCCAGAACATGGGTGGCGTGAAACTCCGCAGCCACCTGGCTGACGACCTTGCGGGGTCCGCGGAACTGGAAGCTGGCGGCGCGCCCGAGCACCTTCAGCGACGTGCATCGGCCCACAGCCTGGAAGATCTCCTCCGCGACGCCCTCGGAGAACCAGGCCATCTCCGCGTCGTCCGAAAGAGTCTCGAACGGCAGTACGGCGACCAGCACCTGGGGGTCAGCGGGCTCCCTTCGCTCCGAATTGGCGACCACCTCGTCGAGCCGGTAGCCGACCCGAGGGATGGTCTCGATGGCCATGCAGCCGCACATAGCCCCCAGCCGACGCAGGGACGCCACGCAGCGGCTGACCGCGTCGTCGCTCACCATCCGGCCCCGCCAACAGCTGTCGATCAGCTCGTCGCGCGACACGACCTCGCCGCGCCGGCGGGCAAGCGCCACCAGCACCTGCATGACACGTGGCTCCAGGACCTCGCGCAGGCCGGAGAATCCGACGACCTCGCGCGTGGCTGGCCGCACGTGGACCGCCGACAGCTGGAAAGCCGGCTCGCGCGCCAGGTCGACACGCGGGAATACAGATAAGGCTTCGCTGTTCATGGCGGCGGCCTATGTCTGTCGGCGCCCCGGGCCCGCATAGGCGGGCGTCGCGCGGCGTCAGGCGTGGTTCGTCGGGCGCAGGGGCCCGGACCCACGAAAAGGGCGGCGTTCCGGAAGCGCGGCTTCCGGGTCAGATAGGCGCGCATGGGCGATCGTTCCGTTGGAGGGCGGGGGATTGCGCCGACCGACGAACGCCGTCTGAACTTCGGGAAGGGCCTTGTTAGATGGCGAGCGCGGCGGCGCAGCTGGTAAAGCTGGTAAGCGGAGCAGTCATTGAAGTTGGGCTCCCTTCGCCGCGTGGATGTCACGGAACGCGGGTTTGCCAGCGCTCGCGCGAAAGGTCAAGTCTCGTTCATGGCGCGCGTCGCGGCGCTGAGGCGTGGCGCACCGCGCCATTTTCCGCCGTCTCACGCGCTGTCTTGCCGAGCCCCCCTGGGCGGCGCGGCGAAATATCGGCGGCCCTCGGCGATCCATCGGCGCGCGCTCGGAACCTCCGCCGCGCCGTTCAGGCGGCGTCGAGGTCAACTCCAAGGAGCGATGCGAACCCGCTCGCACAACTTGGAGCTAAGCATATGTCTCGATTTGTAGTCGTCGCCGTTGCGTTCATTGCGAGCGCCGCGGCGGCCCCTGGCTGGTGTGAGCCTCTCGGCCGCAAGCCAGTCGAAGTGATGCAGGTTCGGGTGCCGGTTGGCGATCTCGACCTCAACAGCCGGGCCGGCGCCGACACGCTCATCCAGCGGGTCACCGCTGCCGCCGACCGGGCCTGCGGACGATCGAGCTCCGGTGGCGTCACCGGTCAGATGGAGCAACGCGCCCACCAGGTCTGTAAGGCCCAGGCGGTCGCTCGGGCGGTCGCGCAGGTCGATGCGTCGGCGGTGCAGGTCCGCTACGCCCAGAATAGGGGCGCAGTGAAAGTCCGGGTCGCCGAGGCGCGGCCTTGATCACGACAGACTGGCGGGCGGTGTCACAGCGACGCCGCCCGCCCTTTTCTGGCTCAGAACTCAGGACTGCGCCAGCCAGCAGAATCTGCCGGCCCGGGGATTTCGTCCGCGCGCCCCCTTGTGCCCTCGCTCGGGTGGAACTTTGGCGGCCTATTGGCGCGTGCGCCACTGCGGCGCGTTCAAAGAACCGTGTCTCGGGCTAGCCGCTACTCGAACACCACCACCGCCGTGCGCAGCGCCAGGGCCAGCAGCACCAGCGAGCCCAACATGAATACGCTGAAGCGGATCATGATCACGTTGCCGAGCGCCTGGATCAGGCTGTGAGCCACGCGGATTGCGACATAGGCCCACGCGAGCCAGAGATTGAGCCCTACGCCGGCGCCCGCCAGGGCGAGCGCCAAGGCTACGGCGTAGAACAGCGTGGGCTGCTCGTGCAGGTGGTTGTAGTTGTCGGCCTTCCAGCGCACGCGCGGCGGTATCACAGCGTTGAGGTCGGCGGCGGTCATCGCCGGGTCCATCGGCTTGTTGGCTGTACGGATCGCCGGGATGCGGGTGGCGTAGAGCCAGGCCCACATCACGAAGGTCCAGAGCACGAGGGCGATCACGGGTTGCAGGATCGGGCTGGTCATGAGGCGCGTCCTTGCGGTCGGCTGAGGGCGTCAGCAGACGCCACCGGAGCTTGGCCGTAAAGCCCGCGGGCGGACAAACATCCGACCTTTCCGGCCTTACCTCCCACTGCTTCGCGGGGGAGGTGGCGCCTTACGGCCCTGCGGGTTTCGCTGCACCCGCGGCCGCTTTCTCCCGCTCGGCCGCCCGGGCCGCGGCCAGGATGCTGGGCAGGGAGTAGTTCCCTTCGTGGCAAGCGTACTCGAACAGCTGCCCTTCGGCCGGGCGGAAGACCATCTCGGCGCGCCAGGGCCGTGTGAAAAGGGTGGGGTCCGTGACCTCGAATTCGTAAGCGAGCTCGGCAGGGCCGGTGCGCGTGAAGCGCTCCACAACTTGGGCCCGGTCGGAGAGCTTCAGGACGTCGTGCATCGCGGTGAACCCCGGCCGGAATCCCGTCGTCTCCACCACCAGGGTTGGGCCGTCCCAACGCCCGATCGAGACGCCCATCCAGGCGCCCAGCCCGGCGGGCGGCGGGCTCGCCGCAGCGCCCGGACGCTGGATCCGCACGAAGCGCGTCTCGTGGTTCTTCTCCATCAGGATTGCGACCCAGCCCGGCGACTGGACGATCTCCACCAGATTGGCGTCGTGGGCGTTGATCATCGGCACGCCGCTACCCGAGGCGGTCAGGCAGCGCTCGTCGGTATCGCGATCCTCGACGTTGTCGTAGGTCTCGGGGGGCATCTCGCCTATCCGCAGGCGCGCCTTCTGTGCCGTGATCCAGGGGATCCTCCCGTCCGCCGGGTCGACGATCCACGAGGAGCGCAGCTCGCCCCTGATCCGCGCCAGGCCTGGTCCGTTGTCGGGGAACTCGCTCTCGTTCTGGCCGACCGCATCGTCCTTCGAGGCGAGCTCGCCATGCAGGGCCCGCCGCGGCGTCTCATAGGCCTCGGCCTCGGCCTGGGTGGCGACAAGGCCCTTGAACACCTTCGGCCGCTCCAGTTTTGTGTACCAGGCGTTGGTCCAGACGCCGGTCAGGTCGGGCGCCCTGGCTCCGGCGGCGCGTGCGGTCTCCGACAGGGCCGGGGAGGCGCCCAAGGCGATCAGGCCCGCGGCAAGCCCCGCGCCCAGCGTCGCTAGCGTCCGTCTTCGTTGCATTGCCGTCCCCGTTCTGTAACAGCGTTACCCGATCCGCCTCGGCGGTCAACGCGGGGGCGCGGCATGGCGATTTTAAATGTGCGACGAGCCACGATGGCGATCCTGGGCGCGGCCTTGCTGGCCGGCGCGAGCCCCTGCGTCCTCCAGGCCGGCCCCTACCGCGCGCCGCGCACGGCTTTCGGCCAACCCGACCTGCAGGGCGCCTGGACCAACGTCTCGCAGACCGCCCTCGAGCGGACGCCCGACACCCCGCTCACCTTCGCCACCCGCGCCGAGGAACGGGCCTATGAGGCGCGGATGGACCGGGAATGGGCGCATGGCGAGTCCGGTGGCCTGGGCCAGGGCGTCTCGGAGTGGCACCCCAAATACCCCATGGCGCGGATCGACGGGCGGCTTCGCACCTCATGGATCGTCAGTCCCACCGACGGCCGTCTTCCCTGGCGCCCGGAGGCCCGCAGGCGGTGGGAGGCGATCACGGCCGCCGCCATGCGTGACGACGCCACGGATCCGGAGGTCCGCACCGCCTCAGACCGCTGCCTGATGGGCGGCCTGGGCTCTGCCAATCCGCCGATGCACAACCCGCCGGTCTCCGCCGGCAAGTTGATCGTCCAGACCGCCACGGAGGTCGCGATCCTCTCGGAGATGAATCACGACGTCCGGATCATCCGCCTGGGCGCCCGGCATCTGCCGAAGACCGTTCGGGTCTGGATGGGCGATTCCATCGGCCACTGGGAGGGCGACACCCTGGTCGCCGAAACCACCAACTTCCGCGCCGAGGAGGGGTGGCGGAACCCCTTCATGATCTCGTCCGACGCCCGCGTCACCGAACGCTTCACCCGCGTCTCGCCCAGCGAGCTGCGCTACGCCTTCGAGGTGGACGATCCGGCGACCTATACGCAAGTCTGGCGCGGCGAGATGCCGTTCCTGGCCGATAAGTCTCCGATCTACGAATTCGCCTGCCACGAGGGGAACTACGGCCTGACCGACATCCTCACGGTCGCGCGCCACGCTGAAGCGGAAGTGGCTGGCCGCTAGGCTCTGTCCCCCCTTACTTCCCGGCCGCCTTCTCCCGCTCCTCCAGTCGCGCGGCCGCCAGAATGCCCGCCATCGAATAGTTCCCCTCGTGGCAGGCGTATTCGAAAACGCGCCCCTTGGCAGCGTGGATCGTCGCCTCGCCGCGCCAAGGGCGGGTCAGCAGGGCGGGGTCTTCGACAGTGAAGGCGTAGAAGATCTCGTGCGGAGAGAGCTTCGTGAACCGCTCGATCACCCGCGTCGCCCCGGAGACCAGCACTCGTTGGCCCTTGGCGATCACGCCTGGGCGCAATCCCTCGGTCTCCACCACCAGGGTGTCGCCCTCCCACCATCCCACCGACGAGCCCAGCCATGACGGCGGATCGCGGGGCGCTGCGGCTGCTGCCTCGGCATTGGCGACCAGGCGGATGACGCGGACGTCATGGTACTTCTCCGACAGGATCGCCACGGTATCCTTGGTCTGCACCACCTGGATCACATTGGCGTCCGGGGCGCCCAGCATCGGCGCCCCTGCCGCCACCGTTGCCATGCAGCGCGTGGTGCCGCCCATCTCCTCCGGATTGTCGAGGCCCCCGGCGGCCGAGGCCGTGCCATTAGCGGGCGGCTGGCCGGCCAGCGCCGCCACGGCCGCCCGATATGGGAGCTTGCCGTCCGGCGGATCAACGACCGTCGAGGAGCGGATCTCGCCCTTCACCCGCGCCAGCCCCGATCCGCGGTCGGTCCACTCAGACTCCGACTGTCCGATGTCGCCGCGCTTGGACGCCGCCATCCCGTGCATCGCCCGCCGCGGCGCCTCATAGGCCTCCGCTTCGGCAGGCGTCATCACCAGTTGGGACAGGCCCGCCGGTCGCTCCAACTCGGTATAGCTGCCGAGGTCCCAGTCGCCCTCGAGGTCGCGGCTGGCGCGCGGAGCCGCCGCGGCGGTGACGCCGGCCACGACGCCTGCTGCGGCAAGAGCCACGATCAGCCATTCTCGAAGCATCGCGCCCACCCTCGTACCAACGTTACCCGAACCATCCGACCGGTCAACGCCAGGGGTGAGCCGCCCGCCGCCTCAGTGGTGGTGCATGCCGCCGCCGCACATGCGGTGCGCGCCTTCGTCCATCCACATGATCTGCACGCCGGGACTCCAGGTGAGCGTGCGGTGGCCGTCGCTCCAGACGAGCTCCACCGGCGGGCCGGCGTAGGGCCGGGCGGCCAGGGTATGCGGGCCGTAGCCGTCGAAGGCGTCGACGATGGCCACCAGCTTCCCGCGCTCGGTGGCGAAGCGGTAGTTGATCGCCCCGCCGTCCTGGCAGTTGAACTTCTTGGAGCCCGCATCGCCCGTCGCTTCGGGGTCCTGGCCCGACAGGTCGGCGTGGCCCTGGGTCATGGCGGCGCACGGCGTAGTGAGCGCGGCCAGGCAGAGCGCGGCGCCGAGCAGGGCACGGCCGATCGACCCGCATCCAGGAAATGCCATCGCCCTTGTGCCCCTCGTGATTCTGGGTCGCGGGTGCGGCCCGCACGCCACCGAACCCCGTTCGGAAGCATCGGTCAACGATGGAGGTCGGTGATTTCGAAGGTGACGCCGGCGTCACCTTGTCCTTGGGCAAGCCCGGCAAGGGGTGCATTATGCTGTCGCTCCGCAATGCGCCCCGACTGACGCCAAGGACCGGCCGATGACCAACCAGCCGCTGCCCACGATCCTCGACCTGACGCCGTACAACGAGCAGTTCCGCCTCGATCCGCACGTCATGCTCGACGACCTGCGCGACCGCTGCCCGGTGCACGCCGACGCCTCGACCGGCAGCGTGCTCCTGACCCGCTATGACGATGTGCGCGCTGTGGTCAACGACCGGCAGATGTGGCGCGACCCGCTAAAGGCGGAAGAGGCCGCGGTGATGCAGCGTCGGTTCGCAAACGGCGTCGATCCTACGCTTCCGCGCACCTCGACCACCTCAATCCTGATGCTGGACGATCCCGACCACGCGCGCGTGCGTCAACCGCTGGCTCAGGCGCTTTACGCCCGGGTGGCCCGGTGCCGTCCGCAGGTGGAGCAGATCATCGAGGCGGCGCTGGATGGTCTGGCCGGCGAGGCGGCATTCGACCTGATGGACCGCTTCTGCGTGCCCGTCCCGATCGATGTGATCGCCCAGATCCTGGGCGTCGACCATGAGCGGCTGGTGGAGTTCCGCGCTTGGTCGGAAGGTGTGATCCAGTCGCTGAACCCGTTGCGGACGCCCGGGCAGACCGCGCTCATGGAGACCGCCAGCCTGGCGCTTTCCAACTACTTCACCGAAACCATGGCCGCTCGCCGGGCGGAGCCGCGCGACGATCTGATCAGCGACATGACCCGCCAGCAGGCCGAGGGAGCCGACCTCAGCGACGATGAGTTGCGTATCAACCTCAGCGCGTTGTTGGTCGGCGGCAACCTCACCACAACCGACCTGATCGGCAACGCCGTGCGCCTGCTGCTGCTTCACCCGGCCGAACTGGCCAAGCTGCGCGCCGATCCGAAGATCATCAACGCTGTGGTCGAGGAGGTGTTGCGCTACGAGCCTCCGGTGGACATCACCGGTCGCATCGCCTCGCATCCGATGGACGTCGGCGGCTGCCCGATGCGGCCGGGCCAATCGCTGCTGCTGTCGCTGCGCGGGGCAAACCGCGATCCGCAGATGTTCGACGATCCGCATCGCTTCGACGTCAGCCGCAAACATCGACCGCACGTGGCCTTCGGCGGAGGGGCCCACATCTGCATTGGCGCGCCCCTGGCGCGCCTGGAGGCGCAGGTCGCGCTTGTGAAGCTGTTCGACCGCTTCCCGCACCTGGCGCTGGCCGAACCCGACGAGGCGCCGGCCTGGCGCAAGCTCCCCTTCTTCCGCGGGATGGAGACCCTGCCGGTGAGCGCTCAGGGTTCAGACTGAAGGCCCGGACGCCGAGGCCGCATTGCGGCGGTGAAACGCAGCTTCGCTTGCGGGGCGGTCCAGGAACCTTAAGCTTTCCCGATAACAATCGGGAGAATTTCACATGAATCGCCTGGCCTATTTCGCCGCAGTTTTTTCAACTGTCCTGCTGGCGTCGCCGGGCTTCGCCAAGGCGCCTGCCGCCGGAGCGGCGGCCGCTGCGCCGGCCGACCTCACAGCCACCGCGACGCCGGAGGCCGTCGGTTTCGACGCCCAGCGTCTGAAGCGGCTCGACGCCTACATGGCCAAGGTGGTGGCTGACGGCCGGGTGGCCGGCATGACCACACTGCTCGCCCGCCACGGCAAGGTCGTGGAGTTCAACACCTACGGCAAGACCAGCCTGGCCACCGGCCAGGCGATGCCGAAGGACGAGATCTTCCGCATCTACTCGATGTCGAAGCCGCTCACCGGGGTGGCCATGATGATCCTCTTCGAGCAGGGCAAGTGGCGCCTCGACGACCCGGTCACCCGCTACGTGCCGGAGTTCAAGAACCTCAAGGTGATGGTCAGCGCTGACAAGGACGGCAACATCACCGGCGTCGAGGACATGAAGCGCCCGCCGACCATGCGCGAGATCATGAGCCACACCGCCGGTTTCGGCTACGGCCTGGGCGACAAGCACCCCGTCGACAAGCTCTACCGCAAGGAGGAGGTGCTGGCCTCCACCGGTCTGCACCAGATGATCGAGCGCACCGCCAAGATCCCGCTTATGTATCAGCCGGGGTCCAACTGGTCCTATTCCAGCGCAGTCGATATCCAGGGCTATATCGTCGAAAAGCTCTCCGGCCAGACCCTCGGCGAGTTCATGCAGGCGAACATCTTCGCCCCCCTGAAGATGAAGGACACCGGCTTTTCCACCGGACCTGCCAAGGCCAACCGGTTGGCCGCGGTCTACGTGGGCGAGCGCGTGAACGACAAGGAAACGGGCAGGATCGTCGAAGCTAACGACCTCTTCAGTAACAAGATGCCCGACTACTCCAAGCCGCCGGCCATGGAGAGCGGCGGGGGCGGGCTGGTCTCAACGACCATGGATTACGCCCGCTTCTGCCAAATGATGCTCAACAAGGGCGAGCTCGACGGCGTGCGCATCCTGTCGCCGGCCTCGGTCGAACTGATGGACACCAACGTCATCCCGCGCAACGTGCTGGTGAGCAACAACGGCACGGGCGTCGCGCAGTTCAACGATGCCGTGGGCTTCGGCCTCGACTTCATGGTGGTCAACGACGCAGCCCGGGCCGGCCACATGGAGGGCGACAAGACCATGAGCTGGGGCGGCGCGGCCGGGACCTGGTTCTGGATCGACCCGACCAACGACGTTGTCTTCGTCGGCATGATCCAGCGAATGGGCGGCAGCGGCGGCGACGACCTGGGAACCATGGCGCGCACGCTCACCTACCAGGCCCTGCTACACCCGGAGAAATAGGCTCGCCTTGGCCGGTCCCATTCGACGCCGGTTCACCCTGACGGATCTGCCCATGGTGGGCCTGGCCGTCTGGGCGCTGGCGTTCCCAAGGCCCTACCTCGTTTGCCTGGCGGCCCTGGCGCTGCTGCCGGTCGCAGTGCTTCCTCTGTTCAACCGCCTGGGCGCCGACACCGGCGCCCAGGCGCGGCCCGCGTGGATGGCGTCCCTCGCGGGCCTGGCCGGTGTGGCGGGGGTTCTACTGGCGTTGCGGGCGGGCATGGACTTCCGACTGCTGGACTGGAAGCTCTCACTGGCGCTGGGCGCGCTGCTGGGCGCCGCCCTTGCGGCGGCGGTTGCGCCGCAGTTGCTGACGCTGCCCGCACGCCTCGTGATGCTTGCACTCGCGCTCGCGGCGGCCCTGGCCTGGGGCTGGGGACTCGGCGTTGCGGCTAACGGATTGTTCGATCGCGCACCTCCGGTCATTCACGCGGCCAAGGTGCTTGGCCGACGGGTGAGCCGCGGGAGCCGCTCGAAGTCCTACTTTCTCGACATCGCGCCGACGAACATCGCGGGCCTCGGGGACAGCGTCAGCGTGGGCTTCAGCCTGTACCGGCGCGTGGGAGTCGGTGATGAGGTCTGCATCGATGAACATGCCGGCGCTCTGCACTGGCGTTGGTTCAAGATTCGAACCTGCCGGCCAGACCCCGCAGCCTTGACTTTCGCCCCCCTCCATGCGCCCTTCCGCGCCTCGTAAATCAGCCATTTTCCAGAGCTAAATGCACGCTTACCGCACCCACACCTGCGGCGCGCTCCGCGCCGCTGACACCGGCAAGACTGTCCGGCTCTCGGGCTGGATACATCGCAAGCGCGACCACGGCGGGCTGGTGTTCGTGGACCTGCGCGACCACTACGGGCTGACGCAGCTGGTGCTGGATCCGGACACCCCGGGCTTTGAGCTGGTGGAGCGCCTGCGCGCCGAGAGCGTGATCCGCATCGATGGCGAGGTGGTGGCGCGCTCACCCGAGACTGTGAATCCGGGCCTGCCGACCGGTGAGGTCGAGATTCGCGTGAAGGACGTCGCCGTCCTTTCGGAAGCCGCCGAACTGCCGCTCCCGGTCTTCGGCGAGCCCGATTACCCCGAAGAGATCCGGCTCAAGAACCGCCATCTGGACCTGCGCCGCGAAACTCTCCATCGCAACATCGTGCTGCGGTCGAAAGTCATCCACTCGATCCGCAACCGGATGATCGATCAGGGCTTCCTGGAATACCAGACGCCGATCCTGACGGCGTCGTCGCCGGAAGGCGCGCGCGACTTCCTGGTGCCCTCGCGACTGCACCCGACCAGGTTCTACGCGCTCCCGCAGGCGCCACAGCAGTTCAAGCAGCTCTTGATGGTCTCGGGCTTCGATCGCTACTTCCAGATCGCGCCCTGCTTCCGCGACGAGGATCTGCGCGCAGACCGCTCCCTGGAATTCTATCAGCTCGACGTCGAGATGAGCTTCGTCACGCAAGAAGACGTCTTCGCCGCCATCGAGCCGGTCATGCACGGCGTGTTCGAGGAGTTCGCCGACGGCAAACCGGTGACACCTTACCCCTTCCCACGCATCCCCTACCGGGAATGCATGGCCAAGTACGGCACCGACAAGCCGGACCTGCGCAACCCGCTGATCATGCAAGACGTGTCCGAGCCGTTCCGCGGCGGCGGCTTTGGCCTGTTCGCCCGGATCCTCGAGGACAAGAAGAACGCGGTCTGGGCCATCCCTGCTCCGGGCGGCGGATCGAGAGCCTTCTGCGACCGCATGAACAGCTGGGCGCAGGGCGAGGGCCAGCCCGGCCTCGGCTACATCTTCTGGAGCGAGGATCAGGGCGGCTGGGGCGGCCCGATCGCCAAGAACCTTGGTCCGGACGCCACCGGCGCCGTCATGGGTCAGCTCGGGATGGGGCAGGGCGATGCCGCCTTCTTCGTTGCGGGCGATCCCAAGACCTTCGCCAAGTTCGCGGGCGCAGCGCGGACCAAGGTCGGCACGGACCTCAAACTCGTGGACGAGAACCGCTTCGAATTCGTCTGGATCGTCGATTTCCCGATGTTCGAGATGAACGAGGAGACCAACCACGTCGATTTCAGCCACAATCCCTTCTCGATGCCGCAGGGCGAACTTGAGGCGCTGAACACCAAGGATCCGCTCGACGTCCTGGCCTACCAGTACGACATCGTGTGCAACGGCTACGAGCTTTGCTCCGGCGCGGTGCGGAACCACCTGCCGGAGATCATGCTCAAGGCTTTCGAGATCGCGGGCTACGGGCCGAACGTGGTCGAGGAGCAGTTCGGCGGCATGCTGAACGCTTTCCGCCACGGCGCACCGCCGCACGGGGGCCTGGCGCCCGGCATCGATCGAATTGTCATGCTGCTGGCCGGTGAGACGGCCATCCGTGAGGTCATCGCCTTCCCGCTGAACCAGCAGGGCCAGGACCTGATGATGAATGCCCCGTCAGAAGTTGCCGACAAGCAGTTGAAAGAACTTCATATTCGTCTGGCTCCGCCGATCAGGGCCTAGTGCGGTAGGGGCGCCGTCACGTAGCGGCTCGGCATCGGCGGCAATGGCGGGGCCGGGGGCGCGGGGGGCGCGGGCGGAACCGGCGGGTGGCTCCAATTGGGTGAACCTGCCTGACGCATGATCACCCTGATGTTCGCGCCGCAGGTGTGCGCAACGAGCTTGTTCGGCAGGCGCGTGCGGGAGTCTCCGCATGCCTCATCGATCTGATCCTGGCTGAGCCCGCGGGCGCGCGACAGGTCGACGCCGATAATGATGGCATGGCGCAGTTCGGCGTCCTTGAAGTCGGCTTCATCGAAGCTCCCGCCGGTCAGGACGGCCATGTTCATCTCGGCCGACCGAAAAGACGCCTTGTCGAACCGACCGTCGACAAGCACGGCGCCGTTCAGGGTTGCGTCGCGGAAGTCGGCGCCATGGGCTTCGACCTTGGTCAGATTGGCGCCTTGCAACTCGGCGGAGCGCAGGCTGGCGCCATTGAGTATCGCCTTGGTGAAATTCGCGCCCATGGCCGAGGAGTCCGTGAGGTCGGCGTTGCTCAGGTTGGCGTTCGTGAAGATCACGCCCTTCGCCTCGGTCGAGCGCAGATGCACGTGCGACATATTGGCGCCGGTGAAGATCGTCCCGAGGATCTGCGCGTCGGTGAGATCAGCGCGGGAGAGGTCCGCGCCCGTGAAATTGGAGCCCAGAAAATGGGTGTCGCGAAGATCCGAGCCCACGAAGGCCGCGCCGGAGAAGTCTGCGCCGAGGAAGTGGGCGCCGGCCAGCCGGCGGCCCGACAACTCGCACTTTGGGCAGGCGCCGCCGAATCCCGTAGAGCGCGGCACCTCCTTGTCGCCGCCCGCCGCGATCGCGGCGTGAGCCGCGGCCGGCGCGGTGACGGCCAAGGCGAAAACAGCGAACAGAGCGCGGTGGAAGTTCTGCGTCACGCGCGGTGCGATCCTTGTAACCTGCCCAATCCATCTGCGCTGAGCCAGGGTGGCGCGCCACTTAATTCGCTGTAACTCTTAGAGCGTTAGCCGCCTTCGCTGAGCCGCGCTTAGGCGCTGTGGTCCTCGCCGAGGCGGCCGGCGCGCGCGCCACAGGTCTCACAGATAAGGGACGCGCCCTTGCGCACCACGGCCACGTCGCCACAGGCCGCGCACACGTCGGCTGCGTCCAGGCTGGATGGGCCGAGGATGCGCTTGGCGGTGGGCAGGAACACCAGGTTGTCGGGCGCTGCGCCGCGTGAGAAGCCGCGTGAGATGAACCGCGAGGCCGGCTGGGGTCCCTGCTCGGTCAGGGCCTCGCCGTCGACAGCGTCGGCTTTCCCACGACCCAGACCATCGGCGTTGAGCTCGCCTGGATCGCCCGTCGCCAGATCTCCGCGGCCAAGATAGGAGACCCCGAGCTCGCGGAAGATGTAGTCCAGGATCGACGTCGCCGACTTCACGGTGTCGTTGCCCGTAACCGGTCCTGCCGGCTCGAAGCGGGTGAAGACGAAGGCGTCGACGAATTCGTCCAGCGGAACGCCGTATTGCAGGCCGATCGAGATCGCGATGGCGAAATTGTTCATCAGCGAGCGGAAGGCGGCGCCTTCCTTGTGCATGTCGATGAAGATTTCGCCGAGTTCGCCGTCGTCATACTCACCCGTATGCAGGTAGACCTTGTGGCCACCCACCGCGGCCTTCTGGATATAGCCCTTTCGGCGGTCAGGGAGCTTTCGCCTGGTGCGCTCGCGCTCCACGACCCGCTCGACGATGCGTTCTTCCGGCGCGGGGAGGCGAGGAGCGCGCAAGTCGGCGGCGACGGGGAGGTCAAGGACAAGGTCGCAGGGAGCTTGCGCGCGCTGGACGCGGATGGCGGCCTTCGCCTGTGAAAGCCGCGCCAGGACGTCGGCGGGCGTGGCGTCCCACGGCAATTCCACATCGATGACGGGGGGGGCCGCCAGGGCAGGCGCGAGGGCCTGCAGCATCGACTGTCGTGGCGCCTCGCCCAACGACTCGGCGGTCCGGAAGACGTCGCGCACCCTTGGCGAGAGGAATTCGGCCTCGTCCAAACCATCGGCGCCCAGAGCATGAGCTTCCGCGGCGGCGACATCGGCGGCGCTAAAGCCCATCAGGGCCAGGACGTCGAATTCGTGGCTCGCCATCTGTTCGGCGCTGGCGCCTATCACGTCACGGACGAAGCCTTCGCCGATGATCACCGGCGAAAAGGCATCGCCCAGACGGCTGACCAGGGGGAGCGCGGCCTCGACCGCGGCGAGTTCGTGGTCGGTGAAGCCCCGGGCCATCAGCGCCTGATGGTTGACGCCCGGCGCGTCGGTCAGGTCAGCGCGCCCGAACAACAGGGCGTGAGCCTCCGCCGCCTGCGCCCCTGCGAGCGCCAGGCCATGGATCGCCGCCTCGTTCAACACACGCACCGGCTCGCCGTCGGCGCTCTCAGCTAGAGTGAAGGGTCCTGACCAGGGCTCGCCGCTGAGAAGGCCGCCTCCCAGGCGAAGCCCCAGATCCGGATCCCGGAAGAGGGCCAGTCCGCCGCCGGCGTCGGTCATGGCCCGGCCGGCCGCCAGGTAGAGCTCACGTGCGGTCTCGCGCGCCGCGTCGCTTTCATAAGGCAGGCCGTGGGCCACCAACCACTCGCCAAGTCCGGCAAGGCCGATCAGGCCCGGCCTGTCGCCCGCAGCGGCCATCGCAGTCGCCAGCAACGCGACCGCGGCTTCAAAGGCGTCGATATCGAAGCCTTCCGCTGTCCAAAATCCCATCAGGTCGACGCCGCCACGAGGCGCGCCGCAAGTTCCAGCGATCCGTTCAGCGCTGTCGCGGTCGGGCGCCAGCACCACTGCGCCGGTTGTCCAAGCGGCGCGGGCCACGGCGCCGTCGGCGGGGCCCGCGGCGACCAGGCGGACACCGGTGACGGAGACGGACGGCGCTTCCATCTCCCAGGTGCTTTCGCCGCATCGGGCGAGCGTGATCACCTCCAGGATCAGGCCGTCCGATGCGCCGGCGGCCCGGGCAGCCTCGGCCGCCCGGGCAAGACCTGGATTGTGTTGCGGATCTGCGCAGGCCTCGGGATCGCCCTCGCATCGCAGCACCGCGTCCATAACCGCCTGCAAGCGTCGGCCAAGCTCGAGCGAAGAGGCGAGCGCGGCGGCTTCACCGCGACAGACCGCAATCAGGGTGTCGAGCCTCGCCGCGGCGTCTTGCGATCCAGCCTCGATGACGGTGACCGACGGGCCTGCGGCTGTTGGCGCGATGGCGACCACCCCCATCAGCAGGGCTTGTGTGAGGTCGTCGCGAAACCGGGTGCGGGCGCGAACGTCCCTGATCAGTCCCTTGGTCTGAGCCGCGGCGGTCAGCGCTTCGACGTAGTCGCCGACGGCTGTGGCGATATCGCTCGCACCGCCCGCCCAATCGATCCAGGCGTCAAGCCGGGCGGCCGTCCAGTGGGCCGGCGCCTGGACTTCGGCGAGGCGTCCGCCGACCTCCACGACCCGCGCTTCGATTCTCGTCCGCGACGCTTCGCCACCCATCCGCCGACTCCTTCGTGAAAGCCTAGGCGTTGGTGATGGGGCCGATCAATAGATGTTGCGCTCTCGCGCCACTTCATCCCCAACATCTTGATCTGGGCCCGCCGGCGGCGGGGCGCTGGACGCTCTAAATCCCCCCGCCTATAGTCCCGCCCGCTCATGGGCTGCGCCCATCCCTGCTTTCCGGGACGAAATTCTCCGTGCTCAACTTCCTGAAGTCGATCTTCACCTGGTGGAACGGCGCGACGATCGGCGCGCGCTTCCATATCGGCCGCCGTGGGGTCTACGTGGGCCAGGACGAACTGGGAAACCGCTACTTCGAGGCCAAGGACGCCTCGGACAGCTATGACGGGCGCAAGCGGCGCTGGGTGATCTACCGGGGCTATGCCGACGCCTCGAAAGTCTCCCCCGACTGGCACGGGTGGCTGCACTACACCTTCGCCGAGCCGCCGACGGTCGAGCCCTTTGCGATCAAGGCCTGGGAGAAGGCTCACCTGCCCAACCTGACCGGCACGATCCACGCCTATCGCCCGCAAGGGGCGCTGGCTCGCGGCGGCGAGCGTCAGAAGGCGACCGGAGACTACGAGGCCTGGGTCCCGAAGTAGGCTCGCGAACGTGTCGTCCCGTCCGTCGCCGAAAGTCTTGCTCCACCGCGGAATCCGGCTCGCCGCCTTGATCGGTCTGGCCGCAGCCGGCGCCGTGGCCGCTCAACCTGCGCCTCCCGCGCCGCCCGAGGAGAGCGCTCCGAAGAGCGGCGCTTCGGAAGAAGCGCCGCCGATCAATGTGCCGACGCCGGCGCCGATCGCAGCGCCGCCGATCTCCGAGAAGGAGGTCGCCCCTGCCGCTCCGCCGGTCCAGGCCGAGCCCAAGGCGCCCGGCGTGCCGGTCCGACGCAACCGCTATGACGTGGCGGTGATCGAGGCGATCGACAAGGTGACGGCTGAAAGCCTCCGCTTCGAGGCCGCAGTCAACCGGCCGATCCGCTACAAGAGCCTGATCTTCACCGTGAAAGCCTGCGAGCGCTCCACGCCCGAAGAGGCGATCGATGACTCCATCGCCTACCTGACCATCGATTCTCAGCCGCGCCCCCTGCCGGGCAAGCCCGAGCTGTCGCCGCGCCAGGCGTTCCGCGGCTGGATGTATGCCTCGTCCCCGGGGCTGCACCCCCTGGAACACCCCGTCTACGACGCCTGGCTGATCACCTGCAGAGCGGCCGCACCGCCCATCGCGCCCGCACGGTGAAAATCGGCCTTTGCGGACAGCGCGAGCGCCAACCTTCGATGGTAGTCCAAGCGCGTGATCTCGACCGCCCCGAACTGGGTCAAATGGTCGGTCATGAACTGGGCGTCGAGCAGGCGATAGCCACCGGCCAGCAGCCGCGCGACGAGGT
The DNA here is from genome assembly GCF_036495085.1 of Phenylobacterium sp. Classification (GTDB taxonomy): domain Bacteria; phylum Pseudomonadota; class Alphaproteobacteria; order Caulobacterales; family Caulobacteraceae; genus Phenylobacterium. The sequence continues at coordinate 18,445 of NZ_DASXNL010000099.1, read as the reverse complement.
GCACCAACGCCACCTTCGAGGCGTCGCGGCGCCGCGAGAACATGCTTTCGCCGAAGAACGCGCCATCCAGCGATACTCCATAGAGCCCGCCCACCAGTTCGCCGTCGCGCCAGCACTCGATGCTGTGGGCGAAGCCGAGCTCGTAGAGGCGCACATAGAGAGCTTCGATCGAGTGATTGATCCAGGTCTCCGGACGTCCCGGGCCTGACGCGGCGCAGGCCAGCACGACGGCCTGGAAGGCCGTGTCGAGCCGGATCTCGAAGGGGTCACCCCGTATCGTACGCGCCAGCCGTCGCGACACGTGGAAGCCGTGCAGCGGTAGGATGCCGCGCCGCTCGGGGTCGATCAGGAAGACGCGGTCATCGTCGCGCGCGTCGGCCATCGGAAAGACGCCGCGCGCGTAGCAGGACAAGAGATCGCGGGCGTCGAAGTGCGCCATGAACGGAGCTTACATGCTGTGGCCGAACCGGCGATCCCGCTGATTATTCCGCTTCGGCGGAGGTCGCGCCTACCTAGGTCGACGCCTGGGCTTTCATCCAGTTTTCCAGCCAGTGGATATTGTAGGCGCCGGCAATGATGTCCGGGTTCACCATGAGTTCCTGGAAGAGCGCGATGTTGGTGTCGATCCCGGCCACCACGATCTCGCCAAGGCAACGGTTCAGCCTGGCGATGCATTCGTCGCGATCGCGTCCATGGACGATCAGCTTTCCGATCAGGCTGTCGTAGTAGGGGGGGATCGTGTAGCCGGCGTAGAGAGCTGAATCGAGCCGCACCCCAAGGCCGCCCGGTGCGTGGAAATCGGTGACCAGACCCGGCGAGGGCGCAAAGGTCTTCGGATTCTCCGCGTTGATGCGGCACTCGATGGCGTGGCCCTCGAAGACGACATCCTTCTGCGCGAACGAGAGCGGCAGGCCGGCGGCGATACGGATCTGCTCGCGCACCAGGTCTATTCCGGTGATCGCCTCGGTGACCGGATGTTCGACCTGCAGGCGGGTGTTCATCTCGATGAAGAAGAACTCGCCGTTCTCATAGAGGAACTCGATCGTGCCGACGCCCAGGTAGCCGATGGCCTTGACCGCATCTACGACGACCTTGCCGATCCTGGCGCGGGCCTCGGCGTCGATGGCGGGTGAGGGGGCCTCCTCCAGCACTTTCTGGTGGCGGCGCTGCAGTGAACAATCGCGTTCGCCCAGGTGGCACACGTTGCCGAAGCTGTCGGCGATCACCTGCAGCTCAATGTGCCGCGGCGTCTGGAGGTAGCGTTCCATATAGACCGCGTCGTCGCCGAACGCGGCCTTGGCTTCAGATCTTGCGGTCGAAACCGCCTCGTAGAGGTCGGCTTCGGTCTGGGCGACCTTCATGCCGCGGCCGCCGCCGCCGGCCGCCGCCTTGATCAGCACCGGAAAGCCAATCTCCTTGGCGGCTGCGAAGGCTTCTTCCTCGGTGGTCACCGCGCCGTCGGAACCCGGCACCACCGGGATGCCGGCCGCCTTCACGGCCTGCTTGGCCGTGATCTTGTCGCCCATCATCTTGATGTGCTCGGGCTTGGGCCCGATGAAAGTGAATCCGTGGGCGCCGACGATTTCGGCAAAACGGGCGTTTTCCGAAAGGAATCCGTAGCCTGGGTGGATTCCTTGAGCTCCGGTGATCTCCGCAGCGGCGATGATCGCAGGTATGTTCAGGTAGCTCTTGGCGGCTGCCGGCGGCCCGATGCAGACGCTTTCGTCGGCAAGCCTGACCCACATCGCCCCGCTGTCAGCCTGGGAATGGACCGCGACAGTGGAGATTCCCATTTCCTTGCAGGCGCGGTGCACGCGAAGGGCGATCTCGCCGCGATTGGCGATGAGGATCTTTTCAAACATGGTCTAGCCGATGACCGCGAGCGGTTCGCCGAACTCCACGGGCTGGCCATCCTGCACCAGGATTTCCACGATCTTTCCGGCCTTGGGGGCAGGGATCGGGTTCATGGTCTTCATGGCCTCGATGATCATCAGGGTCTGGCCGGCGGCGACGCTGTCGCCCACCTTCACGAACGTCTCCGCGCCCGGCTCCGGCTGCAGATAGACACTTCCCACCATCGGCGAATTGATCACGTCGCCTGCGACGCGGGCAGGGGCGGCGGCTTCTGGAGCTGCGCTTGGGCCGCCCGCGGCGGCGGCGAGCGGTGCAGCGGCCGGGGCGAATGGCGCAGCCTGCACCATCTGCATGGGCGCAGCCGTCAGTGTCTTGGCGACCCGGATCTTCAGGCCTGAGTGCTCGACCACGATTTCCGAGAGGCCGGTCTCAGTCAGGATATCGGCCAGTCTGCGCACCAGCCGCGCGTCGATCGGATCGGCTGCGGGGGCCTTAGGAGGGCTAGCCATGGGATACCTTCTTCTTAGCGCAGACTTTTAGCGGGTGAGACCCGCGGCGGCCTCAACGGCCAGTACATAGCTCGCGGCGCCGAAACCGGCGACAACTCCGGTCGCTGCGAGGGAGACGTAGGTTTGGTGGCGGAACGCCTCGCGGGAGGCCGGGTTGGAGAGGTGGCATTCCACCACCGGGACGCCCACCGCCTTCAGCGCATCGAGAATGGCCACGGAGGTGTGGCCATAGCCCGCCGGGTTTATCACCACGGCCGAGCCCTTCTCTCGAGCTTCCTGGATCCAGTCGATCAGTTCGCCTTCGTGGTTGGACTGGCGAAAAACGATCGAACAACCCAACGACGACGCACGGGCTTCGCAGAGCCGCTGCACGTCATCGAGGGTTTGGTGACCGTAAATCTCCGGCTCGCGGACGCCCAGGAGGTTGAGATTGGGGCCGCTCAGCACATAGATCGGTTTCGACATTCGGCTCCGCCGTCGATTCCGCCGACTTGTAACGGGAGGGGCTGCGGGTCACAAGCTTGCCGAGGAGTAACCTGTTGCTGCAGCTGACCGTCAATGGAGAGTCGAGGGCGTTTCCGCCCCTGCCGGACCTTGCGGCTCTGGTTTCCGCGCTCGGACTCGACGGGCGAAAAGTGGCAATTGAACGCAATCTGGAGATCGTCCCGCGCTCGGCCTATGGAAAGACGAGGCTGCTCGACGGCGACCGGATCGAGATCGTGCATTTCATCGGAGGCGGCTGACATGGATGGGTCCGTCCAGGCGGAAGACAGTTGGAGCGTTGCGGGCCGCAGCTTTCGCTCGCGGCTGATTGTCGGCACCGGCAAGTACAAGGACTACGCCCAGAACGCTGCGGCTGCCGAGGCCGCAGGCGCCGAGATCGTCACCGTGGCGCTGCGCAGAGTGAACCTCTCGGACCCCAGCCAACCGATGCTGGTGGACCATGTGAGGCCTGACCGCTTCACCTTCCTGCCCAACACCGCCGGATGCTTCACCGGAGAGGACGCGGTGCGCACGCTTAGGCTTGCCCGCGAAGCCGGGGGTTGGGACCTGGTGAAGCTGGAAGTGCTTTCCAACACCAAGCACCTGCTGCCCGACATGGAAGAGACGCTGCGGGCGCTCAAGCTGCTGATTTCTGACGGCTTCCAGGTGATGGTCTACTGCAGCGACGATCCGGTCTACGCCAGGAAGCTGGAGGACGCCGGCGCGGCGGCGATCATGCCTGCGGCGGCGCCGATCGGCTCGGGACGCGGTATCCAGAATTTCCTCAACCTCGGCCTGATCATCGAGCAGTCCAAAGTCCCGGTGCTGGTCGACGCAGGTGTCGGGACCGCGTCTGACGCCGTACAGGCCATGGAGCTAGGCTGTGACGCGGTCTTGATGAACACCGCCATCGCCGAGGCGCGCGACCCGATACGCATGGCGCTCGCCATGAAACATGCGGTCATCGCAGGCCGCGAAGCCTATCTGGCGGGGCGGATGGCGAAGCGCAGCTACGCTGATCCCTCCTCTCCGATGGCCGGGCTGATCTAGCGGCCTCAATCGGCCAATTGGGCTTTGGAGTTCGAGTGGAAGCCGGCGCGCCGAGGCCAGCGATCAGGCGGCGCCGGCAAGCACCCGCTCGATGTCGAGGTCAGGCGACAGACCTAAGCCCAAAAGCATCTCTTCGCGCTCAGGCCCACCCTTGGGACGGTAGGCCTCGGCGTTGCGCGCCCGCCCGCGGGCCCAGTAGCCCAGCACCTTGGCGATGTTCTTCGGCCGTTTCAGCCACGCCTGCGGATCTTCGAGCATATGGAAGCCGAGCAGCGCTGCGCGATAGAGCTCGACATCCGAACGCACGGCGATCGCCACGCCGTCCTCGAAGAACCGCTTGGTCATACGGCTCTTGAAGTTGGGCCGGTAGCTCGGCGTGAGCGCCTGGCGCGCCCGGCGTACGGCGCTGCGATCGGCGCCGCGCATGGCGTCGTAGAAGGGGCGAAGCTCCGTCTCGATGCGCCTCTGATAGGCGCTGAGCCGTGCGGCGGGGTCGCTGAACATCTGCAGTGCGTCGCGCAGCAGGTGGGCGCTGACGGCGGCGAAGGAGCAGCCGCGGCCGAACAGCGGATTGCTGCGCACCAGACTGTCGCCGACGGCGAAGAAACCGGTGACCGCCGCATGGCCGCCTGGAGCAAGGTCACGCCAGCGGCTGTGCAGGTCGCCCATTCCGAACACCTTGCTGATCGCGCTCGACGTGGCCGGATCGACCCAGGGCGCCAAGCCGGGCAGGCGCGCGCAGGCTGCGTCGAACACGGCCGGATCGACGATCTTCTTGCGCAGCTCCTCCTCGATCTCCGGCACGCAAAGGGTGATCGAGAAACAGCCGTTATCGCCGGGGAATACGCCGAACTTCAGGTACTCGAGATCGCCGGTCAGGGGCGCCTTGTCCCGTGGCGGCTCTGCGATGCCGGGGTTCAGCCGGTAGTGGCGGGTGAAATAGAGAATCCCGCAGTCCTCAGTCTCCTCACCGATCGCAGCGCCCGCCTCGATCAACTGATCGACGCTTAAGGACGTGCGGCCTGAGGCGTCGACCACGAGGTCCGCCGTGAGGGTCTCGCCATCCTCCAAGATCACGCCTGTGACCGAAGGGACCTCGCCCGAAGCAAGAGCCAGCGCCCTGACGAACACGCTAGGCCGGATGTTGACGTTGGCCTGGCGCTCGACATAGCGGCGCATGATCAGCTCCAGGGTCGTGCGCCGGCTGGTGAGAACGGCCAAGTCCTGATCCACGGGCTCGGGCACGTAGCTTTTGCGGTGGATGTCCGTAAGACCGCCTTCAAAGCCCAGGTCGCGGCAGCCGGCCTGCTGAAGTTCAGCCAGCAGCTGAGGGTGCTCATCGCGGATCATGAGGCGCATCCGGGCCAGAAAGGCGTGACTGTGGCGCAGGTGTCCGACGCCGCGGCGGGTCCAGCTCTCGAAGGCGGCGTCCGGTCCGCCTTGCGGCGGCGGTGGATCGCGTTCCAGGACGATGATCTCGCGGCCCGTCGGCGACAGGGCCAGCGCAGTCCAGAGCCCCGCCATTCCGGCGCCGATCACCAGCACCCGTTCTGCCATGTGGACGTCCCCGCTCGGTTTGCTGAACACCGTAGCGGAATATCGAGCCTAGCTCGTGGTCTTTCCAAGGCCGTCTGCGGCCTTCGCAGACGCGATCGCCGCGCGCAGCGCGGCCATGTCGGCCCCGGGGACGATAGTCCGGCCGACGATGAACGCCGGCGTACCATCGATCTTCAGAGCTTCGGCCAGGGCATGGGTGTCGAGAATCTGGCGTGCGATCAGCGGCTGGTCGGCGTCCTTGCGCGCGGCCGCCGCATTGATACCCACCTCAGCAAGGTGGCGGTCGAGCGCGGCGTCATCTAGCGCTCTGTCGCTCATCAAGGCCTTGTAGAGCTCGACCCCCTTGGCCTTGGCAGGCTCGGTCAGCGCGACCTTGGCTGCGGTGTCGGAGACTTCGCCGAAGATCGGGAACTCCTTGAAGACGAAGCGGACGTCGGGGTTCTCGTTGATCAGCTTGACCACTTCGGGGGCGGCGAGTTTGCAGTAGCCGCAGCGATAGTCGAAAAACTCGACCACGGTGACTTTGCCGTTCGGATTGGCCACGAAGTCACGGCTGTCGCGCTCCAGCTGCCCGCGATATTTGTCGATCGCCGAGGTCGAGGCCTTAAGGGCCGCCACGCGGTCGTTCTCGGCGAGCTTGACCGCCGCCTCGCGAACAACCTCCGGATGGGACATCAGATAGGCATGCACCTTCTCACCGAAGGCGTCGTCGAGCTTCTGGCAGGCGGACAGGGAGAAGGCGGCGGCGACGACCGCGGCGGTACGAAGAGCATGGGTCATGGCTGCCACATAGTTCAGCATGGCGTCTTTTGTTAGCCCCGGCAGGTGAGGGGAATCAGCGCGCCTGGGCGCCGGCTATCGATCCCTCGCGCGCCAGGTCCTTCAGATCGTCGCGGCTCGGTTTCGAGACGAGCACGATGTCGGTCGCGCGCCGCCACTCGGGACTATCCTTTGGAAGCCGCTCGCGGGCCCGTATCGCGAACTCGCGGGCTTGGCGCATGTCGCCGACGTTGAACTGATATTCCGCAGTGGCGAGCCGGGCGAGCCCTTCCTGGCCGCGCTTGTCGTAGGCCTCCGCCAGCATCCGCCAGGCGGCCGCATTGTCGTCTTCCTGGTTGAGCGCCTTCTTGAGTTCGACGATCCCCTCGTCGACCTTCTTGGTGTCGTCGAGAGCGATAAGCGTCTGGCCGAGATTCATGTGCAGCAAAGGCGCATCCTTCAGCGCAACCGACTTGCGCTGCGGCTCCTCGGCCTCGGGAATCCGTCCGAACTCGAAGAGAATCTGACCCTTAAGCTCCCAGAGGTACGGATTATTGGGCTGTTCGGCCAGGAGCGCATCGACCCGCTTCAGCGCCTTGTCCGGTTCCTTCATCTGGTAGTAGGCGATCGCCCGCGCATAGCGCGCCGGGTACGACGTGTCCTTCTCGTCGTACTTGGTCATGGTGACCTGCGGATTGATGAAGCCGTCGAGCTTGGCCTTCATCACCTCGTGCTCGGCCAGCGCCTCGGGGCTGTCCTTCTGATCGTAGTGCGGCATCGCCGCAACCCGACCCTGCAGCGCCTCGATCCGATCCGAGGAGAGGGGGTGATCGATGAAGAACCGGTAGCGGCGATACTGGGAGAAGACCTCCTGGTAGCGGAAGTTGTCGAAGAACTCCGCCAGGCCCCGCCCGGAGAGGCCGGCCTTCTCCAGGAGCGTGGCGCCTGCCTGGTCGGCGCGCCCCTCCTGCTCACGGCTGTATCCGATGGCGCCCAGCGCGCCGAAATAGGGGGCGCTGGTGATGAGGCCGGCGGCGGCGTCGCCCGATCCGGCGATGGCCGCAAGGACGCCCAGTCCCATGGTGAGGATCATCGGCACCATGCCGGCGCGCTGCATCTCGCCGGAGCGGAAACTGTGGCCGGCGGCCAAGTGGCCGACTTCGTGGGCCATGACGCCCTGCAGCTCGTTCGGATTCTTGGTCTGCAGGATTAGGCCCGTGTAGACGGCCATCACCTTTGGTGCGGCGAAGGCGTTGAAGTCCTTCGAGCCGATCAGGATGATCTGCACGCCTTTGGGGTCGATGCCGGCGGCCTTGAAGATCGGGTCGGCATCCCGATGCAGGATGTCCTCGATCTCGGTGTCGCGGATCAGCGTCTCGCCCGGGCCGAGCTGGGCTGCGGCGAGCCCGGGCCGCAGCACCATGCTGAGACCCAGGGCCGCGGCCAGCGCGACTCGGAGGAACGAACGGGCAGGGGCAGCCATGGTCAACTCTCGTCCAAACCCCCTCCGGTCCCGATGCGGAGCCTAGCGCGTCACCCGCGCCGCCACCAGCCTCTCCGCGGCGCGGCGGGCGGCGTGGAAATCTCCGCCGGGTCCGGTGCGCGGGGGGCAAGGGCGACGGGTTCCGGTTCCGGCTCCGGGATCGCGGGAGCGACGAGCGCTTCGGGAACAACCTCGGCCATCGGCTTGGCCTTGGCCCGGCTCGCCCGCGGCTTCCTGGCCGGGGGCGGAGCGTCGGCGTTGGCGGCGACCGTCTCGGAGATGGGGGCGGGTTCGGCGTCTACGGCCAGCGGTGGTTCGGGAGCCTGAACGGGCGCCTCCGCCGCCACGGACAGCCCCTGATCGGACGCCTCACCGCCGCGGCCCCTGGTGCGACCACGCCGCGCACGCTTGGGCCTGTCTTCGACGGCAGGCAGTTCGACCCACACCTCCTCCTCGCCGGCTTCGGCGCGCGGGCGCGCGGTCGACGGAGCCGGCGCCACGGCTTCCGCCGCCACGCGCGGCTGTTCACGCTGGTCGTTGGCAGGCGTCGGCGCGACGTCGCGCTTCATGTCCTCGGACGGATCGTACCAGACGAACGGGTCGTCGCCGTAGGGCACCCAGGGACGGGTCCAGGCAAAGACATCGGTCGGACGCCCGTCGTCGCGCATCCGGCGCCCGCCTCTGCGTCCGCGGCGGCGCCTGCGTCCCTGGCCACCCTCTTCGTCACCGTCGCGCGGCGCATCCACCGGGCGCGGAGCCGGTGCGGCGGCTCCGGCTTCGCGGGGCTCACCGTCGCGGCGACCGCGGCGGCGGCGGCGGCGGCCACGGCGGGCGCCTTCGCCCTCTTCGTGGCTCTCCTCGTCCCGGCGCGGCCGATCTTCGCGCGCGGCTCGCGCGCGCGGCTCATCGTCGTCGGTGTCCTCGCGCTCGATGGCCTCTTCGTCTTCCTCTTCTTCTTCCTCGTCCTCCTCGTCGATGGCCTCGTAGTCATCGACGTCGTCTATCGCCGGCTCATAGGCGACGGCCGGGGCGACCAAAGCCACGTGGTCCGGCCGCTGCTCCATCGAGGTGCGCTCGATCAGGCACTCGGCGTGAGCCATGTCGTCAGCCACGACGACAGTGACGAAGAGCCCGAGCGTCTGCTGCAGGCGCGCCAGGTGCGCACGCTTCTCGTTCAGGATGTAAAGGCCCACGGCGCGCGGCGCTTTCAGCGTCGCTTCACCGCCGCCTTTCAGGGCCTCGATCTCCAGGGTGCGGAGCGCGGCCAGCGCGCTGGATTCCACCGAGCGCACGCGGCCGGTGCCGGCGCAGTGCTCGCAGACGTGTGTGGTGCCCTCGAGCACGCCCGAGCGGCGGCGCTGGCGGCTGATCTCCATCAGGCCGAAGGCGCTGATCTTGCCCATCTGCACGCGGGCGCGGTCGTCCTTCAGGCAATCCTTGAGCTTCTTTTCGACAGCGCGGTTGTTCTTCGATTCATCCATGTCGATGAAATCGATGACGATCAGTCCGGCGAGGTCGCGCAGGCGAAGCTGGCGGGCCGCCTCTTCGGCGGCTTCCATGTTGGTCTTCAGCGCCGTGGCCTCGATGTTCCGCTCGCGCGTCGAACGCCCTGAGTTCACGTCGACGGCGACCAGCGCCTCGGTCTGGTTGATCACCAGGTAGCCGCCGGAGCGCAGCGGCACGACCGGCGAATAGATCTGGCTGAGGTGGTCTTCGACCCGGTGCTTGACGAAAAGCGGCGTCGGCTCGCGGTAGAGTTGCACCTTCTTTGCCTGGCTCGGCATCAGCATGCGCATGAACTCGCGCGCTTCCTTGAAGCCGGCCTCACCCTCGACGAATACGCCGTCGATGTCCTTGTCGTAGAGGTCGCGGATTGCCCGCTTCACGAGGTCTTCTTCCTCGTAGATCAAGGCCGGCGCGATCGAATGCAGCGTCGTCTCGCGAATGTTCTCCCACAGGCGCAGCAGGTAGTCGTAGTCGCGCTTCAGCTCGGCCTTGGTGCGCTTGGCCCCCGCCGTGCGGACGATCAGGCCCATGCCCTGCGGCACGTCCAGGCTCTGGACGATCCCCTTCAGACGCCGGCGATCGGTCGCGGTCTCGATCTTGCGCGAAATGCCGCCGCCGCGCGCGGTGTTCGGCATCAGGACGCCGTAGCGGCCGGCCAGGGACAGGTAGGTGGTCAGAGCGGCGCCCTTGTTGCCGCGCTCTTCCTTGACGACCTGCACCAGCATGATCTGCCTGCGGCGGATCACTTCCTGGATCTTGTACTTGCGCATCAGACGCCGGCGGCGCCTTGCGACCTCTTCCTCCATGACGTCGTCGTCGTCTTCCGACGCGATTTCGTGATCTTCGTCCTCGTCGTCGGAGGAGGCTTCGGCGGCGGCGCCGCCGCGGCGGCCGCGCGGCTCGTGGTGTTCATCGTCGTCTTCGGCCTCTTCGCGCATCAGCGCTTCGCGGTCGGCGACCGGTATCTGATAGTAGTCCGGGTGGATTTCGTTGAAGGCCAGGAAGCCGTGGCGGTTGCCGCCGTACTCGATGAAGGCCGCCTGAAGCGACGGCTCAACGCGCGTCACCTTGGCGAGATAGATGTTCCCTCTGAGCTGCTTGCGGTTGGAACTTTCGAAGTCGAACTCTTCAACGCGGGTTCCATCGACGACCACCACACGCGTCTCTTCCGTGTGAGCTGCGTCGATCAACATATTCTTGGACATTAAGATTATCTCCGCGGCGCGCCCCGGACCTGAGGTCCAGGCGCTGCCGGTTTTTTGTGGGACGGGCGCGCGCGCCGCCCTGGAGGACGCCGAAAGCGGCGCCTCGGGAGGCTTGAGGCCGGAACATGGCTTGAGCAGCGCTGCCCATCGAGTGTGTTCCCAGGCGCGCCGGGGTGGCGCGGATCGGATAGAGCGTCGGTCGCCGGGAATCGGTCAGTTGACGCGGGCTTTGTTCGCGCGACCCTTCGCCCCGCAAGATGCGAGAGGCGGCCTGGCGCGCGGCCGGACATTGCAACAGTGGGCTGGAAAAAGAAACCCTAACCCGAAAGGTCGCGCGCGAGGCGCTTAGCCGGCGCCGGCCGAACTGCGCCGCCAGGACGCAGGGGCACGGTTAACCGTTTGTCTACCCGGCAGGCGCGTATATGGCTCTCTTGCGTGGTGGTTTACCATTCCCTTCGGGGTTGAGGCTCAATGCTGGCTGGGGCCGGACGGTTTTTGGTGAGGAATCGGATGCGCGCCGGCGCTGCTGCGGTCGCCGCGGCTGTGGGGCTGAGCGCCGTATTCGCCGTATCCCATGCCGCCACGGCGAGCGGCGGGCTCCTGAAGGTTCGGCTCGGTGGTGACGCAGAGCAGACCCGACTGGTCTTGGACATCGACCAGGCCGCCACCGCCAAGCTGGTCTCCGACGGCTCGGCAGACGGCCACGCCATCCTCATCCTGCCGACAGTTTCGGCCCAGGGCGGCCTTCAGGGAGCCGGCCAGGGCCTGGTGACGGCCTGGGCGATCGAACAGACCCCCGCAGGCGCGCGCCTGCAGATGGATCTGGCCCCAGACGCGCGGATCAAGGGTCGCTTCCTGCTCCCGCCGGCCGACGGCGTCGCTCACTATCGCTACGTGGTCGACATCATCTCCCAGCCGGGCGCCGTGCGCCTCGTCAGCTCCAGCGATCGTTCCGCCGCGCTCGGCTTGCAACTGCGGCCGCAGATCACCACCCAGCAGATCACCACCCAGCAGATCCCCCCCGTTTCGCTGAAGAAGGTCGTGGTGATCGATCCTGGCCACGGCGGCCACGATCCGGGCGCGAGCGGCGCGCAGGGCTTCGAGAAGGACATCAACCTCGCCGCGGCCCTGGCGCTCAAGGCCAGGCTCGAGCGGACGGCGCGCTACCAGGTGGTCCTGACCCGCCAGGACGACACCTACGTCCCGCTGGAGACCCGCGTGCGCATCGCCCAGCGGGCCGGCGCCGACCTCTTCATCTCACTGCACTCCGACAGCGGACCGGACGCCACGCTGCGCGGCGCCAGTGTTTACACCCTCTCCGACAAGGCCTCGAACCGCGCCGCGCGCTTCGTCAGCCGCGACGATTGGTTCATGAAGGCGAGCCTCACCGGCGACCGCGGCGTCAGCGACATTCTCTTCGACCTGACCCAGCGGGCGACGAAGAACCGTTCAGCAGCCTTCGCACAGACCCTCGTCCATCGCATCGACGGCAAGGCGCCGCTGCTGCGCCGCACGCAGAGGGACGCCGGGTTTATGGTGCTGCTGGCCCCCGACGTCCCGGCGGTGCTGCTCGAGATGGGATTCCTCAGCAATGCCGACGACGAGGGGTTCCTGCGGGACGCGCAGAAGCGCGCGCGGCTCATGAACGCGGTCGGCGATTCGATCGACGACTACTTCGCCCAAGCGACGCGGATTGCGTCGCGCTGACGCGCCCCCCGCTCGTGGGCGTTGGCGCCGCATCCGAAGCCGTCTAGACCGAACGCCGATGGGGTCGGGCGCCCCCCCGGAGGCCGTAAGTCCGTTGAATCCTCCCCGCGAGAAATGGGTCGCGATCGCCGGCGTGGCGGTGCTGGGCCTGATTGCGGTCGCCGGTTTCGCCATCGCCATCTGGGCGGCGTGGCTGTTCCACGACATGCCCGACGCCGGCGACCTGGCCGACTACCATCCGCCAACCGCCACCCGGGCCTATGCCTGGGACGGCACCCTGATCGGCGAATTTTCGCGCGAGCGGCGCATCTTCGTGCCCTATGACGCGATCCCCCCGCAGCTCGCCCAGGCGTTCCTGGCCGCCGAAGACCGCAACTTCTTCAAGCACTCAGGCCTCGACTACGCCGGCATCGTGCGCGCCAGCGCCAAGGATATCGTCAACATCGCCCAGGGCCGGCGGCTGGAAAGCGGCTCGACCATCACCCAGCAGGTCGCCAAGAACATCCTGCTGACCAACGACGCCACCATCGGCCGCAAGCTGAAGGAGGCGCTGATCGCCCAGCAGCTGGACCGCACCTTGCCCAAGGAGCGGATCCTCGAGCTCTACCTGAACGAGATCTGGCTGGGCTACCGCTCCTACGGCGTGGGCGCGGCGGCGTACAACTACTTCGGAAAGTCGATCACCGACCTCGACCTCGCCCAATCCGCCTATCTTGCGTCCCTGCCGAAGGGGCCGGACAACTACCACCCGGTCCGCCGCAAGGCCCAGGCGATGGCGCGCCGCAACTGGGTGCTCGACCAGATGGCCGAGGCTGGCTGGGTCACCCGCGCCCAGGCCAATGCGGCAAAACAGGAAGACCTGGTCGTCCAGCCCGAGCCCACCCGCGCGAAGTACCGCGATGCGGACTATTTCGTCGAAGAGGTCCGCCGCCGTGGTCTGGCCACCCTGGGACCCCGCCTCAACGAGGGCGGCTACTACATGCGCACCACCCTCGACCCACGTCTGCAAAGCGCGGCACGGACCGCGCTGATGGATGGGTTGGAGCGCTACGACCGCCGCCACGGCTGGCGCGGCGCGTGGGGTCATGTCGCCACCCTGGCCGGCTGGGAGGACGTGGCGAAGAAATCGGCTCGGCCAGCTGAACGTCGCACCTGGCGCCAGGCGGTGGTGACGCAGGTCGCGGGCGGAACCGTCCACGTCACCACGATCGAGGGCCAGACCGGGACTCTGGCGGCGGAAGATGTCGCCTGGGCCAGGGCCGGCAAAGGGATCGGAACCGGCGATCTGATCTTCGTTGCGCCCGATGACGCCGGAGGCCCGGCGCTCAGGCTGAAGCAGGTGCCGGCGGTCAACGGCGCTCTCGTAGCGATGGATCCCGACTCCGGCCGGGTGCTGGCGATGGTCGGCGGCTATTCCTTCTCACTGTCGAGCTTCAATCGCGCCACCCAGGCCATGCGTCAGCCGGGCTCCGCCTTCAAGCCGATCGTCTACGCCACGGCCCTGGAGAATGGCTACACGCCGGCCAGCGTCGTCATGGACGCGCCGATCTCGCTCCCCGGCGCCAACGGCCAGACCTGGACTCCGGAAAACTACGAGCACGACTACCTTGGCCCGCTGCAGCTGCGCAAAGGCCTTGAGCTCTCGCGCAACACCATGACCGTGCGGCTGGCCCAGGGCGTCGGCATGCCGAAGATCAGCGCCTCGGCGATCCGCCTGGGCGTGGTGACGAAGATGGAAAACGTCCTCGCCATGGCGCTCGGCGCGGGCGAGACGACGGTCTTTAAGCTGACCGCCGCCTATTCGTCCTTCGTCAACGGCGGCCGAAAGATCGAACCTCACCTGATCGAGTTGGTGCAGGATCGCGAGGGGAAGACGATCTTCAAGGCCGAGACGCGCGACTGCGATCGCTGCTCCAACGGCTTCGACGGCGATGAGAGCCCTCGCATCCCGGTGAGCGGCTCGCAGGTTTGGGACCCGATCACGGCCTATCAGATCACCTCCATGCTGCAGGGCGTGGTACAGCGCGGGACCGCCGCTGCGGCCTCTGTGCTGGGCCGCCCGACCGGCGGCAAGACCGGCACCACAAGCGAATTCCGCTCGGCCTGGTTCGTGGGTTTCACCCCCCACCTGGTTGTCGGCACCTACATCGGCTTTGACGACAATCGCAGCCTCGGCAACGGCGAGACCGGCGCGCGAGCGGCCGTGCCGATCTTCATCGACTTCATGACCCAGGCGAACAAGAGCTTCGCGCCGGACGACTTCAAGCCCCCGGCCAATGCCAAGTACGCCATGGTTCGCGGGATCCGCGAGGCGTTCCGGCCGGGCACCGAGCCGCGCGTGGCCGATGTGGTCGTCGATACGGCCGGCGGGGCGCAGCCGTACAACAAGGTCTTCCAGAACGGCCTTACAGGCGCGCCGAACGCCGCCTCGGCTGTCCAGCCCGCGACGCCGCCGAAGAAGCCCGACGAGGTCAATGGCTTGTACTAGGGCGCGGGTCAGCCTATCTGGCCCGGCCTTAGAGAGAGCAGGAATTGTCCCATGAGATTGGATGTCGAGGCCGCCAAGGCCGACATCGAGCAGTCGGTCGAACTGCTCAGGAGGCGTCTTTGACTGGGAGCCGGCGCTCCGAAAGCTCGATGAGCTGAACGCCCGCGTCGAGGACCCGACGCTCTGGGACAATGCCGCGGCCGCCCAGGCCCTGATGCGCGAACGCACCCGTCTTGCCGGCTCCGTCGAAGCGGTGAGGGGGCTCGAGCGCGACCTCGCCGACGCCTTGGGGTACGCCGAACTGGCCGACGAGGAAGGCGATGAGGCCTCGCTTGACGAAGCACGCTCGCAGCTGAAGGCCATCAAGGAGCGCGCCGGGCGAGCCGAGCTCGAGGCCTTGCTCTCCGGCGAAGCCGACGGCAACGAAGCCTTCGTGGAGATCAACTCTGGCGCTGGCGGCACCGAGTCCTGCGACTGGGCCGGCATGCTGCTGCGCATGTACACGCGCTGGGCCAACGCCCATGGGATGACGGTCGAGTTCCTCGAGGAGACTTCCGGCGATCAGGCCGGGATCAAGTCGGCGACGCTGCAGGTCAAGGGAACCAACGCCTACGGTTGGTTGAAGACCGAGGCAGGCGTCCACCGCCTGGTGCGCATCTCGCCCTTCGACAGCGCCGCCAAGCGGCACACCAGTTTCGCGTCGGTCTGGGTCTATCCGGTGGTGGACGACGATATCGTCATCGACATCAATCCGGCCGATGTGCGGACTGACACCTATCGGGCCTCCGGGGCCGGCGGCCAGCACATCAACAAGACCGACTCGGCCGTGCGCCTGACCCACATCCCGACCGGCGTGGCCGTGGCCTGCCAGGCCGGCCGCTCGCAGCACCAGAACCGGGACGAGGCGTGGAAGATGCTGCGCGCCCGGCTCTACGAGCTTGAACTGCAGAAACGGGAGGCCGCACAGCAGGCGCTGGAAGACCAGAAAACCGACATCGGCTGGGGCCACCAGATCCGCAGCTACGTCCTTCAGCCCTACCAGATGGTCAAGGACCTACGCACCGAGGTTGAGACCTCCGACACCCAAGGCGTCCTGGACGGCGACCTCGACGCTTTCATGGGCGCTGCGCTTGCCCAGCGTGTCGGCGTGACCCGCGACGCCGCGGAGCCGGCCTGACGCGCCCCGCCGGAACAGCTACTCCGCGGCTTCGTGCACCAGGCTCAGTGGCTCCGACGCCCCGGCGAGAAGCTTGATGCTGCGCCCGGCGAAATGAGCCCCGGGCTCGATGGCCAACTGGCCGTGAGTGATGTCACCCTCGACGTGGGCGCTAGCGTAGAGCTTCACGCTCGTTGCGGAGATCGTGCCGGTGACGCGGCCGCGGATTTCGACCGCCTCGGCGCTCACCGCGCCTTCGACCTGACCCGTCTCGCCGATAGTGAGATGCGCCACGACGAGGTCGCCGCGCACCGCGCCGTCGAGCTGCACGTCCCCATCGCTCTTGAGGTCGCCGCTGACACAGACGTTTTCGGCGATCAGCGAACAAGCAATGGCTTTGCGGTTCGTATCGGCGCTGTCGGCGCGCGAGGCCGTGGAACTAGCCGGCTTGGAGAACATAAGCGCCTGCCTTGACGAAACGGTCCGGATTTTGCGCGCGGCCGTTCACCCAGACTTCGTAGTGCAGGTGCGTTCCGGTGGATCGGCCAGTGGAGCCCATACCTCCTATGCGTTGGCCGACCCCCACCTGTTCGCCGACCTTGACAGAAATGGCCGCCAGGTGGGCGTAGCGGGTCTTGAAGCCCCGCCCGTGGTCGATCTCCACGGTGTTGCCATAGCCTGAGCGGACCCCTGTGAACGACACGACGCCGGGCGCAGTGGCGTGGATCGGGGTCATCGGGCCGCCGGGGAAATCCAGGCCCGAATGAAAGGCCGGCCGGCTGGTGAAGGGGTCATAGCGGACGCCGAAACCGCTGGACTTCTCAGTGCCTGTGGTGGGCCTCGCAAAGGGAACGTCCTGGGCGGCCTCCTGTAGAGCCCGGGCTTCACCCATGTCGGCGGCCGCGTGCTGCACGCGCTCGGCGAAGCCCTCATCCACATCGAGCACGGCCGCCAGCGCTCGCGGGTCTTTGGCTTCGATCAAAGGTCCGCCCAGGGCTCCGCCCTTGGGCATATAGGCTGCGGGCGTGAGGCCTGCGAGCCGGAACGCCAGGCGCAGGCGATCTGCCCGGCTTTTGGCGAAGCTGTCGGCGGCGTCGAGCAGCTTTTCCTGGCTGACCCGAACGGTCTCGACCATATGGGCCGGGTTGGTGTCCTTGGTCATGACTGCTTCGTTGATCACGGGCGTCAGCGCCGCGGCCGCGCCTGGCGCGCCCTTCATGTCGGTGAGCAGCATGGCGAGCGCGGCATGCCGCTTCTCGATGTTCGCAGCTAAGGATTGGTTTGCGCCACCGCCGGCGTTGAGTTCAGCGACAGCGGAGTTCAGCCGAGCCTGGCGGTCGGCGATCCAGCGCTCGTACTTGGCCTGCGTGCGGGCGACCTCGCGGTCGGCCGACGATGCCGAGAGCATATTGACCAGCATGGCGGCGCTGCAGACGCCCATCCACAACGCGGCCGCCGAGACCCCGGCCGCAGCGGCGATCTGCTTCCTGGAGGTGAGGACGTAGCCCTTCATCTCACCGCCCGAGCGGACATAGAGATGGCGTTCCGGAAATAGCTCAACGAGCGACCGGCGAAGGCGCGCCAAACGATCCATACGTTTTTGAAGGTCCCCGACCCCTATCACCGGCGATATGCGATGAGATCGTGGAAACGCGCAAGGCGCTTTACGCCGCAAGCAGCGTCAGTCCGAACCTGCGGAAGATGTCGGGTATGTGGTAAACGCCACCTTAACGGTGAGGGGACTTTCCCTTGAACCGGCGATCGCCGGTTGGTTCGACTTCAGATCATCGGCGTGAGAGTGCGACGCCGCGTCGCACCCGCCTCTAGAGGGATTTGACCGCGTCCAGCACCTCCTGGGCATGGCCCGCCACTTTCACCTTGCGCCAGATGCGCCGGATGACCCCGTGCTTGATGAGGAACGTTGAGCGGTCGATGCCCATATACTCGCGGCCGTAGAGTTTCTTTTGGACCCAGCTCTCGAAGCGCTGAATGACCGAACCCTCGGGATCAGAGCCTAGCGGGATGGTCAGGCCGTATTTCTCGGCAAACTTCTGATGGCTCTTCACGGTGTCCTTGGAGACCGCGACCACCGCGGCGCCCGCCTTAGCGAACTCCGGCGCCAGAGCGCTGAATTCCTTGGCCTCCGTGGTGCATCCGGTCGTGTCGTCCTTGGGATAGAAGTAGAGCACCAGGGTCTTGCCCTTGAAGTCCGCCAGCCGGATCTGCCCTGAAGCACTTTCCAGCTGGAAATCCGGCGCCGGCGCGCCCTCGCTCACCTTCCCCATGTCATGCTCCTCAGATCGGTTTCACCAGGACGATCTTCTTCTTGCCCGCCGCAAGCTTGACCACACCTTCCACCAGGTCGGCGGCCGTGACCATCCGACTGGCGTCGAGCTCGGCCTTGTCGTTGACGCGCAGGCCCCCGCCGTGCGCCAGCCGGCGGGCTTCGCCTCGCGAGGCCGCCAGTCCGGCGTCCGCGGCCAGCGCCGCCAGCACGATGCCGGACCCGAGCTCAGCGGCCGGCACCTCATAGGTCGGCAGATCATCGGAGAGCCTGCCTTGCTCGAATGCGGCTTCGGCGGCCGCACAGGCCTTGGCGGTTTCGTCAGGCCCGTGCAGCAGGCTCGTGGCCGCATTGGCCAGCACCTTCTTGGCGTCATTGATCTGGGCGCCCGGCAGGGCTTCCAG
>NZ_DASXNL010000098.1:0-64520 GCF_036495085.1 Phenylobacterium sp. | reverse complement strand
CGTCGATCGCTTAGCCTTTTCGCTGGCGATCTAGGGGACGGGACGTTGTTTAGAGGGAAATTAACCCATATTATGCTGCGAGCATAAACTGGGATAAGGTTCTTCGATTTGGACGCACGCCAGAACCCCTATGCGCCTGGTGCCGGTACGCCGCCGCCGGAACTTGCGGGGCGTGACGAGATCATCGAGCGTGCGGCGGTCGCGCTTGATCGCATCCGTGCGGGCAAAGCTGCGCAGAGCGTCGTCCTCTATGGTCTGCGAGGGGTAGGCAAGACCGTCCTTCTCAATCGAATCCGCCTTGACGCGGAAGCCCGCGGCTTCGCCACAGTCCGGATCGAGGCTCCGGAAGAACGCTCTCTGCCGGCGCTGCTGGCGCCGGCGCTCCGGACCGCCCTGTTCAGGCTCCGCCGCATTGACGCGGTGAAAGACGGCATCAATCGCGCCATGAACGCCCTTGCAGGCTTCGCGCGCGGTCTGAAGGTCAAGTACGCCGATATCGAGCTTGGCCTTGATATCGACCCCGAAGGTGGGCTCGCCGATAGCGGCGATCTCGACACGGACCTCGCCGATCTCATCACCGTGGTGGCCGAAGCCGCTGCCGAGCGCGACACCGCGGTGATCATTTTCATCGACGAGCTGCAGTACGTTCCTCAGGACCAGCTCGCCGCCCTGATCATGGCGCTCCATGTCGCCAACCAAGCCCAACTGCCCGTCACAATGGTGGCGGCTGGCCTGCCCCAGCTGATCGGCTCCATGGGCCGGGCGAAGTCCTATGCCGAACGCCTCTTCGAATTTATTCCCATCGACCGACTGGATGACCAATCTGCTCGCGCCGCGCTTTGCCTCCCGGCGCAGCGTGAAAAGGTCGAGTTTACGGACGAGGCGACCCGCTTCGTCCTCAGCCAGAGCGGCGGCTACCCTTATTTTCTTCAGGAATGGGGCAAGCACAGCTGGAACGTGGCGGACAACTCGCCCATCGACGGTGAAGACGCCCGGCGAGCGACCGATGAAGCCTTAGCCGATTTGGACGCCAGTTTCTTTCGGGTGCGGTTCGATCGGCTGACGCCCGCAGAGAAAACCTACATGCGGGCCATGGCCGAGCTTGGCCCCGGACCGCACCGGTCTGGCGACATCGCCGATGCACTGGGTCGAAAGGTCACCGCCGTCGGGCCGATCCGCAACGCCCTCATCGCCAAGGGCATGATCTATAGCCCCGCCCACGGCGACACGGCGTTCACGGTGCCGCTGTTCGACGAATTCATGCGACGGATCATGCCGGGCCCATCAGCTACCGCACGGCCGCCGACATCCTGAAGGAAGCTGACCAGCGAGGAATGCGGCGCGCATTCTTTGTGACGGCGCTGCTGCTCGAAATGGAAGCGGGCGACCAGGCCGCAAGCGGCGCCGGAGGCCTGCATGCGCGCAGTTCCAGTGGGAGCACATCCGGGGGCAGGGTGATCAGGGACCGGACGTGGGCGAGGTTGCGGCGCGCGGCGTAGGGTCTGGCGGCGGCGTGCAGGATGACGCCGGCCAAGAGGGCGCGGGCTTCCTCGTTCTAGTGCGCCTCGCTGACCTGCTCCGGAGGGTCGTGCAGGCTTGCGGCGCCCTCGCCGGCGTCGATGTCGTCGGGGTCGAGGCTGGCCAGCGGGTTGAAGGCGGCGGGCGCCTCGCCGGTCACCTGGAAGAGGTCGAGGACGTGCACTTGCCGTAGCGCCGCCGGGTGGCGGCGCGGACGTTCTCGCCCTTGGGGTCGATGCAGAGCACCGCGCGATCGACGGTGAGCAGGTTGGGGATGATCGCGCCTACGCCCTTGCCGGCCCGCGTCGGGGCGATGGTGAGCGGGTGTGCTGGGCCTGCGTAGCGCATCAGCCAGCCGGCCTCGGCGCGACCGATGATCAGGCCCTCGCCGGAGAGCTCGCGGCGCGCATCGCGTTGCGTCCCGAAGGCGGCCGAGCCGTGCAGGCGGGAGGGCCGGGACTCGGCCTTCCAGCGCAGGTAGCCGGCGCTGCCGCCGGCCAGGCTGGCGGCAATCAACAGCGGGGTCTGCACGAGGCCCGGCGGGTGCACTGCGAGCCCCATCAGCCCTACCGCACAGTTGCCGGCGACAACGCCGCCGCCCGCAAGCTTGAGGAGCCGCGGGAGGCCAGCCACGACGGCTGCGAGCTGGGCCGCGAACAAGGGACGCCGGGCGGCGAGCGCGGTCTACGGCAGTTGCTGCCTGTTGATGAAATCGAACATCGGACGGTAAGGGCGGCGCCGACAATTTTCCTGCCACTTAACCGCCACACATCTCGCGTTATCCAGCAAGCGATTGTGGCGACTCTCGACGTGCTAGCTCCCGGCGCGCCGGTGTGTCTCGCCTCCGCGAGGTTCCTTGGCGGGGGTCGCTTGGCGTAGAGGAGGGGGCATTGAAATCAGTCTGGGCGCCGAGCTCCGGCCCGGCCGCCGATGGAGTTCTCTGTTCGGGGACGCGCGACGGAACGATTTCGCTCTTGCGTTCACGTTTTTAAACCACCTCCCACCTATCGTCACTCACGACATGGGGCAGACGGCACTCAGCGCGCATGAAGATATTTAGTTTCCTGACGAATCAGCCCGACAACGTGCTGACCCGCGCGCTTTCCGATGGGAAGCATCCGTTCGCCGTGGCGGCCGCGTTCAGCTTCTTCTCGAACGTGCTTTACCTTGCGCTGCCGCTCTACACCTACCAGGTGTACGGCCGGGTGATGGTCAGCCAGAATGTTCCGACGCTGGTTGTTCTGACGTTGATCACCTTGTTCGTGTTCGCGATCTCCAGCGCCATCGACGACTACCGCGCACGAATTCTGATCAACTATGGGGTGGCGCTCGATCAACGGGTTTCGGGCAAGGTGTTTTCGGCCCTGTTCGACGCCTCGGTCCGGGGAGACCCGAGCGCCAGGGCCCAGGCGCTGCGCGACCTGGACCAGTTCCGTCAGACCCTCACCGGGATCGCCGCCGCCGCGTTCTTCGACCTTCCGTGGATTCCGGTCTTTCTGGTGGCGCTCTACATCATTGATCCGGCCGTCGGCGTCGTCACCACGATCGGGGCGCTGGTCCTTTTGGGCCTGGCGCTCCTGCAGGAGCGGATCATCCGCCCGATCCAACGTGACGCAAGCGACGCCCAGCTTCGCAGCTATGCCTTCACCGACGCGGCGCTTCGCAACGGCGAGGTCGTCCGGGCTATGGGCATGCTGCCCACTCTGGGCGCATCATGGGCCGCACACCGTGCGGTGACCATCGAACGCGGAGCCGCCGCGGCGGAAACGGCCAACGCCTTCACCGACACGATCAAGGCTGTCCGCATGGGCATCCAGGTGCTGATCATCGCTATCGGCGCCTACCTGATCATCAAGGGCAGACTCCATCAGGGCATGTTGTTCGCCAATATGATCCTGGCCAGTCGCGCGCTGCAGCCGATCGAGAAGATCGTCGGCTCATGGGACCCCCTGAACAATATGGTCAGGGCGCACGGCCGTCTGATGCAACTCCTGTCAAAAGCCGAGCCTTCGCAGGCCGCTACGGCGCTGCCTCGGCCGCGGGGACGGCTCACGGTGGAGGCGCTGAACTACGCACCCCCCGGGGGCAGCAAGCTGCTGCTCGGCAATATAAATTTCAGCCTCGAACCTGGCGAGACACTCGGGGTGATCGGACCGTCGGGCGCGGGCAAATCGACTCTCGCGCGGCTGCTGGTCGGGATCTGGAGACCGGTGAACGGCATCGTGCGCCTGGACGGGGCGGACGTCTTCTCCTGGGACCGCGCGGATTTCGGACGCCACGTGGGCTACCTGCCCCAGGACACCGAACTGTTCTCCGGTACGATCCGTGACAACATCGCCCGCTTCCGCTCCGGCGTAAGCGACGAGGAGGTTGTTAAGGCCGCCCAGCTCGCCGGGGTCCATGAACTGATCCTGCGATTACCGAGGGGCTACGAGACCGACGTTGGCGACGGCGGCCACACGCTGTCGGCCGGCCAACGCCAGCGCGTGGGCTTGGCCAGGACAGTGCTGGGCAGTCCGGCGTTCATTGTGCTCGACGAACCCAACGCCAGCCTGGACGCCGAGGGCGAGGATGCGCTGCTGCAAGCTCTGGATGCGATGAAGGCCAGCGGCGCCACCGTGGTGATCATCTCGCACAAGCCCAGCATCTTCCGCGCCGCGGACCGAATGCTCGTTCTGCGCGAAGGCCGAATCGAACTGTTCGGGCCGCGCGACCAAGTCATGGCCCGGCTGATGAAACCGACCGAAATCCGCGCTGTCGAGGCCAGCCGATGAAACTTGACCTGACCCCGGTCCGCTCGTCCTACATCGCGCCGACCTTCGATGGCGACGAACGTCTGCCGGTCGACCCGGAGCTGCAGCGGCGCATGCGCCGGCCGATGATCGCCGGCGCGACCCTTATCGGCGTATTGGTTGTCGGGCTTGGCCTGTGGGCCTCGCTTGTGCCGCTTGCGACGGGCGTCACCGCCCAGGGGGAGGTGCGGGTCGAATCTAATCGCAAGACCGTCAGGAACCGGGACGGGGGCACGGTCCGCCAGATCCTGGTCCAGGAAGACCAGCACGTTCGCTCCGGCCAGCCGCTGATGATGTTCAACGACGTCGAGCCGCGCGCCGCCTACGACATCCTGCAGAACCAGGTGGACAGCCTTGAAGTGCAGTCGACCCGGTTCACCGCCGAGGCGACCAACCGGCCGACCCTCGAATTCCCTGCAGATGTGATGGCCCGCATCTCCGACCCGCGGGTCGCCGGCATGATCCGCGACCAGCAGTTCCTCTTCACGACCCGCGCCGAACTCTTCCAGAGCCAGAATTCAGTGCTCGCCCAGCGTCTCGACCAGGTGCAGACCCAGATCGAAGGGCAGCAGGCGCAAGTGGCCTCAGTGGACGAGCAAATCCAGCTCACCGACGAGGAAATGGCCGGCTACCAAAAGCTCTATGACCAGGGCTTCGCCCCCAAGCCGTTGATTCTGCGCTACCAGCGCTCGCTGGCCGACCTGAAGGGACGGAAGGGTTCGCTCGTTTCCGAAATCGCCCGCCTCCGCGAGCAGGCCGGCGAGACGCGCATGCAGGTTTCCGCCAATCGCGACACCCGCACGAGCCAGGCGGCCGAGGGCCTTCGCGACACCCAGACCAAGCTTGCCGACACGATGCCCCGGCTTGCCGCAGCCAAGGAGTCCCTCGACCATACCGTCGTTCGTGCGCCGGTGGACGGATTCGTCTTCAACCTGACGCAGTTCACGGTCGGCGGGGTCACCGGTCCCGGGGAAGTGCTGATGGAGGTCGTGCCGGCCAATGCGCCGATCGTCGTCACAGCCCAGATTCTACCCAAAGACATCGACAAGATCAGAACCGGCATGGATGCGCAGGTGCGGTTCACCGGCTTGAACCAGCGCTGGCACGGTCCTATGGCGGCCAAGGTGGTGCTGGTTTCGGCCGACAAGATCGTCAATGAAAAGGCCGGGACCTCCTACTATCGCGCCGACCTGAGGATCGACTCCAAGGAGCTCACTAAGCTCAAAAAGAGCGCCCAGATCAGCCCTGGGATGCCCGCTCAGGTGATGGTGGTGACCGGTGAGAGGACGATCATGGGTTCTCTGATCTCCCCCATCACCGACACCCTGCACGACGCGCTTCGCGACTGACGGATAACCTCGCCTGTGGTGGGCTAGGACGTCGGGCGCCTTGCGGATTTGCCGCGCCTGAACCGCCATTTTAGCGCCAGCACCGCGCCGGCCATCAGGAGACAGAGCGTATTCGACAGGACCACCGGCCAACTGCCGATGAGGGCGCCGCAGGTCGTCCACAACGAGAACCCCGCGACGGTCACCAGGTACATGCGAAGCGAAACCTCGGAGGCGTCGCGGTCCCGCCAGATCTTGATGATTTGCGGCAGGCAGCTGGTCATGGAGCAAAGCGCCGCCACGGTCCCCCCGGTGTCAGGCAGGAGATTACCAATCGTCGATCCGCTTCAGCGATCAGAGTTGGGCGACAGGGGTCATAAGGAGGGTAACCGTCGCGCACACGCCCGGTTGCGCGCCGACGAGCTGCGATCGGCATGGAGCCTGCGCTCGCGGCGCGCAAATCCGCGAACCCCTCATGGTGAGCGCCCGCCGACCCGTAGGGGCATTTGAACAGCCGCAGTTGCAAAGCTGCAGCTCCTTCTTTCGTTCGCCGCACCTTTCGTCACTGAGCTGTCACAGGACTGCGGATGCTAGGGTCCATGGACGGAGATTCGCCACTGCCCGCCGATTCCAAACTCTATGCGGCCCTAGTCGACGCTCTTCCGGATCCGATCCTGGTCGTGGCGGGTTCGATCCGTGACGATCTGACGGGACGGCGCTTCATTCTCGCCAACGCGGCGGCGCGCGAGTTGCTGCGCCTCAAGGCCCAGGAGGGTAACCTTCTGTCCGCGGTCCGCGACCCTGAGGTGCTGGGGGCGGTGGACAGGGCCTTGTTCGATTGCGCCGATGCCGACGGCGTCTACGAAACGACGGGCGCCCAGTCGCGAAGTCTCCGTGTCCGCGCCCGCTCCCTGGGGCCCGGCGGCGACGGGGTCCCACTGGCCCTGCTGACCTTCCACGATGAGACCGAAGTCCGGTTGGTCGAGCGCACGCGCGTCGATTTCCTGGCTAACGCCAGTCACGAACTGCGCACGCCCTTGGCTTCCCTCTCCGGCTTCATCGAGACCTTGCGGGGCCATGCGCGCGACGACCCGGCTGCCCGCGAAAAGTTCCTGGGGATCATGCAGGCGCAGGCTGACCGGATGGCCCGCCTGATCGCAGATCTCACATCGCTGAGCCGGATCGAACTCGATGAGCATGTCCCGCCACGCGGCGTCGTCGACCTCGCGCTCGTGGTCGGAGAGGTGGTCGAGGCGGCGGCTCCCCTCGGCGCGCAACGCGGGGTGAAGCTGGACTGGCGGCCCTGCGCGGCCTGTGAGGCGAGCGTGCGTGGCGAGCGTGATCAGATCGTTCAAGTGGTCCAGAACCTGCTCGACAATGCGATAAAATATTCCCCCGACGGCGCTGTTGTGCGGATTGAGATGCAGACCGGCTTGACCGAGCTTGCCGCGGCTGCGAGCCACGAGGGCGCGCCGCGCCTCTCGCTCGTGGCGCCGGATCCATCGCCGCAGATCTACGCCAGCCTGCGGTTCGTCGACCTTGGACCAGGCATCGCGCGCCAGAACCTGCCGCGCCTTTCCGAACGCTTCTATCGCGTCGACGGGCAAAAGAGCGGCGCCAGGTTCGGCACCGGTCTCGGCCTGGCGATCGTCAAGCACATCATCAACCGCCACCGCGGTGGTCTGGTGGTCTCCAGCGTCGAGGGCGAAGGCAGCACCTTCACGGCCTATTTTCCGATGGCGGCCGACCCGCAGGGCGTCGTCAAAGCGTCATGACACTGTAGCATAGGGACGTCGCGCAGCAGGTGGCGCGCCCAGGGCGAGGCGGATGAACGAGCACATCGTCAAATCCTACGAAGACGAGTTGAACAGCCTTGCGGCTGAGTGCGTGCGCATGGGCGGTCTCACCGAGGCTCAGGTGGCGGACTCGGTGAACGCCGTGGTCAAGCGCAACCAGGAACTGGCGGCCGCCGTCGTACTGCGTGACGACAAGCTCGATGAAGCCGAGCGCGATATCGAGCGCAAGACGATCCGGCTGATCGCTCTTCGACAGCCGGTGGCCGATGACCTGCGCCGCGGCGTTGCGGCGATGAAGATCGCCAACAACCTCGAACGCTGCGGCGATCTCGCCAAGAACATCGCCAAGCGGACCCTGGTGATCATCGAATCCGACCCGCTGACCCCGCTGACGAGGTCGATCGAGCGGATGGGAAAGCTGGTGCTGGGCAGACTATCCAGCGTGCTTGACGCCTACAGCCGCTCCGACCTGGAGCGCGCGCTCGCGGTGTGGAGCCAGGATGACGAGGTCGACGAGCACTACAACTCGCTGTTCCGCGAGCTCCTGACCTACATGATGGGCGATCCGCGCACGATCACCGCCTGCGCGCACATGTTGTTCGTGGCCAAGAACCTGGAGCGGATAGGCGACCATGCCACCAACATCGCCGAGATCGTCCACTACCAGATCACCGGCGCCGAGATGATCGGCGGCCGGCCCAAGACCGACGACTTGCAGGCTTGAGGCGCGCATGCAGATGACGCCTTACGTCCTGGTGGTCGAGGACGAGGATTCACTGGCGACCCTCTTGCAGTACAACCTGCAGAAGGAGGGCTACGACGTCGGACTGGCCGGCGACGGCGAGGAAGCCCTGCTGCTGGTCGACGAGCGCCTGCCCGACCTTATCGTGCTCGACTGGATGCTGCCCAAGATATCCGGCATCGAGGTTTGCCGCAGGCTGCGCCAGCGCAATGAGACCCGCAACGTGCCGATCATCATGTTGACCGCGCGCGGCGAGGAAACCGACCGGGTGCGCGGCTTGGACACCGGCGCCGACGACTACGTCGTCAAGCCTTTCTCGATGACCGAACTGACAGCACGCCTGCGCGCCGTGCTCCGACGCATCCGACCTGGCCTTGCAGAAGACCGGGTCCGGCGCGGCGACCTTCTGATCGACCGCGTGGCGCATCGCGTGAAACGCGCCGGGCAGGAGATTCACCTCGGCCCCACGGAGTTCCGCCTGCTCGACTACCTGATGCAGCATCCCGGCCGGGTGTTCTCCCGCGAGCAGCTGCTCGACGCCGTCTGGGGCTCGGATGTCTATGTCGAGGCTCGCACCGTCGACGTTCACATTGGCCGACTCCGCAAGGCGCTGGGCGTCTCAGAGGCCGACGATCCGATCCGCACCGTCCGCTCCGCAGGGTATTCGCTCGATCTGGAGGGCTGAGGCGCGGGCCGCTATGATGCGGCCTGGAGAACGCCGATGCTCAAGCTGGACCATGTAGTCTTCCCCGTGCGCGATGCCGCGCGCACCCTGGCCTTCTACCGCGAAACTCTGGGCCTGCCGCTGACCGCGGCGCTGACTGGCGACGACTGGGACGGCTATCCCTGGCTGATGATGATCTTCGGACTGGAGGGCGGCCAGGAGATCGTCGCCGTGGCCTTGGCCGGCGCGCCTGCGCCCGACTACCGCGGCGTCCCGATCGACGCGCGCCACTACGCCTTGGCCTGCAGCGACGAGGCGGAATTCGAAGACTGGCGCGCGAAACTCCGGGCCGCAGGCGTCGACCACTGGGAAGAAACCCACGGGGATCGGCGCTCGACGTATTTCGCCGATCCGGACGGGGTGATCCTGGAGATCACCTGCCCGGCCTCCGCGGCTCGACCGCTCGACCGTCCGGACGCCCTGCACAAGGCCAAGCTCTGGATGTCCAGGATCTCGGCCCCCGCCTGATCCCCGCCGCAGAGCTGGTCCTTGACCACAGCAGCGGCGCGCGCGAAACGCCCAGCCCATGAACATCCTCCTCGTGGGCTCCGGCGGGCGCGAGCATGCGCTGGCCTGGAAGATCAAACAGTCGCCGCTCCTGACCCGGCTTGTCTGCGCACCGGGCAACCCCGGCATGGCCGCGATCGCCGAGACCCGCGATATCAAGGCCACCGAGGTCGTTCGCCAGGTCGCTCTCGCCAAGGAGATCGCCGCGGACCTTGTGGTCATCGGCCCGGAGGTGGCCGTCGAAGCCGGGCTCGCCGACGCTCTTGAGGCTGAAAATATCCCCTGCTTCGGTCCCAGCGCCGCGGCAGGGCGCCTGGAGTCGTCCAAGGCCTTCACCAAGGCCTTCTGCGATCGCCACCATCTGCCCACGAGCGCCTATCGGATCTGTGACGATGCGGATACGGCGAAGGCGGCGCTGGACCATTTCGCCCCGCCCTATGTGGTGAAGGCCGATGGGCTGGCTGCGGGCAAGGGGGTGGTGATCGCCCAGGACCGCGCGGGCGCCGAAGCCGCCATCGACGACGCCTTCGGGGGCAGCTTCGGCGCGGCCGGCGCCCGGGTGGTGATCGAGGAGTACCTGGAGGGCGAGATCGGCTCGCTCTTCGCGCTCTGCGACGGCAAGGCCTCCATGCTGTTCGGCTGGGCCCAGGACCACAAACGCGCCTTCGATGGCGACGAGGGGCCCAACACGGGCGGGATGGGCACCTATTCCCCAGCCCCCGTCTTCACCTATGACCTCGTCGAGCAGGTGCGCACGCGCCTTGTCGAGCCGGCGTTCAAAGGCATCGCGGCCGACGGCGCGCCCTATCGTGGCGCGCTCTTCGTCGAGCTTATGGCCACGCGGCACGGTCCCAAGCTCGTGGAGTTCAACGCCCGCTTCGGAGACCCCGAATGCCAGGTGCTGATGCTGCGGCTTGAAAGCGACCTTGTCCCCTACCTGATCGCCTGCGCGACCGGCCGGCTGAACGAGATGCCCGAACCGAAGTGGCGCGACGAGGACGCGGTTTGTGTGGTCCTGGCCACCGACGGATATCCGGGTCCGGCAAAGGCGGGCAGCGTGATCCGCGGCCTGGATCGCGACTTTGGCCCCGACGTGGTGGTGTTCCATGCAGGGACCTCGGCCGGCGCCGACGGCGCGATCCTGGCCGGCGCAGGGCGCGCGCTGAACGTCTGCGCGACGGGCGAGGACCTCGGCCAGGCGCGAGAGCGCGCCTACGGCGCTGTGGCCCTGATCGACTGGCCACAGGGCTTCCACCGTACCGATATCGGTTGGAGAGCGCTCGGCCGCTGATCGCCGCCTTGCTCCGGCGCGCTCCGCGCCGGTAAAGTGGGTTCAAACAGTTGTAAGGGGAACGCCATGGCCGACGTCGTCGACGCCGCCGAGCAAGAGCGCGAGGCGCTGAACACCGGCACCAAGCCCGTTGCGGAGACCCACAGATTCGATGAGGCCTCGCTCGCCCGCTGGATGACCGCCAACGTGGCGGGCTACGCCGGCCCGCTTGAAGTGCGCCAGTTCAAAGGCGGCCAGTCGAACCCGACCTATCAGCTGATCACGCCCGGCAAGAAGTACGTCCTGCGCCGCAAGCCACCGGGCAAGCTCCTGCCCTCAGCTCACGCGGTCGACCGCGAATACAAGGTGATCACCGCGGTCGGGACTACCGGCTTCCCTGTGGCCAGGACCTACGGGCTCTGCACCGATGATGCGGTCATCGGAACCTGGTTTTACATCATGGACATGGTCGAGGGCCGGATCCTCTGGGACCAGACCCTGCCGCAGTACGAGCCGGCCGAGCGGCACGCGATCTTCATGGACAAGATCAAGACGCTCGCCGCCCTGCACAACACCGACTACGAGGCCATCGGCCTCTCAGACTATGGCAAGCCCGGCAACTACATGGGCCGTCAGGTCGATCGGTGGACGAAGCAGTACAAGGCCTCGGAGACCCGGCTCATCCCGGAAATGGAGCGGCTGATCGAATGGCTGCCCAGGACCCTGCCGGCCCAGGAGCGGACCTCGATCGTGCATGGCGACTACCGCCTCGACAACATGATCTTCCATCCGACCGAGCCCAGGGTGATCGCGGTGCTCGACTGGGAGCTGTCGACGCTTGGGGAGCCCCTGGCCGATTTCACCTACCTGCTGATGAACTGGGTGAACGGCTCGATATCGACGATACCCGACCCGAAGGCGCATGGGATCCCAACCCTGCAGGAAACGGTGGACTACTACTGCAGCCTTACGGGCCGCACCGGCTTGCACGACCTGGACTGGTTCTTCAGTTACAACGCTTTCCGGCTCGCCGGCATCCTTCAGGGGATCGTCGGGCGGGTGCGGGATGGCACCGCCAACAGCCCGCACGCCGCGCAACAGGCCGATCGCGTCGTCTCCCTTGCCCAGGCGAGCTGGCGCTTCGCGGAGAAGGCCGGCGCGCTCGCCTAGGGACCGATATTTTTCAGCAAGGCGTCGAACGCCGCGGGGTCGTCGAACTCCGCGCGCACCGGCCAGGGCGTGACGCGCGCTTGCCAGTGCGGCGGCAGACGCACCCAGTCCTTTTCGGTGGTGATCAGCCCCGCCCCGAACTGCTGCGCGCGTTCGGCCAGTCGCGTCAGCGTCGCTTCATCGTAACCGGCGTGGTCGGGGAAATCGGCGAAGTCGGCGAGTTCGCAGCCTGCAGCCTGCAGGGCGCGCTCCACCTTCCAGGGCTTGCCGACGCCGGCGAAGCCGACCTGCGGCCCGGGTGGCATCGCTGCGGCCGGCCGCAGATGAGCGACCATCAGCGGCGGCCCGCGAAGCTGATCCTCAAGCTCCGACTCCGTCGCAGCAAGGTCGGCAGGCAGCAGGACCAGCACCGCGTCGGCTCGGCGCAGGCCAGCGCCAAGGGGTTCGCGCATCGGGCCGGCCGGGAACACCCGCCCGTCGCCGAACGGCCATTCGTCGCCGCGGGTCTCCCCGTCCACGACGACAAGCGATAGCGCCTTCTTCACAGATGGGTTCTGGTGGCCGTCGTCCATGACGATGACCTCCGCGCCGGCTTGCGCCGCGGCCCTGGCGCCGGCAGCGCGGTCGCGCGCGACCCAGACCGGGAAGTCGCGGGCCAGCATCAACGGCTCGTCGCCCACCTCGGCGCTGGTGTGCCGCGCAGGATCGACCCGCACAGGACCTTCGAGACGCCCGCCATAGCCCCGCGACAAGAGGTGGACCGCCCGGCCTTGCCTTGCCAGGCGCTCCGCTGTCGCCCGCACCACCGGCGTCTTGCCGGCGCCCCCCACGGTCAGGTTACCGACGCAGATCACCGCGACACCCGGATCGAAGGGCATCGTCCGGGCGATCCGTCGCGCCGTGACGGCGGCCCAGATCCACGAGATCGGCGTCAAGAGGGCGCGCGTCGTGGGCATTCCGCCGCGTCGCGCGCTCGTTTCGCGCGTATACCACCAACGAGGCGTTGCGAGCTTCATGCGGGCAGCAGGGGTTCGATGAGCGTAAGCGCGGTTTCCATCGCCGCGCCTTGGCGTTCCGCATAGAGGGCCGCGGCCTTGCCGAGCCCGCGGGCCATCTGGGGACTGTCGAGCAGGCCGCGCAGGTGGCGGGCCAGGTCCGGGGGGTCGAGCGCCTCGATGGCCGCGGTCTCGGCGAACATTCCAGCGTAGATGTCGCGGGCGTTGAAGACGTGAGGGCCGGTGACGATAGCGGCCTTCATCCGAGCGGCCTCCAACGGATTGTGGCCACCGATCCCGTCGATGAAGCTGCCGCCCATCACCACCGCGTCGGCTGTTGTGTAGAAGGCCCCAAGCTCGCCCAAAGTGTCTACGACATAGGCGGTGGTCGCCGCCTCGAGCGCCTCGCCGCCGGCGCGGCGTGCGACCGGGAGGCCAAGGCGCTGCAGCTCCGCGGCGACCTGCGGGCCGCGGTCCGGATGGCGCGGGGCCACGACCAGCACCGCCGCCGGGCCCTCCCGTGTCGCCGCCAGGAACGCCTCGGCGATCAGGGTCTCCTCGCCAGGGTGGGTGCTGGCCGCGAGCACAATCTTGCGGCCGCCGGCCCAGGCCTTTACGGCCCCAGCCAGCGCGTCATCCACCGGCGGCGCCTCGCCGACAAGCTTGAGGTTGAGGTGCGGTCCCACCCGGGCTCCCAGGCGGGCCAGGCGCTCCTCCGTCGCGGCGTCCTGCGGCAGGACAAGGTCGAAAGCCTTTAGCAGCGCGCTGGCCGTCACGGGCGCCCGGCTCCAGCCCTGCGCACTGGTCTCAGTCATCCGCGCCGAAAGAAGGGCGAGGCGCACGCCGCGGTCCTTGGCGGCCAGGATCAGGTTCGGCCACAGCTCGCTCTCCACGAGAAGAGCCGTCGCCGGCCGCCAGTGGTCGAGAAAATGTCTCGCCGCTCCGGGCGCATCGATCGGGGCGAACTGGTGGATCACGCCTGGGGGCAGACGTTTGGCGAGCACCTCGGCGGATGTGACGGTGCCCGACGTCACCAGCAGGACGAGATCCGGCCGCCGTGACCTCAGGGCTTCGATCAGCGGCAGCAGCGAAAGGCTCTCGCCGACGCTGACCCCGTGTAACCAGACGAGCCCCCCGGAAGGCCGCGTCGTGACCGAACGTCCAAGGCGCTCGATCGCGCGACCTGCATCTTCCTTGCCGATGCGCGCGCGCCGTCGCAGCAACGCCGGCGCCAGCGGCTCAAGAAAGCCGGTCGCCGCCGCGTAGAGCGCTAGCGGAAGGGTGCGCGGGGTGCGGCTCACACCACCCCGGCAGGCGCCAGCCGGCAGGCGGTGTCGGCGTCGGTCTCCACCTGCAACGTCGCGTGGCCTATGTTGAAACGAACGGCCAGCCCCTCGCAGGCGGCATGCAGGAAGCGATCTCCGTCGTCGTTCGCCGGCCGTATTACGTGGGCGGTTAGCGCTGTCTCGGTCGTGCTCATGGCCCAGATGTGCAGGTCGTGGATTTCCTCGACGCCCGGCAGGGCGGCCAGCCACGCGCGCACTTCGGCCACGTCGATGCCGCGCGGAGCGGCGTCCAGGGCGAGGTTCACCGAATCGCGCAACAGGCCCCAGGTGCCGAAGACGATGAAGACAGCAATGGCAAGGCTGAGCGCCGGGTCGATCCATTGCAGTCCGGTCAGCGCAATGATCATCGCACCGATGACCACCGCCACCGACACCGCCGCGTCGCTCGCCATGTGCAGGAAGGCCCCGCGTACGTTCAGATCGCCCTTGCTGCCGCGCATGAAGAGCAGGGCCGTGGCGGTATTGATCACCACGCCCAGCGCGGCTGTCAGCATGACCGTCCTGGTGGCGACGACGTGAGGCTCCCCGAGCCGCTGAATTGACTCCGAGACGATCGCTCCGATCGCCAGCAGCAGGAACACTGCGTTGGCGAGGGAGGCAAGGATGGTCCCCTTTCGCAGGCCATAGGTGCGCCGCGCGGTCGGCGCGCGCTTGGCGAGAATGGTCGCGCCCCAGGCCAGCAGCAGGGCCAGAACGTCGGAGAGATTGTGACCGGCGTCGGCCAGCAGCGCCATCGAGCCCGCCCAGAACCCGGCGGCGACCTCGACGGCCACGAAGAGGGTGTTCAGCCCGACCCCGATGGCGAAGGCCCGGCCCATGTCGGCGGGAACATGATGGTGATGGTGGCCATGGCCGTGGCTGTGGCTGTGCCCATGGTCATGGCCGTGCCCATGATTGTGGTCATGAGGGCCGTGGTCGTGGTCGTGGTGCGCGTGGGCCATGCTGCGCCTATGTCTCACCGCCTGCGGGCGGGATCAATGCGGCGTGCCGCCGACCAGGGCCTCGGCGCGACGCGTGACCGCCGACAGCCTGGCCGACCAGTCGACGATCAGGGCGCTGACAGTCGCTTCGTCGGCATCGGGCGGGACGTAGAGCGGGCCTTCCCAGACCACCGCCCCACGGCCGAAGGGGCTCGCGAACACCACCTTGTCCCAAGTGTCGAATTGCATCGCGGGTTTGGCCGCGATGCCCATAAGGAAGACCGGTTGCTTCGACCGTCTGGCGATCTGCAGGGAGCCGGCGGCGATCACTTCGTTCGGGCCGCGCGGGCCATCGGGCGTCACCACCAGCGCACCCCCCTCGGCGACGTGGGTGACCGCCTCACGGAAAGCCACGACAGCCTGGCGCGCCTTGGCTGTGTCGCCGGGCTTGGCCGTGGAGATACGGATCGCCGGAAAGCCCGCCATGGCGAGGGCCTGGGCGATGAACTCGCCGTCCGCGGAGGGGGAAATCAGCGCCTTGGTGCGCTTGCGCCACCACTGCGGCGCGGTGGCCAGGCAGAGCGGGATGCGGCCGTGCCAGAAAAGGGCGATGGCGCCGGCGTCGCCGGCCAGGACCGATTCGACGCACTCCAGGTTCTCGTGGCGCCAGCGCACGGTCGCCAGGATCAGCCGGATATAGACGCCCAGCATCCAGCCGAGGAACGCCTGCACCGCGTCGCTGCGCAGCAGCTTCTTCAAGCCGCCGTCTCCGCCGCCCCGTGGGCGTCCCCGGGGGCGTCTGCGAAGGCGTCCAGGTGCTGGCTGGCCGCTAGGCGCGCATAGAGGCCCCGCTTGCGTACGAGGCTCTGGTGGTTGCCGGTTTCGACGATCCGGCCCTGGTCGATGACATAGATGCGGTCGGCCCCGCGCACCGTCGAGAGCCGATGGGCAATCAGGATCGTGGCGCGGCCGGCCATGAGTCGGCTGAGCGCGGCCTGCACCTGGGCCTCGCTTTCGGTGTCGAGCGCGCTGGTGGCTTCGTCCAGCAGCAGAATCGGAGCGTCCTTGAGGAAGGCGCGCGCAATGGCGATGCGCTGCCGCTGGCCGCCGGAGAGACGCGCACCAGCCTCGCCAACCTGGGTCTCATAGCCCTGAGGCAGCGTGAGAATGAAGTCATGCGCTGCGGCCTCGCGGGCCGCCCGTTCGATCTCTTGCTGCGAGGCGTCCGGGCGGGCGTAGGCGATATTGGCGCGGATCGTGTCGTCGAACAGGAACGGTTCCTGGGTCACGAGCGCGATCCGGTCGCGCAGCGAGGTCAGGGTCACCGAGCGTACGTCGTGGCCATCGACGGTCACCCGGCCCTTGGTGGCGTCGTAGAAGCGGGGGATCAGGTTCAGGATCGTCGTCTTGCCGCCGCCGGACGGGCCGACCAGGGCGACAGTTTCCCCTCGTTGGACTTCGAAGCTGACGCCGGTCAGGGTTGGGCCGCCGTCGTCATAGGCAAAGTCCACTTTCTCGAAGACGATGTCGCCGCGGCCCGGGGGCAGCGCTTGCGCGCCCGCTTGCTCGCGGACCTCCGGCTCGACGTCCAGCGCGGCGAACAGCCGCCGTGCGGCGGCCATGCCCTCGGCGAACACGGTCTGCTGGTTGGCGAGCTGGCGTAGTGACTGCGAGGCGACGCCAAGGGCCAGGATGAAGGCGGTGAAGGCGCCGGGCGTCATGTGGTGGTGCAACGAACGCCAGCCGGCGTAGGCGAAGACGCCGGCTGTGATCAGCGTCATCAGGAGCTCGGTCGCCGGGGCGGCGAAGGCGCGGGCGTTGGAGCCCTTCACCAAATGCCGCTGGCGGCGGCTCACCACCTCGGAGACCCGCTCCTCTTCGTAGGCTTCGCGGTTTTCAATCTTCACCACCCGCACGCCGTCCAGGCTTTCCATGATCGCGGTGGAAAGCGCCGAGGTCTCGGTCATCGCACCCTTGGCGGCCTTGCGGGTCCGCTTCGAAAAGCGCCGCATGATCGCGCTCGCCCCGGGCGCCGCGATGATCATCACCAGCGACAGAACGAGGTCGTTGGAGATCATCACCGAGATGGCCCCGATCACCTGCAGCAGGTTCTGGGTGTAGGTTACGATCCCCGCTGTCGAGGCTTCGCGGATCAGGCCCGCGTCGTAGAGGACGGAGGAGACATAGGCGCCGGTATGCTGGCTGCGCAGCCTGGCCAGATCGGCGCGCACCAGCTTCCCGAACAGCTGCACCTGGACGTCGGCGACGACACCGTTGCCGATCCGGTTGACCATGGCGGCTTGCGCGATCGCGGCGATGGCGCGCACCACGGCATAGGCCACGATGTAAAGCGGCCACCGGATGATGGCGTGCGCTTTGTGGAACACCAGCAGATCGTTCGTCGCTGGTTCCACGACCTGCACGAGCATGCTCGTGCCGTAAGCCACGACGACAGCCGCAACGATGGCGGCGACGCAGCCCTTCCACCGCGGCGCCAGGTACACCCGGGCCACCCGGCTGATCAGGGCTCGGGCGGAAAGCTCAGGCTTGGCGCGTTCGCTCATAGGGCTGGGGTCGTCCGATGCGGGAATGAAGTCAAGCGGGCGGGTCGTCACGGCGGCCGAGCGCCGAACGCCGGAATCTGTCCGGATTCGCCACGCCCAGCCTTGTGAAGCTGAGACCTGATGGCGCTGGTCAGTCCAGGGGCGCCACGACGCTCTGGCCCGAAAACACGGGCCGATCCGCGCCTGCCGCGGTCCAGCAAAGGGACGTCGCCGCGGCGCCTGAGCCTCGGTCCTTCCGTGGCCGCGACTCTGCGGCGGCTTCCGTCGGGGAGCCTCGCGCACTAGGTAGGGCGCAATGACGATCGCGCCGACCGACCCCGGATTCGACCTCGCCACCCCGTTCGGGCGGTTGAAGACCTATGCCGATTACCTCTGGAACGATCACGCCTACCTGAGGCTCGGCTTCCAGAACGCCCACTGGATCTCCGACGAGCTCGTCCGCACCAACCAACCCTGGCCGCACCAACTTGCCGCCTGGAAGGACCGCGGGATCAAGACCATCGTCAACCTGCGGGGCGGCTTCGACGCCAGCTTTCATGCGCTGGAAAAGGACGCCTGCCAGCGGCTCGCCCTGGAGATGGTCGATTTCACGATCACCTCGCGAGAGGTGCCCAGCCGCGAGCGGGTGCTGGGCGCCAAGCGGCTCTACGAGACCATCGCTTATCCGGCCCTGATCCACTGCAAGTCGGGCGCGGACCGGGCGGGGATCATGAGCGTGTTCTATATGCATTTCCGGCAGGGCAAGACGATCCGCGAGGCCATGGACCAGCTGGATCTGCGCTACCTGCACGTGAAGCAGGGCAAGACCGGCGTGCTGGACTACATCTTCGAACGCTACCTTTCGGAAGGCGAGCCCGCCGGGATGTCGTTCCTCGAGTGGGTCGAGAGTCCGATGTACGACCCGGTCGGCATGAAAGCCGATTTCCGCGCCGGCATGCTGGGCTCGGTGCTGACCGAGAAGCTGCTGCGCCGCGAATGACCTACTGGTCGTGGTCCTCGTCGCTTTCGGGGTCGAGCAGCTTGTGGGCGTGGATTATGAAATAGCGCATCAGGGCGTTGTCGACGGTCGACTGAGCCTTGCCGCGCCAGGCGGTGAGCGCCTGCTGGTAGTTCGGAAAGGCGCCGACCAGGTCGACCGATCTTAGGTCCCTGAACTCGGCAGGCCCCTCGAGGTTCTTCAACTCGCCGCCGATCACCAGGTGAAGAAGCTGTTTGTCGGACATGGCCGGCCTCGTATCGCCTGAAACGATTTGTGAACGAGGCGATAGGCTCCCACCGCCTCGGGATCAATCGTTTCTAGAGGCCGGCGATGGCAATCGCATCCACCAGGAGCGACGGGGCGTTGGACGAGCCGCGGATCTGCAGGTCCGAGCCGGGGACCAGGCGTGCGTAGATATCGATCAGGTTGCCCGCCACGGTGATCTCGTTCACCGGGTAGGCGATCTCGCCTTCGTCGAACCAGAAGCCGGAGCAGCCGACCGACCAGTCGCCGGTGTTGCCGTTCAAGGATGGCCCGAACATCGAGGTCACAAGGAGGCCGGCGCCGGCGTCCTTCATCAGCTCGCCCTGGGACCGTGTCCCTGGCTGCAACGTCAGGTTCGAGGTCGACACGCCGGGCGGACCCGCCAGTCCGCGCGACGCGTGGCCGGTCGTCGTCAGCTCCAGCTGACGGGCCGAAGACGTGTTCAGCAGCCAGGTCGTGAGCAGGCCGTCGTCGATCAGGCTGAGCGCGCCGTTCGCCACCCCTTCGTCGTCGAAGGGTGACGATCCCAAGCCGCGCCGACGATGCGGCTCGTCGGTGATCGCCACGCCCTTGGCGAAGACCATCTGGCCAAGCTTGTCCTTCAGGAATGATGTGCCGCGGGCGATGGACGGGCCCGAGATCGCGCCGATCAGGGGGCTAAGCAGCGAAGCCGCCAGTCTGTTTTCAAATATTACCGGTGCGGTGGTCGAGGCGATCTTGCGCGCGCCAAGCCGGGCCGCCGCGCGACGGCCGGCCTCGGCTCCAATGGCGTCGGCCTCGGGCAAGTCGGACTGCCAACGCACCGATCGGCCCTCGTAGCCGGTCTCCATGCCGGCCTCGTCGCCGGCGATCGCCGCGGCGCCCAGCGAGAAGCCGGAGGCGCGGTGCAGACCGGAAAACCCGGCGCTGGTGACCATCCGCCATTGGTTCGTGGACCAGGACGCTGAAGCGCCATCGGAGTTCGTCACCTTTGGTACGGCGCGGGCTGCGTCCTCGGCGGCTCGCGCCTTGGCCTCCAGCGCCTCGGGCGTCGGCTCTGCGGCGTCATAGAGGTCCAGGTCGGGCAACGGGCCGCGGGCCAGCCGCTCCGGATCGGCGAGACCGGCGTAGGGGTCCTCGGGCGCGAGCCTGGCCATGGCGATACAGCGGGCCACCAGTTTCGCGCGGGCTTCGGGGCTGATGTCGGAGCCGGAGACGCTGGCTTGGCGTCGGCCGACGAACACCCTCAGGCCCAGGTCGCGGGATTCCTCCCGCTCGACTTCCTCAAGCTCGCCCAGGCGCACGGTGATCGAAAGGGCGCGGCGCTCGGCGCCTACGGCCTCGGCGGCGTCGGCGCCTTCGGCCAGGGCTTGGGCCACGACGTCGTTCAGCAGGTTTTCGTCCATCCTGGCCATATGGCCGAGCAGACGCCTCGCGACAAGCCGAGCGGTTCTTACGGGATTGCGTAGAAGATCAGCTCCACCCCGCCCAGGATGTAGGCGAGCCAAGTCAGTATGATGCCGGCCGAGCGCAGGATCGACGCGCCGCCGCTGCGCGAAAGGCCAACCGCGTGCGCGACGCGGCCCACCAGCAGAGTCAGGCCGGTCAGGTGCACCACCATCGGCGGCGCGCCAACGATCGCCAGTACGACGATCGCTATGAGGCCCGCGGGCACATATTCGGTGGCGTTGCCGAACGCGCGGACCGCCTGGGCAAGTTCGGGGATGGCTGCGTCGCCCAGGACAACACCGTGACGGCGACGCTGGCCTACCACCCGCACCGACAGGACGAGCAGCAGGGCCAGATGCAGGCCGACCCAGAGCGCGGCCGCATGTGCGGAGAGGTTTGCATCCATAGCGTTAGCCCCCGCGCGCCACCCGTCAGCGGCGTAGTTGGTCGCGCTTCGCTGCGTCCCGCAAGGTCAGTCGACCGGCCGGCCGTCGCCCGGCAGCCCCAACCTCGCCCACATCTCGCTGACTGCGTCGACCGTGTCTTTGTCCATGCCCAGCTTGCGACCCCACTCGCGATGGGTTTCCGGCGGCCACTTGTCGGTGGCGTCGAGGCCGATCTTCGAGCCCAGTCCGCTCTCCGGCGAGGCGAAGTCCAAGTAGTCGATGGGGGTGTTCTCAATGACCGTGATGTCGCGCGACGGATCCATTCGGGTGGAGATCGCCCACATGACGTCCTTCCAGTTCCGCGCGTCGATGTCGTCGTCCACGACGATCACCCACTTGGTGTACATGAACTGACGCAGGTAGCTCCAGACGCCCATCATCACGCGCTTGGCGTGGCCGGCGTAGGCCTTCTTCATCGAGACCACGGCGATACGGTAGGAGCAGCCTTCCGGCGGCAGCCAGAAGTCGACGACCTCCGGGAATTGCTGTCGCAGCAGCGGTATGAACACCTCGTTCAGCGCTTCGCCCAATACGCTGGGCTCGTCAGGCGGCCGGCCGGTGAAGGTGGTCAGGTAGATCGGGTCCTTGCGCATGGTGATCGCGCTGACCTGGAAGATCGGGAATTTTTCGACCGAGTTGTAGAAGCCGGTGTGATCGCCGTAGGGCCCCTCGTCTGCGTAGTCGTCGAGCAGAACATGGCCCTCGATCACGATCTCGGCGTTGGCCGGCACCATCAGGGGCACGGTTTTTGCGGGGACCAGCTCGACCTTGGCGCCTCGCAGCAAGCCGGCGAACTGATACTCAGAGAGCGTGTCGGGGACCGGCGTCACGGCGGCCAGGATCGTGCCTGGGTCGGCGCCGATAACGGCGCAGGCGGGCAGAGGATCGCGCTTGCCCTGGGATTTCCAGCGGCGGTGATGCTGGGCGCCGCCGCGATGGGCCAGCCAGCGCATCACCGTGCGGTCCGGGCCCAGGACCTGCATCCGGTAGATACCCAGGTTGTAGTCGTCCTCGCGATCCTCCGATGGCCCCTTGGTCACCACCAGTGGCCAGGTGATTAGCGGCGCGGGCTCACCTGGCCAACAGGTCTGGATCGGCAGCTTGGCGAGATCGATGTCCGTCCCCTTCCAGACGACCTCCTGGACGGGGGCTTTCTTCACCGTGGCCGGGCGCATGGACATGACCGTCTTTGCGAGCGGCAGCATGTCCCAGGCGTCCCTCAGGCCGCGTGGCGGCTCGGGCGCGCGGAGAAAGGCAAGGAGCTCGCCGACTTCGCGCAGGTCAGCAGCCGTCGAGCGTTCGCGGCCCTCCAGGGTGACGCCCATCGCCACGCGTTTCACGGTCCCGAACAGGTTGACCAGGCAGGGCATGGTCGAGCGCTCGCCATCGGCGCGGACAACGTTCTCGAACAGAACCGCCGGCCCCTCCTGGGCCAGGAGGCGGCGGTGGATTTCGGTCATCTGCAAAACGGTGGAAACGGGCTCGGTGACGCGAACGAGCTCGCCCGCCGCCTCCAGCTTGCCCATGAATTCCCGCATCGACCGGTACGCCATGGCTCCTCCTTAAGGGGCGTAGGCCTCCCCTGTCACGCTTGGTGGGAGTAGCATGGCGTCATGAAACGCATCGACCTCGACGATCTGCCGCCGAAGCTGGCCGCCCTGCTGAGTGCGGCGGAAGAAGGCGAAGAGGTGCTGCTGGTGCAGAACGGGGTCGTAGTCGGCCGGCTTACCGGCGGCGCGGCGGCCGCGAAGTCTGAGCCCGAACCCGAGCCGCCGACGTCGCCCGAAGAACGGGCCAAGGAGATTTTCGAGCAGTTCCGCTCGATGATGGAAGACGAATTCTAGACCCCACGGGAAGTGGATAACCGCCGTAGCGGTGCACTCAAACCGGGCGCGCGAGCGTCGCTAAGCCTCGCAGGCTTCTTCCATATTCTTCATGTGCTCGCCCAGCGTCCCGGTCTCCCCGCTGAGGGCATGGGTGGCTGGGGCGAGGGTCGTGGTTACGTCGGCGCCGCGCTCGAGCGAGAGGTGTACCGGGCATCGTTCGGCGATCTCCACCAGACGGGCCCGTTGGGTGTCGTCGAGTTGGCCCTCGAGATGGATTTCCCGGCTGTAGACGTCGCGCTCCTGCAGCTCGCCACGATGGTGAGCCACGCGGACGCGCACGCGCGAAAGCGGCCATGCCTTCTTATTCGCGTAAAGGCGGATCGTCATGGCCGTGCAGGATCCCAGCGCCGCACTCATAAGGTCGAAGGGGTTCGGCCCCGATCCCAGGCCGCCCACAGCGACGGGCTCGTCGACCAGGAAGGCGGTTGAGCCAACCCTGGCCTCGACCTGGTAGCGGCCGAGGCCGGTTTCCTCGGCGATCACGCTCTCGCCAAGCGTAGCGGCGGGGGGCTCTATGGCCATTGGACGCTCCAAGCTGGGCCTAAAACAGGGTCACGCCTCGGCCTTGGCGTCGTATTCCTTCACCAGCTTCTTCGGCGCAATCCTGCGCCAGCGGCGTTCGAGGAAATTCCGGAGCGAGCCCGGATGCAGGGTGTCGATGCGGGCCAGCACGCTCGGATAGTCCTTGTAGTGGGCCGTGAAGTGAAAGGTCTCCGGGTCAGCCTCGACCAGCATCTCGCGCTCGTCGAAGGAAACCTCCAGCAGCACCATGCTGTCGTCCTCGCGGCGCAGGCGGGTGAAGAATTTCCCGTTCACCTTGTAGGAGGGCCGCCCGTAGCTGATCCCCTTCTCCGCCGCTGGGAAGGACATGACGATGGCGTCCATTTCGTCGGCGGTCATGCGGCCTCCTTCCGCGGTTGCGGCCGCCAATCTGCGCTCCTGAGGCAAGGCGTCAATCTCACGGTGGGCTGATCAGTATGCCAGCGCGACTCCGTCCTTGCGCATCTCGGTGGCGGCGGCGTAGCGGCCGGGCCAACGCTGGATGGCCTGGTAGCCGCCGTAGCCTCCCGGCGCGGGCGCCAGCGGCCAGCCCAGGGCCGCCAGCGCCTTTTGTGTCGCCTGCGGCACGCCGGTCTCCAGATTGAGCTTTCCGATCGGGCCCAAGTCCTCGCCGGTCGGCTCATGGCCGCCGTCGTGGTGCCAGCGCGGACTGTCGCCGGCCTCCTGCAGGCCAAGCTCGAAGTCGACGAGGTTGGAGATCACCTGCGCCTGGCCCTGGGGCTGCATGTCACCGCCCATGACGCCGAAGGAGAGCAGCGGCTCGCCGCCCTTGGTCGCAAAACCCGGGATGATCGTCTGGAAGGGCCGCTTGCCGGGCGCGTAGATGTTCGGGTGGCCATCGCTCAGCGCGAAGAGCTGGCCGCGGTTCTGGAACATGAAGCCAAGTCCATCGGGCATCAGGCCCGAGCCCATCCCGGAATAGTTGGACTGGATGATCGAGATCATCATCCCGTCCTTGTCGGCGACCGTGAAATAGGTGGTGTCGCCATGGCTGGGCGCCTGGCCGGGATAGACGGTCTGCAGGATCTTGTCGGGTCTGATCAGCTTGGCGCGCTCGCGGGCGTAGTCCTCGGAGAGCAGCCATTCGCTCGGCTGCTTGTAGAAGTGGGGGTCGGCGTAGAACCGCGCGCGGTCTTCGAACGCCAGTCGCTTGGCCTCCACCGAGTGATGGATCGCCGCCGCTGACTGGAAGCCCATGGCCTTGATGTCGAACTGCTCCATCATGTTGAGCATCTGCAGGGTCACGAACCCCTGGCTGTTGGGCGGCAAGCCCCAGACATCGACCCCGCGATAGTTGATCGTGCCGGGCTCCGCCCATTCGGAATGGTGGGCGGCCAGGTCGGCGGCGGTCATCCAGCCGCCGATCCGCTTGAAATAGGCCTCGATCGTCTGGGCGATCTCGCCCTCGTAGAAGGCGCGGCCGCCGCCCTCGGCGATCAGTCGATAGGTGCGCGCAAGCCCGGGGTTCCTGAAGATGTCGCCTTCG
This sequence comes from Phenylobacterium sp., assembly GCF_036495085.1. Lineage (GTDB taxonomy): Bacteria > Pseudomonadota > Alphaproteobacteria > Caulobacterales > Caulobacteraceae > Phenylobacterium. Next base: position 39,798 of record NZ_DASXNL010000098.1, on the reverse strand, counting down.
CGGGGCGTCTTGCCCTCCGGGGCCCAGACCTTCTTGAAGTTGTCCACCTCCTCGATCTGGGCGCCCGGTTCGGTGAAGATGCGATAGGAGCTGCCGACGTAGTAGGCGACGTTCTGGACGATCGGGGCGCCATCTTCGGCATGGCGGATGGCCGGCTGGAAGAGGTCTTTCCACGGCAGCTTGCCGTAGCGCTGATGCAGGCTCCACCACGCGTCGACCGCCCCTGGTACGCTGACCGAGACCGCGCCGTGCAGGTTGATCACGCCTTTGGCGTTGGCGCGCTTGCGTTGTTCGGCGAGCGTCAGCGCCCTGGGGCTGCGGCCCGAGCCATTCAGGCCGATCACCTTGCGCTGCTTCGGATCCCACAGCATCACGAAGCAGTCGCCGCCGATCCCGCATGAGATCGGCTCGCCAAACCCCAACACTGCGTTGGCGCAGACGGCAGCGTCCACCGCCGAGCCGCCGGCCTTCAGAATGTCGATCGCCGCCTGGGTGGCCAGCGGATGGGCGGTCGCGGCCGCCCCGTGCAGGCCCCATGCGGCCGAACGGCTGGCCCACGTCGCCCCGTCGATCCTGTCCCCGCCATGGACGTCAGGCCGGTTGCGGTTGGGGTTTTCCTGCCGGCTCGTGGCGAAGGCCCGTCCCGCCAGGGCGGCGGCCGGAACGGCGGCGAGAAAGGTGCGGCGACGCATGGCGACCGAAGCTCCGTAGGGCAAAAGCGGAGCAGTGATAGCAGAGGTGCGCGCAGAGGCGAGGGGCGCGCGTGCGATGCCGAATCGCAGCAAGACCTCCTGCGGAGGTTGCAGTCTGTAACGGCCGGGCCTTGTTACCGTCGCTCTTGGCTCACACAGTTGAGCCTATGCGCATCGCTACCTTCGCAAGCGTCGTCTGTTTCCTCTGCGGCGGGTCTGCCCTGGCCGCGCCGCCGGCGCTACCCCCGCAGCCGCCGCATGAGGTGTCCGGGGTGACGGTTTACGCCAAGACCGATCCCCCGAAGGTGACCGCGACGTACCCTGCGGCGGGCCAGGCGCTGTCGGCCGGGGTGCTCATCCTAACCGTCACCTTCGACCAGAAGATGATTGAAACGGGCTTCGATTTCGGCCCGGGGGCGGGCGGCGAGATGCCCAACTGCCTCAAGACGCCGAGACTGCTTGAGGACCGCAAGACCTTCGTCCTGCTCTGCACCACCGACCCCCATAAGGCTTACGCGCTGACGTTCAACGCCACGCCGCAAGGCGGCTTCGCGAACATCGCCGAGCACCGCGCCGAGCCCGCATCGCTGGCCTTCACGACCACGGACGGCGACGGACCCCGCTCGATCCCCGACGCGCTTAAGGCGGAGAACCTGCCCAATATCGACATGCCGATTCAGGTCGATCCCACTGAGCACCCCAAGGCCGGCCGTTAGGCCGCAGCCGCGCAGGGCCTGGGCGATCTGGCGGCCCGGCCGCGGGGCCCTTACATCTTGCGCGAATCAGGAGGATTCGATGGCCAGTCTCCGGTCCAAGATCGGCGCGGCGCTCGGTGTGGCGTTGGCGCTTGGCATGCTCGCCGCCGAACCCGCCGACGCGCGGCGCGGCGGCAGCTTTGGGAGCCGCGGGTCGCGGACCTATTCGCAACCGCGCCAGACCGAAACCGCGCCGGGTAGTGTGGCGCCCATCCAGCGCTCGATGACCCCGCAGACCCCGGGCGCCCAGCCCGGCGGCGCCTATGCGCCCCAGCCCGGCCAGCCGGGCTACGGCTACAATCGTCCGGGCTCGCCGTTCGGTGGAATGGGCGGGGGCTTCCTGGGCGGCCTCCTGGCCGGCGGCCTGATCGGTGGGCTGATGGGCCACGGCTGGGGCGGTGGGTGGGGCGGCGGCTACGGTGGAGGCGGGATGGGCTTCCTGACGATTCTGATTCAGCTCGCGATCCTGTTCTTCGTCGTCTCTTGGGTCATGCGAAGGTTCGCACGGCCGCGGGCGTCGGCCTCGATGCCCTGGGACCAGCAGAAGGCGGCCTTTGGCGGCGCGCAAGGTTTCCAGGACGCCGGCTTCGGGGGCGGTGGTTTCGGATCGGGTGCGGCGCCGGCCTCGCCCTATGTGCCCACCACGGGTCCCGCCTGGGAGATCCCGATCACCCCGCAGGACCAGCAGACATTCGAAACCCTCTTGAAGGAAGTCCAGGACGCCTTCGGGCGGGAGGACTACGCAGCGCTCCGCGAGCGCTGCACGCCGGAGGTGATGTCCTTTCTGGCCGAAGAGCTGAGCGACAACGCCACCCACGGGCGGCGGAACGAGGTCACCGGCACGCGCCTGCTTAAGGCCGACGTCGGTGAAGCCTGGCGCGAAGGCTCGACCGACTACGCCACTGCGGCGATGCGGTACGAGAGCATCGACCTGATGCGCGACCGAACATCAGGGACGGTTCTGTCGGGAGATCCGACCAAGCCCAGCCAGACCACCGAGCTCTGGACTTTTGCGCGACAAACCGGCGGGCCTTGGAAGCTTTCCGCCATCCAGGAGACCTGAAAGCGCGCTGCGCTGCATTGCGCGCGTGTAACCAAACTGTTGTTTCGCCGAAGCCTCTGAATCCGTAAGTTCCGCGGATTCTTAGCCGCGCCTCGCCGCGGACGCATTATTGTCTGGAGTAAGCCGTGCATCGCGCCCTTATCCTCGCCGTCGGAACTGCCCTCTGCGCCGTACCGATCGCTCTTGCCGGCCCGGCGGTGGCGCAAGCCCAAAGTCCCAAGGCCGCGCCCGCCAAGGCCGCCGCGCCTTACGTTGCGCCTCGCAATGCCTTCGGGCAGCCGGACCTGACCGGGTTCTGGTCCAACGCCACCCTGACGCCGGAACAGCGTCCCGCGGCCCTTGGCGATCGGGCGGTCTACACCCCGGCGGAAGTCGCCAAACTGGAGGGCGCCGTCGCCAAGGAAGTCGAGGACGGCAACAAGCCCACCGACCCGAATTCGGGCGCCGAGGGCGGCAAGGCCGATCCCAAGACTCTGCGTCCGGAGTTCGCGGCGGCCGGCGGTGACGTCGGCGGCTATAACCGCGGCTGGCTGGATCCCGGCTCGAGTGTGATGCGAGTGCACGGCGAGCCGCGCACCTCGTTCCTGACCACGGCCAACGGCCAGCCCCCGCCGCGTAAGGGTGGCGGCGGGGCCGGCGGTTTCGCGCGCGGCATGGGTTCGTTCGACAATCCGGAAAACCGCTCGCTCGGCGAGCGCTGCATCATGGGCTTCGGCCGCAACGCCGGGCCGCCGATGTTGCCCAACGGCTTCTATAACAACAACTACCAGTTCGTGCAGACCAAGGACGCCTTCGTCATCGAGGTCGAGATGGTCCACGACACCCGTATCGTGCATTTGAACGGCCAGCACCGCACCGATGGGGAGCGCCCATGGATGGGTGACTCGATCGGCCACTGGGACGGTGACACCTTGGTGGTGGAGACCACCAACATCCCGCAAGCCCAAGCCTACCGCGGTTCGTGGCAGAACCTGAAGGTCACCGAGCGGTTCACCCGCGTCGGCAAGAACCACGTGCTCTATCAGTACACGCTCGAAGACCCGACCATGTGGGAAAAGCCGTGGGGCGGTGAGTACGAGTTCTCACCCCTGCAGGGCGTTATCTACGAATACGCCTGCCACGAGGGAAACTACGCTCTGCCGGGAATGCTGGCGGGCGCGCGGAACCAGGAAAAGGACTCCGCGGCGAAGGGCGGCGCGGCCAGCTCCTCGGCTGGCAATCACTAACGTCTGGGTTCAATACCGCTCGTCCGACGGGGGACGAGCGGTATTGGTGAGGAATCTAGGCGCGCGGCGAGAATGAGCGGGCCTGCGCCAGAGTGCGCACCTGCGGCAGCGGCATGGTGATCGTAAACTTGGCGCCGTGATCGTTGTGGGCCTCCAGCGATCCCCGCAATTGACGAACAACGGCCTTGAGGATGGACATGCCCAGGCCCGTCGCCTGCTCAGCGCTGAAGTCCTGCCGCAGTCCCTCGCCGTGGTCGGAGACCGTGAGGCGAAGGGCAAGGCCGTCCCTGCGGCAGTCGACGTGCAGGCCGCCGCGCTCGCCCTTCCGATAAGCGTGCTTGGCGGCGTTCATCGCCAGTTCGTTGATCGCTATCGCCAGTTGCTGGGCGACGCCGCCCGGCACTGTCACCGGCTCGGCGTCGACCGTGCATTCGAGGCCTGTCCCATCCTCCACGAGCCGGCACAGCTCACCGAGGAACGGCCCGAGGTTGACGTCGCGCATCTCTTCGTGGTCGCTGAGGAAGCGATGCAGTTGGGCGACCGTCGACAGGCGGGAAGCAGCCTGGAGCAGCGCGGCGTTCGCTACGGGATCGGTCACGCGGGCCTGCTCGAAGAGCAGGAAATCAGCGGCAAGCTGCAGGCTGTTGGCGAGCCGGTGATCGAGTTCGCGGCGCTCATCCGCACTCGGCCGGCCTCGAGCAGGTCCCGCCAGGCCTAAGTGATCCAGATCGACCGAGTAGAGTTCTGCTGGGGCGTCCACGCCAGCCTCCGCGATTTGAGCGCCCCCGCCCAACCGAGGCCCTCAGAGAACACGTAAAAGGTGTACAAGGAACGAACAAGCGCAACCATAGGTGAAACCCTGGGTTGGGGCGCGCCGGCGGCTCGCGCCTAGATAGGCTGGTCGATTGACGGTGCGAGTGGAGTGAAAAGCTTCGGGCCGGCCGGCGTCATATGCCAGCAATCCTCCAGCCGAATGCCAAACTCCCCTGGGATATAGATGCCTGGCTCGTCGGAGAAGCACATGCCAGGCGCGAGCGGCGTCGCATCGCCATGCACGAGGTAGGGCGGCTCGTGTCCGTCGAGCCCGATGCCGTGGCCGGTCCGATGGGAAAGTCCTGGCAGGCGGTAGCCCGGGCCCCAGCCTTGCGTCTCGTAGTAGGCCCGCACCGCGTCGTCGATCGAACCCACCGCAACGCCCGGCCGCGCTGTTTCCAGTGCGATCTCCTGGCCTCGCTTGACGGTGTCCCAGACCTTGCGTTGCTTTGCGCTGGGCGCGCCAACGATCCAGGTGCGGCTGATGTCGGAGGTGTAGCCGTGCACCGTGCAGCCGACGTCGACCAGAACGACCGAACCCTCGCGCACGATCTCTTTCTGGTGCGAGCCGTGCGGATAGGCGCTGGCTTCGTTGAGCAAGACGAGGCCGCCGTCCCAGCCGCCGCCGGCCGCCGTCGTCGCCGCCCCGATCAGCGCTCCGATCTCGCCAGGGCTCATGCCCGGATGCGTCGAAGCATGGGCGTGGCGGATGGCCTCCAGGGTTATCGTGTTGGCCAGCTGCATGAGAGCAAGCTCGGCCGGCGACTTGATCATCCGGCAGGCGCGCACCAGGCTATCCCCCGAAACGACGCTGAAGGCGCCGGCCGCGGCGTCGCGCACGCCATCGACAATAAAGAGGCGGGTGGTGCTCTCGAAGGCGATTGGCCCCGAGGTAACGCCGCGGTCCTTCAGGGCCTGGACGATCCGCTCGAAGGGGCTTTCGTGCTCGTTCCAGGGCCGGACGTCGTCGCCGACCGCAAGGGTCTCGCGTACGGAGGGTTCTTCGAAAGCGGGGGTGACGATGACGACTTCTCCCCGCGCTGGGATCACCGCGACGGTCGTCCGTTCCGAGCGCCACCACTGGATGCCGGTGAAATAGTCGAGGCTCGAGCCGGACTCCGCGATCAGGGCGCCCACGCCCTGCTCAGCCATCAGCCGCTGCAGCTTGGCCACCCGCGCGCGGCGCTCGTCGGCTGAGATCGGCGTCGCGCCGGCAGTCAGCGGCCGACCTTCGGGCGGCCCGGCGGCTCGCACCGCTGCGGGGATAAACGCCGACGCTGCACCGGCCGCGGCCACGGCGGTCAGGAAATTGCGACGGTGCATGTGATCCCCCAGATTCTTAGGCTCCACGATGCCCCGATCTTAGGGCGGCGTCACCCTCCGCTAATGCCGAGAGCCGGGGGGCTTAAGTGGGCGGGCGATAATTCCAGCGGCGGCCCTCATCTTGGCCCCCATGGCCTCTCTCGACATTGTCGATCTTCGCCTCTTCGCGCATGCCTCGCCCTCCCTTCGGCGGAGAGACCGCCGCCGTGCCCCCGCCCGAAACAAAAACGGAACAAACCGCGCGCCGCTACCTGAGGTTTTCTTCGGGTGAACCACGTTTCCGTGAAATATCAGCCTTGATACTCGTTAAGCGGGTGATGGCCGTGCAAGGCTGAGCCTTCGCCTGCCGGTCCATAGGGGCCCAGGCGGCCTGTGAGCGTTGCCTAAAATTGAGACGGAGGGGGCTGCCCCGTCCGGAACTTCAACACCCGAGCTGCGCATGGGTCGCTCCCGGCGCCCCGTGACGACCCTGCTCGGGCCAGCACGGTGGAGACGACTATGAGGATAATTATCATCGGCGGCGTCGGCAGCGACGCCGGCTATTGGACGCTCGAGAACGGGAAACTGGTCCACCACGGCGGTTGGGAAGTCGATCGCCTCGCCGACGTCTCGCGTTCGCTGAGCATAATTGGGCAGGCGGCCCAGCTGAAGACCCCGGGCCTCGCCGAGACGGTGGCGAACGGTGTCGCCGCGGCGGTGGAAAAGGAACTCACTGGCCACCTTGGAGGTCAATTGGGCGCGGCCGGCGGGGCCGGCGCTGTGGTCATTGTCAACGTCGGCCGCTAAGCCGGGTGTGGAAGCGGCGCCGGGCGCGCCGCTCCCCGCGGCCGATGTGTCGCCGGACGATTTGCGCTACGTGGCCTGGTTCCACGAACTTGATGCGTGGACGGAGTACTGGGACATCTACCACCCCGAGACCAGGGGCCGCTTCTACTTCGGTGATGGAAAAGGCGAGCCGGGCCTGCTCGGCTGGTTCATGCCGCACACCAGCTACCCGCCGCCCTGGACGGCCTGGGCCGATTGGGCGCTGAACAACAACGGTCCGGAGGCCTTCCGGTCGGAAGTGCGAAAGCCCGAGGTGGCCGCGGCCGTGATGGAGGTGGACGATCTGGTCGGCCGGCTCTTCGCTCGCCACTTCGGCGATCCGGCGGACCCGGCGGTCCAGGCCGACTATCTTGAAGCGACCTTCCGCTTCGCAATCGACGCCTTGCCTGCGGCGACGGAGCGCGACGCCCGCATCGCGCCGGACGACTGGCGAAAGTCGACCGCGGGGCGCCATGCGCTCGATAGTGACCTCATGTGGTTCGCCTGGGCGCTGCACACCGAGGCGGTCGAGGCGGTTGTCGGCCGTGACCCGGATCTTGCCGGCCACGCCCGCAGGGCGCTGACGCTCGCTGGGGTCGCTTCGGGGTGCCCGGCCAACTTTGCCTGGCGGGGACACCGCCGCACTCGCGCCGAATACCGCCCCGACGCCAAAACCGCCCGACGGCTGCGCGCCAAGGGTCTCGCCTGGGCGAGCGACTACGAGGCCGCCGCGGTCGAAGTGCACGCGCTCTACCGTCTGCGCGAATGGGGCGAGGAGGCGGTCTAGCAGGTCGCTCGCCACGTCCCCAGATACGCAAGCAGCTTCAGGGAGCTTCGAGATGATCCGCAAGGCGAACGCAGTGTGGCGAGGTACGGGACGTGATGGGGCGGGCGATCTGACGACGGCGTCGGGCGTGCTGGCTTCCACACCCTATAGCTACAAGACCCGCTTCGAGAGCGCGCCGGGGACCAATCCGGAAGAGCTGCTCGCTGCGGCCCATGCAGGCTGTTTCACCATGGCGTTGGCCTTTGCCCTGCAGCAGGCGGGGACGCCGGCCGAGGAACTCCACACCGAGTCAGCAGTCTCGCTCGAACCCGACGGCGCCGGCTTCAAAATCAGCCGCTCGGCCCTGACCCTGCGCGCCAAGGTCCCGCGCCTCGACGCGGCGAAGTTCCAGGAGTTGGCCAGGGGGGCGGAGCTTAACTGCCCGGTCTCCAAGGTGCTGAACGCCGAGATCACCCTCGACGCCCAGCTCGTCAGTTAGCCGGCCAGCAGGATCGCGCCAGTCGATATCACCACAGCGCAGACGCCGCGCGTGAGGGTCATCGGCTCCTTCAAGAACAGCGCGCCTATTATCGTCGCGAACAGGATGCTGGTTTCGCGCAGCCCGGAGACCTTTGCCATGTCGGTGGTGGACATGGCCCAGACTACGATACCGTAGGCGACCAGGGAGATTACGCCGCCGGCCACCGACTTCGCCAGTTCGCGGTCCAGCTGGACGTTCGGGAACCGGCGGCGTGCGATCAGGTAGACGAACGGCATCGGTGCGCCCTGCACGAGCGACATCCAGACGACGTAAGATGTGGGGTGGCCGGAGAGCCGTACGCCGACCCCGTCGGTGACCATGTAGCCGGCGATGAAGGCGCCGCTGAGAACGGCGGCCGCGGTCGAGCGGATGTCTGGCCGATCGCGTCCGAGGCCCAGAGTCATGATGCCGCAGGAAACAAGCGTAAGGCCGAGGATCGCATGGCCGGAGAGGCGCTCGCCCGCGAACGCGGCCGCCCCCGCCGCGACCAGGAGCGGCGCGGCGCCTCGGGCGATCGGATAGACCTGGCTCAGGAGGCCGTCGCGATAGGCGCGGACCAGGAACAGGCAGTAGCCGATCTGCAAGGCCGTCGAGAGGCCGACATAGGGCCAGCTGGCGGCGGCCGGGGCCGGCAGGATCAGGACGAACGGCGCTGCGGCGGCGGCGGAAATTGCGCACATCACGCTGATCGACCACAGCCGATCGGCGCCGCTGCGCAGCATGGCGTTCCAGGTGGCGTGAAGCAGCGCCGAGCCCAGCACCAGCGCCAGGACCAGCGGCGAGACGGAACTCACGGCATGGCCCAGACGCAGGTCCTCTTGACCGCCATGTCTTCCAGCTCTCGCGTGGTCGCGACCTGGTACTCTGCGAGCTTGATCAGGCCCGATCGGGGAAAGTAACTGCGCCCAGGGTCGCCGATCAGCACCGTCACGCCTGCGGCGCGCGCGACGGCGAGCCAGGCCATCAGCCGTTCGGCCAGCGGCTTCTCGTAGCAGATGTCGCCGGCCAGGATGACCTCGGCCCAAGCCGGCGCCGGCGCATCCAGAAGGTCCTGGCCAGTGAAGCTGCAGGCGACGCCATTGGTCTGCGCATTCAAGGCCAGCGCCGCCTCGCAGTAGGCGTCGATGTCGGCGCAGAGCACGTCCTTCGCCCCGGCCAGCTTGGCCGCAATGCCCACGAGCCCCGAGCCGGAGGCGAAGTCGACCACCCGCTTGCCGGCCACCGCTTGCGGGCTATCGAGCAGAAAACGGGCCAGCGCCTGGCCCCCCGCCCAGGCAAAGGCCCAGAACGGCGGCGGCAAGCCGATCTCGGCCAGCGCCTCCTCGGTGAGCATCCAGATCGGCGTGATCTCATCGGCCAGGTGGAGCTCGATCTCGGGCACATGAGGCGGCCGCTGCAGGCGCGTGTTGGCCAGGATGAATTCGCGGCGGCCCTGCTGAGTGGGGGGGATCATCACGCCCCTGTTGGCGCGCCCGGCCGCGAGGTCAAGCCCCGGCCGGTCGCGGCGTAGCCCTGAGCTAGTGACAAGCCATGGTCCCGGCCCAATAGTCGGGGCGAAGGGCCGCACCCACGAGGGCCCGCGGAGGACGAATCATGGCCTACGCGCCGTCGCACCGGGCGTTTTACGACGCTGACAGCCACATCATGGAGCTACCGGATTTCCTGAAGAGGTACGCCGACCCTGGCGTCCGCGACGAGATCCCCGAGGTGAGCTACTCCGCCTCACTGGTCACGGACGAAGAGGTCGCGGTGATCGTTGGCCAGGGCGGACGGCACAGCGCCGAGCACGTCGCCGCCCAAGTCGCGCTCGGCGACCGGCTGATCGAGAGTTCCAAGGAGATCCAGGCCCTGGGCGCCTTCGACCGGGACGACCGCAGCCGCGCGCTCGACCTCCTGGGTTTCAAGAAACAGCTGGTCTTCGCCACCCACAGCGTAGCGATGCCGTTCTCGCCCTCGTCGAAGATCACGCCTGAGCTGCGCTATGCGGCGACGCGGGCGCACAACCGGCATATGGCTGATTTCTGCGGTGCGGATGACCGGCTGCTGGGAGTGGCGATCATCCCGCTGGATGAGCCGGCCCTGGCCATCGCCGAGCTGGACGCCGCCATCGCCGCAGGCCTGAAGGCGGTCTGGGTTCCGCACCGCCCGCCGGCGGAGCGCTCTCCCGGCCACCTGGACTTCGATCCATTCTGGGCGCGGATGGCGGAAAGCGGCACGCCGTTCCTGCTGCACGTCGGCGGCGCGCCACTGCAGCAGGCGCGGGCCTGGATGAACAACGGCAGGGGCCCGGTGAAGGACTGGATGGGTGGGGGCGAGAACCTACGCTCCAAGGACATCGCCATCCTGCACCAGGGCCCGGAAACCTTCATCTCGATGATGCTGATCGACGGCGTCTTCGAACGCTTCCCGACCCTGCGCGGGGCCAGCGTGGAGTTGGGCGCCGGCTGGGTTCCGTCGCTGCTGACGCGCCTGGACTGGGTGGCCAAGAACTGGATCCGGGCGGACAAGGGCCAGTCGCCGTTCAGCCGCAAACCGTCGGACATGCTGCGCGAGCAGATGGCGTTTACGCCCTTCGTCTTCGAAGACGTCGGCCAACTGATCGACCACTCGGGCGCGGACCTCTACCTGTTCTCCAGCGACTATCCGCACGTCGAGGGTGGGCGCGATCCGATCAAGAAGTTCGAGGGCTTCCTTGGCGAGCGCAGCGACGCCGTGCGCGAGGCCTTCTACGCCGAGAACTTCCTGCGCATCTTCCCCGGCGCACGGGTGTCGGAGCCGGCACGGGCGCTGGCGGAACAGCGCTAGGGTTCGAGATGAGGAAGGCGGCGGGCCCCAGGGCCGACAAGTCGTCGGCCGTGCAGGCCCGGGGCGCGTGCGTGTGCGGCGCCGTGCAGGTCGAGATCGACGTCCCGGCGGTCTGGGCCTGGCACGACCACGCCGCACGCAGCCGTCACGCCCAGGGCTGCGCCTACGCCACCTATGTCGGGAGCTGGAAGAGCCGCTTCCGGATCCTGGAGGGCAGCGAACATCTCAGTCGGTACGAGGACGCTGACGCCGGCACGGCCCGGAGCTTCTGCGCCCGCTGCGGCACGCCGATGCTCTACGAGCGCGCCCGCGCACCAAGGATGGTCAACATCCCACGCGCCGTCTTCTTCGAGCGGACGGGGCGCGAGCCGCGCTATCACATGAACCTCGTCGAGCAAGCGGACTGGACCTACCAGGGCGAGCCGCTTGCGCCCCTAAAGGGGTATCCGGGCGTCATGCGGGAGCGTCCGCGCCGAAAGAAGCGCGCGGCGCCGGACGCGATGTTCCAGCCCTAGCCCTTCGGCGCACTCACTGCGGGCGCCGTGGTGAAGGGCTGGATGCCGAAGTGGGGGTAGACCTCGCTCGGGTAGTAGAACGCCCCATCCTTCACCACCATGCGAATGGTCTTGATCGCCTTCAGATCCTTGGTCGGGTCGCCCGGGATCAAGAAGAAGTCGGCGAGCTTGCCCTTCTCGATGGAGCCCATGCGCTGGTCCTGGCTGGTGTATTTGGCGCTGTCATAGGTCGCCCGCTTGAGGATCTCGGCCGGCGTGAAGCCCGCGCGTTGATAAAGCTCGAGTTCGCGGTGGTAGGTGAACGACCCGCCGGTGTCGGTGCCGAAGACAATGAAGACACCGCGGTCGTGCAACATTTTGGTGGTCTTGAGGATCTGCTCGAAGGCCTCCCGGTAGGCCTTGTCATCGCCGGGTGCGGAGGTGTCGACCCAGGCTTTCATCGCGCCTCGGCGGTAGCCTATCGGCATGTGATCGAGGTAGTCGACCGCCCCGGGTGGAACCTGGCCGTCACGGTTCTGGGTGAGTTGCTCATGGATGCCCAGCGTGGGGTCGATCGCCTTGTGACCGTCGACCATCATCTGGATCGTGTGCTGCACCTTGGGACTTTGCAGGTCGAGCGCCGGTAGGCGCTTCAATGCGGTCAGGCGGAAGAGGGTTCGGGTGTCCTCGCCTGGCGTCATCACCCAGCCCAGCATGAACTGGTTGATGTGGGTCATCTCGTCGTAGCCGGCCGTGATCATGTCGTCGGCGGTGGCGAACGCCGGCACGTGGCCGGCGACACGCATGCCTAGCGCATGGGCCTCCTTGACCATGGCGGGGACCCACGCCGGGTTCATTGAATTGTAGATCTTGATCTGCCAGTAGCCCCGCGCGCCGTACCAGCGCACAGCGTCGATGGCGGTCTCCTGGCTGTCGACCAGGATGCCGTTGTTGGCGCTGAAGGGGCTCTTGCCCTCGATGAAGCCTGAGCGGATCACGTGCGGTCCGCCGATCTCGCCGGTGTCGATGCGATTGACGAGGCGGTCGAGCACTGCGTTGTCGTTACCCATGTCGCGCACGCTGGTGATGCCGGCGATGAGGTTGAGGAGCGCCCCGTCCTGACTGAGGTGCGCATGCATCTCGTACATGCCGGCCACCAGGGTCCCGCCGGCGCCGTCGATGGTCACCTCGCCGGGCGTGGCTGGGCTGTCGAGCGATTCGACCGCGGCGATCTCCTTGCCGCGCACGATCACCGAGACCGGAGCGGTCAGCGCCGATGTCGCAGGATCGAACAGCCGGACGTTCGTGATCCGCACCGGAGCGGCGTAGCGGTGGGCGACCTGCTTTTCCATGTCGACAAGCCAAGCAGTCGACCAGCCGGCGGCGAGCTTGCGCAGCCGGACTTCTTCGCCTTCGTAGCCCTTGCGCACGATGATCGAGCTTGAGCTCACCTCGGCGAACAGATCACCCTTCGGATCCAGCAGCAGCGTGGTCGGCGTCAGATCGAGGCCCAGAAGGTCATAGCGGGTGACCTGCACCGGCCCGCCGGCTCCCTGGACCGTCAGGGTCTCGCCTTTCTCCAGGTGCAGCGTGCCGCCGGGCAGGGCGGCCATGGTCATGCTCGGCGCCTTCAGAAGCGCCTTTGCGGCGAGGCCGTCACCCCAGGGGCTGCCGGCCTGGGCGACATAGAGGCCGGGCTTGGCGACGTTGGCCTGGCCCTTTCCGGTAGAGTCGGTCCACTCCGCCTTGCCGCCGGCTTGGTGGAACTCTTCGCGGACCTTGGAGCCGAAGGTGGTCGCCCCGGTGATCTTCCAGTCGACGGGCAGGCCATCGGCGTTCGACTTGATCACCTCGGCGTCGGTCGGGCCGCGGCCGTTGTTCTTGATGTCGAAGTCGATGGTGGTGGTGTCACCGTTGGTCTGGGCGATCAGGTGGCCGACGTTCTTGCCGCCGAAGACGGCTGTGAAGCTGGCTGTCTCGGCCGAGGCGACTGCGGGGATGGCGGTGAGGACGGTGGCGGCAAGCGCGAGCAATTTGAGCATGCCGGCCATAAAGCACCGCCGGTTTCAACGGTAAAGGTTGCGGCGGGCCAGGGTTGCCGCATAGATCACCGCTTTGATTTTCGGGGGATATCGCGGTGTTCAGGAAAGCCTTGTTGGCGGGCGCGGGCCTGTCTCTGATCGCCAGTCTGGCCATGGCGGCCCAGCCCGCGCCGTCCTCGGCCGAGGCGAAGAAGCCTGAGGCCGCCACCGCTGACCCGAACAAGGGCGTGCTGTTCAGCCCGGAGAGCGTCGGCAGCGACGGCTCGGTGACGATCCGCGGCCAGAGGGTCGACTACCATGCCGTCGCCGGCACGATCGTCGTGCACCCCAAGGGGTGGGACGACGCCGCGCACCGCACCAGCGCCGATGGCAAGGACCTCGGCGACAGCAGCAGCAACGTCCAGGCCGAGGCCTCGATGTTCTACGCCGCCTACTTCAAGAAGGGCGTCCCCTCCGCCGATCGGCCGGTGACGTTCATCTACAATGGAGGGCCAGGTTCCTCGACCATGTGGCTGCACATGGGCGCCTTCGGGCCGCGCAAGGTGGTGACGGTGGACAACGGCACACACACGCCGGCTGCGCCCTATTCGATCGTCAACAACGACAACTCAATCCTTGATGCCACCGACCTGGTGTTCATCGACGCGCCCGGCGTGGGCTTCTCGCGCATCGCCGGCAAGGACAAGGAAAAGGCCTTCTGGGGCGTCGACCAGGACGCATATGCCTTCGAGCAATTCATCCTGGCGTTCCTGTCGCAGTACGGCCGTTGGAACTCGCCGAAGTTCCTGTTCGGCGAAAGCTACGGCACGCCGCGCTCAGCGGTGCTGATCAACAATCTGGAGACAGGCGACAGCGTCGACTTCAATGGGGTGATCTTGCTCTCGCAGATCCTCAACTTCTCGCTGACCGTGGATGGCGTCGAGTCCAATCCCGGCAGTGACGAGGCCTACATCACCGCGCTGCCGACCTATGCGGCGACCGCCTGGCATCACAGGCTTGTGCCGAACGCGCCCGCCGACGTGACGGTCTTCCTGAAGGAGGTCGAGCGCTGGGCCGGCACGGACTACGCGCTGGCCCTTCAGGCGGGCTCCGAGCTCGACCCTGCCCGCAAACGCGCCGTCGCCGAGAAGCTTGCGGCCTACACGGGCCTGCCGGTGGACTATGTGCTGCGCGCCGACCTGCGGATCACCGGCGGCGAGTTCGAGAAGACCCTGCAGTCGGGCCGCGGCCTGACGACCGGGCGCATCGACACCCGCTTCTTCGGCCCCGACATGGATCCCCTGGCCAAGGACGCCGATTACGACCCCCAGGCCGCGGCCCTGTCGTCGGCCTACGTCAGCGCCTTCAACGACTACGCGCGGCGCACCCTGGGCTATGGCGCGGGCAAGATCTTCAAGCCGTCGGTTCCACTCTACAGGTCCTGGGACAACGCACATAACCCGCCGGGCGCCCGCTTCACGCCGCGGGCCATGTTGAACGTGATGCCCGACCTCGCCTCGGCGATGAAGTATAATCCCGGCCTCAAGGTGCAGCTGCTGGGCGGCTACTACGACCTCGCAACGCCCTACTTCCAGGGCTGGTACGAGATGCACCACCTGCAGATCCCGGACAGCCTTCAGGCCAACATCGAGTACCATTACTATCCGTCAGGCCACATGGTGTACGCCCAGGACGCGTCTGCGCGCGCCCTTCACGACGACGTGGCCGGCTTCATCGCGCGCAACAGCCGCCACTGAAGACCCCGCATTTCAGAAAACGCTGTCAGTTACGGCTCTCGAGGCCTATCTTAGCAGTGTAAACATGGGGATGGCAGATGAGCGGCGGCGAAACGGTGCTGGTGACCGGCGGGTCGGGCTACATCGGTGGGTGGTGCGTCACGGGCCTTCTGAAACAGGGCTACGTCGTGCGCACGACCGTGCGGGACCTCGGCAAGGAGGCTGGAGTTCGCGCTGCGCTCGCCACGCAGGTCGATCCCGGCAATCGCCTGAGCTTCCATGTCGCCGATCTGACGGCGGACGAGGGCTGGGACGCGGCTGTCGAGGGATGCGACTACGTCCTCCACGTCGCCTCTCCCCTCGGCGTCGCCGATCCGAAAGATCCCAACGATCTGATCGTTCCGGCGCGCGAGGGCGCCAGGCGCTCGGTGGGCGCAGCGATCAGGGCCGGCGTGAAGCGCGTTGTCCTGACCTCATCTGTAGCGGCCGCCAGCAAGAGCGCCGCCGGCGGCGACTGGGTCAGTGATGAGACGGTGTGGACCGACCCGCAGGCGCCCAAGTTAGGCGCCTATGCGCAATCCAAGACGCTCGCCGAGCGCGCCGCCTGGGACCTCATCAACACGTCAGCCGGCGAGACGTCGCTCGCGACCGTAAACCCGGCGCTTGTGCTGGGGCCGGTGACCAGCGGCGACTTTTCGGAATCGATCCAGGTGGTGGAACGGCTGCTTTCCGGGCGGGTGCCGGGCCTGCCGCGGCTCGGCTTCAATGTGGTCGACGTCCGTGACGTGGCCGACCTACATATCCGCGCCATGACCGACCCGAAGGCGGCCGGCGAGCGGTTCATTGCGGCGGCCAACTATGCCTGGATGGGCGACCTCGCCGCGCTCCTGCGTGAGCGCCTTGGCGCAGAGGCGGCCAAGGTGCCAACCCGCAAGGTGCCGGACTTCGTGATCCGTCTGGCCGGCCTTTTCGACAAGGACCTGGGCTCAGTGACGCCCAGCCTGGGCCATAAGCACGATTTCTCCTCGGAGAAGGCGCAGCGCATGCTCGGCTGGAAGCCCCGGCCCCTGGAGGAGACGATCCTCGATTGCGCGAAGAGCCTGATCGCCGCCGGCGCGGTGTGAGCGCGAGCCGCAAGGGTGCTGAGCGCCGATCCGCAAGCTGTGCTGGAACGTTTGCGAGCCCTGTGCCTGGCCCTGCCCGAGACCGACGAAATCGTCTCTCACGGCGCCCCGGGCTTTCGGGTGGCGGGCAAGATGTTCGCTTATTTCCGGCACAATCATCACGGCGACGGCCTGACCTGCGTGTGTCTGAAGACCATGGGACGCGACGAACAGGACCTGCTGATCGAGGCCGACCCGGATCTCTATAGCTGGCCGGCCTATCTGGGGCCTTCAGGCTGGATCGGGCTTAGCCTGGCGGGCGAGGACACCGACTGGGGTCATGTCGAAGCGCGCGTGCTGACCAGTTGGCGCCTCGCTGCGCCGAGGCGGCTGGCGATGATCTGAAGGATCGGCGATGCCTGTCGAGCGGCATCGCGCACAAGCGGTGGGCGCTTTGCCGGATGACACTGAGGACAGGATGGCCATAGTCGGGCGCGCGCAGGGGGGAGACGTATGATCAGCCGGGGTGGACTCGCGGTGGCTGGGGCCCTGGCGGCCATCGCCCTTCCGGTCGGCGCAGCCCCGCTCACGGCGCAACAGGAACGTGACATCGACGTCTCCGTTGGCGAATGGCTGGCCCGGACCGGGGCGCCATCCGTCTCCATCGCGGTCGTGAACGGTGGCGAGATCGCCTACGCCAAGGCCTATGGCTCGGCCCGCCTGGCGCCCCGACATGCCGCGACGCCCGAGACCCGCTACGCTATCGACAGCGTCTCCAAGGAATTCACCGCCGCGGCGATGCTCAAGCTGCAGGAAGAGGGCAAGCTCAGCCTGGACGACAAGGTCGCCAAGTACTTTCCCGACCTCGCCGGCGCCGACAAGGTGACCATCCGTCAAATCCTTAGCCACACCGCCGGCTATCGCGACTACTGGCCCCAGGACTATGTGACCATCGAGATGGGCCGGCCGGTAACGACCCGCGCGTTGCTTGACGAGTGGGCCAAGAAGCCCTTGGACTTTGCGCCCGGCACGGACTGGCAATATTCCAACACCGGCTTTGTGATCGCCGGGGCGATCGTTGAGAAGATCTCCGGCCGGTCGCTGGTGAGTTTCCTCAGGACCAACGTCTTCGAACCCCTGCACATGCAAGGCGTCATCGACGCCGATCAGTCCAGCGCCGACGCCATCGGCTATACGCGCTGGGGCAACGGCCCTATCCGGGTCGCGCAAAAAGAGGGCCCAGGCTGGCTGTTCGCGGCCGGCGAACTGGCCATGGCCCCGCGCGAACTCGCCCGGTGGGACATCAGCCTGATGGCCCGGAGCCTCCTGAAGCCGGCGTCCTACGATGTCTTCTATACCTCAATCAAGCTGGCCAACGGCCGCGACAGCCACTACAGCGCCGGCCTCGGCGTGCGCGACGATCACGGGCGACTTGTGCTCAGCCACGGGGGCGGCGGCTCGGGCTTCCTGTCATCCAACTCCATGTGGCCGGCCGAGAAGATTGCGATCGCCGCCTTCACCAACAGCGACTGGGCGACCCCCGACGACGTCGCGGCGCGGGTGGCGTTTGTCGTTGTGCCGCCAACGGAAGCTGAGGCGCGCGCGCGAGCGGTGTTCCGAGACTTTCAGGCCGGGAAGATCGACCGCAACCTCTTCACCGACAACGCCAACGCCTACCTCTCTCCCGCCGTCCTGGCGGACCAGAAGGCGGGTCTCGCACCCTTTGGCCCGCCCAGGACCTTCGAACTCAAGGGCGAACAGGTGCGTGGCGGCCTCAACACCCGCAGCTGGCGAATCCTCACTGCGAAAGGCGCGCTGATGGCCGTCGAGCGCGCCTACCCCAATGGCAAGCTTGATCAGTTCACGATTTCCAAGGCCGATGACTGAGGTTCGGACACTCGAGGCGGAGATTGGACAACATGCTGAGACTGGGCTTGCTGGTCATAGCCTTGGTTCTGGCGGTGGGGCGGAGCACGTCAGCTGAGACGCCAAAGCCTGGGCCGCAGGAGGCTAACGGCTACACCCGCTACGAACTCCTCGCGCCGGGCTCGGCCAAGTTCCGGATCATCTACGACATCACCGCCGTGCGCCCGGGCGCGACGGCCTTCTTCAACCCGATCCGCAAGGGCTCCATCGCCTCGGACGAGAGGGTTACGGACCTCGCCACCGGCCGGCCGCTGGCTTTCAGGGTGGTGTCGGGCGAGGCGGCCCGGACAAGTGGCCTGCCTGACGCCGACCCGACCTACGACTACATCCGTGTCGAACTCGCTCGACCCGTGCCGGCCGGAGGCGGCGAGGGACGCCTGCGAATCGAGAAGACCTACGAGGACGCCCGCAGCTATCGCGCCGACGGTCGCGAGATCGTCTTCGAGCGCGCACTAGGCATCAAGAAGAATGCGGTGATGCTGCCGGCCGGCTATGTGCTGGTGGCTTGCAACTACCCGTCCCAGGTGGCCCAGGAGGCCGACGGGCGCATCCGCGTCAGCTTCTTCAATGTCACTCCAGGCGAGGCGCCCTTAAACCTTCGCGCGGCCCCCGGGGTGATCTCGGCAACCCACTCCAGCGTCAGCGGCAAAATGGGGGAGCGGGCCAAGCAGACGCGCGACATCGTCTACTTCCTGCAGCCCCCGGAGACCCATGCCTTCGACCTCTACCACGACTACACCGAGGAGAAGGCCGGGGTAGGGCGCTACATCAACGTGGTTCGCGCAGGTTCAAGCGCCTCCAACCCCGCTGCGCGAAATCTCGACACCGGCGAGGCCATCGCGGCCGTTCACCTGAAGGGCGCGGAGATCACCAGGGCCGGAATCGACGATCCCGAGCTTGGGCCGGTGAAGGCGGACAGCGAGATCGTAGTGTTCAATTTCAAACCGCTGAAAGCCGGCCAGTCGATCCGGCTGCGGATGAGCGAGACCTACACTGATCCCAGCCGCTATCGGCTGGTGGGCGACGAGCTGGTCTTCGACCGCACTTTCGGGCGCGCCAATAACGCCGTCGTCCTGCCCAAGGGCTGGGAGTTGACCAACTCGAGCGCCCCGGTCGTCGTCAGCCGCACCGAAGACGGCCGGGTCCGACTGGATTTCAATAATCCGCGTCCCGACGAGGTCGAGGCCCTGTTCACAGCCCGGCGCCTGGAGCGCTAGCTGGAGCTCAATCCACCCAAAGCCCTCGTCTCTTGTGCCAGTCCTCGATCGATTGTTCGGGGTAGAGCTCGAAGGTCGCGTCTTCTGGGCCAAGGTTCAGCGCGACCCAGGCCGGCTTGTCCTTCAGCATCAGATGGACCCGCGAGGGCGGGACCGGCAACGTGCTGTCGATCGCCGAGGCGAAAGGATGCACGAGGTCGGGCCACTCCGGCGAAAACAGCCACAGTGCGCTGGCGCAGACGGTGCAGAAGCTGCGCTCACCGGTCGAGACCTCGCAACGGCCGTCCTCGTCGCAGATCTCGGCGCGATAGACGCCGATGGCCTGGCCGGGATCGTCGACTTTCAGGGTGCGAGCATCGGCGCCCAGGTTGATGGCGTAGCCGCCTCCGCCGGCGGTCTTGCGGCAGATCGAGCAGTAGCAGCGCTGGTAGGGCTGCGGGGTGTGGCTTTGGCAGGTGAAGCGCACCGCCCCACATCTGCAGGAGCCTTCGAGGGTCGTGGGCATGAACGGGCCTCCCCTGGGAGCGGTCTTTCTGAACGCTGCAGACGGAGATTCCGTTCGGGTCGGCCGAGAGGAGCGGCCTTCCGGGAACGGGCTATCGGTAAGCCGCCCCGGAAGGCCTGGCCCGCGCTGTCAGGCTACGGCGCGCGCGGGATCGGATATCGGCGGAGCAGGCCGCGCGGCCGCGGGCTCCGGCCGGTCGAGGCGGCGGAGCCTGGCCCGCAGATGCCGGTCTCCAACGACGGCGATCGCCGCGGCGAGCAGGCCCAGCCCCAGCGACAGCGAAGCCTCTGCGAGCCCGGGTGCGAGCACGGTGAGGCTGGGCGTCGGCCGCACGTTGGCTATGCCGATGAAGCCGTTCAGGAGGGCGTAGGCCATGCCGAAGAGGCCGAACATCGGCGCCGCGGCGGCCTGGGCGGACAGGTAGGCTATGGCGCCTGCTGTTCCGTTGGACCTTCCCTGGCGGATACGTACGACCTGCAGAAGCCATGTCGCGACCGCGGCGAGCGCGGCGGCGACCAGGCCCCAAACCACCGCTTTCATCGGTATCGATGCGTGGGCGAAGACGCCGCTCAGCGTTAGGCGGTCCGCCAGCGGAATGGGTTTCAACGCTGCGTCACCGCCAGGTGGCTGAGCGAAGGCGGGCGAGGCCAGGACCGCCATCGCCCCGAGGCCCAGGCCGGATGCACAAATTCTGAACTTCCCCACGCGGAATTCCTCCAAATTACGACCGTAATAGTGTACAATTACAGACGTAAACAAGAAAGGTCAACCGGAGACGGGAACTACAGCGAGGCGAGTGGGTTTGGCCCGCGCAACCCGGAGATGCATCATGAGACTGCGCTTGAGTTTGGCTGCCTCATCGGCGGCGCTGGGCCTCATAGCCGTCACCGCCGCACACGCCGCGATCCTGTTTGCGGGTGCGTCCCCCTCGGCGCAGATGGCGACGGACAGCAGCTTCAACGTGAGCTTCAATGGTGGCTCCGGCGGCATGGCCACCCTCTCCTTCATCCTTGACGGCTTCAGAAGCCTGGATGGCCGAAATACGTTCGAAGACGATTTCAGCCTGAGCCTGAACGGCGCGGCGCTGATCGCCGGCGCCTTCAACCTGGGCGGCGGCGGCGCCGACGTCGTGTTCCTCGAGCCGGCGGGCGCAACGATCACCAACGTGTCGGGCAATGGAACAGCAATCACCTTCACGGGTGGCGAGGTGGACATCGCCACGCCAGTGACGCTCGCCTCCGGTTTGAACACCCTCACATTCGGCTACACGAGCCTCGGCGGCCCCGACGCCGGCTTCCAGGGCATGGGTGATGAGGCCTGGGGCGCGCAGGACATCGAGGTGACGACGCCGGAGGGGCGAGGCGTTGTCGGCGAACTGCCCGAGCCGGCGGCTTGGGCGCTGATGATGGCGGGCTTCGGGGGCGCAGGCGCCATGCTGCGAAGCCGCCGGCGGCTCTTGGCCGCCGTCCGGTAATTCGCAAGCGCCCGTCTCGACGGGATCGAGGCGGTCCGGCAATCCCCAACGAAAGGGCTAGGCGGCCTTCGAGGCCGCGACCTTCAGCATGCTCAGATAGCCGGGCGCAATCAGCATGTCGTCCATGACGCCCTTGGTCTTCAGCAGTCGGTGGGCGCGCGGCAGGTTGTAGCAGGGCACATGCATGAACATGTGATGCTCGCAGTGGTAGTTCACGTAGTAGGGCGCGATGAAGGCGCGCTCGATCCAGTTGGCGCGGGTGGTGCGCGCGTGCTGCAGCGGGTCCGGTTCGTTCTTGGCTACGCAGGCATGCTCGGCGATGTTGCGAAGCCGCGTGACCATCGGCAGCCAGGTCGCCTGCGGAACCAGCCACAGCACGGGCCACACCCACCAGAGGCCGAAGGGCGCCGTGACGGCGAGCGTCACGACCATGCCGATCAGGAAGCGGCGCCGGGCGACAATGGCCTCGCGCAGAATCGGCAGCAGCGGCTCGCCAGGCTTGCGGCCCGCGATGCGTTTCACCAGGCCTGACCAGCGCTGCTTGTAATAGGTCTGGCCGGTCAGATCGCGGATGATCTTGCGCCGTAGGGATAGCCGCGTGATCGGGAACGGCGCTGATAGCGCCAGGTCCGGGTCCTCCGTCTGCTGAGCGTATTTGTGATGGGTCAGGTGGTAGTTCCGGTAGCCGAGCAGGCCGCCAGTGGTCAGATGGTTGCCCACCCAGTCGTTCACCTTCAGGTCGGGATGCAAGGCCGCGTGGGCGGCGTCGTGCATCAGAATCGCAAGGCCCAACTGGCGCGCGCCAATGATGGCGATGGCGAGCGGAATGGTGATCGGCTTCAGCCAGAGCGGCGAAAGGATGGCCGTGGCGATGGCGAGCCCTATGGCGATCCAGGCATGCGCCAGCAGCGCCAGGCCCTTCCAGGGCGAACGGCGCGACAGCGGCGCCCATTCGGAGGGCGAGAAAAAGGTCTTGGGATCAACCCGAGCAGCGACGGCCATGGGTCAATTGTAACGCCGAAAACTTGGCGAAGACAGAATGACCGTTCGAAGCACAGGCTCTTGGGCGCTAGAGGTGGGCCAGGATCGCGAGCCGCGTTCCCATCACGATGGCCACAAACAGCAGCAGGCCCGCCCAGGTGTTTGACCTGAAGAGCCGCAACGCCTGCAGCGGATCATCGAGGCGAACCCGTCGCACCTGCAGACAGAGCTGGATCCCATAGGCGATGAGCAGCAGGTAGAACAACGGGCCGAGGCCCGCCGCGGCGCCGGTCGCCAGCATTAAGGCCAGACTCGTCAGGTAGAACCCGAGGATGGCGAGCGGCGCTTGCTGGCCAAGCCGCCGCGCGGAGGATTTGACGCCGGCGAGCGCGTCATCTTCCAGGTCCTGGATGGCGTAAATGGTGTCGTAGCCCAGGGTCCAGAACACGCCTGCCGCATAAAGCAGGACCGCCGGCCACTGCAGGGCGCTGTCGGCCGCTGCGCGCATCAGGAAGCGTACGTCGCCGGTACTCAGCACAAACGGCGCGATCTGCCGCCAAAAGGCCGGGCCTGCGCCTGTGGCCGCCGAGAAGCCGAGGAGGGCGCCCCAGTTGAAGGTCAGCCCGAGCCAGGCCTGCGGCCACCAGGTGATCCGCTTCATGAAAGGATAGGCCGCGACGAGCACCAGAGAGGCGAGGCCCAGCGCCACCGCAGTCGGCGGCAGGGTGAGGAGGATGCTGAACGAGGCCAGGCAACAGGCGATCAGGAAGATCCAGGCCTGTCCGACGCCGATCTGCCCGGCCGGGATAGGGCGCAGAGCCGTGCGCGCCACCTTGGCGTCAATCTCGCGGTCGACGATGTCGTTGTAGGCGCAGCCGGCCGCGCGCATGAGGGCCGCGCCGAGGAACATTTGCGCCAAGAGGCCCGGATTCGGCAGCCGGTGCTCCATGGCCTCGGCCAGCGCGATTCCCTGCCAGCCGGGCAGCATCAGGAGCCAGATACCCACGGGCCGATCGAACCGCCCGAGCTTTAGCCAGGGCCGCAAGCCTGCCGGTGCAAATCGGTCGACCCAATTCGTCGGCACGGCGTCGGGCAAGGGCGCGGTCGATGTCATCCCTCCCCTTTATGGGGCGGGTCGAGCCGGCGCTAGCCGGCCCCACCGGTCTCGAACGACTGTGGCCGCGGAGACACCCTCCCGGCAAAGCCCAAGGGGGAGCCGGCGCTGCCCTGGAGCCACCTTGACGCATGAATTCACCGCGCCTAGCTTCCCCGGCCTAGCAACCCGAAGGGAGGGCCAAGATGCGATTCATCGTTCCAGCCGCTCCTCAAAGGTTCGCCGGGCCGCCGCCGCGCTTCTAAGTCAACCGGAACGCTTCGTCCGGGGGCCTGATCGGCCCGCTTCACGAAGCCGTCCCGCGTGCCCGAGGCCCGCCGGGGTTCATGCGCCCCCCGCCTCACCCAGGATTTTCATTCGCGCCGCCGAGCGCCGCCGCCCCTCGAAGGGGAACGTCTGCGGTCCGCCGGCGCCGAGATATCGAGCTTTCCAATGACGGATCACTACGAGGATACCGACGACCAGAAGGAGCGGGTTCTGAAGAACAGCCAGGTGCTGGGCTTTATCGCGGGCTTCTGGGTCCGCCGCCCCTGGCTGTTGGCCGGCACCGTGGTTTTCGTGGTGCTGGCCATCGCCTTCGACCTGGCGACCCCTTGGGCTGCCGGCCGACTGGTGGACGCCGTCTCCGGCGGGCCCGATCGCTTGGCGACCGCCTGGCGCGCCTGGGCGGTGTTCGTCGGCGTCTATTTCGCCTTCTCGACCATCCGGAACCTGTCGATGCGGTTCTGGATCCCGTTGGCCTCGGCCAACATGAAGGAGATGACCGACGAGGGGTTCAAGAAGGTCCAGTCCTTCAGCGCCGACTGGCACGCCAACACCTTCGCCGGCGCCACCGTGCGGCGCCTCAGCCGCGCGATGTGGGGCTACGACAGCGTCTCGGACGCAGCACTGGTGTTCCTGGGGCCCGCCATCCTGGTGCTGATCGGCCTGTGCGCCATCATGGCCGTGCGCTGGCCGATGGTAGGCCTGTTCGCAACCATCATGGTGGCGCTCTACATCGGCTCCAACGTCGTGCTGACGAACCTCTATGCGCGGCCGATGAACCTGCGCTCGGTGGCCCTCGACAGCCGCATTGGCGGGGCCCTGTCGGACTCCATCGCGTCCAACCCGACCGTGAAGAGTTTCGGGGCCGAGGCCCGCGAGGAGGCCCGCATCGCCGGCGTCACCGACATGTGGCGCCGTGCGGCCAACCGCACCTGGAACCGATTCACCGACATCTGGCTGTTCCACAACACCTTGCTGGTGGTGCTGCAGGCGGGTCTTACCGGCCTGCTGATCCGCCTCTGGGCCAAGGGGGAGGCGACGCCGGGCGATGTGGCCTTCGTCATCACCTCCTTCATGCTGATGACCGGCTACCTGCGGAACATCGGGGACAACATCCGCATGACCCAGAAAGGCCTCGACGACGTCGAGGACATCGCCCGATATTCAACGATGGCGCCGCAGGTGCTTGATCGACCGGCGGCCCAGGCCTTCAGGGCCGATCTGGGCGAGATCGTCTTCGACCGCGTGGTGTTCCGCTACAAGTCCGCCCAGGAGCCGCTCTACGACAACTTCACCCTGCGGATCGCGCCCGGCGAACGGGTGGCGTTGGTCGGTCCCACGGGAGCGGGCAAATCCACGTTCGTGAAGTTGATCCAGCGGCTCTACGACGTGCAGGGCGGCCAGATCCTGGTGGACGGGCAGGATATCGCCGCGGTCAGCCAGGGAAGCCTGCGGCGCGCCATCGCCGTGGTGCCGCAGGACCCGGCGCTGTTCCACCGTACCCTTGCGGAGAACATCGCCTATGCGCGCCCGGGCGCTACGCAGGACGAGGTGGAACTCGCCGCCAAGCGGGCGCGGGCGGACGAGTTCATCGCAAGGCTGCCGGCCGGCTACAAGACCCTGGTCGGCGAGCGTGGGGTGAAGCTATCCGGCGGCGAGCGGCAGCGGGTGGCGATCGCCCGCGCCTTCCTGGCCGACGCCCCGATCCTGGTGCTGGACGAGGCGACGTCGTCGCTGGACGTTGAGACCGAGCGCCGCGTGCAGGCGGCGATGGAAGAGCTGATGGTGGGCCGCACCACTATCGTCATCGCCCACCGCCTCTCCACGATCCGCGGCGCCGACCGGATCCTGGTGTTCGAGGAAGGTCGCATCGTCGAGGAAGGCAAACACGCCGAGCTGGTGAAAAAGGGCGGCGCCTACGCGCGGCTGCATGCTGTGACCGAGGGGTGGGTGTAGCTGCGAAAGGCTCGCCCACCTAGTTAACGCCGTCCTTCAATGCGGCGGCCAGATCGCCCCGCTGCTCGATCCGCAGGCCCTCCAGGCCGAGCCAGCCGGCCATCAGCTTCACCTCGGCCGCTAGCTTCCCCGGCGTGGCGTCGCTCGCCCACGGCTCGGCGTGACTGGCCTGCACGACGAGGACGCCGGCTTTGCGGTCGGCCTTGAGATCGACCCTGGCGGTGAGAGCATCCCCCTCCAGGAAGGGCAGCACGTAATAGCCGTGGGTGCGCTTTTCGGCCGGCGTGTAGATCTCGATCCGGTAGCGGACGCCGAACATCCGCTCAGTGCGTTCGCGATACCAGATCAGGTTATCGAATGGGGAGAGCAGGGCCCGGGCCTCGATGCGGCGAGGCCGCTTGGCGGTGGGGTCGACATAGGCCGTCTCGCGCCAGCCCTTCACGCTCACCGGCTGGAGGGAGCCGTCCTCCACGAGTTCGGCCAGGCGCGCCTTGGCTCCCTCCACCGGCATCCGGAAGTAGTCGCGAAGATCCTTCGAGGTGGCGACGCCCATCGCCCGGGCGGCGATCCTGTAAAGCTCGCGGTGCGCGTCCTCGCGTGACGGGCTCGGCGCAGCCAGCACCGCCGCAGGCAGCACTTTCTCAGGCAGGCCGTAGACCCGCTCGAAGGTTCCTCGCCGGGTCGCGGTGGTGAGCTCACCCGTCCAAAACAGGCATTCGACCGCGCGCTTGGCCTCGCTCCATCCCCACCAGCCGCCCTGTCCCTTGTGGCCCATGTCGAGTTCGGAAGCCGACATCGGGCCACGGGTCGCAATCTCCTCCAGAACCCGGTCCACGAAGTCGCGCCGCTCGCGCAAGAACTTGGCGACTCCCTTCCAGACGCCCACGCCGTCGTGGGCGTCCTGCATCCGCCAGCGCAGAAGCGGTTGAGCTGACAACGGCAGCAGGGACGCCTCGTGCGCCCAGTACTCGAACAGCGGCCGCTTCTTCCCCCAGGCCACCTCTTCCAGCAGCGCCCGCGGATAGGCGCCCAGCCGGGAAAAGGCGGGTAGGTAGTGCGTGCGGGAAACGACGTTGACGCTGTCGATCTGCACAGCGCCCAGCCGGTCGACCAGTTTGAGCAACTGGCGCTTGCCGATCGGGCGGTCGGGACGGGGCGTCCCGAAACCTTGGGCGGCGAGGGCGATGCGGCGGGCCTCGCCCGCGGTGAGCTTGTCCTTGGGCATCAGGTCCCGCGTCCGTGGGTTCGAGTCGCCGGAAGAGTCTAGCTGGTGAACAAATTAAGAACAATGCGGCTGTTAAGAATGGTTAACGCGTTTACCTTCACCGCTTTGATGTGCGGAACAGACGCAGAATTCAGGCGTGATCCAGCACGGGCTTGGGCTGGTAGGGAGATTCAAGGATTGCTGCCTCGTCATCGGTCAGTTTGACGTCCAGGGCCGAAACCGCATCTTCGATGTGGCCGAGCTTCGAGGCGCCGATGATCGGGGCGGTGATCGCCGGATTCCTGAGCACCCAGGCCAGCGCCACCTGCATATTGGAGAGTCCGCGCGCCCGGGCGACCTCGCTCACGGCGTCCACCACCTTGTGGTCGGCTTCGCGGAAATAGAGCCGGGGGGAAAACTCGTCGGTGCGAGCGCGCTCGGTGTTGCCTTCTTTGGGCTGGGCGCGACCTCCGGCCAGGAAGCCGCGGGCAAGCGGCGACCAAGGGATGACGCCGACGCCCTCCGCCCCGCAGAGCGGCAACATCTCGCGCTCTTCCTCGCGGTAGACGAGGTTGTACTGTGGCTGCATCGAGACGAAGCGGGCCCACCCGTTGCGCTCGCTTGTGGCCAGCATCTTCGAGAATTGCCACGCATACATCGACGAGGCGCCGATGTAGCGGGCCTTGCCGGCCCTCACGACGTCGTTCAGGGCCTCCAGCGTCTCCTCGATCGGCGTTTCGTAATCGAAGCGGTGGATCTGATAGAGGTCCACGTAGTCCATGCCGAGCCGGCGCAGGCTGGCGTCGATCTGGGCCATGATCGACTTGCGGCTGAGGCCCTTCTCGTTTGGGCCCTTGCCCATCGGGCCGTTGACCTTGGTGGCGACAACGATTTCCTCGCGGCGGGCGAACTCGCGCAGCCAGTGGCCGGTGACCTCCTCGCTGGCGCCGATCGAGTAGACGTTGGCGGTGTCGAAGAAGGTGATCCCCTTTTCGACGGCGGCCTGGAAGAACGGCTTGGACTGTTCCTGGTCGAGCACCCAGCTGCGCCAGGCGGGCGAGCCGTAGGTCATGCAGCCAAGGCAAAGCCGAGAGACCTTCAGACCGGTGGTTCCCAGGCGGTTTTGTTGCATGGCAGTGGTCTCCTAGCGTTCCAGCCGGCCGTCGTTGATCGCCTCGACGTCGAATTCGTAGAGCACCTCGGGGTCGGCCTTTGCGACGCTCTTGGCGATGTCCTTGTGCGCCAGCTTCCTGAGGATGTGGCGCATGATGGCGATGCGGGCCTCATCCTTCTTGTCGGTGTGGACGATGAACCACGGCGCTTCGGCCGTGTTGGTCAGGCGCAGCATCTGGTCGCGGGCATCGGAATAGGCGTCCCACTTATTCTGGGCGACGGCGTCGAGGGGGCTGATCTTCAGGGTCTTCAGTGGATCGGTCTCGCGCGCCTTCAGGCGCGCGGCCTGCTCGGACTTGGAGATGTCGAGCCAGAGCTTGATGATGCGGATGCCGTTCTCGACCAGCATGGCTTCAAAGGCGGGCGCATCGCGCAGGAAGATCTCATGCTCACTGGGCGTGCAGAAGCCCATCACCGGCTCGACCCCGCCGCGATTGTACCAGGAGCGGTTGAAGATCACGAGTTCGCCGGCCGCCGGCAGATAGCGAACGTAGCGTTGGAAGTACCACTCGGTCCGCTCGCGCTCGGTAGGCTTGGGAAGGGCCACGACGCGGGTGTTGCGCACCGACAGGTGCTCGACGATGCGCTTGATCGCGCCATCCTTGCCGGCCGTATCGCGACCCTCGAAGATCACCAGGTCCTTGGCGCCTGAGGCGATGGCCTCCAGCTGGTAGCGCACCAGGTCGACTTGCAGGGCCTCGATCTCGTCACGCGCGTGTTTGTGGTGGTGGTCTTTCGCCATAGCTGAACCCTATGCCGGATGCGGCGCAGGACGCTAGAACGGGCGGATGGTCCGGCTGTTCATTCCGCATGATCTGGCGCCTGGCGCCGAACTCGCCCTCGATCCCGGGCAGAGCCGCTACCTTGTCGCGGTGATGCGTCTGGGCGTCGGCGACGATGTTCACCTGTTCAACGGGCGAGATGGGGAATGGCGCGCGACGATCAGCGCCGTGACCAAGCGGGCGGTGGCGGTGCGGGCCGCGGCGTCAACGCGGCCGCAGGCGATGGGCCCGGACCTCGATCTGGTCGTGGCGCTCGTCAAGCGCGCAAGGCTGGAGACCATCGTCGAGAAGGCCTGCGAATTAGGCGTGCGGCGCGTGCAGCCGGTCGTCACCGAGCGCACCAACGCCGAGCGAACCCGCGTCGAGCGCTTGACCGCAATCGCCACTGAGGCCGCCGAACAGACCGGCCGGCTGGACGTTCCAGCGATCCTGGAGCCGGTGAAGCTGGAGAAGCTGATCGGCGGCTGGGAGGCAGGGCGGCGGCTTCTGTTCTGCGACGAGGCGGGAGATGCAGAGCCGATCCTTGAGGCCTTGAAGGACGAAACTGTCGGGCCCTGGGCGATTCTGATCGGGCCCGAAGGCGGCTTTTCGCCCAGTGAGCGGCGCGCGTTGCGCGCGCTCGACTACGCCACGCCGGCGTCACTGGGACCGCGGATCCTTCGCGCCGACACGGCCGCGATCACCGCGCTGGCGCTCTGGCAGGCCGCGCTCGGCGATTGGCGAGCGAGTGCGACCGGCCCTTGAGCTTCGCCGATTTGCGCCCACCTAGACTCCCGACGTAAAGAGCGTGACCGCGCGCGCAAGAACGCGGCCCGGGTTGGGTTGGGGAAGAATATTTATGGCTGAGATCGCCTGCAAGGATCGTCCCCTCACGTTCCAGGACCTGGTCGCCTGGTTCGACAAGGGTTCCAAGCCGAAGTCCGCGTGGCGCGTAGGCGCCGAACACGAGAAATTCGTCTTCCGCCTGGGGAGCCATGAGCCGGTCCCCTATGAGCCCAACGGCATAAAAGCGCTGCTCAACGGCCTGACCCGTTATGGCTGGACGCCGGTGATGGAGGGCGAAAACGTCATCGCGCTGGAGCGCGGCATGGCGAACGTCTCCCTTGAGCCCGGTGGCCAGTTCGAACTCTCCGGGGCTCCGCTGGAGACCATCCACGACATTTGCGAGGAGACCGGCCAACACTTGCAGGAGGTGAAGGTCGTCGCCGACGAACTCGGGGTGGGGTTCCTCGGCCTGGGCTACACGCCGATCTGGCGTCGCGATCAGGTCCCGGTGATGCCCAAGGGCCGCTACAAGATCATGCGCGAGTACATGCCCAAGGTCGGCAATCTTGGCCTCGACATGATGTTCCGCACCTGCACCGTGCAGGCAAATCTCGACTTCGGCTCCGAAGCCGACATGGTCGCAAAATTCCGCACGAGCCTTGCCCTGCAGCCGATCTGCACCGCGCTCTTCGCCAACTCGCCGTTCGTGGAGGGCAAGCCGTCGGGCTTCGTCTCGGCCCGCGCCAACGTCTGGACCGATACCGACCCTGACCGCACGGGC
Organism: Phenylobacterium sp.; assembly: GCF_036495085.1. Classification (GTDB taxonomy): domain Bacteria; phylum Pseudomonadota; class Alphaproteobacteria; order Caulobacterales; family Caulobacteraceae; genus Phenylobacterium. The sequence goes on along the minus strand of NZ_DASXNL010000098.1, from coordinate 9,514 downwards.
ATGCTCGACTTCGTGTTCAGGGATGGGTTCGGATTCGAGACCTACGCGAAATACGCGCTCGACGTGCCGATGTATTTCGCCAAGCGCGACGGCCGCTACATCGACCTCGCCGGCCGCTCGTTCCGCGAGTTCATGGAGGGCAAGCTGGCCGAGCTTCCCGGCGAGAAGCCGACAATCAAGGACTGGGCCGACCACACGACGACCATTTTTCCGGAAGTTCGGCTCAAGCAGTACCTGGAGATGCGTGGGGCCGACTCGGGTCCCTGGAGCCGTCTCTGTGCGCTACCGGCGCTGTGGACGGGGATCTTCTACGATTCGGCCGCGCTCGCCGCCGCGTGGGACCTCTGCAAGGAATGGAGAATCGAGGACCACGAGCGCCTGCGCGCCGATGTGGCCCGGCGCGGATTGAAGGCCGAGATCGCCGGGCGCTCGGTGCAGGAGGTGGCCAAGGACATGCTGGCGATCGCCCGTGAGGGCCTCAAGCGCCGCAATCGCCTCTCCGGCGGGCTGGTGGACGAGAGCGGCTACCTGGCCGAACTCGACGAGATTGCGGCCAGCGGCGTCACGCCGGCCGAACGGCTGCTCGAACTCTACAACGGGCCGTGGAAGGGCGACGCAGGCAGGGTCTTCGAAGCCTTCGCATACTAGTTTTCAGCCTTCCTGATCGTCACCGCATTCCTCCGGTGCGGACCTCGTCACGGGGCGGGTTCACAGCTTCGTCGTCGACCTCATAGATCTCCACCCTGTCGGGATAGAAGGCCAGCAGGCCTTCGATCGCCTGCATCGCGGGGTAGGGGTCTTCGTAGGTCCACACGACGTTGTCGGCGAACTGCCCGTCCATCAACAGCGTGTAGTAGGCCGCGTCGCCCTTGTAGGGGCAGTGGGTCGTGTGGGCGGTGCGGCTCATGTACTCCATGGCCACGTCCTCGCGGGGGAAATAGACCACCGGCTTATAGCCCGCCTCCTTCAGGACCAGGGCCTTGTTGGTGTCGGCGATAACGTGGCCGGCGAAGAGCGCGCGCCAGCGCTTCTTGGCGGCTTCCACGGCAATCGGATGGTCGGGGCCGGGTGTCTTCATGCGGATCTCCTTCGCCGACAGGAACCCCTAGGCTGCGACCCGGGCTCCGGACCGGCCTTACATGGGGCGCCGCCTTGCTTGTGCTTAGTAGGGGCGCGTGATTTTCTCCCCGCAAATGCGCTGCTGCGGGGAAGCGTGTCCCTTAAGTTCGCGCGCCGCCCAGGAACCGCGAGCTAATGAATCCCATCGTCCTTATCGGCGTCATCGTCACACTCGCGACGGGCGTGCCGGTGATGCTTCAGTTGCGCAAGAACCACCCGCGCGGCCTGATCATCCTGTTCTTCGCGGAGATGTGGGAGCGGTTTTCGTATTACGGGATGCGCGGCATCCTGATCTTCTACCTGACCCAGCATCTGCTGTTCGACGACAAGACAGCGAGCGCCCAGTACGGCTCCTACACCTCCCTGGTCTATCTGCTGCCGCTGGCCGGCGGGATCATCGCGGACCGCTGGCTGGGCACCCGCAAGGCCGTGGCGTTCGGCGCGCTGCTGCTGGTGGCCGGGCACCTGACCATGGCGGTCGAGGGACACCCCGCCCAGCAGACCCTGCAGTACGCCGGCCAGAGCTTCCCGGTTGCGGCGGAGGGTCGCATGGAGAGCCGCCAGGTCCGACTGATGGTGGCGGGCAAGCCTTATGAGTTCGGCCCGGCGGCGGACGGCGGCATGGCGATCAAGGGCCTGCCCGTAAGCGCCTCCCTTCCGGCCGACCTGCCCAAGGGCTCCTTTACGATGACGTCGAAGGTCGACCCCTTCGGAAAGGCGGCCTTCTACCTGGCGGTGAGCCTGATCATCATGGGCGTCGGCTTCCTGAAGCCCAATATCTCGACGATCGTGGGACAGCTGTATCCGCAAGGCGACCCCAGGCGCGATAGCGGGTTCACCCTCTACTATTACGGCATCAACCTCGGCGCGTTCTGGGCCTCGGTGCTCTGCGGCCTGGTGGGTGAAAGCATCGGCTGGTGGGCCGGCTTCGGCCTGGCGGGCGTCGGCATGAGCGCGGGCTTCGTTGTCTTCATGCTCGGCCGCAAATACCTGGAGGGCCATGGCGAGCCGCCGGCGCCGGCGGTGCTTCGGGAAAAGGTCGTCGGCCCGGTCAACCGCGAGTGGACGATCTATGCGCTGGGCCTGCTTGGCGTCATCCCGGTCTATTTCCTCGTGCAGGTGAACACCATCGTGGGATGGGGACTGGGGATCTGCACGGTCCTGTCCATCGCCTACATCGGCTATTTCATGGTGGCGAAGTGCACTCGGGTGGAACGGGAGCGCATGGGCCTGGCCATGGTGCTGATCTTCGGCGCGGTGGTGTTCTTCACGCTCTTCGAACAAGCCGGCACCTCACTGAACCTGTTCGCAGCACGAAACGTCGATCTGATGGGCGTGTCGGCCGCCCAGACCCAGTCGTTCAACGCCGGTTTCATCCTGATCTTCGCGCCGATCTTTGCGGCTATGTGGGCCTGGCTGGCCGCCCGCGGTCGCGATCCTGACCCGACAATGAAGTTCGGGCTGGGCCTCGTCCAAGTCGGTCTGGGTTTCCTGGTGGTGGTCTGGGCGCAGGGCATGGCCGATGAGCATTTCCGCATGCCGCTGTTCATGCTGGGCCTGCTCTACCTCTTGCACACCACGGGCGAGCTCTTCCTGTCGCCGGTGGGCCTCTCTGAGATCACCAAGCTATCGGTGGCCTCGATCGTCTCCTTCATGATGGCGGTCTGGTTCCTGTCCTCCTCCATCGCCCAGTTTGTCGGCGGCAAGATCGCCGGGCTGATGGGGACCGAGACGGTGGGGGGGCAGGTGCTGGATCCGCACGGCGCGCTGATGACCTCGCTCGACGGCTTCAACAAGCTGGGGTGGGCGGGTGTCGGCTGCGGGGTCGTGTTCATCGCCGCCAGCTTCTTCATCAAGCATTGGGCGAACGGGGCGAACGAGGCGGCCGGCCACATCCAGCCTGAGGCGATCGCGATCCCCGCGGATCGCGCCTCCTAAAGTCCTGCGCGCCGAAAGAGGCGCGGAGCGAATTGGCGTTCGCAGGCGCCGCCTGCGGTCAGTTGAAGTTTTTCAGCACGCGGAGATAAAGGCCGTTCGGGAAGCTGAAGTGCCGATCCTGAATGTCAGGCTGTCCGCCTAGATTGCGCGGACCTGGGAAGACCTGGAAGGTGTCGCGCAGGCGGACCGGAGGCGCATTAACGAGCGGCAGTTCCACTCGGAGGCTCCAGGCCGGCGTCGGCTTCCACTCCGCGTAGGGCCGGATGTAGGTCGCGAGCTTGAAGTTCTCGATCTGGTCGAAGCGGAAGTAGTTGCGCCGGAAGCCGCCGTAGAAATCGACCCCGAAGGTCAGCTTCTGTTTCGGCAGGTCCTGGCTGAAACTCAGGTTCCAGTCACTGGGGTGCAGGCCGGATATCTCGCGGTGCTCGCCCGTCGTCGGGTCGCGAACATCGGTCCACCGCCGCAGCACCTCACCTTTGACGAGCGCGCCCGCCCAGCCCAGCCGATCGAACGGCAAGGTGAAATCGAAGATCAGCTCATCTTCGGTCCCGTCGCCGATATTGGTCGGACGATCGAACACCGTCCCGTCGCTGGCGAACACCGGCCCGAGATCGATCACGTCGGAAAGCTGTTGATGGCGGGCGGTGAGCAGGACGCTGGCGCCCTTCCACAGCTGCTGCTCGACGGCGATCTCGCTGATCCACGCCTGCTGCGGGTTCAGGTCGGGGTTGCCCGCGGTGACACCGACACTGTTGTTGAGGTTCGACGAGGCGACGAAGTAGTTGAAATCGAGCTGACCGACCCACCGCTCGAGGCGAAGGCGCACCTCGGTCGCGGCGATGGGATCCCAACTCACCGTTAGCCGGGGCTTGGCGAAATAAAGGGTCTTGGCAAAAACGACATCGCCTCTCGAGGTGATGTCGGAACCTTCATACCGGAGCGCCCCGTCAATGGTCCATTTGGCGCTCGGCCGCCAAGTGCCCTTGGCGAAGATCTCGGCTCGCTTTTCCTCGACTTGAACGTTGGCGGCAGGCAGGGGCTGATCGACGGCGTCGACGGTGAAGCGGGTGCGGCTGTCCAACTTGTTGTCAGCGCCCTCCGCGCCCGCCTCAAGCGAAACGCGTTCGCCGAAGCGGCGCTTGACCACCCCGCGGACGATGGCCTCGCTGCTTTTCGCCGTGGACAGAAAGTCGCTGATCGACCCGGAGATGACGGACAGTGAATCGGTGTCGCGATCACGTGTTGTCCGCAACGCCATCAGCTCCAGGTTGGTGCTGGACCCGAACGCGCGGCTGTAGCGTCCGCCGAGTTCGGTGTCGGTGGTCTTCTGCACGTAGCCAAAGGTCTGGACGTCCGGCGTGGGCGCGATGATCGTGTCGACTTCCGGCTCGTCGAATTTTTCCTGGTAGAGCCGACCGCTCAGCCGGAGCCGCCCGCCGGCCAGAGGGGTTTCGACGGCCCCGGTGGCCGAGCCGTTGACGTCCGTGCCTCGGGATTCGAGAAGCGCCACTTGCGTGGGGCTGCCGTCCGCAAAGGTGGTCTCGCTGCGGCCCGTCGATACCCCGTCGTCCGGGCTGGAGCCGGCGCGCAGCGCCGCTTCCCATGTGCGCTGACCTCCCCAGGCGCCCGAGGCTTCGGCGCGCCCGGCCAGGAAGGTGCGCCCGTCGCCAAGGGTGTAGTTGGAGAGCGCCATCAGGCCCCGCGTGCCGCCGCCGGTCTTGAGGATCACGTTGGCGATCACCGTCTTGCCCTGCATGTCGATGCCGGGCGCCCCGCCGCGGATCACATCGATGCGCGCGACCTTGGAGGCCGGCGTGCGTTGCAGGATCAGGTCCAGGGCGTCGGTCTTGGACGAGGGACGCTGACCGTCGATCAGAACGTTGCCCGCCGCGCCCTCGAAGCCGCGCACGGTGTCGCCCGTATCGAGGATGAAACCCGGGAGTCGACCCACCATGTCGAGGGCGTTGTTCGGATTCTGCGCGGCGAAGAACTCCGGCCCGTAGGACACGACGCCCTTGCCTGCGACTGAATCTGTGATTGCGACAGGCGCGGCGCCGGCCGCCACCTGGGCGAGGACAAGGAACAGCATGCAACTCCCCAGAAGTCCGCGCAGGTGGCCCGCGCCGGCTTCCAGGGGCCAATTAAATGACCGTAACCTGGATTAATTCGCCGACAGGTTGTGCATCGGCCACTGACGCCAGCTGAAAACTACAGCTGTAAATCTAAGAGTCAATCGGTGCGTCAGACGCTGGTTCCTCCGACCGTCAGCCCGGTGATTTTGAGGGAGGGTTGGCCGACGCCGACCGGCACGCTCTGGCCGGACTTGCCGCAAACCCCGACGCCGGGATCGAACCCGAAGTCGTTGCCGATCATCGTCACGCGTGTGAGGGCCGACGGTCCATCCCCGATCAAGGTCGCGCCTTTCACCGGGGTCGTGACCTTGCCGTCCTCGATCAGATAGGCCTCGGTGCACTGGAAGACGAACTTGCCGTTTGTGATGTCCACCTGGCCGCCGCCGAAATTGGCGCAATAGAGACCGCGCTTGGTCGAGGCGATCATCTCCTCGCGGGGGGTGTCGCCGGCCATCATGCCGGTGTTGGTCATCCGGGGCATGGGAAGGTGGGCGTAGGACTGGCGCCGTCCGTTTCCTGTGGGCTCTAACCCCATCAATCGCGCGCTCATCCGGTCGTGCATGTATCCCACCAACACGCCGTCCTCGATCAGTACCGTGCGGCCGGTCGGGGTGCCTTCGTCGTCGATGGTCAGGGAGCCGCGGCGACCCTGGATCGCGCCGTCGTCGAATACGGTGACGCCCGGCGCGGCGACCCGCTCGCCGATGCGGCCCGAAAAGGCCGACGTGCCCTTGCGGTTGAAGTCGCCTTCCAGCCCGTGGCCTACGGCCTCGTGCAACAGGACCCCGTTCCAGCCGGGGCCCAGGACCACATCCATCTCCCCGGCGGGACAGGGGACGGCCTCGAGGTTGACCAGCGCCTGGCGCAGCGCCTCATCGACCTGCTCCTGCCACTTCTGCGGGGTGATCCAGGCCTCGAAGCCCGCGCGGCCGCCGGCCCCCGAGTAGCCGCTTTCACGCTTGCCATCGCCTTCGACGGTGATCTGCACATTGATGCGGGCCAGCGGCCTGATGTCGCGGAGCAGCCGCCCGTCGGCGCGCAGGATCTCGACCGTGCGTCGCTCGCCGGCCAGCGAAGCCATCACCTGTACGACGCGCGGGTCGCGGTTGCGGGCCCAGGCGTCGATCTCCTGCAACAGGGCGACCTTGTCCGAGAAATCCGGCGAAGCGAGGGGATCGTCCTCACCATAGAGCTTGGCGTTGGTCGCACGCGGCCCCTCGGCGGCGACGCCCGAGTAGCCTCGCTTGGCCAGGGCCGCCGACTGGCCGGCGCGACCGATGGCGGCCTCGGAGATCTCGCTGGCGTGGGCGTAGCCGGCCGTCTCGCCGGCCACCACGCGCAGGCCGAATCCCTCCGTGGCGTCGAACGCCGCCGATTTCAGCCGGCCGTCGTCGAACAGGAAGCTTTCGCTTTCGGAGCGTTCTACGAACAGTTCGCCGTCGTCAGCGCCTCGCAGCGCCTCGCCTAGGATGTCGCCGGCCCGATCGGGGGCGACGCCGGCTGATTCGAGGATCGAGGGGGAGGGGGTGTGGGCGTTCATCCCAGCAAGATAGGAGGGCGACCGCGGGGCGTCACCCAGCGACTTGCGACAGGCGGCGGCTATTTCGCCACAGCGTCATGGCGGGCCCCGGCGGCCGTGCTCACCCATGAATCACAAATCGCGATGCGGCGGACCCGCTCCTTTCGAACGCGGATCGCTGAAAATTGCCAAAGAACGTGGTTGTTCGGGCTTCTTTCCGCCGCCGTGCGCACAGCGGCGCCGTGGTCGCGTCCTAGCGCCTTGGCAAGCACAAGCGATGCGCGTATGCACCCGCGATGAAGGGCTAGGCGGCGCGTGAGCGCCTGCGCGCGCCGTTCTGTTCAGTCGACTCGACCGCCAGATTCGCGCGGCGAGGCCGGCCAACCAGACCGAGGGGACATGAAGTCTAGGTTTCAGGGGATGCAGGCGTTGGCGGCGGGAATCGCGACCGGCGCGGTGACAGCGTTTTGGAGTGCGTCGGCCTTTGCGGCCGATCTAATCGGTCAGCCTACAGACGGGGCGATGGGCATGCAGCCTGGGGTCACGCCCCTGAAGCATGACGCAATCTTCTTCCACAACGCGATCCTGCTGCCGATCATCACGGGGATCACGTTCTTCGTGTTGGGGCTGCTGATCTGGTGCATCGTCCGGTTCAATAAGCGGGCGAACCCGGTGCCGGCGAAGTGGAGCCACAATACCCCGCTCGAGGTCGCCTGGACGCTGGTCCCGGTGCTGATTCTCGTGGTGATCGCGGTCTTCTCGTTCAAGCTTCTGTTCGAGTACCACGACATGCCCAAGCCCTACATGACCGTGAAAGCCACCGGTTATCAGTGGTACTGGGGCTACGAATATCCGGACAAGAAGATCCCCGAATTCGTCTCCAACGTGCTTCCTGAGGATCAGGCCAAGGCCAAGGGCGTGCCGTACCGTCTGGCGGCCACCCAGCCGCTCGTAGTCCCGGTGAACCAGACGATCCAGGTGCTGGTAACGGGCGCTGACGTGATCCACGCCTTCGCCGTGCCGGCCTTCGGCGTAATCATGGACGCCGTCCCCGGCCGGGTGAATTCGACCTGGTTCAAGGTCGACCGGATCGGCACCTACTATGGCAGCTGCCGTGAGCTCTGCGGCGTGGACCACGCCTTCATGCCGATCGAGGTGAAGGTGGTGAGCCAGGCCGACTTCGACGCCTGGGTGGCCTCCAAGACCGCCGCCAAGCCCGCCGCAGCGCCGACGACTGTGGCCGCCGCCCCCGCCCCCACCACCACGCCAGCGCTCCCGGCGCCGGCCGCGCACTGATCCAGGACCCGCGTAAGATGGCCCACGCCGCCGCCCACGATCATCACGACACCCACGACCACAAGCCGGGCTTCATCGCTCGCTGGCTGTTCTCGACCAATCACAAGGACATCGGCACCCTCTACATCCTGTTCGCCATCATGGCGGGCCTGGTGGGCGGGGCGCTCTCCGGCTTGATCCGCTGGGAGCTCGCCGAGCCGGGGATCCAGGTCTTCCAGCCGCACTCCTTGATCGCCCAGCTGGGCCTGATCGAAGGGTCTAAGCATGGCTACAACGTCGTGGTCACCGCGCACGCCCTGATCATGATCTTCTTCATGGTCATGCCGGCGATGATCGGCGGATTCGGCAACTGGTTCGTGCCGCTGATGATCGGCGCGCCGGACATGGCCTTCCCGCGGATGAACAACATCTCCTTCTGGCTGCTGGTCGCCTCGTGGATCATGTTGTGCACGTCGATGTTCGTCGACGGCGGACCGGGACGAGGGTTCGGCGGCGGATGGACCATGTACGCACCGCTATCGACGTCGGGCCACACGGGTCCGGCGATGGATTGCGCGATCCTGGCCATCCACCTTGCCGGCGCCAGCTCGATCCTTGGCGCCATCAACTTCATCACCACGATCTTCAACATGCGTGCGCCCGGCATGACGCTTCACCGGATGCCGCTGTTCGTCTGGTCGATCCTGGTGACGGTGTTCCTGCTTCTGCTCTCGCTGCCTGTGCTGGCCGGCGCGATCACCATGCTGCTCACCGACCGCAACTTCCACACCCACTTCTTCGACGCGGCCGGCGGCGGCGACCCGGTCATGTACCAGCACCTGTTCTGGTTCTTCGGTCACCCCGAGGTGTACATCCTGATCCTGCCGGGCTTCGGCATGATCAGCCACATCGTGTCGACCTTCAGCCGCAAGCCGGTGTTCGGCTATCTCGCCATGGCCTACGCCATGGTGGCCATCGGCTTCATCGGCTTCCTGGTGTGGGCGCACCACATGTTCACCACCGGCATGAACGTGAACCTGACGGCCTATTTCGTCGCCGCCACGATGGTCATCGCGGTGCCCACGGGCATCAAGGTGTTCAGCTGGATCGCCACGATGTGGGGCGGGTCGATCGACTTCAAGACGCCCATGCTGTGGGCGATCGGCTTCATCTTCCTGTTCACCCTGGGCGGCGTCACCGGCGTCGTCCTGGCCAATGCCGGCGTCGACTACCAATTCCAGGACACCTACTACGTGGTGGCCCACTTCCACTACGTGCTGAGCCTCGGCGCCGTGTTCGCGATCTTCGCCGGCTTCTACTACTGGTTCGAGAAGATCTTCGGCGTGAAGTACCGCGAGTGGCTGGGCGTGACCCACTTCTGGATCACCTTCGTGGGCGTGAACGTGATCTTCTTCCCGCAGCACTTCCTGGGCCTGCAGGGCATGCCGCGTCGTTACGTCGACTACCCGGAAGGCTTCGCCTACTGGAACAAGGTCTCCTCGATCGGCTATGCGATCACCGCGGTCGGCAT
>NZ_DASXNL010000097.1:0-11372 GCF_036495085.1 Phenylobacterium sp. | reverse complement strand
CTGCGCATGCAGACGGGCCTCGTCATCGAGACCGGCGAAGCGCGCGAAGTGCACCATTTCTGCGTGCTGGCCGGCTATGGCGCAGAGGCCGTGAACCCCTACCTGGCGTTCCAGACCATCGAGCAGCTTCGCACCGAGAACGGCCTGGCGCTCTCCGCCTATGATGTCCGCAAGAACTACATCAAGGCGATCGGCAAGGGCGTCTTGAAGGTGATGTCCAAGATGGGCATCTCCACCTACCAGTCCTATTGCGGCGCCCAGATCTTCGACGCGGTCGGCCTCTCCTCGAGCCTGATCGGGAAGTACTTCACGGGTACGGCCTCCACCATCGAAGGCGTCGGCCTGCCCGAGATCGCCGGCGAAGCAATCCGTCGCCACCGCGACGCCTATGGCGACAACCCGATCTACCAGAACATGCTCGATGTCGGCGGCCAGTACGCCTGGCGGTTACGCGGCGAGAGCCATGCCTGGACGCCGGATTCGGTATCTCGCCTGCAGCATGCCGTGCGTGGAAACCTGCCGGACGACTATCGCGCGTTCGCCCGCGACATCAACGAGCAGTCCGAGCGGCTCCTGACGCTGCGCGGCCTCATGCGCCTAAAGCCCGCCGACAAGCCGATCGCGCTTGCCGACGTCGAGCCGGCGGTCGAGATCGTCAAGCGTTTCGCCACCGGCGCGATGAGCTTCGGCTCGATCAGCCGTGAAGCGCACACGACCCTGGCCATGGCCATGAACCGCATCGGCGGGCGCTCCAACACCGGCGAGGGCGGCGAGGAGAGCGATCGGTTCAAGCCCCTGCCCAACGGCGATTCCATGCGTTCGGCCATCAAGCAGGTGGCTTCCGGGCGCTTCGGGGTGACAACCGAGTACCTGGTCAACGCCGACGACATCCAGATCAAGATGGCCCAGGGCGCAAAGCCGGGAGAGGGCGGACAGCTGCCCGGCCACAAGGTCGACAAGAATATCGCCCGCGTCCGGCACTCGACGCCCGGCGTGGGCCTCATCTCGCCGCCGCCGCACCACGACATCTATTCGATCGAGGACCTTGCCCAGCTCATCCACGACCTGAAGAACGTCAATCCGGCGGCCCGCATCTCGGTGAAGCTGGTGTCCGAGGTTGGCGTGGGCACGGTTGCCGCCGGCGTCGCCAAGGCGCGCGCCGACCACGTGACCATCTCCGGATTCGAGGGCGGGACGGGGGCCTCACCGCTCACCTCGCTCACCCATGCGGGCTCACCCTGGGAGATCGGCCTCGCCGAGACCCAGCAGACCCTGTTGCTCAACGGGCTTCGCACCCGCATCGCCGTGCAGGTGGATGGCGGGCTGCGCACCGGTCGCGATGTCGCCATCGGGGCCCTCCTGGGCGCCGACGAGTTCGGCTTCGCCACGGCGCCGCTGATCGCCGCCGGCTGCATCATGATGCGCAAGTGCCACCTCAACACCTGCCCGGTGGGCGTGGCGACGCAGGACCCGGTGCTGCGCGCGCGCTTCACCGGCCAGCCGGAGCACGTGATCAACTACTTCTTCTTCGTGGCCGAAGAGTTGCGCGAGATCATGGCCGAGATGGGGTTTGCGACGGTCAACGAGATGATCGGCCGCGTCGACCGCATCGATCTGGATCCGGCCGTAGACCACTGGAAGGCGCAAGGGATCGACCTTTCGCGCATCCTCTATGCGGCTCCCGCCGAAGCAGCGAAGGGTCTGTGGAACCAGGACCGGCAGGACCACGGTCTCGGCAAGGCTCTGGACAACGTCCTGATCGAAGCCGCCGGGCCGGCGCTCGAAAGCGGCAAGCCGGTGCGCGGCGAATATCCGGTGCGCAACGTCAACCGCACGGTGGGCGCCATGCTCTCCGGTGAGGTCGCCCGCCGCTACGGCCACGCTGGCCTCCCCGACGATACCATATCGCTCAGCTTCCGCGGCAACGCCGGCCAGAGCTTCGGCGCCTTTGCCGCCCGCGGCGTTTCGCTGGAGTTGATCGGCGACGCCAACGACTACGTCGGCAAGGGCCTCTCCGGGGGCCGGGTGGTCGTGCGCCAGCCGCCCGAATCCCGGCGCGAGCCCACCCGCAACATCATCGTCGGCAATACGGTCCTCTACGGCGCCATCGCCGGCGAGGCCTATTTCGAGGGCGTGGCGGGCGAGCGCTTCGGGGTGCGCAACTCAGGCGCCGTCGCGGTCGTCGAGGGCCTGGGCGACCACGGCTGCGAATATATGACCGGCGGCGTGGTGGTCGTCCTGGGCGACACCGGACGCAACTTCGCGGCCGGAATGAGCGGCGGGGTGGCTTACGTCTACGACCCGGCCGGCCGGTTCGATGCGCTCTGCAACAAGGCCATGGTCGAGCTGGAACGTCTCGCCCCGGCAACGCCGGGCGCGGCCAACAGCGCCGAGGAGGCGCATCGCCCGACCCAGCGGCCCGTCTCGGTGGACAACAACGGCATGGGCGACATGCTGCGCTTCGACGCCGAGCGACTGCGCATCCTGATCGAGCGCCACCATCTCCACACCAAGAGCGCGCGCGCCGCCGAGATCCTGGCCAACTGGGATCAGGCGCTGGGCTCGTTCGTGAAGGTGATGCCCACCGACTACCGCCGCGCGCTCCTCGAGCTCACCACCGACCGCAAGGCGGCCGCCGCCGTCGCTGCGGAATAACCACCCCAAGTCCTGGAGTATATCACCGATGGGCAAGCCCACCGGCTTCCTCGAGATCGAGCGCAGCGACCGCACCTACGACAAGGTGGGAGCGCGCCTGAAAACCTGGAAGGAATTCGTCCAGCCCTTGCCGGCGGCGCAGGTGAGCCAGCAGGCGGCCCGCTGCATGGATTGCGGCATTCCGTTCTGCCACCAGGGCTGCCCGGTCAATAACCAGATCCCCGACTTCAACAATCTGGTCTATCGCGACCAGTGGAAGGCGGCGCTGGAGAACCTGCAGTCGACCAACAACTTCCCGGAGTTCACCGGCCGGGTGTGTCCCGCCCCTTGCGAAGCGTCCTGCACGCTGAACATCGACGACAATCCGGTGACCATCAAATCGATCGAGTGCTCGATCGTCGATCGCGGCTGGGATGAAGGCTGGATCACGCCGCAGATGTCGCCGCGCGGCACCGGCAAGCGGGTCGCCGTGGTGGGATCGGGCCCCGCCGGCCTTGCCTGCGCCCAGCAACTCGCCCGCGCCGGCCATGCGCCCACGGTGTTCGAGAAGTCCGACCGGATCGGCGGCCTGCTCCGCTACGGGATCCCCGACTTCAAGATGGAGAAGGATCTCATCGACCGGCGCATCCGGCAGATGGAGGCCGAAGGCGTGATCTTCCGCGCCGGGTTCGAAGTGGGCGTGACGGTCTCGGTCCAGCGCCTGCTGGACGATTACGACGTCTTGGTGATGGCCGGCGGCGCCGAGGCGCCGCGCGATCTGGAAGTCCCGGGCCGCGAGCTGGCGGGCGTGCACTACGCCATGGATTTCCTTACCCAGCAGAACAAGCGCAACGCCGGCGATGACGAACTGATCGCCGCGCCCGGCGGGGCGATCTCGGCGGCGGGCAAGCACGTCGTGGTGATCGGCGGCGGCGACACCGGCAGCGACTGCATTGGGACGTCCAACCGCCAAGGCGCGCTCTCGGTCACCCAGCTCGAGATCATGCCCGAACCGCCTGCGCGCGAGAACAAGGCCCTGACCTGGCCGGACTGGCCGCTCAAGCTGCGCACCTCCTCTTCGCAGGAAGAGGGCTGCGAGCGCGACTTCGCCGTTGTCACCCGGCGCGCGATCGGCAAGGACGGCCACATCACGGCGTTGGAATGCACCCGTGTGGAATGGCTGGCCGGCGCGGACGGACGCATGCAGATGCGCGATGTCGAGGGCGCTGCTTTCACGCTGAAGGCTGATCTCGTGCTGTTGGCCATGGGCTTCACCGGCCCGCGGACGGCAGGCCTGGTGGAAAGCGGCGGCGTCGATCTCGATCCGCGCGGCAACGTGGCTGCCAACGTCGTCAACTACCAGACCTCGGTGCGCAACATCTTCAGCTGCGGTGACATGCGCCGCGGCCAGTCGCTGGTGGTCTGGGCGATCCGCGAGGGTCGTCAGTGCGCACGCGCCGTGGACGAGCACCTGATGGGCGCCTCGAAGCTGCCGCGCTAACGGGCGGCCGCTTCATCGCGCTGCGGCGTTCCTTAGGGTTCTTGGTTAGGCTGGCGGCGGAGGCTCTTGAATGAACGTGCGCTGCGTCGTGAAATCCGGCGACCGCCTGGGGGAGGGCCCCTGCTGGTCGCCTGGCGAGGGCCGGCTCTACTGGTTCGACATTAAAGGCAAGCGGCTCGCCTGGTATGAGCCGAAGACCGATGACCGGGGCGCCTTTGACCTCGGGGTGCGGGCAAGCGCGGCGGTTCCAAGACGCAAGGGCGGCCTCCTGATCGCCACCGAAAAGGGCCTGGCGATCTGCGACCCTGACGCCGGGACCCTGGAGATCGTGCAGCCCTTCGACCTGCCGCCGGGGTTTCGCACCAACGACGGCAAGGTCGACCTGGAAGGAAACTTCTGGTGGAGCGTCATGGATGACGACCACGGAAAGCAGCACGGATCTGTCTTCCGCACGACGGCGGCGTTCGAAACCCAGCGGGTGCTGAGCGGCATCCACATCCCCAACACGCTCTCCGTCAGTCCCGACGGCACGCGGCTCTATGTGGCGGACTCCAGGCTGCAGACCATCTTCGCCCACGAGACGGCTGACCTGACGAAGATGACGGCCTTCGCCCATACCCGCGGAACATCGGCTGCGCCCGATGGCTCGGCGGTCGACGCCCAGGGCTATCTGTGGAACGCCCAGTGGGGCGGGCGGCGCCTGGTGCGCTATGCGCCCGATGGAAAAAGAGATCAGGTGATCCCCATGCTGGTGGACCAGCCGACGAGCTGTGCGTTCGGCGGCGAGGACATGACGACGCTCTTCGTGACCAGCGCCTGGGACGGGCTCACGGCGCAGGCTCGCGCCGGCCAGCCGCTGGCCGGCAGCCTCTTCGCCGTCGAGACCGGCGTGAAAGGACTGGCGCTGCCGCTCTTTGAGGGGTGAGCTGATCCGCCCTTCTGAAGCAGGCCGATAGGGGCGTCGACCTCGATTTCCCGGTCGGCAAATCATCCGCGCACGTCACCCGCGAATCCCACTGATGCCGAGCGCGCCCGGCGGCGCCCGGCGGGCCTTAACTGGAACTTGAGGCCTGGCGGCGTCACTATCGGTTCCATGGATCGCGGAAAGAAGCCCTCCGTGCTGGTCACCGGCGGGGCGGGCTATATCGGAGCGCACACGGCCAAGGCCCTTCACGAGCGGGGCTTCAGGCCGGTGGTGTACGACAATCTGAACTCGGGCTTTCGCGAGGCGGTCCGCTGGGGACCTTTTGTCCACGGCGACATCCGCGATCCCGTGGCGTTGGGCGAAGCGATCGAGGCCCACGGGGTCAAGTCGGTGATCCATTTCGCCGGGCTGATCGAGGTGGGACGCTCGGTGACCCATCCGGATCTTTTCTGGGATGTGAACGTCTCGGGGACCACGACGCTGCTCACGGTCCTTCGGGAACGCGCGGTGGGGCGGCTGGTCTTCTCATCCAGCGCCGCGGTCTACGGCCAAGGTGCAAGAGGCGCGTTGGAAACGATCGCCGAGACCGCCGAGAAGGCGCCGGCCAGTCCATACGGCGACACCAAGCTCGCCGCCGAGTGGCTTATCCAGGCGCAGTGCCGCGCCTATGGGCTGAGCGCAGTTGCGCTGCGCTACTTCAACGCCGCCGCCGCCGATCCCTCAGGCGTGATCGGCGAGGCCCACGAGCCCGAAACCCACCTCATTCCGCTCGCCATTGCCGCCGCGATCGGGGACGGCCGGCCGCTCACCGTCTTCGGCCGGGACTTCGAGACGCCGGACGGCACGTGCCTGCGCGACTACATCCACGTCAGCGACCTTGCCGCCGCGCACGTGGCCGCCCTCGAGGTCGATCTCGCCGCCGGCGCATTTGAGCCGGTGAACGTGGGCACCGGGGAAGGCCGCTCGGTGAGCGAGGTCGTAGAGGCCGTCGGCCGCGCTGTCGGCCGTCCCGTCCCGCACAGTGTGGGCGCCCGGCGGGCCGGCGACCCGCCGAGCCTCGTCGCCGACCCGCGCCGTGCGCAGGACCTCCTGGGCTGGAGCGCGCAGCGCTCGGCGCTTGAGGACATCGTCGCCGATGCGCTTCGCTGGGAGCGCAATCCAGCCTACGGCTCCGGTCTCAGGGGTTCTGCTGGTCGCCGCAAGTCGAAGTTGACGCTCTAGACAGTCCGGCTTCCGCCATGGATTGAATAATTCAATCGAGTAACCCGGTATCTCACGCGCTATATTGTAGAGCGTGGCCGTTCGAGGCTGTCGCGCGGAACCTTCCAGGGCGTCTCGGAGTTCTCATTGCGGGGTTGGCATTGCGGGGTTGGTATTTCAGCTTCTGAGGAAGGTCGCGCCCTTGAACACCCAATGGGTTCCAAGCGCGGATTGCGCTGCCCCAGCCCCAACCCATTTCTTCGGGCCGCGTTCCCGCGGCCGACAGACCCTGATCTGCTTCTCCCGGCATCGCTGGAGTTCGATCCACCAGCGCTCACACCAGCTCATGGCGCGCTTCGCCAGAGGGCGCCGCGTGATCTACTGGGAGGAGCCCGTCCCCGGTTCGCTTCAGACCTGCCCACGGCTGGACGCTCGCACCTGCGCAGATAGCGGCGTCATCGTCGTGACACCGGTGCTGCCCGAGGGCGGCGCCGGAGCCGAGCGCGACGCAATGCTGGGACTGCTGCTGGACGGTATGCTGGCCGGCTACGGCCAGGACGTGATCCGCTGGTACGACGCGCCGGCAGCGCTCAGCTTTTCGCGGCATCTGGAGGCGATCTGCACCGTCTATGATTGCAGCGACGAGCTCACCGAAACCGGATACGCAAGCTCGCAGCTGAGCCTCCTCGAGGACGAACTGATGGGCGTCGCCGACGTGGTCTTCACAGGCGGCTATGGCCTTTGGGAGGCCAAGCGGGGCCGGCACCACAATGTCCATGCCTTCCCCTCGAGCGTCGATCGCGCGCACTTCGCCAAGGCCAGGCTCGCCGGCGCCGAGCCGGCCGACCAAGCCGTCATTCCGGGGCCGAGACTTGGCTTTCTGGGCGTGATCGACGAACAGATGGACCTTGGCCTGCTGGCGGCCCTGGCCGATGCGCGCCCGCATTGGAGCCTGGTGCTGGTCGGGCCGGTGCTGAGACTTAAATCCGCCGACCTGCCCAAGCGGGCGAACCTGCACTACCTCGGCCCCAAGGCCCACGAGGAGCTGCCCCGCTACCTCGGCGGCTGGGACGTCGCCCTGGCGCCTTTCGTCGTCGACGAGACCACCAGATTCTTAAGCCCCACCCAGACGCTGGAGTATCTGGCCGCAGGCCGTCCGGTTGTCTCGACCCCTGTCGCCGAGGTTGTCACCCTCTATGGCGGCCTCGACGCCGTCGCGGTCGCAGCGACGCTGCAGGAGTTCGTCGCAGCCTGCGAACGAGCGCTCGATCTCGCGCGCTCGAGGAGGTCCTGGCTCAGGCGGGTCGATGCGGTGCTTTCGACGATGTCGTGGGACGAGACTTTCGCGCGCATGAACGCCGAGGTCTGCCGCGCGGGCGGCGTGCGCCGCTATGCCATGGCCGCCGAGCCGCAGGAGCCAATTGCTGAGTCTGCGGAGCCGCCGGCATCGCTGCGGAAACCTTTGGCCCACCTGCTTCACTGACAGGTTTTCGGGGATGTCGGCCGGTGGCTCCTGCGGCCATCGTCGCAACCGCCCGCCGCCTGGTTCAGCCGCGCGGCGACCTCACGGGCGCATCGGCTTGCAATTGGCCGGCCGATGCTCGACGCTCTCTTCGGGAGTCCCTCTGGGGGAGAGATGAGCCAGATCAGTGCGGAGCGTACGCGGACCCTTTCACAGAATCTCGTGGAGTTATTGACCTCTTACGAAGAAGAACTCATGGCGCTCGAGCGCGAAGCGCCGACCATCGGCAAGTTGCGCCGAGCGGTGGGGATCGCCATCGCCGAAGCCTGCTTCCTGATCACTGACCAGGCGAGCCAGGCCGATTGGGCGCCGCCGACGGATGGACCCTCGCGTCGCACTGGTTAACTGTGGTGCGAGTTTGTTTCGGAGATACCATGGCCCGCAATCCGGAGGCCCCAGCTGATCCCATTGATATCGCGGTGGGCGCGAGGATCCGGCTGCTGCGCAGGGTCAGGGGTATGTCGCAGCAGGCGTTGGCCGAGGCGGCGGGCGTAACGTTCCAGCAAATCCAGAAATACGAGCGCGGCGCCAATCGCGTCAGCGCCTCCATGCTCTCGCGCATCGCGACGACCTTGCACGCGCCGGTCTCCGAGATGTTCGGCGAAATCAATCCGGCGAGCGGGGCGATCGACGAGGTCGCGGCCCTGCTGTCCGAGCCTGGCGCGCTTGAACTGCTTCGCGCCTACTCGGTGCTTCCACGCGGCGCGCCGCGCGCGACGCTTGTCGAGTTTGTCCGCAGCCTGAAGCACATCTGACGCTTCGCGCCGGCGATAAGCTCAATCTGGCCGCTTGGCGAAGCCGGCGCAGAAATGCCCAAGGCGCGTGTCATCCGCAGCCGACATTCGATGGCGCCTGAACCTGCGCGCTGATACGCGAGCGCCGCGGGCCAAGCGGCCGACAGGGGCGATCTATGCTGCTCTGACGTAGGCCTCGCCGGACTCAGGGACCTGAGACATCGCACGCGCCTGTTTGAGCCGATGGTTCCGGATCGATGTCTCGGCGACCGGCCAGCCGACCAGGAAGGCGGTATGGGCGACGATTACAACCCAGGCGAGCATGGCGGGACCCCTCAACTCGCAGATGAAGCGGCGAGCACTAGCTCTCCGCCATGACTCGTGGAAAAGAGTCAAGGAAGCAAAAAAGGGCAGGTTTGGGGCAAGAGCGGTAGAAGTGGCGAATAGAATTCTCTGGCAAAGCTTTTCTGCGCGGCCCAGTTGCTTCTATGCAACGCGCCGATGCGAAACATTTGGGCAACAATATATTTCGGTTCGTCACATCACGGTGAAGCTTCGTAAACTATGCCAGAGCTTTGCCTATGCGACGGCGCCCAGCAGCGCCATGGCGCGCTCCTTGATGGCCTTGTAGTCAACCTTGCCGTTCGGAGCCCGGCCGATGGTGTCGACCAGCACGAGGTCTCGCGGCGCCTTGTAGCCGGCGAGCGTCGCGCGGACATGCTCTGAGAGCTCGGCAAGGGTCGGTTCGGCTGCGCCCTCACCCTCGACGACGGCGCAGATCCGCTCGCCGAACCGCGGATCGGGAAGGCCCACGACCACGGCGTCGCGAACGTCGGCGTGGGTCTTCAGCGCCTCTTCGACTTCCTCCGGGAAGACCTTCTCGCCTCCGGTGTTGATGCAGACAGAGCCACGGCCCAGGAGCTTCAGGGTCCCGTCGGCATTCACCTCTGCCCAGTCGCCGGGAACGCTCCACCGCTGGCCTTCAAGGGTCCGGAAGGTTTTCGCCGACTTTTCCGCATCCTTGTAGTAGCCCATCGGCAGGAAACCGGTGACGGCGACCATACCCCGCTCGCCCGAACCTGGCTCGATCCGGCGACCGTCCTCCGAGAAGACGGCGCAGTTGGGTCCGATGACGAACGCAGCGGTTGCGACCTCCGCGCCGGGCGCCGAGGCCGAGAGGCCAAGGCCCACGGCTTCGGACGATCCGAAGCTGTCGAAGATCATGGCGTTCTTGGCGAAGCTCAAGAGACCGCGCTTGTTCTCCTGGCTCCACATCGATCCGGAAGAGCTCATGGACTTCACGGTGGAGAGGTCCCAGCGTCCCGGATTGGCCTCCAGCGCCTCCAGCATGGGTGTCGAGAAGGCCAGGCCCACGATCACGATGGCCGTCGCCTGCAGGCGATCGGTCTCGTCCCAGAGCTCGATGGCGTTGAACCGACGCGAGGGCAGAAATGCCGCCGTACCGCCCTGGTTGAAGCAGATCAGGGTCGAAAACTGCCCGGTCCCGTGCATCAGCGGGCAGGCGATGAGGGACGTGGGGCGGATATGATCCGGCGCCTGGATACGCGCGACGAGTTCCTCGATGGAGGTCGCAGGCGCAATGCCCAGCAAGGCGTTACCGCCCGCGCCGATCACGTTGAAGAGGTCGTCCTGGCGCCACATGACGCCCTTCGGCATTCCGGTGGTGCCGCCCGTGTAGAGCAGCAGAAGGTCATCGCCGGAGCGGCCCCAGGGCGCCTTGACCGGTCGCTGAGCCGGAACCCTGGCGACGATGGCGTCATAGTCCTCCGCCCAGGCCGGGACCGGATGGCCAGGTTCGGCCACGGCGATCCATGCCTTCACACCCGGCAGGCGGCCTCGGATGGCCTCCAGGACCTCGGCGAACCCGGCATGGAAGACGACGGCCTGGGCGTCGGCGTTGTCGAACAGGTAGAACAGCTCTTCGGGCCCATAGCGGTAGTTCGTATTGACCGGCGCGAAGCCGCCCTTGAACGCGGCGTAGTAGGTCTCGATGTACTCAGGGCCGTTGTAGAGGAAGGCGGCGACCTTCGCCTGGTGATCCAGTCCGCTTGCGATCAGGTGGGCGGCAAGGGCGTCTGCGCGTGCATCAAGCTCGCCCCATGTCACAACGCGCTCGCCCTGGATGTGCGCCGGGCGGCCCGGCTGGACGCCGACGATCGCTTCCCACACGTCGGCGAAGTTCCAGGAACTCACTACATCCTCCCGCGACGCCTATTGTTATCGGGAAATTGGCGACCCGCCCGGCAGGGAAGTCAACTCAGGCGGTTCAGATCGGAAGCGCTGTGGTGAACTTGATCTGCTCCATGGCGAAGGAGGAGCTGACGTCCTGTAGCGGCACGGCGGCGATCAGGCGCTTGTAGAAGGCGTCATAGGCGGCGATGTCCTTCACCACGACCTTCAGCAGATAGTCCGTCTCCCCGGACATCCGGTAGAACTCGACCACCTCGGGCAGGGCTGCGGCGGCTTTGGCGAAGGTGCTGAGCCATTCCTCGTCGTGACGATTGGTGCGTACGCCCACGAACACCACCAGGCCCAGCTCCAGCGCGTCGCGATTGAGGATCGCGACACGCTTTTCGATGACGCCGGCCTCGGTCAGCCGCTTCACGCGCTTCCAGCACGGCGTCTGGGACACGAACGCCCTCTCGGCCAACTGGGCGACCGGCAGGGTGGCGTCGTGTTGCAACTCCCGCAATATCCGCCGATCCGTCTGATCGAGAACAACCGACATATGATGCGCCTCCATGAGAGAAGTCTGTTCTACGGCGGCAATCGTTCGCGCGCCATATCGGTGGTTGGTGAGCGTTGGGAAGTAGCGACGCGTTTCGCACCGGCGAT